>DXGM01000011.1 GCA_019113915.1 Candidatus Gordonibacter avicola
CCGGGGGGGGGGGGCTTTCTGAGCCTCTAGCCGTCCAAGGCGAAACTCCAGGAACTACCACAAGTACTGAATCTCTTGCGACTACGGTCGCCCTTCTTGAATCTCAAACAACCGGATCACTCCCACTCGTACAAGGAACTCCCAAAGCAACTCTCGGAACCTTTGTGTCCGAAGGCCTTGTTTTCGAAGTTAACGAAGATGGCACCACCGTCGCTCTTGTTGGCATCCATGCCACCGATCTCAAAACCATCTCCGTCCCCACCCAGGTAGCTAGCGGTTCTGACACCTATGCTGTCACGACCCTCAAAAACCTCGCGGGGGGGGGGGCATTCACTGAGTATTCTGTAGAATCACTCTCCCTACCTGAAACAATTCAAACAATCGACGACGAGGCGCTCAAAGGAGTCTCGTCGCTCAAGCACGTCCAAGTAAGCCCCCGAAACGAGGGCTTTTCGTCGTTTGACGACATGATCTTTACCAAAGACTACTCGAAACTCCTGCTCATTCCCGAGGGCAAGGAGGGCGCTGCTTCTCTCCCCGACCAGTCCACCCTTGTCTCTGCCACTGCATTTTCCCGGTGCAGTGTGCTTTCTCAAATCCTGGTCGGGGACAGCGCCACGTTTACCTCATATGACGGAGTGCTCTACTCCAAGGACCTAAAAACCCTGGTTGCTTGCCCCGCAGGCATCGGCGCTTCCATCGTGATTCCCGCTGAAACAGAATCCATCGACAAGGATGCTCTCTCAGGCTGCAAAGACCTCGCATCTATCACCGCGCTGGGTAACGTTCAAAAGATCGATCCCACGGCCTTCTCCGACGAAACCAAAGCAACAGCAGTAGTTGCTCTCCCAGCAGGTGAGGACTACGACTCCCGCAAGTCAACCTGGGAGAACGCCGGCTTTCAACACTTCACCGAACCCGCTCAACCTGGTGCAAACACAAACCAAGACACCGCCAACGAAGCCACTGGCCTCACCTACACCCTGCTCAACGACTACACCCTCTCCGTCTCCTGGCAAGGCAAAGACGACCCCGATGCCACTCTCGAAATCCCTGCATCAGCTGAGATCAACGGCGTGTCCTATCGCGTGAGCACCATCGCCGAAAACGCCTTCGCCAACCGCGGTTCTCTCACGAGTGTGAAACTCCCAACCACCATCACTGCCATCAACAACGGAGCTCTCGCAGGTTGCGCAAACCTCTCAACCATCGACTTCCCGAACACCCTACGCACCATCGGCGAGCGCGCCTTCGAAGCCACCTCCCTCAAGGACGTGTGGCTTCCTGCCAGCATCAACTCCATCGGCTCCCGCGCCTTCGCCTCTTGCTCCAACCTTGAGCGCGTAGTCGCTCTCGGCACTCCCGAAGTCACCACCGACGCCCTCGCTGGCTGCACAAACGTCTCGATCTACATTCCCTCCGGCTCCGAAGACACCTGGAACCCAGGTCTTCCCCCCGACAACAATCACCTCATGCCCTACGGTATCACGCTCTCCGAAGAACCCCTCGCCCTTGAAGCCGGCCAAGAAGCTGACCTTCTCGAAGGGGGCAACCTCCAAGCCCCCGACCCGATAAAAGCTTCCTACTCCTATGCTGCCGCACCTCTATCGGTGGATGCTGGTCGCGTGAGCGCCAAGAAGGCAGGAACTTCTGACGTCACCGCTGTGCTCATGTTGGATGATGTAGAACTCTCTCGTGCAAGCAGGACAGTAGAAGTCTCTCCGAGCCCCGATGCTGAAACCAACATCGTCCAGCTAAACTCCGAGGTATCCCTTCCTTCAACGTATCTCGCAGACCTCCGCACCGCTTCCGCACCCATCAGCGTTGACGCTCCTTTTGCTGTTACCTTTGGCCAAGATGCACCCTACGACGTGGCGGAGGATAAATCTCCCACTTCTATGGAGGCATCAGCTAAGTTCATCAACAACATGGATGTTTCCGTACGGCTTTCCAAAGTTACTTGCACATCACAAAACTTTAGCAACGTTTTAGCGGCTAACCCTGGTGCTCAAGGTCTCATGAATCAGAAGCTTTTCAGTCTTTATCCTGAGGGTACAACAGACGACAACAAAATGGTTAATTTTGGCTTTGACCCATCTGTAAATGACGTGACTCCCAGAAACCCAGGCGCTTTCACCATTTCGCCTAAAGCCTCATCCTCTTATATCTTCCGTCTGAATCTAGCCAACGCTAAAGTCAATCCAGCTGTTGCTGATGCTGGCATCACGACGCAGAATCTCGCTACTGTGATGTGTACCTTCGAAGCAGCTCCGCTTCTCGGTTTTGGCAATGGTGATGTCTCGTCGTCCTTCTACTTGAAGGATAAAAATACCAGTGAAGTGTATACAGCAGCCGAAGTCAAAAATCATGCTAACGCAATTGCCAGTGGCAATACAGTTATAGAAGCAGCATATCGGTCTTTCATGACAGACGAGAACACTTATGAATGCAAGGCTATCTGGGGTAATACTTCCTACGAAATACGTATCATCGGCATCAACCACGATAAACTCGTTGAGCGGACAGCTGATGGTCGCACAGTAGCTGGCCTTACATTCCAGTTCAAAGATTTACTTAAAACAATGTATCCAGTTAATAGTAAAAAGGACGCTAATGACTGGGGTGTTAACTCCGGCGGTTGGGGCGAAAGTGAGTTGCGCGCTAGGATGAATCCTGGCACAGATACTGTCGTCTACGGTACCGATGACAATGAAATTTGGGATTCTGTTCCAAATGATCTTAAGAATAATATTGAGACCGTTATAAAAAAATCTAGCCCACATGGTTCTAAAACCGCAATCGCTACCACTTCTAATGACAACCTTTTTATTGCAAGCTATTACGAACTTGGGGGGTCGGTAAAGAGCGGGTGGGAGACCTATATATGGATGACCGAGGAGGGCGCACAGTATGATTATTGGAAAGGAAAAGTAATCCCATACGGGTATAACGAGGCTTTGAAAAAGAAGTGCGAAGTGTCTTCGACGTTATACGATACTTGGTGGGAAAGGACTATCCCTCCAAGCAGTTCTACAAGTTTCATGCTTGTGAATCGAAACGGTGAAACCGACAACAATAATCATGCAAAAATGTCGTACGGCGTGTGCCCCTGCTTCTGCCTCTAATCTTGCATTCAGAATCTACCGGGGTTGTGTCCCCGGTAGATCACCACCTTCTTTGCAACAACAGCAGCTATCCCTGTGGCTTTCAAGCTTCGGGGTTCAAAGAAAGGAACGTGCCAGCCATGCCGAGCACGAGATATATATTGAAGTCAAGTACGCGGCACGTAGGTGCCGGCATCCTTGCGCTTCTGTTTGTCCTTGTAACAGCGTTAACGCTTGTCTTACCTGCTGTAAAGGCCTATGCAGCAGGCAGTGGAAGCACCTCACTTGGCATCATGATCATTGACTCGTCCAAGGGTCAAAGCGCCTCCCCAGGCACCACCAATCTTGGCATCCGTGTAACCAACTCTAGCGTTAAGTTCGAAACAGAATACATCCTCACGCTCAACTTTAACGATACCTCGGGTAACACCTCAACGGTGACCGCAATCTACAACCAGCTTCTTCCCGATATTACCGATCTTCCTTCGCGTACGGGATATACCTTCCTTGGCTACTACGACTCGCGAGAGGGTGGCAACCAGATCTATAACCAAAGCGGCAAGAGCCACTCTTGTTTGGAAGACCGCAAAAGATACAACGCTCCATGCCCATTGGCAAGCCGCAACTTCGCAAGTCTCGTTTGATCCAAACACAGGAACAGGTGGGCAGACTGGTCAGGTGACTGCTGCGTATGATTCTGATATGCCTGCTATTACGTCTAAGCCCACAAAGGACAACCATACCTTCTTGGGTTACTTCGACGACAGAGATGGTGGCACCAAGTACTATAACGCTGATCTTACGAGCGCCACCAAATGGAACAGGGTGGATGCTACTGCCACCCTCTATGCCCAGTGGCAGATAAACTCCTACACCATGATCTGGAACGCTAATGGAGGTAGCTGGGGCGAATCAACTGCTAACAAGACTACCACGGTCAACCATGATGCGCTGGTGACTCCACCGGAGCAACCCTCTCGTCCTGGGTATAAGTTTGATGGGTGGTACAAGGAGGGACTTACTGTCCCTTGGGACTTCAAAACTGACAAGCCAACGCAGAACACCACCCTTTACGCCAAGTGGTCGGAGCATATTGTGTGTGATATTCCTGTCTCAACGGTGTTTCAAATAGATGCTAAAGGAGACGTAACTGACATTACCGGTAAGAGTCATGCGTTTGTTTCAGATACTGATGCTCCTATAGTGGTGACCTCCGCTACAAGTGCGCTGCTTGCAGGTGCTGATACGTTGTTCCCCGATGAAGCAGCAATGAAAGGTGTTGCCATTTTGATTACGCCTAAGGGAGGCCAGCAAAAGTCCATCCCGCTCCCAACAGCAACCCCTGCAACTCTCGGCTGGCGCATCGAAGCGAACACGACCTTGCCCGTCACCTTCGGCTTACACCTTCCTGCAACTGCCCGCTTAAACTACCTGGCAAACGATGGCACGGCTGAGATAGCCAGCATTTCCTATACCGTTTCTCTCGCTTCCTAATGAGGTGCTCGCCGCCTCAGCCTCCGAGAGGCGGTGCACACATATCTGCGGCAGGGACCACCCGTCCTGCCACATAACCCGCAGGCGCGCCTTCCCATCACGGGCGCGCCTGTTGGTGGTTCCTCATCTGGTTCAACCACCTCGCCAACCGCACAAAACATACCCCCGCCCCACCTTCGCTTTCCCCTTCTCAGCAACGAAACGTCAACTGAATTCTATTGCGCCTGTGTTTTCCCTCGCTGGCGGGGGAGGGTGCCCCTATAATGAGCGAATAGACAAACGTCCTGAAGGAGGCAGTTATGGGCAAGAAAATAGGAGCATTCCTCGTCGGCGGGCTGATTGGCGCCGCCGCTGCGCTTTTGTACGCCCCGCGATCCGGGCAGGAGACGCGCGCCCTCGTTACCGAAAAGGTGAACGCGGCATGGGGTGAGGCGCAGGAACTGGGCGCGCAGGCGTCCGCTGGCGCTCAGCAGATGTACCAGGATGTCACCAGCAAGGGCCAGGATATCGCCCACGACGTGGCATCGAAGGGTCAGGATTTCGCGCATGACGTGGCCTCCAAGGGCCAGCAGGTCATGCAGGATGCCCAGGCCAAGGGCCAGGAGCTGTACGGCGCGGCCAGCGCTCGCGTGCAGGAGGCGGCCGACACCATTAAGCCGGCGTTCTCTGACAAAAACGACGAGTTGCGTCAGAAGATTGAAGCCGCACGTCAGCGCATCGCTGCTCAGGTAGCCAAGAACGCCGAGCAGGCGCACGAGGCCGTCAGCGAGAAGATTCCCGTGGCTGCCGATGCGGCTCAGGACGCGGCCGACACCGCGAAGGACACGGCCGAAAAGGTTGCGGACAAGATTGAGGGCGCTCCGGAAGCTTCCTCTTCTGAGACTCCGCAGTACGCGCCGGCTGGTCAGCCGGGCGGTTCGGACATCGCGGAAGGCAAGCAGCAGTACTAGTAATAGGTACAGCGACAGGCGGCGGCGCAGAACGTCGGGCGGGTTTCTCCTGCTCGGCGGGCGTCGCCGCTTTCGCATGGACGGCGTGCCGCCGCGTTGTTCGCCTGCGCTGTGAGAGGGCGCATGCGGGCTGCGGGCAGGAGGGCGCGCATGGGGGATAGATACATGGCCAACCAACTCATCAGCACCGACGAGCTTATTGGCGTGCGCGTTGTCGGCGGCAAAAACGGCACGCGCCGCATCGGCAAGGTGCGCCGCATCGTCTTCCATCCCAAAGAGCGCCGCGTGGTGGGCTTCGTGGTGAAGCGCCCCGACTTGCTGTGGATGTTCCGCCGCAAGGATATGTTTGTGGCGATTGACGGCTACGATTTCGAAGACGGCCGCGTGGTGGTGCACGACGACCCGTCGGCCACCGACCGCGGCGCGTGCAAGGCGCTCGGCGTTGACTGGGACGAGTGCGTGCTGTGGGTGGGCCTGCCCGTGATGACGGCGGACGGCGACGCGCTGGGTATGGTGGGCAACGTTACGTTTAACCGCCTGACCGGGGCAATTGATACGGTGATCACCGACTCGGGTGCCACGGCGAATGCGCTGTTGGGCCGTCGCGAGATTTCCGCAAGTATGGTGAAGGGCTTCCGCCGCGGCATGGGTGCGGCGCTGGCGCAGACAGGAGCCGAGGGCCAAGAGGGCGACGAAGTGGTGCTGGGCGCCATTTTGGTGTCCGACGAGGCGCGCTCACTTGCGGTTGAAGGCGGCTTGGCCGAGAAGGCCGGCGAGACTACGGCCGTGGTGTTGGATAAGGCGCAATCGGCTGTTGACAAGGCGAAACCCGTGGTGAGCGAGGCTGCCAAAAAGACGGGCGAAGTGGTGAACAAGGGCGCGTACGCCACCGGCAAGCAGATTGCCGCCACCAAAGGTATGTTCTCCGGGTTCAAGGAGGAGTACCAGAAGGCGCGCGGGCCGAAGGCGAAGGACGACGGGGACGCGCAGGCGCTTGAGAAGGCGGAGCCCGCTGGTGCGAAGCCGGCGGCCAGCAAGCCCGCAGCGGCATCTGCAGCAAAGCCCGCGGCCAAGAAGCCGGCCGCCAAGCCCGCCACCAAGAAGCCCGCTCCCAAGAAGAACATGTTCGCTGCGTTCAAAGAGGAATACGACAAGGCTCGTCACGATGACTGATAAATTCAACACGGGTAAAATCAAACAAAAAGTCGAAGAGCGCAAAGAAGAGTTGCACGAAAAAGCCGAGCAAGAGGTAGTCGTCCGCGGGCGCAAACTGGAAAAGGGCGATATCTTCAAGTTTGTGGGGCTTATTGCGTTCTTTGCCATCATGATTATAATTTGTTTGCTCATCTGGCCTTATATTGCCGACATTTTTGAGCCGGGCGGGCTGGATCGCGTCATCGCCGACGTGCGCAACGCAGGCCCCGTGGGCTTCCTTATTCTGCTGGGGCTGCAATTCTTGCAAATTGTGGTGGCGTTCATTCCCGGCGAGGTGGTGCAAATTGCGGCGGGCCTCTTGTACGGCCCGTGGCTGGGCGCGCTCATTATTTTGTTGGGATGTATCCTGTCCAGCGCGTTCATTTTTGCGCTGGTGCACAAGCTGGGCGCGCCGTTCGTGCAAAGCATCGTGCCCACGAAACACCTGGAGAAATTCCGTCGCTTCGAAAAATCTGGCAAACTGAACATCATCGTGTTCATTCTGTTCCTCATTCCGGGGTTGCCGAAAGACGTGTTCACGTACCTGGTGCCGCTCACCGACATGCGCATGCGCACCTTCCTGTTGCTGTCGAACCTGGGGCGCATTCCGGGCATCATCGTGTCCACGTACGCGGCTGATGGCCTGATGGAAGGGCGTTTTGTAGAAAGCGCCATCATTTTTGGCGTGGCGGCGATTATCGCCATTTTGGGCATTGTGTTCCAGAAGCGCATTATGAGTTTTCTGGAGAAACGTACGGATCATCGCAAGGACGACTAGGCTCAAACGTTTGGGCTTCGGAGCGTCCGGATTTCGGACTTTTGGATCTTTAGGAAACGGAAACCTTAAGTAAAGTTTTCAGAGGGCAACGGCATGGTGACGTTTTGTCCACGTTGCCGCACGCCCCGATACTATGGCGCTAGATCAAAGCGCGCTTTTTGCGCGTCCGTCATATGAGGAGAGAGGTTGAGCCATGAACGCACCCGATAAGAATTTTGGCGCGACCGACGAGGTTGCCTCCGCCGAGGCCGAACTGCGTGCTGCGCAGGAAGCGCTTGAGGCCGCGAAGGCACGTCTGGCGCAACTAAAGGAAGAGCACCCGCCTATCGAGCCTGGTGGAGAGGATGCGAACGAGGACGCTGAGGATGCAGCTGAGGACGCTGCTGAGGTACATGCGGTCGAGGACGAAAGTGCCGAAGAGGCTGCGGAAGATGCCACAGCGGTGACTGCCGTGATTGAAGTCGAGCCCGTGAGCTGCAAGGTTGAGGAAGTTGAGGTGGTTGATGGGGAAGAGGCACCCGCGCCTGCCGCCGATGAAGAAGGTGCCGTTGAGGCGTCGGATGAATCCGAGCCAGACAAGCCTGAGGCGGTGCCCGATTGGATTCCCTATTCTACGGCTTCCGCGCCGGCGGCGGTGCCTATGCCTGCGTCTTCGCCGGAACCCGCGCCCGCCGCGGCCGCGCCCGCATCCAGCGACGTGCCGCCGGTTCCGCCCACCTATGAGGCCCAACCCGTCGGAGCGTCTGCGCCCACGCCGGGCTCGGTACCGCCTCCACCAGCGGGAGCGTCCTACCAGCAGCAGCCTCCGTCGCAGCAGCCCGCCGGCTATGCAGCTCCCGGCTACGGTCAGCCGCCGCACGCCGGCCCCGGTGCCGTGCCGCCGCAGCAGCCGTATTACAACTACCAGCAGCCGTATTACCAGCAACCGTATGCCCAGCCGGTCCTCACGACGAAGGATCACGTGGCCGCCGGTCTGCTGGCTATCTTCCTGGGCTCGCTTGGCATCCACAAGTTCTACCTAGGTTATAACACCGCCGGATTCATTATGCTGGCTGTCACTATTGTGGGCAGCATCTTCACCTTGGGTCTCGCCGCCGGCGTCATGGGCATCATCGGCATCATCGAGGGCATCCTGTACCTCACGAAGTCCCAAACCGAATTCGAACAAGTATATGTAGTAAACCAAAGAGAATGGTTCTAAGAGTTTCGGCGGCTTAACAGCCGCCGAAACCCCCCGACGCTGCGGCCGCTTGTGGTACCCAATCTTCGCGCGATCACGAAGACTCGCGTACCCAAGTACGCTTCGCCTTCGCGATCCCACGAATCTCGGGCACCACAAGCGGCCTCGCTGACTGACTAGCGCCAACCTGGGCGCTGCTCAATGAGGTAGTTGTTAAAGCCGCTTGTCTTTTCGTTCGCCAGTTTTTCGGTGTAGAGGGGCGGGCGGGTTTGTTTTTTGGCTAGAATGACGGTATCGAATGGCGAGAGCGCCTTGCGAAGCACGTCCTAATAAGGAGGAAATCATGCCCCACATCACTCGTGACCAGGTTCGAGTTCCGGCCGATGTCATGCCGGAGTCCCGTGACGAGTACATTGAGAACTACCTGAAGGCCACGCGCGGAACGGGCCGTCTGATGCTGTTCGCGTGCGACCAGAAGATTGAGCACCTCAACAAGGACTTCTACGGCGAGGGCATCGACATCGCCGACGCCGAGCCGCAGCACCTCTTCGAAATTGGGCGCCAGGGCGTGTGCGGCGTGCTTGCTGGACAGCGCGGCCTCATTGCGCAGTACGCGGCCGACTATCCCGAGATCAACTACCTCGTGAAGATGAACTCCAAGACGAACCTTGTGGGCGTGAAACAGGACGACCCGTATTCGCCGCAGCTCTACGATTTGGACGCTGTGCTGGCCATGCGCGAGGCGGGCGTGAACATCGTGGGCCTGGGCTACACCATTTACCTGGGCAGCGAGTATGAGTCCACCATGATGGCCGAGGCTGGCGAGCTGATCGCTCAGGCTCACGCGAACGGCCTACTGGTGGTGCTGTGGATCTACCCGCGCGGCAAGGCTGTGGCGGCGGAGAAGGATCCCGACCTTATTGCTGGTGCTGCGGGCGTGGCGCTCTGCCTGGGTGCCGACTTCGTGAAGGTGAACCCGCCGAAGCCCGAGGGCGACGACACGCGCACTCCGGCCGAGGCTCTGAAGGTTGCCTCCATGGCTGCGGGCCGCACGGGTCTGGTGTGCGCCGGCGGCTCCACGGTGGATGCCGAGACGTTCCTCACGCAGCTCTACGATCAGATCCACGTGGGCGGTGCCTGCGGTAACGCTACCGGCCGCAACATCCATCAGCGCTCGCTGGACGAGGCCGTGCGCTTGACCAAGGCCATCAGCGCCATCACCTTGGCCGACTACTCTGTGGCTGACGCCCTGGCCATCTTCAACGGCGAAAAGGATTTCACGCTGTAAGCAGCTAGTTTTCGCGATCTCCCAAGCCCGCTGCAACCTCCGTTGCCGCGGGCTTTCTTTTTTCATGCACGTTGAGATGTTTCACGTGAAACATCTGCATTCATTTTTTTGCTTTCGTGCACTTTTCGCGCAGTAACTTTTTCATTGATTGTAATGATACTGTGATCTTATTGAGATTTATTCTCAATAAGAGCGGCGAAAGAGTTATTTGCGCGTATGCTGAATCCATCAAATAGCAAACCGCCCGGAATTATTTCTCCTGGGCGGTACAAGGGAAGGGATTCGCCCATGACCGACCACATTGATACCACGAAGCTCACCAGCGAAAACGGTGCACCTGTTGCTGACAACAACCACACGCTGACCGCCGGCGAGCGCGGCCCGATGATGCTCCAGGACAACTGGATGATCGAGAAACTCGCGCACTTCGACCGCGAAGTCATCCCCGAGCGACGCATGCACGCGAAGGGCTCTGGCGCGTACGGCACCTTCACGGTGACCGGCGACATTTCCCAGTACACGAAGGCCGTCGTGTTCCAGCCCGGTGCCGAAACCGACGTGTTCGTCCGCTTCTCCACCGTGGCCGGCGAGCGCGGCGCGGCCGACGCCGAGCGCGACATCCGCGGCTTCGCCATGAAGTTCTACACGCCCGAAGGCAACTGGGACCTCGTGGGCAACAACACACCGGTGTTCTTCCTGCGCGATCCGAAGAAGTTCATCGACCTCAACCACGTGGTCAAGCGCGATCCGAAGACGAACATGCACTCCGCCCAGAGCAACTGGGACTTCTGGAGCAGCCTGCCTGAGGCGCTGCATCAGGTGACCATCGTCATGTCCGACCGCGGCATTCCGGCCAGCTACCGCCACATGCACGGCTTCGGCAGCCATACGTATAGCCTGATCAGCGCCAACAACGAGCGCGTGTGGGTGAAGTTCCACCTGAAAACCCAGCAGGGCATCAAGAACCTCACGGACGAGGAAGCCGCTCAGATCATCGCTGGCGACCGTGAGAGCCACCAGCGCGATCTGTTCGAGGCTATCGAGCGCGGCGAGTTTCCGAAGTGGACGTTCTCCATCCAGGTGATGGACGAGGCCACGGCCAAGAACTACAAGGAGAACCCGTTCGACATCACCAAAACGTGGAGCCACAAGGAGTTCCCGCTCATCGAGGTGGGTGTGCTGGAGCTGAACCGCAACCCCGAGAACTACTTTGCTGAGGTGGAGCAGGCCGCGTTCTCGCCGACGCACCTGGTACCGGGCATTGGCCTGTCGCCCGACAAGCTGCTGCAAGGCCGCCTGTTCGCGTACGGCGACGCGCAGCGCTACCGCCTGGGCGTAAACCACAACCACATCCCGGTGAACCGTCCGCGCTGCCCCTACGCCGAGTTCCATCGCGACGGCCAGATGCGCACCGACGGCAACTTCGGCGGCACCATCGGCTACGAGCCCAACAGCTACGGGCAGTGGCAGCAGCAGGCCGACGCGGCCGAGCCGCCGCTGGACCTGTTCGGCCCCATGGACGCGTGGGACCCCGCGGATGACCCCACCGACGACACGTTCTACCAGCCGGGCGCACTATATTGCCTGATGGAAGAGCCGCAGCGCGCCGCCCTCATCGGCAATACCATGCGGAATATGGAAGGCGTCACGGAGAACATCCGCCTGCGCCACGCGGCCCACTGCTACAAGGCCGACCCCGAGTACGGCACACGCCTGGCCGAGGCACTGGGTGTGGACGTGACCCGTGTTAAGGAACTCGCCGCAATGACCCACGAAGAGCGCATGGCCGCGACTGGCCAGGCGGTACCCACCCGCAAGAAGGGTGGCGAAGTTCGCGCATAGGTTGATTGATGGGCCACGTGATTATTCTCTGACCCAAAAAATCAACAAATGTTTCACGTGAAACATTTGAAACCAAAAACACGCATCACCAAAAAGGAGCGCATCAAAAAACGGTGCGCTCCTTTTCCGTTACTCAAAAATGAGTGATTTTTTAACTGGAATAATTTTTTCATTGATCGGAAATTTGATTACGTGGCAGGTATTCAAAAAATGATTGAAGTTGAAGTAATGAATAATTTTTTCAGCGATGAAAATTTATTGGTTACATTATCATCACTCAAAAAATCGTTGCAGCTCTTTTGCTTCATGTTATGAGTGGTGTCGCCCGTAGTGTCACTCCCGTTGCGCGCTTCTTGGTTCTGCGGTTGTTTCTTTAATTTGGGTCGTGGTATGGTGAAGTGGAAATTTCACTTCTGCAAGGAGGGGTTTATGAGGAAGCGGTGGTTGGTTGTTGGGGGGTTGGTGGTTGCTTTGGCGGCGGGGGTTGGGCTGCTTGCGGGATGTGGCTCGGCTCAGCAGCAGGGTGGCGAACCTGATCCCGCGCCGACGCCGGGACCTGCGCCTTCGACGGCGGCGTACGACGGGCTCGCCGTGGCACAGCCAGCGATTCCCGAGAAGCCGGCCGAAGACGACTACGACACCTGGATGAACACGCTTGACGCCAACCCCGTGGACTTCAACTTCACGCAGTCCCTTTCCGCGTTCGCCTATCGCAGTGCGGCTGCGGTGCTTGACCCAACAACGGATGCCGTCGGCGCCAACGCCAACGTCAACGCCGACGCGTCTGTGAACAGCGCTTACTCCCCGCTCAGCCTCTACTACGCGCTCGCGCTTGCGGGCGAAGGCGCAGCAGGCACCACGGCCGAACAAATTGCGGCCGCGCTTGGTACACCCGCGAACCTTAGCACGGCCGAGCAGTGCGGCAACCTGTTCCGCGTGCTCGCCACCGATCCGCAGTCGGAGGTAACTCTGGCTAACTCCCTCTGGCTCGGAAAAGACACCCCCTTTGAACAGGCCTTTATTGACACAGCCATCAATCAATTCTACGCCACACCCTTCTCGGCGGAATTCGGCACTGCGGCCACGGATGCCGCCATCGCCTCCTGGATCAGCGACAACACGGGTGGCCTCATCAACCCGCAGGTGCAAACCGACGCAAGCCAGATTCTCTCCATCATCAACGCCATCTACTTCAAAGGCAGCTGGTCAGACCCGTTCGACACCTCGGCCACCACGCAAGAGGTGTTCCATGCGGAACAGGGCGACGTGCAGGTCGACTTCATGACGCAGCGTCTCGAAAGCCCGCAGGATTTCCGCCGCACCGACACCTACCTGCGCGCCAGCCGCAGCTTCGGCGGCGGCGCTTCCATGACATTCGTTCTGCCTGCCGAGGGCACTTCGGCGGCCGACCTCATGGCCGACCCCGCCGCGCTCGAAGAAGCGTTTACCGCCCCGTCCGATGACTTGGGTCGCATCACCTACATCATGCCGAAAGCCACCTTCGACAGCTCGTTCGATCTCATCCCCGCGCTGAAGCGCCTCGGCGTGGAGGACGCGTTCGGCGACGCCGCCAATTTCTCCAACCTTACGTCCACGCCAGCCTTCATTTCCGAAGTGAAGCAAGAAAGCCACGTGACCTGGGACGAAGAGGGCGCAGAAGCCGGCGCTTACACCAACATGGGCATTGCGAAAATGGCCCTCCCGCCCGAAAACGTCGAAGAGGTAGAACTACGCCTCGATCGCCCGTTCCTCTTCCAAATAACGTCGTCGCAAGGCATTCCCCTCTTCATAGGCATCTGCGGCGACCCAACCAAGACAGCGTAACAAAAAAGCCCCGGCTCTTAGGAACCGGGGCTTTTGTTTGCGGATGGTGCCCGAGGCGAGAGTCGAACTCGCACGTCTAGGACAACGGTTTTTGAGACCGCCGCGTCTGCCATTCCGCCACTCGGGCGCATCGACAAAGTATACCGGATGCCTCCCGACCCGTCGAGGGGCAACTTGCACGCCTCGCCGTATTCGCGCATTCACGGCGACGATCACTCAACATCCATCAAACGCCCTGGCGCGCGCCCGCGGAAAGCAGCATAATGGGACGAACCGCAATCGACGGCACGCGGTGGGCTCCACGCAAAAAAAGCCCGCCACCTGCCGTCATCCACGCACGTGAACGAGAGCCGGGAGGCAGCCATGGAACATGACGAACTAACTGCTAAAATCGACGCCTACCTCGATAAAAACTGGGACGCCATGGTGGAAGACATCGCCACCCTCGTGCGCATCCCCAGCTTCCAGGAGGACGACAAGAAGGCCGACGGCGCCCCCTTCGGCCCCGGCCCCAAAAAGGCGCTCACGGCAGCGCTTGATCTGGCGGAAAACATGGGCTTCACCAGCCACGACGCTGAAGGTTACATCGGCTTCGCCGACTTCCCCGGCACCAGTGACACGCAAATTGGCATCATCGGGCACATGGACGTGGTGCCGGCCGGCCCGGGCTGGACGTTCGAGCCCTATGACGTCACGCGCAAGGACGGCTACCTGCTCGGCCGCGGCGTGCTGGACGACAAAGGCCCCAGCGTCATGGCCCTGCACGCCATGAAATTCTGGAAGGATCTGCAGGACGCGGGCGAGGCCCCGCAGTTCCGCTACACGCTGCGCTTCCTGTTCGGCGCGAACGAGGAATCCGGCATGGCTGACGTGGCCTACTACCACCTGCACTACGATGACCCGGCGTTTCTGTTCACGCCCGACGCGGAATTCCCCGTGTGCTACGGCGAAAAGGGCGGCTACGACGGCGAATTGGTGAGCAAGCCCATCGAGCCGTGCGCTCGCGTGGTGGTGGAATTCGAAGGCGGCATGGCCACGAACGCGGTGCCGGGCCTGGCCCACGCCATCGTGAACGCCGACGCGCACGAGCTGCCGAACACCGACCGCATTGTGGTGACCGAGGCCGGCCCCGGCCGCGCGCGCCTGGACGCCACGGGCAAAAGCGCACACGCCTCCATGCCCGAGACCGGCGTGAACGCCATCGGCCTCATTGTGGATTACCTGCTGGAACACGGCCTCTGCGGCGCGGATGAGCGCGCGTTCTTCGAGCTGGATCAAAAGCTGCTCAACCACACGGACGGCAGCGGCCTGGGCATCAAGTCCTCCGACAAGTACTTCGGCCCGCTCACCGTGGTGGGCGGCACTATCAAGCTGGAAAACGACCGCTTCGTGCAGTCGCTCGACAGCCGTTTTCCCACGTCCATCACGGCTGACGAAATTACCGAACGCGTGCGCCAGCTGGCCGATGAAATTGGCGCAACCTTTGAAAACACCCTGCTCATGGAGCCGTTCTTGGTGAAGCCGGACTCGCCGGTTATCCAGGCGCTGCTGAATGCGTACAACGAGGCCACGGGTGAAGACGCCAAGCCGTTCACCATGGGCGGCGGCACGTACGCGCGTGAGTTCAAGAGCGGCGCCAGCTTCGGCCCGGAAAAGCCGTGGGTGAAGGACCCCGAGTGGGTGGGCAGCATGCACGGCCCCGACGAGGGTGTGAGCGAAGAGCTGCTGCGCCAGTCGTTCAAGATTTACGCGCTTACCATTGACAAGCTGATGCAGCTTGACCTGCAGTAACGGCGAGCGTTACGCGCCCCGGCGACCATGTGGTGTGCCGGGGCGCTTTCTGTTTTGCGTGCTTTCATATGTGAAAGGAGGCGTCCGATGGTGGACACCGTGCCCGATAATTTTGTGCCCGCGCTTGGCATAACCGACGCCGAGGGGCTGGAAAAGGTATCCGACGGCCGCATCATTCTGGAGGGGCTGCCGAACACACGCGATGTCGGTGGTTTGCCCGCGGCCGACGGGCGCTTCGTCAAGCACGCGCGGCTCATTCGCTCGGGCGCGCTGGCGGGTGCCACAGAGCGTGACCTGGAGATACTCACCGACAACTTCGACGTGCGCACGGTGGTTGACCTGCGCACTGCCGAGGAACGCGCCGAAAAGCCCGACCCTGAGGACGCGCTCATGAACGTACGCTTCGTGGATGCGCCGGTGCTGAGCACGTCGGCGTTCGGTGTCACGCACGAGGGTGGCCTGCGCGGCATGATGAAGACGCTGCGCACACTGCAGGACGACCCGGCCCAGATCATGATGGACTTATACCAAAAAATGATGCTGGACGAGGACAGCCGCCGCGGGTTCGCAACCTTCTTCAACGCGGTGCTGAACACGCCCGAGGGCGCGGTACTGTGGCACTGCACGGTGGGGAAGGATCGCGCGGGCCTTGCCGCCATGCTGCTGTTGCACGTGCTGGGCGTGTCGCGCGACGACATCATGCGCGACTATCTGGTGACGAACCGCTATGTGGCGTCGCGCACCGAGGACATCACCGACGCGCTGGCGAAGTACCACCTGGCGGGCAAGCTGGAAAGCAGCATTCAGGTGCTGAACTCGGCTGACGTGCGGTTTTTGACGGCGGCGCTGGATGCGGCCGAGCAGCAGTATGGCAGCTTGGACGAGTATGTGGAACGCGGCGTGGGCGTGAGCGCCGACGAGCGCGCTGCTTTGCGCGAGCGGTATTTGACTGACAATCCGCAGGGGTAGTGCGGGGGCGGCAAGCGCGGGACGGGTGGCTGACGGGTGGTTGGCCACCGGGCAGCGCCCCGGCGCCCGGCCGCAGCACCCCCGCAGCTCCCCCTTCGCCAGCCTCTTCCGCAGTATCAACCCGTCAGCGGCAGCGAAACGCCGCTTTCCGGTTGCTCGCGCGGTTGACGGAAGGCCAACGGCGCCCGACGGTAAGTAACATCTTATCTTCACGCTTTTTGCTGGTTTCTGCCTCCCATGCTCTATAATGAGCCTGTGCAATTGCGGGTTCAGAAGCTAGGAGGCTCAAGTGTTAAAAGCGATGATCGTCGATGACGAGGCTCCGGCTCGCTCCGAACTCAAGTTCCTGCTTGATGAGCTGGGACAAACGGAAGTCGTCGCCGAGGCCGCCAGCGTGCGTGAGGCCATCGAGAAGTTGAAAGAGTACCCGTGTGACGTCATGTTCCTGGATGTGAACATGCCCGAAGCCACGGGGTTGCAACTTGCCGAGGCCCTGCAGCATTTGAAATTCCCCCCCGCCGTCGTATTTGTGACGGCGTACAGCGAGTTTGCGCTGGAGGCGTTCAAGGTGAGCGCCATCGATTATTTGGTAAAGCCGGTTGAAACCGAGCGCCTGTCGCAGGCCATCTCGCGCGTGCGCGAGCACGTGTCGCTGCACGTGCAGGCCCAAAAATCCGAGCGCATTCCGGTGGAAAAGGGCGGGAAGAAAATTCTCATCGGCATTGACAAAATCCGTTTCGTCATGGCGCGCGACGACTACGCGTATCTGCAAACCGACACCGACCGCTACTTCTCTACGGTAAGCTTGGCTCAGCTGGAGAAACGCCTGGACGGTCACGGGTTCTTCCGCGTGCATCGCGGCTATCTGGTGAATCTGTCGATGGTGGAAGAGATCGAGTCTGTCTCCGGAGGCACGCTGCTGCTCACGCTGAACGGCACCGACGAAAAAATTCCCGTCTCCCGCCGCCGCGTCAGTGCTTTAAAGAAGGCGCTGGGTTTGTAAAGTGTGTGTGCTTGATAAGGCGTAACGGAAATATTATCGAAAAGGTAAGTGTAATAACCATCCGCTCCGGCTACTCGGGGCGGATTTTTTATTGCTAATAAATAATTTTTTAATCAATTATTTTTTCACTAAATGTTTCACGTGAAACAGTGCTTGCTTTTTTGGTTATTCATGCATCGCTTCTTTTTTCTATTTTTTATTTCTCCCATTTTCAAATTTTTATTTTTTCGTTTTCTCAATTATTTGAAATAACTTTTTTGTTGCAATGTTTCACGTGAAACATTGTTTGAACCTTGCTGGACCTTTTTGGAATTTGGAAAATACGTTAACGGGGTAACTTTTTCTTTCGTTTGCCATATTTATTATTGTTTGGCGGTTGTCGTGCCAGATCATCGGTATAATGTCGAATATATTCAGCATGCGCTTGTTTTGCTGGTTAAACAACGCGCCTCGGGGGTGGGATAAACTCCGTAGCGCTGCGCCAACCAACGAGCGCAAGACGAAAGGTGCCGGGGCGCTGGGGCGCGCCTTGTGAGCATTGAAGTTCAACGCAGTAGGTGCTGGTCAGCAGCGACGTCATTCGTTGTTTGAGGAGCGGCCTGGCTTAAGGCGGAGAACGGAAACACGTATAATGGGCGGTTGGAAAAAGTGCGCGCTCTTCGAGGCGGGGAAGGAAGCGGGTGCATGGGTGCGCGGCGCGACACAATGGCGCAGCTGAGGCCTTAGCACGGTGGGCATGGCAGGTTCGGAACACTCACTTTCGTTAAACGATTTGCTGGGCCTTGGGTCCGGTACGCCCGAGCGCGCCTTGGAACAGGAAGAAGTCGCCGCGCCAGAGCCGCCCTCCGAGCCGTCGATTGACCTGCTGCTGAACCTGTTGGGCGGCGAAACTTCGAAGGCTCCGGCTGAACCGCTTCCGAGGAAAGACGCGCAGCAGGAGGCCGTTGTTGAGCAGGTGCCGACGCAACCCGTCACTGACCAAGTGGTTGCTGAGGTTGCATCCGCCGGCCATGTTGAACGGGTCATGACAGGTGTGGTGACAGAATACGTTCCGCCGCTGCCGCGCGTGCCGTTTGCGGGCGGGTCCGCCCCTGCTCAGGAAGCCGTTGCTGCTTCTGCGCGTGCAGCTGAGGAACTGCCGGTAGCCACGTATACTCCTTCGCCTATGGCGTCTTCAGCGCCTGCATCGCAGGGTGCACCCGTGCCCGAGGCGTCGACCGCGCTTCAAGTGGAGGCCGTGGCCCAGCAGAACGAAGCCGAGTTGGATTTTTTGGCGGAGTTGTTGGCAATCGCGTCGCTCCCCATCGTGAAAACGGCTCCAACTCCACCGCCCGTAGAGCCGGCTGCTGCTGCCTCACCTGCGGCACCCGAAGAGACTGTCGCTCCTGCTTCATCGCAAGCTCCCGGTGCTGAACCGGCAGTTCCAGCAACACCTATAACGCCTACTCAATCGTCAGTTTCTGCTGAGTCGGTAACTCCCGCTCCATCGGCGGCTGAGTTCCTGCCTGCGATGCCAGCTGTCCCTCTGCACGCCGCCGCCCCAGCGGCTGCCGATCAGGGGAGTGCTATCCCTGCAACTTCCGCCCCTGCTCAGCCCGCTTCGCAGCCCTCGAACGAAGCGGCTGAGAAACCACAGTTGGCTGAGCAGGAAGAACCCCCGACGGGATTGTTCTCGAAGAAGGGCAAGCACGCCGGCAGTCGCAAAGATCGTCGCGCGGCCAAGGGCAAGCACGCTACCGAAAAAGACGCAGCCCCCGTAGAAGATCCCCGTCCGCAGCAGCAAAGTTCACCGGCAGAACAGGTGCCTTCGCAGGCGATGCCACAGCTTGAAAAGGCTATTGAACAGGTACAACGTCCGGCAGCGGAAACGACCGCTCCCGTTGCTGCGCCGGCAGAAGCGGCCGTGGCAACTCCTGCGCCTACTCCTGTTTCAGCCGGACCAGCGCCCCAAATGGCCGCTTCCGCAGCGTCGGTAGCGCCTGCTGAAAGCAGGGATGCCTCGTCGTGGAAATCCGCTGCGTACACTGTGCCATTCGCGCCCATCGTGTCGGAGTCGGTTCTGCGGCAGAACGCCGCGTCGGCGGTTGCGGCTGCGGCCTCGGCATCGGCGACGTCCGGCCCGGTGGTGCAAAGGCCCGTCGCGGCGGAGCGCTCGGCCCAGCCTGCTTCTTCCGTCCAAGCAGATGGGGTGGCGGATGCGGCTGTGACCGGCTCCGATGCGGTGACTTCCGCGTGGCTGGCGCTCGATCGCTCGGAACTCGATGACCTCACGCGTCTTGAGATGCTGCGCGCTGTTCGCAGCAAGTTGGAAGCCGAGATTCTAGAACTTGACCGTATGGCGGCCGCTGCGCAGAAAGCCCCCGCTTCCCAGCAGGCGCGCGGCCACCAAGTGCCCGTTCAGCAGGCATCGCCTCAACAGCCTCGTCAGGCTGTTGCGCACCAGGCGGCAGCCCAGTCGGCTGCGCCTCACCAGACACCTGTTCAGCAAACGGTGACTCGCCAGCAACCCCGCCAAGCGATGCCCCGGCAAAGCGCTGTTCAGCAGGCAGTTGTTCAACGCGCGGCCGCTCAACCTATGGCGGCACAAGGCGCTTCCAAACCTGTCGCGCAGGTTCAGCAGCAACGTCAACAGCAGCCGCATCCCCAGACCGGGACTCAGCGCTCCCAGTCCCAAGCGGCACCAAAGCAGCAGGTCAAACCCCAGGCGCAACCTGTCCAAAAGCCTCAGCCCCAGGCCAAGCCGCAGCAGACCCAACCCCAACCCCAACCCCAACCCCAACCCAAGGCCAAGTCCCAGGTTCACCCCGCGCAGCCCCCTGCGCAAAACACCGAATGGGCGCCCGTTCCCACCAGCGCGCTGTTCCCGCCGGCCGCCAAAGGGAAGCCTCCGGCCACGCGCTCGTCACTCTCGCCCACGCCACCCAACGAAAAGGAAGAGCCCCTGCTCGGCGAGCGCCCCATTCCCGACAGCCCCCTGTTCAATACCGCACCTGCGTCGCTTGCCGACGGATTGCGTGAGGGAGCGGGCAGCCACGTTCGCCACCTGCGCATGAAAATTGCGCTCGGCGTGACGGGCGTGCTGGTGGTGGTGGCCCTGTTCCTTGGTGCCGTGTTCCAGCTCTCACAGTCGGGGACCCCGGCCGTGCCGCAGGACAGCGACACCCCCGCCGCCGACGCGCAGCAGCAGGATAACGACGCGCAAAAGCCTAACGACGACGCGAAGAAAACACCCGCCGACGACTCGCAAAACACCACGTCAGAGCAAGATTTATCCGGCACCGTGGTCTACCGCTACCGCCAGACCGCGGGCCCCGACGCGCCCTCCACCGTGGAGCGCACCACATTCGGCGAAGACGGCCTCTGCCGCACGTCAAGCCTGGAAATAACGTTCAACGACGAAGCCGAGGCCGCCGACTTCCTCGACACGCTCAAGCGCGATTACGGCACCGCGTTTCTCGATGGCAAGGTTGACGGCACGCGCGTGACGGCGCTCATTGATGTTGGTTCGAACAAACTCGACCGTGACCAGTATGAACGCGCCCTGCGAGCCAGCGTCTCGGACCTTTCCGTCGTCAAAAAGTCTTAAACCCGCGCCGCCCGATGCCGCGCCGCCCGCCGTGTTTTCGCCGCTCGTATTCACAACTGCATCACAAGCGCAGGCCCAGCGCGCGCGAACGCGTTGCGTTTGCTAGAATGAGCGGAACTCCGCTGAAAGAAGGTTTCATGATCTCCGGTGACATGGAAAAACTGTATCCTTCCGCGAAAACGCTCGTGAAGGAATGTGTTGCCAGCCGCGTCCACGCGAAGGACGCGACGCTGTACGATTTCTCCGAAGGCGCTCAGGCGTGCGCCCAGGAATTCATGGGCTGGACCGATCTTGCCAGCAACCCGCCGTGCGCGCTGCGCGAGATTCAGGAATTTGCCGATTCCATCATTGCGCAGGGGCTGAAGACTGTCGTGCTCATTGGCCAGGGCGGCTCCACGCAGGCCCCCATGACCATCACCAAGTACAACAAGCCGGACTCCGCCCGCATTTCGTTCAAAACGCTGGACTCCGACTCGCCCGTGCGCGTGCGCGCCATCCTGGCGGAAGCCGACCCGCACACTACCTTATTTATACTGTCGTCGAAAAGCGGCGGCACCATTGAGCCGCGCCTGGCGCTGAGCGCCGTGCGCGATGCCGTGGCCGACTCCATGCCGCCTGAGGAGTTGGCTGGCCACCTGGTGGCAATCACCGACCCGGGTTCTGACCTGGAGCGACAGGCACGCGAAGAAGGCTGGGCCGCCGTGTTTTCCGGCGAACCCTCCGTGGGTGGCCGCTTCTCCGCGCTGTCGGTGTTTGGCCTTCTGCCTGCCGCGCTGGTAGGCATTGACCTGGAAGAACTCATGGCGCGCGCCGTCGAGGCCGAGCAAAAGTGCAGCGAAGACGCCATCGACAACCCCGCCATTGGCCTAGCCGCCTTCCTCTACGACAACTACCTGCAAGGACGCAACAAGTTCTCGTTCCTCACGCCGAAACGCGGCCGCGTACTGGGCCTGTGGATTGAGCAGCTGGTGGCCGAAAGCCTGGGCAAAGAGGGCCAGGGCATCCTGCCGAACATTGAGATTGACTCGCTGGTGCTGAAGCGCGACCCCGGCGACCGCACTATTATTGTGTACCAAACGAAGACCGACCTGTGGGACGAGCGCAAGAACTTCGAGATGAGCCTATCCTACATCGACCCCACCATCCCGCGCGCGAACTTCAAGATTGACACCGTGGAAGAACTGGCCGAACACTTTGTCATGTGGGAATACGCCATTGCCATGTGCGGTTTCCTGATGAAGGTGTGCCCGTTTGACCAGCCCGACGTGGCGTCGGCGAAGGCCGTGGTGCTGGATATTTTGAACGAAGGTCAGCCCGCGCCTGACTTCGTGCAGGACTTTATCGGTGACGTGAACATGGGCGAAGTGGAGGTGCGTCTGGCGCCGTGCTTCAAGGATTGCACCGACGTGCAGAGCGCCCTGCGCGCGCTGCTGGGCAGCATTCAGCCGGGCGATTACTTCGCACTGAACGCGTTTCTGCCGTTCACGGGCGAGTGGCGGCGTGAAGCGCTGGAAGCTATTCGCCACAGCGTGGCCGACAAGCGCCGCGTGGTGTCGTGCCTTGAGGTGGGCCCGCGCTACCTGCACTCCACGGGCCAGCTGCAAAAGGGCGGCCCGAACAACGGCGTGTTTTTGATTCTGTCGGCCGACGAGTTGAAGGACATTCCGCTCACGCGCGAGGCCGAGAGCCTGGGAATGCTGGCGAAGGCGCAGGCCTCCGGCGACCTGGTGACGCTCGCCGACCGCGGTCGCCGCTGTGTCCACCTGCACCTCCCCGACAACTCCGGCGTAACCCTGCGTGCGCTGGCGCAAGCGATTACGGAAGTTTTGGAAACTCTTGATGTTCCGACAGCCTAACGGCTGTCGGAACATGCCGACGCTGCGGCCCCCTGTGGCACCTGATCTCGCGGCGATCCCGCAAGCTCGCGTAACGAAGTACGCGTCGCTTGTGCGATTCCCACGATCTCAGGCACCACAGGGGGCCTCGCTGACTTACTACGCCAACCGGGGCGGTTTGGCATACGGACCGGTAAGGTAAACGTTCGTGCTTTGTGTGAATTGATTGGGGGCGGATTATGATTGAGGCGCTTGATATACAGGTGAAGGGTATTGTGCAAGGGGTGGGGTTCCGCCCCTTTGTGTATCGTTTGGCGAAGAAGTACCTGGTGAATGGGTGGGTGCTCAACGCGGCGGACGGCGTGTTCATCCACGCGGAGGCCGAGTCGAAGCTGCTTGACGAATTCGTGCTGGAGCTGTCCGAGAACCCGCCAGCCGCCTCGCAGGTGGACGAGATCGAGCTCAAGGAAGTGCCGCTGGAAGACTTCGACACCTTCGAGATTCGCTTTTCGGATGCCGGTGCCGTGGAAAAAACGACGCTCGTGTCGCCCGATCTGGCCACGTGCGACGACTGCGCGCGCGAGCTGTTCAACCCCAACGACCGTCGCTTTCGCTACCCCTTCATCAACTGCACGAACTGCGGGCCGCGCTTCACTATTATTGAGAAGCTTCCGTACGACCGTAAGAGCACGTCAATGAAGGAATTTCCCATGTGCGAGCGCTGCGCCACCGAGTATGGCGACCCGCTCGACCGCCGCTTTCACGCCCAGCCCGACGCGTGCTTCGAGTGCGGGCCGCACGTGAGTTGGCGCGAGCACGAGGACGGGAGCATCGACGCGCCGCTGGGCCCGGTGACCTGGGGAACCACGCGCGAGGAAAGCGACGCCCTTTTCGCCCGCGCCGTGGAGCAGTTGCGCGCCGGCAAGATTCTGGCCGTGAAGGGCCTTGGCGGGTTTCACCTGGTGTGCGACGCAAACAACGCAGATGCCGTGGCGCTTTTGCGCGCGCGCAAGCACCGCGAGGGCAAAGCGTTCGCGGTCATGATGCCCGATCTGGACGCCGTGCGCCGCGTGTGCCAGGTAAACGATGCCGAGGCTGCTGTACTTTCCGGCTCGCAACGCCCCATCGTGCTGCTGAAGAAGCGCCCCGATGCCACCTTCGCTCCCGCGCTGGCTGATGCCCTCCCCGAACTGGGCGTCATGCTGCCCTACACCCCCGTGCAACACCTCCTGCTGCACGATTTCGCGGAAGCAACCGAGGGGAACGTGGTTCCCATGCTGGTTATGACCTCGGGAAACATTCATGATGAGCCCATCGTCATTGACGACGCGGACGCTTATGAGAAGCTGTTCGCCGTGGCCGATGCGTTCATGGGCCACAACCGCGCCATCCGCGCGCGCTACGACGACTCGGTCGTGCGTGTCATCAGCGCCGGCAGTGCTGGCGAAGCCGTCCAATTCGTCCGCCGCGCCCGCGGCTACGCCCCTCTGCCGTTGACGATGCCAGGTGGCCAGCCGGCAGAACAGGCTGAAACATTCTCGATCTTCGCCACGGGGCCGGAGCAGAAGAACACCTTCACGCTCACGCGCGACAGTGAGGCGTTTGTTTCGCAGCATATCGGCGACATGGAAAACGCCGAGACGTTTGACGCGTGGCTGCAGGCGAAAGACCGCTACGAGACGCTGTTCGAAATAGCGCCGCAGCGCATCGCGTGCGACCGTCATCCCGAGTACCTGGCGTCGAAATGGGCGCATGAGCAGGAACGATCGTCCGGCGTGCCCGTGACGGAAGTGCAGCATCACCACGCGCACATCGTGTCGGTGCTAGCCGAGCACGGTCTGGAAGGCCCCGTGTGCGGCATCGCCTTCGACGGCACGGGCTACGGCGAGGACGGCGCCATCTGGGGCGGCGAAGTGCTGCTGAGCAACCTCACCGCGTTTGAGCGGTTTGCGAACTTTGCCTACGTGCCCATGCCCGGTGGCGCGGCAGCCGTGAAGCATCCGCTGCGTATGGCCTATGGCGCGCTTTGGGCGTTTGACCTGCTGGAACACCCAGGTGCCGCCGATGCACTCGCCGCGCTGGGTGAGCAGGCAGAAGTGTGCGACCAGATGATTGAGCGCGGCCTCAACACGCCCATGACCTCGTCGGTTGGTCGCCTGTTCGACGCCGCCAGCGCGCTTCTGGGCATCTGCACCGAGCCCACGTACGAAGGCGAGCCGGCCATTCTCCTGGAAGCCGCCATTGATGCCGCCGCGCCAGCCGGCAGTACCGCCGCCGACCCCGACCCCGACGCCACCGCCCGCTACACCCTCGAAGTCGTAAAAAACACCGCCACCCCTGAAAGCACCGCCCAAGACACCTCCGTCGTGCTCTTCGACGCCGCGCCCACCTTCCGTGCCCTGCTGGAAGACAAGGCGGCCGGCGTGCCCACGGGCATCATCGCGCGGCGCTTCCACGACGCGTTTGTGCAGGTCATCGTTACGGCGGCCGAGCTGGTGCGCGCGATGTACGACATCAACACCGTGGCGCTTTCCGGCGGCGTGTTCATGAACCGCTACCTGGTGGAGCACGCGCTGGCGGCGCTCGAAGCGGCCGGATTCACGGTCGCCGTCAACCGCGATCTACCGCCTAACGACGGCTGCATTTCGTTCGGTCAGGCTGTGGTAGCATGGGCCTCGAACACAGAGGGCGCTTCTTCGTAGCGCCGCCCGCAGGCCCGCGCCCTGCGGCGCGCCGGCACCAAGAGAAAGAAGGCATGTATCATGTGCTTGGCCATACCCGCAAAAGTGACCGAACTGAAAGAGAATCGCCTGGCCACGGTGGACATTTTAGGGGTCACGCGCGACATCGCGCTCGACCTCACGCCGCAGGCTGGCGTGGGCGATTTCGTGCTCGTGCACGCCGGCTTCGCCATTGAAGTGGTGGACCCGGACTACGCTCAGGAAACCATCGACCTCATCAAGCAGTTCCCTGAACTGGCCGGTGAGGATATCCCCGACGTGGTGGAAACCGAGGCCGCCCGATGAGCGCCTCCGACGCTGCCACCATGGAGGCCGAACTCGCCGCTTTTAAGGACCCGAAACTGGCGCGCGGTCTCATTGAATCCATCCAGAAGCTGGCGCCCGCCGGCGGAGCCACGCTCATGGAAGTGTGCGGCACCCACACGGTGGCCATCGCGCGCAACGGCATTCGCAACCTCATGCCGGAGAGCATCAAGCTTGCGTCTGGCCCCGGCTGCCCGGTATGTGTCACTTCGAACCACGACATCGACACGGTTATTGCGCTCGCGCGCGTGCCCGGCGTTACCATTGCCACGTTCGGCGACATGACGCGCGTGCCGGGCTCCACGTCCAGCCTGCTCAAAGAGCAGGCGGCGGGGCGCTCCATCCAGATAGTGTACTCGCCGCTCGACGCGCTGCGCCTCGCCCAAGAAAACCCCAGCCGCGAAGTGGTGTTCGTGGGCGTGGGTTTCGAAACTACCACGCCGCTGGTGGCCATGGCCATCAAGCGCGCAGCCGAAGCGGGACTCACCAACTTCAGCGTGTTCGGCGCGCACAAAAACATGCCGGGCGCGTTGGAAGCCATCATCAACGACCCGCAACTCCAGTTGGACGCGCTCATTTTGCCTGGTCATGTGAGCACTATTATCGGTGCGAAGCCCTATCAATTCCTGGCGGAAAAGTACGGCATCCCTGGTGTCATCACTGGTTTCGAGCCGGTGGATGTGCTGCAGGGCATCGCCATGATCATGCGTCAGCTACACGAGGGCCGCGCGGAAATTGAGATTGCTTACGCGCGCGGCGTTATGCCCGAGGGCAACTCCGTGGCGCTCGCCGCCATCAACGAGGTGTTCGAAACGTGCCCCGCTCTGTGGCGCGGCCTGGGCGAAATCCCCGGTTCCGGCTATCGCATTCGCGAAGAGTTTGCCCAGTTCGACGCTGTGCGCCGCTTCAACCCCGAGGTCGAACCCACGCAGGACCCCAAAGGCTGCCGCTGTGGCGACGTCCTCCGCGGCATCATGGCTCCCAGCGAGTGCCCCCTGTTCCGCAAAGTCTGTACCCCCGAAAACCCGGTGGGCCCCTGCATGGTCTCCAGCGAAGGCAGCTGCGCCGCGTACTACCGGTACTATTGATAACCCACAAACGGCGGTGCGACGGACAAAAAACTTCCCCGCACCGCCAAGCAAGTGCCCCCAAAAGCATACGACGGCCCGAAGTCAACTTCGGGCCGTCGTGATAAGCGCCGCCTGGGAGGGGAAGGCGGTGCGGAATCAGCCGTGCAACAAAAGCCTATGCTTCAGTATTCGCCAAAGCGCTCTTTGCGGAAATGCGGCCAAAGATGAGGCATTCAGCCACATTGCCGCCGCCCTCATAGTAGTGACCCCAAATGGAGCCAAACTCTCCAGCGGAATACAGCCCCTTAATAGGATTGCCGTCGTAGTCAAGAATAGAGCCGTCAGCAGCGCGGACGGGGCCGCCGTCGGTGTTGAGGAACGACGGAGCGCACAGCTGAGCATAGAAGGGCGGTTCCTGTACCGGCACAAGAGTACTTTCCGGACGGTGGAAGTACACATCTTTGCCAGAAGCGCAGCATTCGTTCCACTGGTTTACCGTAGTCACCAACTCTTCAACCGGCACCTTCATCTGCATTGCAAGTTCCTCGATGGTGTTTGCAGCGTAGGCGTAGCCCTTTGCATCGGGCGTTGATCCATCCTCTGACGGCGGGATGGCTCCCTGCTCAAGCCCGTTTTTATCGAACACAAACCACGCTTTCGAAGGCATGGGCAAATGCGGCCATTCGCCACCAAATTGCATATGGCCGTGACGTGAACCTACATGAAGGCTAAGGTCGGACATATAAGGGTACTTCTCACGAACGTTGTAGCCGTCCCAATCCATGTAGAAGCGCCGTCCGTTAACACCCACCGTGATACCGAAACCCTTCGGCGCGGGCTTGAAGATGGGCGGGTTGGTATAGGCGGTATTCTGAAGGTCGCGGCCAGCCATCCAGAAGCCCGCAACATTGTTCATGTGCCAAAAATCTGCACCCAGTTTTGCGCAGATGCGATGGCCGTCGCCCGTGTTCAGAGACCCGGCGGCAGGAACAGCTGCACCTTGGCCCAGATAGTTCTGCATCATTTCGGGGCTGTGCTCAAATCCTCCGCAGCACATGATGACGCCTCGTTTTGCCTTGATGCGCTTCGGGTTCTTCTCGCCAGCAACCACACCGAGCACTGCTCCCGTATCGGCATCTTGCACGAGGTCGACAAGCGGCGTCGAGGTGCGGTAGTCCACTATGTCGGAGTGCTGAGCCACTGCTTGTTCCAGGAAAACCTGAATGTGATTCGGGCCTTTGACCTCCACTTTGCTGTTCTTGCCAACGGCGAAGTAACCAAACGCGTAAGAATTTTCATACTCATGGTATTCTGCGTTGCGCTCTTCAGGGTCCGTGGCGGGCTCGGTGATGCTCATCTCTTCTTTGATAGCACCATTTTCAATCACCCAGTCGAAAATTTCGGCACATCCCTGAGCGTAGGCGTCGAGCACGTCATCAGGTGTTGTGCCGTGGGCTAGTGTCTTCAAATAAGATGCCAGCTTTTCAGGTTCTTTGGTCCAAATGGCATCGCCCTTGCAAAACGGGCTGTTGCCGCTGGGTGCGGAACCCTTTTCCATAAGCAGGCATGAGGCTCCGTTTCCTTCAGTGGCCACTGTCAAAGCTGCGGCGTTGCCTGCAATGCCAGCGCCAACAACAATGACGTCGAATTCCTCGTCCCAGGTTCCGTTGTTTGCGGAAGAAGTCTTATCCGCGTTTTGCGCGGAAGGCGCGCACCCCGCAAGTCCCATGGCGGCCATTCCCGCTCCAGCCAGTGCTACGCCAGCGGTTTTCACGAACCCTCGACGAGACTGCTCCGGCCCCTTTGCGTACTTTTGAGAATTGTCCATAATTCCCTCCTTGTTGCTTTTGTTGTAGCGACGCTATCACCATGCCCTAACGAGAAGACTTTGAACATCGCCGGAAAGGGAGATTTCCGCAGGTGAAGGCCATCCCCAAAACGGACGATATTGCGTTGGATTTATCGCGGTCGTATGATGAGGTAATAGAAGCCCCCTTCTTGAGCGGTTTTCAGAAGTGAGTTTCCATGCGTCGGGAGGATGACCATTAATAGCATGAAAAAGTATCAAACTACCCTCTGCGTGGCATTGGGCTGGGCATTACTTGCGGTGTGGGCCGATTTGTTTGGTCATTCGCCAGGGTTCGCTATTCCCTATTCAGGGTTGATAGGCTTGGGAAACATGAGAGTGTATTGGCTTGTTGGCCTGCTGGTTCTCGCGATAAGCATGGCAGCTTTGCCTCGTTGGTTTGAGCGTGTAAAGCGCTATCTGTTCTTCTGCTTGCCTTTGGTGGCATCATTTGGAACCATGGCTTTCGCCGTGGCATGTCAGCAGACGTTTTTCCCACCAGAAGTAGTGGCTTTATCAGGCATTATTGTTGCGGGAGCAGGCTATACGTGGTTTACGTGCCTGTTCTGCGGCATGTTGGCGCAGACGCAGTGCATGCGGTATGCCATAGGCAGCATCGTAGCAAGCCTGGCGCTCAAAACGGTTTTAGTGCAGCTCTTCACCGGGGTGTTAAGCGCCTCGGCACAAGTTGGTCTCGCCATTGCGCTTCCTCTTATTATTACCGGGTTCGCATTTGTGGCGGAGCGTGGGGAAGAAACGCGTACTGATAAAGATGAATGGAGGCCAATGGAAGATGGCTCGACTGCTTATCGCTCAATTGTTCCGCAAATTATTGTAGCGGTGTTGGTTGTAGCAACTACGCGCGTTATGACGCCCCTCGGGTTTTTCGGCGATCCGCTCAACTTGTTTTCGGGAGCGTTCTCTGCGGCGGTGGGGTCTGTGGGTGTGGGCGCCGTGCTGGTGGCGCTTTCGTATGTGCTGCTTGAGAAGCGCACAAAATCGCGTTTGAGCAAGCGGTTTATGCCCGCATTTCTTGTTATTATCTTCGCTTATTTTCTGTCAGCTACAAGTGCTTCATATCAGGGGATGCTTGCGGCAACAACCGAGGTATTCATCACGGCGATTGAAGCGCTTTCTCATGCACTGTTCTGGACGATAATGGTAACTACTATTCGTCTCAAGGAAGCATCGCCGTTTCGTGTGGTGGGGTTGGCGGCTGGTCTCTACGACGCCATTTCAATTATTTGGGTGGTGTTTTTCTTCAGCTTGGGCGTGGTGAACAATGCGGTAATAATTGTGGTTGCGTTCGTTATTGTCATGTTAGTGGTGTGGCTGACGGATAGAAACGATCAGGAGTCAAGTGAAGTTGTGCCGCCCGATCTTATGGTTGATCGACGTGCGGAAATAGCGAAAGCTCACGGACTTTCTCCACGCGAAACGGAAGTGTTTATGATGCTGGCGCAGGGGCGTTCCCGCACTTATATTAGTGATGAGTTGGTGGTATCGGAAGGCACGGTTAAAACGCATATCTCTCATATTTATACGAAGTTGGGTGTACATGGCCGTCAGGAAATGTTTGATCTTCTGCTTTCCGGCGAAGAGGGGGAGGATCGATAGTGGAACGGCTGGTTAGGGGTTGCAACAAGACCTGCTTCAGAGAAGTGTGACGCGCTTCGCGCTACTGATTACGCCAAGAGATGATTGCCTTCCCTACCACTATGACGAGGGCTCTTCCATGTACCATAAACATAACTAAAACGATAACCTTCGTAGGGGCGCTTCACGAAGCGCCCTCTCCGCCAAAGGCGGAGAACCCAACCACGACCAACATTACCCTTCGCAAAAAAATCCTTCAACGCGTAGTATTCCTTCATAATTGGTGCTACTATGGTAGCAATTAGGATCCGAGGGGAAAGCGCTGCGAGGACGCTTCCCCCTCGGAATCGCAAGTTCCAAGGACAAGAAGGGGGTGCGCAATGGATTTCTTCTCCGATCCCGTGATGCTGGCACGAGTGCAGTTCGCCTTGACGGCGGCCTATCACTTCTTCTTCGTGCCGCTAACCATCGGCCTGGGGTTGATCCTAGCCATCAACGAAACCCGGTACTACCGCTCGCGCGACGAAAAAGACGCGGCGGCCTCCCGTTTTTGGGTGAAGATCTTTACCGCGACGTTCGCGATAGGTGTTGCCACGGGCATCACGATGGAGTTCTCATTCGGAACGAACTGGGCCGACTACTCGCGCTTTGTGGGCGACATCTTCGGCGCGCCGCTGGCGGCCGAAGCGCTGCTGGCGTTCTTCCTGGAGTCGGTTTTCCTGGGCATTCTGCTGTTCGGCCGCAAGACGGTTTCGCCGAAGTTTTACCTGGTGTCGGCGTGGCTCGTGTGGTTTGGCTCGTGCCTGAGCGCGCTTTGGATCCTTATCGCTAACTCGTGGATGCAAACGCCCGCCGGCGCCGAGCTGGCAGCCGATGGCTCGAAGGCCGTCATCACTGACTTTTTGGCTGCGGCCACGAACCCGTCGCTGCTGGCGCGCTACAGTCACGTGGTAATTGCCCTGCTCATTATGGGTGCGTTCGTGGCTATGGCCGTGTCGGCGTGGTATCTGCTGAAGAAGCGCCACACCGACTTCGCCATGAAAACCATGCGCATCGGCGCCGTGGTGGGCATCATGGTCAGCTGCGTCATGATTTTCACTGCGCACGCCTCCGCCGTGGTGGTGGCCGAAGAGCAGCCCACGAAACTGGCCATGATGGAAGGCATGTACGACGACGAGGTTCCGCCGCTCTACCTGTTCGGTTGGGTGGACGAAGAGAACCAGGAGGTCATCACGCCGTTTGCCATCCCCGGCGGCACCAGCTTCTTGGCCACCGGCACCTGGGATACCGAATATCAGGGCCTGAACTCGCTGTCCGAAACGGAAAAGTACGGCGCGCTCGACCCCGAGACGGCGCCCGTGAACTTCGTGTTCCAGACCTACCATATTATGGTGGCCATGTACGGCCTCATCATGATCACGGCTATCCTCGCTATTGTGTTTACCCTGCGTAAAGGCAAGATTCAGAACATGAAGTGGCTGCAGCGCCTTGTGCTTATTTCGCCGGTGTTCCCTTTGATTGCTATCCAGACGGGTTGGTTCACCGCTGAAATGGGACGCCAACCGTGGGTAGTGTATCCGTCAACCACCGGCCCCGACGGCGTGGCCCTGGCCACTGACCAGGCAGCTTCCGCGTCGGTGTCGGCGCCGGAGCTTATGATTACCATGCTGCTGTTCTTCCTGGTGTACGTGTTCCTTATTGTGGCGTGGGCGCGCGTCATGGGTCGCTTCATCAAGGAAGGCCCGGTGGTGAGCGCGGCTGACTCAAGCGAGGCGGCTGAGGCCGCGGGTGCGGGCACGGGTGCGTCGGGCGCTCGTCAGGCGGACGTCGTTCCCGGTTTCGCGCCGGTCGACGAACCCGCGGTTGTGAAAGGCGGTGAGTAGCCGTGGAGATGACGTTCTTCAACGTGCTGTGGTTCTTTCTGATCTTTGTGCTGATAGGCGGGTACTTTGTCCTTGACGGGTTCGATCTGGGCGCGGGTGTGCTGTATCCGTTCGTGGCGAAGAACGACCACGACAAGGCCGTCGTGCGCCGCAGCATCGGGCCGGTGTGGGACGGCAATGAGGTGTGGCTGCTTACGGCGGGCGGTGCGCTGTTCGCGGCGTTTGCGCCGGCATACGCCACCACGTTTTCCGGGTTCTATCTGGCGGTGATGCTGGTGCTGTTTGGCCTGATTGTGCGCGCCGTGGCCGTGGAATTCCGCGGGCATGACCCGCAGTGGGGCCGTGCATGGGACGGCTGCTTCTTCGTGGGGTCGCTGCTGCCGGCGCTGCTTCTGGGCGTTGCGGTGGGCAACATTTACGCGGGCATTCCCATGAGCGAGGCGGGCGACTACATCGGTATGCCGCTGTTGGGCCTGATTACGCCCTTCACGCTTCTGTGTGGGCTGTTGGGTTTGGCCATGTTTATGGCGGCCGGTGCGTCCTGGTTGGCGTTGAAAGCGCCGAAGCCCTCCGACATGCAGGCGCGCGCGGCGAAGCTGCGTTTGCCCTTGCAGATGGCGGCGCTTGTGCTGTTTGTAGTGGTGTCGGTGTACGGCCACTTCGGCATTCAGCCGGCTATGGATCCGGCGCTTGGTGCGCTGCGCTGGGTGTTCGCGCTTGTTTTTGTGGCAGGTATTGTGGCCTCCGTGGTGCTGGCGCGGAAGAAGGAAAGCGACCTCGGCGCGTTTTTGGCGCAGTCCGTATCGGCGTTTTCCCTGGTGGGCCTTTTGGCTGCGTCGATGTTCCCCAACTTGGTAGTGGCATCGGCCGACAGCATTGGCCCGTCCATTACGCTGATGAGCGCCGCGTCCTCGGAGCTGTCGCTCATGTGGATGACCATTATCACGTGCGTGGGTCTGCCGTTGGTGCTGGTGTACCACGTGATTATCTACCGTACGTTCCGCGGCCGCGTGAAGGACGATGACCTGGCGCATTACTAAGTGCCTGGGGAAGGTGTGCGCGAAGGGCACCCGCGCGCCGTTATGTAAGTAATTAGATCAAAAATCTTGAAGGCCGGTTCGTTTTTCGAATCGGCCTTCGTCATCCTATAGTATAGTAACAAAATTGATTATAGTACGCGCGAGGGGACAACCGGGGGGAGAAGCTCCTGGTTCGATGGCCACAGGGAATGGCCCGCGCCTGAACGAGAGGAGAGCCATAATGGCAGATGATTTTGACAAGGAGCCGCAGAAGCCTGAACCTGCCGAGCCCGCGCCAGTGCCCGAGCCTGCTCCGGCAGCCGATCCCGCGCCTGCCGCTAGCGAACCGGTTCCCGAAGCTGAGCCCACGGCCGCTCCCGAGTCCGCACCCGTGCCTCAGCCCGTCGCTGCACCCGCACCACAGCCGCCCGCGCCCGGCACGCAGCCCTACCAGCAGCCGCCAACGCAGCCGTATGCGCCGCAGCCGAGTCAGCCGATGCCTTACGGCCAGCAGCCCGCACCTGGTCAGCCGGTGAATCCCTACGGTCAGCCGGCTCAGCCCTACTACCAGCAGCCCATGCAGAAGAGCGGCAAAGCCACAGGCGCGCTCGTGTGCGGTGTTCTCGCTATCCTGTTCGCGGGGTTGCCGCTTGTGGGCATCATCCTGGGCATTATTGCCATCGTGATGGCGGGTAAGGCCGTGAAGGAATCGGGCAAGGACGGCAAAACAACGGGTGGCAAGGTGTGCGGCATCATCGGCATTGTGCTGTCGGTGATTGCGTTCATCCTGTATATCGTGCTGAGTATGGGTGTGCTTGCGTACGTGGCTTCGCAGTCCGACGCGATCGACCGGACGCCCGTCTCGTCCTCTTCGACGAACGATTCCAGCGTGACTCTGACGGAAGAAGAGCAAAAGGTCCAGACCGTGGTTCAGACTGAGCTCGACAAGATCAAGAACAAGGACGCCGCATTCATGCAGAAGCTGGCGGCCGAACTCGATGACGAGTTCTCCACTTCATCGGGCTATAGCCTTACCGAGCTGGGCGTTGAGCCGATGGCGTTCGCGGAGTGGCTGGTGGCCGACTTCGATTACAAACTGGACGGCGTCTACGCGTTCAGTGATGGCACGGGCAGCGCTTACGCCGATGTCACGCTGCGCGACGGGTACGCGTTCCTGAGCGCTTTCCTGAACGATGCGACGGAATTTGCAAACTCTGGCGAGCAGATGGACGAAGCTACCGCGAAGGCGCGTCTCGGCGAAATTTTCAACGCCGCGATGGAAAAGACGGCCGATATGACCGACCAGTACATCAGCTTGGAGTTGAAAAAGACGGGCGACACCTGGGCTGTTGACCAGGACAGCTGGGATGAACAGGTCAGCTACCTTTTCGGTATCTAAAGTATCGCTTGCGCGGACATGATTCGAGCAAGCGATGCGAGTACGTTATGGAAGGCGGGTCACGCGGCTCGCCTTCCCGGTTTTCCCGATGAAGAAAGACGATCGAGTGAAGGGCTAATTGGCATCGTTCGGAATGATGCGATCCTCGTCGAAGAAGAATAGTCCCAGCTCAATGCCCAGTCCGTCGGCAAGGCGCGTAAGGGTATCAACGGTGGCGTTCTGAAGGCCGCTTTCGATATCGGCGATGTTAGTGCGGTCGACGCCCGTCATGCGGGCTAGCATGCGAACCGACAGGCCTTGCCGCGTTCGATACATGCGGATGCGCCTACCAATGTTGATTCTGGTTTCAGAGGTTGGGATGAATGTAGTGTCGGGCTGCATTCATCAAGATTATGATATGCTTAGCGAACTTTGGCGGTATGTGTACCTCCAGTCACGTGCTGTCAAACCAGGTGAATCCGCAGTTGAGGAAGGGGATGGCGACAACACAATGCCCCTCGTAATCAGGATGGACAAACTCATGCGAAAGCACGGACTCAGTCTGAACGAGCTTTCGCGGTTGGTGGGTATAACGCCGCCGAATCTCTCGCGCCTGAAAGTGGGAAAGTCCAAGTCAATCCGTTTTTCGACGCTTGTTCCGTTGTGCGAGCATTTGCAGTGCCAACCGGGCGATTTGATTGTGTTTAAGAAGGCTGAAGACCTCACCGACGACGATGTCGTGTGCACTATAGGGGCTCCGCGCGCCCGCAAGAAAAGCTGACGAGCGCGGGAATTCGTTTCATCTTATGAGAGGCGGGTGCCCAGCTCTTGTGCTGCGGCAGCCTTGTCGAAGTTGCCGGACGTCTTCTGCGTGAGCGCACCCATGACGCGCCCCATGTCCTTTTTGGAAGACGCGCCCGTTTCCGCCAGCACTTCCCCAATGAGGGCGACCAGTTCATCGCCCGAAACTTGCTTGGGCAGATAACCTTCCAAGATAGCCACCTGCTCGGTGAGCATGTCCGTGCGCTCCTGGTCGTTGCCGGCCTTGATGGAGCCGTCGAGCGTTTCCTTCGTTTGCTTGATGAGGCGCTTGAGCATGGCGTCCACGTCGGCGTCCGTGATGTCGCGGCGCTCGTTCACTTCGATGTTTTTAATCTCGCCATGCACCTGGCGCAAGATGGACAGCCGCGGCTTATCCTTCGCCTTCATTGCGGCCTTGATCTCGTCTTTCAGCTCGTCATACTTCACGCTACGTCTCACTTTCACTAGCACTCATATCTCACCCCGGAGTATACCCCACACTCACTCTCAAAATGTAACCCCGCTGAACACCTGTCACGTATGTTTCACGTGAAACAATAAAAAACGAAAAAATTATTGCTATTACTAGGATTCATTCCCAATAACACCCCTCAAAAAATCAATTTTTCGAAAGTTGCCCCCCAAAAAATGTTTCACGTGAAACACGCGCAATAAAAAATCGAACATCAAAAAACGAATGAAAAAGTGAACAAAAAATAAATGGCCAAAAGAGCAACAAAAGAATGAAAAAAGATAGAGAAAAGGAACAACGAATGGATGACCAAAAGAGCCAGCAATGTTTCACGTGAAACAATTTGCGAAAAATCAGTCGATTAAAAAATTATTTTTATTCGCGATGAAAAAGTTAATGAAAAAATGAATGCAGCTATTAAGACGCCGCCTCAAATTTCCCGTTAACAAGATTCACTTTATTGTTTTGGTTTTGCTGCAAGATTTCGAGCATTTTTGCTCTTGCATCGGATGTGCTTTGGCCTATTCCTACACCATTGGGGACTTGGTACCACTGACCTTTGCTGCTTTCGCCAAGAAGTCCGTTGTTGTCGCATATGTAGTAAGCCGTCCAGTCGTTTTTCCTGGGATCCGGATTTGTTCCAGCGTAAAGGAAAGCCGAAGAGGAATTTGCTTCGAGGCTTTTGAATTCAATATATAAGGTACCTGTCTTATTATTTTTTCCGATGCCCTCAACAGAAGGCCACTCTTTTAAGCCATTCTTTATAGCGTATGCAATTCTAATTCCAGAATCTCCCTTTAAGACATTTCCGTATTCATCGACAAGGTCATTTCCGTTTTCATCTTTCTGGTGATACCAACTGCCATCAAAATCTAAAATGCCCAAATACAATTCTTCGTCCATGCCCAAGCCGTGGATGCTGCATTTTACGGCTATGCCGCCGGTTTCTAGATTGCCCTGAATTGAGTATGATCCTTTTTTGGGACAGAGGGAGTTGCCGTTGGTTTGGTCGCCTAGTTGCTTCATGCAGTCGATGAGCAGGCCTTCCAAATATCCAGCCTGATCGGCATCTTTGTTGAACATTGCTTCTATGGTTACCATGCTCTTGAGCGAGCGGCGGTTGGATTCGCAGGTGGCGGCCTCGGCCTTCTCAAGCTGGGTGATGAACGTGGGGATGGCAATAGCCACCAGGACGCCGACTATGGCTACTACTACCAGTAGTTCGGCCAAGGTGAAGCCCGCTTCGTGGCGGAGCGGGGCGGGGTGTCGGTTGGTTGAGGCATGCATTGTGAAGTTCATCTCCTTCTTGCCAATCTGCATCATACCTGCTCTTCGGCGTGTGTACAACAACAGGGGGAGGGCAAATAATCGTTCAACCGAACCGCGTCAGCGATAACTTTCACACGCTAACGGTAAAGTAGCCACACGCTTTTGCCCACGAAAAGTCCCGCCCGGCGACGTGTCACAGCTTCGCCCACGTAAGCCACTCCTGGCGACGCGTCGCATACCTCCGCCCACGAAAGCCCTTGTGGGGGAAAGCAAAATCCTTGTTACAGGTGTGGGGTGCACGCGAAGGTAACCCTGTGCTCTGCTATGATGGTTTCATAACCCAGCAAACCGCTGAACGAGGGACATTCATGAGAGACCTGCCTGCGAACCAACTCAATCCAAAAATTAAGAACGTGTGGCGCATCAACGATGCCATCTGGCTGACCGTGGTGTTCATCTGCTGCTTTGTGCCTTTTGCCATTGCGGCAGCCGTGGAGCCGGCCGGTTGGATAACCATCACGCTGATTGCCATTGCCGTCGTCTACCTTGCGTGCCTCATCATCTGGCTCATCGTGCTGCCGCCCATTCGTTTCGTGCGCTGGCGCTACGAGCTGTCGAACGACTACCTGGACATCGCGCGCGGCATCATATGGCGCAAACGCTTCATCATCCCGTTCATTCGCGTGCAGAACACCGACACGCGCCAAGGCCCCATCCTGCGCGCGTTTGGCCTGTCCAGCGTGACGGTGGCCACGGCGGCCGGCGAACACGAGATTCCCGGTTTGGATGTGGAAACGGCCGATCAGCTGCGCGATAAGGCGGCCGAACTGGCACGTCTCGCTCAGGAGGACGTGTGATGACCGACTATCCGCAATCGCCTTCTCAGCCGGGCGAGCCGCAGCGACCGCCGTACCCGCAGCAGCCGCCGTACCCGGACGCGCAAGGCCAGCCACAAACGCAGCCCGCGTACTACCAAAGCGCACCCTATTCGCCGCAACCAGGCGGACAGCCTGTGCCCGCGCCCATGCCTGCACAACCGTCCTACCAGCCACCGGCCGTCCCGCAGGAACCTGAGCGCCAGCATGTTCACCACAGCTACATTTGGCTGGGAAGCATTCAGGTGGGCGTCAGCATCTTTGTTGTCATGGTCATCTCGATGTTCTCAGCTATTGCCGGGGCACTTGCGGAAGGCGAAACCCTCGGGAGCGACCTGCCCATCGTTCTCTTGGTGATAGGACTGTCGTTCGGTGGGCTGCTGCTCATCATTGGTATTGTGTTTCTGTTCCAATGGTGGTCGTACCGCAACCTTTACTACGAGCTGGGGCCCGAGGAATTCAACCTCTACTCTGGCATCTTCAACAAAAAGCGCGTGCACGTGCCCTACCAGCGCATTCAGTCGGTCGACCAACGCGCGTCGCTGCTCCAGCGCATCTTTGGCGTGTGTACCGTGAGCATTGACACGGCAGGCGGCTCTACGAACAAGGCCGTTTCGGTGCCCTACGTGCAGAAGTCGAAGGCGGAACAGCTGCGCACGGAACTGTTCGCCCGCAAGCAATTCGTCACGGCGGTGCAGAATGGTATGGACCCGGTGCAAGCCGCCCAGGCGGTTGCCGCCGCCAGTGGCGTCATGATGCCGCAGGTTGCCCCCAGCGCCCCCGGCCAACCAGGAGCCCCTGGCCAACCGATCGCCCCCGGCGCCCCCACCATACCCGGCGCCCCCGCACCCGCCACCGCCAACCTCCCCCACAACGTCCTGGACGCCCCCGCCGAAATCTGGCAAGACGTGCGCGGTGTGTTCGGTGGCGCAGCCATCGACACCGGACAGGTCACCTACGAGTACGGCCTCAGCAACAAGGAGCTCGTGTTCACCGGCCTGTCAAACAACACGGCCCTGGTGCTTATAATCATCGGCGTGCTGGGTGGCGTCGCGCAGTTCGCCGGCGAGATAGTGCCCCTGTTCATGGGAGAGGGTAACCCCCTGGTGAACAGCGTACTCGCCTGGAGCGCGCAGCTGTTCGGCGGCAGCCTTATCGCCGCAGGCGTCGCAGCGGTGCTGCTGTTCGTGGCGGCGGCCTGGCTCCTTTCCATCATCGGCACGCTTATCTCGTTCGGCGGCTTCCGCGCGTGTCGCCGCGACAACCGCATCGAGGTGGAGCACGGCCTGCTGCAGCACCAACATCAAAGCGTGTCCATCGACCGTGTGCAGTCCGTTATGGTGAAGCAAAGCTTCATCCGCCGCCTGCTGGGCTACTGCGAACTGTCGCTCGGCAAGATTGACGCCATGGCTAACAGTTCGGACGAGCAACAAAAGAGCCTGACCCAAGGTCTGGTAGTGCACCCCTTCGTCAAGCTGAATCGCGTGCCGGAAATTCTTGCGGGCATCATCCCCGAGTTCGCGGACGTGCCCGTGGAAAGCACTCCGGTGGCCCCCGTGGCCCTGCGCCGTGCCCTCATCCGTCGCGGCATCATCCAAGGCACGGGCTTCTGGCTGGCCGTGATGGTGGCCATCGCGCAGGTGTGCTGCAACCTGTTCATTCCCGCCACCGGCCCCGATGCCGAGGCACTTGCCCTGCTGAACATGGGTGCGTATATAGCCTACGCGCTGTGCGTCGCGCTGCTGGTGCTTGACCTGATAGGCGCCGTGCTCTGGTTCCGCGGCACCGGCTTCGCCTACAACGAGCGCTTCATGCAGATAAGTAACGGCGGCTTCTCGCGCGAAACCATCAGTTTCCCGCGCAAGAAAATTCAGTACGGCTCCACCAAAACAAACCCGTTTCAGCGTCGCGCCGGTACCGCCACGGTGAGCGCGCGCACGGCAGCGGGCGTGGGCGGCACCACCGTTCGTCTGATTGACGCTCGCGCGGAAGATGCTGCGGCATGGCTTGACTGGCTCAAGCCCCGTACAAATGTGATAGAGTGAGGCACCATGAACAAACATGAAACATCCGACGGTCAGGAAGGCCGAAGTACCACGCCTTCATCCCATTCCCCTGCGGCCGTGCTTGCTTCGGCAAGCGCCGCGAACACCAAGCGCGCAGTGCGCGAATACTCGCGTGGCGAAGAAGTAGCGAACTCGCTGACGCATGGCTTGGGCATTGTGCTCGCGTGCGTGGCCATTGCCATCCTACTGTCGCGCGCATCCGCAGACGGCGGCGGCATCTACCTGTTCGCGTCGCTGGTGTACACCGCCACCATGCTGTTGGAATACACCATGTCCACGCTCTACCACGCCGTCACCAACGAGCGCGCGAAACGCGTGTTCAAGGTGCTCGACCACAGCTGCATCTACCTGTTCATTGCCGGCTCGTACACGCCGTTTTGCCTCATCTCCCTGGCCGATTCAGGCGGAATGTGGCTCTGCGCGTTCGTGTGGGGCGTGGCGCTTCTGGGCGTGGCGTTCGAAGCGTTCTGGGTGTTCCGCCCGCGCTGGATTTCCGCCGTGCTGTACCTGCTGCTGGGCTGGAGCGTCGTGTGGTTTTTGCCCCAGCTGGTGGCCGCGCTTCCCACAACGGGCCTGTGGCTGTTGGTGGCCGGCGGCGTGTGTTACACCATCGGTTGCGTGTTCTACGTGCTGAAAAAGATTCCCTATATGCACTCGATTTTTCACGTGTGGGTGTTGGCGGGCAGCATTTGCCAGTTCATCGCCATCGCCTACTATATTATGTAAGCGGTGCGTGCACGAGCGCGCGGGCATGACAGCCCCACGGTTTGCCGGAGCGGGAGCGGCGCGAACCGTCCGCACCCCTTTGGCGAAGGCGCTTTGGCGCCCGGCGGCCCCGCAGAAGCGCGGCCGCGTCCCACCGCCTTATGAAGGAGTGAAACCCAAGCATCATGGACATTTGGATTAGCATAGTCGTTACCTTCCTGTTAGTGCTGGTGAATGGCTATTTCTCTATGTCGGAAATGGCTCTTGTTAACGCGAAGCACGTGCTGTTGCAAAAAGAAGCCGACGAAGGTGACAAGAAGGCCCAGCGCGCGCTGGGCCTGGCAAGCGACTCGGGCCAGTTTTTGGCCACCATCCAGGTAGCCATCACACTGGTGGGCTTCTTCGCCTCGGCCGCCGCGGCCACGAATTTGTCCGACCCGCTGGCGAAGTGGCTGTCTAGCTTTGGCGTGGAGTGGCTCGCCCTCATTGCGCCTGGTTTGGCGCCTGTTCTCATCACGCTGGTGGTGTCCTACCTCAGCATTGTGGTGGGCGAGCTGGTGCCCAAGCGCATTGCGCTGGCCGACGCCGAGCGCGTGAGCAAGTCGGTGGCAGGCCCCTTGAGCGTGTTCCAAAAAGTGGTATCGCCCCTGGTGGCGCTGACATCGGCCTCGGCAAATGTGCTGTCGCGCATTCTGGGTATCAAAGATGCCGACGAGCGCCAGAACGTGTCGGAAGAAGAAATCAAGTACATGGTCACCGACAACGACGAGCTGTTAGACGACGAAAAGCGCATGATCCACGACATCCTTGACCTGGGCGACATGACCGTGCACGAAATCATGCAGCCGCGCGTGGACATGATGCTGGTGGAAGACGTGGAAACGGTGCGCCAGGCCATCGACCGCATGCGCGGCACCGGCTATTCGCGCCTGCCGGTGTACCATGAGGACATCGACCACATTGTGGGCATCGTGCACTACAAAGACCTGCTGGCGCCGCTCATGGACGGCAAGGAAGACGAGCCGGTGGCGGACTTCGCCTACGAGGCCCTGTTCGTGCCGGAAACGAAGGACATCTTCCCGCTTCTTTCCGAAATGCAAACGAATAGGCAACAGATGGCCATCGTGGTTGACGAGTACGGCGGCACCGATGGTTTAATTACGGTCGAGGACATTGTGGAGGAAATTGTCGGCGAGATTATCGACGAGTCGGACATCGAGGACAAATACGTCACCCCCCTGAAGGACGGCGAATGGCTGGCGGACGGGCGCTTCCCCGTGGAAGACGCGCTGAAGCTGGGCTGGCCGGTGACGGAATCGGACGACTACGAAACTATCGCCGGTTGGCTCATGAGCATGCTGGATGTGGTTCCCCAGGTGGGCGACGAGTTTTCCATTGGGGGTTACCGCTTCAAGATACAGGGGATGCGCAGACGGCGCATTTCGAATGTGCGCGTAACGCGCGAAGTGGGGCCGAACGGCGAAGGTGCCGAGGCTGCCGAAGGTGCTGAGAGAGGCTACGACCAGGAGGAAGCGTGACGGAAGATACTCGGTTACAGCGCTCGCGTGACGCCCTGCTGGGCGGCGTGTGTGCTGGCTTGGCCGAGCACTTCGACGTAGACCCGGTGATAGTGCGCATCCTTGCGGTGGTGCTGACGATTGGCACGGCGGGTGCGGCTGCGTTGGTGTATGTGGTGCTGTGGATGATCTTGCCGCTGGCACCCAAAGAGGTGGGCCCGGTTGAGGTGGCCCCCCAGTCCGTCCATTCCGACACGTATGGGGAAGTGAAGTATCAGCCGACGCGTCTGCGTACGGAAGAGGCTGCTCACGCTGCTGCTGAGGCGGCATCCGTGCAGCAGGCGCGCGTTTCACAGCCGTACGTGGGAGCTGGGCATGTTCCTCCCGAGCCGCCCGCCGCCGCTGCGGCCGCGTGGGCGCAGGGAAGGCCGGGGAGTTGGCAAACTCCGCCGCCCGGGTGGCAACCACCCGGGTGGCAGGTGCCGAATTGGCAAACGCCACCGGTAGCCGGGGTTGCGCCGCAATCGCCGTATGCGCAGCAACCGGGGACGGGGGCGGGGGTTTCGCCGGTGCCGCCGGTTGCGCCCGCGTCCGCCGCGCCCGCGTCCGTGCCACCTGCGGTGTCGGTGCCGCCCGTACCGCCGGTTGCCCCGGTCGCGCCCGCACCCGTACCCGTCGCCCCGGTCGCACCTTCTGCCGCCGAACGCCGCGACGGTGCCGTCACCGCAGGCATCTGGGTAGGTTCATTCCTCCTGTTCGTCGGCGTAGGCATGCTGCTGGGTAAAAACATCGACGGCGTATCCTGGTGGCAATTCTGGCCGCTTGTGCTTGCGGTGGTCGGCATCGTGCAGATGGTGGTTCCCGGCGCGCCGGGCCATCGCACCGACCGTTTCGTTGCTGGTCTCACGTTGTTTTGCCTGGGCGGCACGCTTCTCCCCATGAGCCTTGGCGTGACCGCATGGGCCACCCTCATCACCATGGTGGTGCATTTGTGGCCATTGCTGCTGGTCATGGCTGGTTTTTCCCTAATTGGTGCCGTCACACATTCGCCCGTATGGAAACTGGCATCCGGTGCGTGCTTCGTCATGTTCTGCATCGTCGGTCTGGCGTGGTACTCGGTTCCCGGAGCCGTGGATTCCTTGGTGTTGGTGCTTCCGTACGGTCGGGAGTTCGTACTTCCCTTTGCTATAACCATTGCGGCGGCGCTATAGACGCTACCGCTCACCGCGAGACTTCACAAACGGTGAAGGCGTTCGAAAAACTCGCGTGCGCCAACCATGGAGAGCCACCTGCACCTCTGCGGTTTTTGCATTTGTCAAGCGAACAAAACGTGGAGGCCGTCTCCACACTTTTTTGCCCCGAACACCCCCCATGGGCTAAAATACACTTCGACAAAACAGCATAGCGCCCCTCGGCAGCAACCACTCCCTTACAACCTACCACGCTGTCACCGCCTTGGCGGTATAGTCGCACGCTGTTCAAAGAAAGGTAATCGAGGATTTGGCTAGCAAACGATACAAGCAGCGGAAGTCGAGCATCGTCGCGAAAGTCGCGGCGGTTGGTTGCGCCTCTTTGGTGGTAGCTGGCGGCATCGGCTTTGGCTTCGCTTCTGCAGGCGGCAGCGCCCAAGAGGTCAATGCGTTCGGCATTGACGCGTTGAGCGCCCCTGCTTCCGAAAGTTCTCTGACGCTTGCGAACTATACGTCTTCCGACTCGCAGGATTCGCACGCAAACACCGCGCTTACCACTACGGCGAAGCGCGACATTTCCAAGGGCATCCAGGCCATTGAGGCCAAGGAAGAAGCCGACCGCAAAGCAGCCGAAGAAGCTGCTCGCGCTGAGGAAGAGGCCCGCGTGGCCGCTGTCGAAAGCGCCAAAGCGCAGCAGCAAGCGGTTGTTTCTCAGGAAGCTACCACGTCGGCGCTTGACGGTTTGGCCGATGTTGACTGGTCGGTGGGCCGAGACGCGTTCATCGCTGAGTGGACGGCCCGCATTGATGCGTATTTGGCTGGCTCGCCGCTGGCGGGGCAGGGCGTCACCTTTGCCACGGCCGCCTGGGACAACGGTGTTGATCCCCGCTGGTCACCCGCTATTTCCAACACCGAAAGCACCAAGGGTGCCCACTGCTTCCTTCCCTGCAATGCGTGGGGCTGGGGCCAGTCGAGTTGGGGCAGTTGGGAAGAGGCCATCAATGCGCACGTGGCAGGCTTGGCCAGCGTGTATGGCTACTCAATCACCTACAATGCGGCAGTTACGTACTGTCCGCCCAACGCCGCTCATTGGTTTGCGAGCACACTCGCACAAATGAAATCGATCTAATGTTTCCGCCGGCCGAGAGCCGGCGGAACTGTTTTAGGGGCTGCTCGGTTTACGGCCGGCGCGGCCGCCCAAGCCCTCCCACCCATGCAGCTTTTTTGCCAAACGGTGCCGATATGCGCCTGATGTGCGGCGATTGCAGTATGCTATGCCTCAGCACGGATAGCGCCGCAGCGGCGCTCCAAGAAAGGACAGGCATGAGCAACGTTATTGTCGTCGGTTGTGGGCGTGTAGGCTCGCAGCTGGCGAACATGCTGTCAGACAACGGCAGCAATGTGTGCGTTATCGACCGTAACGCCGATGCGTTCGCGAATCTCGGGCGCAACTTCAACGGCTCCACGGTTCAGGGCCTCGGTTTCGACGAGGAAACGCTCATCAAGGCCGGCGTGGAGGACTGCGACGTCATGGCGGCCGTTACGCAATTCGACAACACGAACCTCATGGTGGCCGAGGTGGGAAGCCGCCTGTTCGGTGTGCCGCATGTTATCGCGCGCCTGTACAACCCCGACCACGAGCGCGCCTACATGCAGCTGGGTATCGACCATGTGTGCGGCACGTCGCTGGTGGCCGAGGACGTGTTCAGCAAAATTGTGTCGGGCCACGGCGCTCATATCGACACGTTTGGCGAATTCGAAATTCTACGCTTTTCCTTGGACTTGCGTTGGCGCGAGACGGATCAGCGCACCATTCGTGTGTCCGAGATGGAGCGCGACCACGACGTGCGTATTATCGCGTTCGAACGCGGCGACGGTTCCGCCTCGTCCATTCCCACGCGCGATTCCATCCTCTACCACGGTGACTCAGTCCTCGCCTGCGTCCGCCACGAGTTGATTGAATCGTTCTCAAAGTATATTCAGGACTAGGGAGTAGCTATGTATATCATCATCGCTGGTGGCGGGAAGATTGGGGAATATTTGGCTAACGTGTTGCTGCAAAGCGGCAACGACGTGGCTGTGATTGAGGAGAACCTACAGACGGCCGACCACCTGTCCATTGTGCTGGAGGGCCGCTACCTGGTCATTCACGGTGACGGGTGCGACTCGAAGTATCAGGAAGATGCTGGCATTCGCAAAGCCGACGTGTTCGTGGCCACTACCGGTCAGGACGACGATAACCTGGTGTCATGCGAAATTGCCCAGCGCGTGTTCAACGTGCCGCGCTGCATCGCGCGCGTGAACAACCCCAAGAACCTGCGCATTTTCCGCGAGGTGGGCATCGAAAGCGTGTCGTCCACCACGCTGATTGCGAACCTCATTGAGGAAGAGACGCTGCTGGGCAGCGTGAGCGTGGCCTCGTCGCTGACGCACGGCAACGTGACGCTGGCCGAGGTCACCGTCCCGCGCATGCGCTACCACTCGAACGAGGCCGGCATACTGGCCTCAAGCGTTCCCATGCCCGACGACAGCCTGCTGGTAGCCGTCTCAACAAAGGACGACGTCGAAGTGGTGAACGAGGACACGGTGCTGTACGCCGGCGACAAAGCCATCGTAATTGCTGATACAGACGTGCTAGATCAAGTGCGCGCGCTGTTCAAAGGCTTGTAGGCTCCGAGGGCCTGCGGCCCACAGACAGACTCGCTGACTTACTACGCTCACTTCTCATAAGCGCGTCCCGCCGCACTCTCCGCTTCGGCGCTTTCCGTGGAATGGCACGCGGGGCGTTTCTTCTGCGATATAGTTATCCCATCAACTTTGGCAGAGGAAAGGGATCGGCGTGATCAACCGCTACACGCGCCCCGCGATGGGGGCCATCTGGGAGCTGCAAAACAAGTTCGAAATTTGGAAGGAAATTGAGGTTCTGGCGTGCGAGGCGCAGGCTGAGCTGGGCAAATCCGGCATCACGAAGGAAGAAGCTGCGTGGATTCGCGAGCACGCCAACTTCACCGTGGAGCGCATCGATGAGATTGAGAAGGTGACGAACCACGACGTCATCGCCTTCACCACGAACATGGCCGAGTACATTGACGCCGATATTCCGGAGGGCACCGAGCCGCCGAGTCGCTGGGTGCACTACGGCATGACGTCGTCCGACTTGGGCGACACGGCGCTGTCCTACCAGATCACGCAAGCTATCGACATCATTCTGGAAGACATCAAGCAGCTGGGCGAAACCTGCAAGCGCCGCGCATTTGAGTTCCAAGAAACGTTGTGCGTGGGCCGTACGCACGGAATTCACGCTGAGCCTATGACGTTCGGCATGAAGTTCGGCAGCTGGGCCTGGGCGCTCAAGCGCGCGCAAACGCGCATGGAAGAAGCGCGCAAGGTGGCCGCCACCGGCGCTATTTCGGGTGCGGTGGGAACGTATTCCAGCATCGACCCGTTTGTGGAGCAGTACGTGTGCGAGAAAATGGGCCTCACGCCCGATCCGCTGTCCACGCAGGTGCTTGCGCGCGACCGTCATGCCCAGGTCATGGCTGGCCTCGCGGTGACAGCCTCCACGCTGGAGAGCATCGCCATGCAGGTGCGCCTGCTGCAGCAGTCCGACGTCATCGAGGCTGAAGAGCCGTTCGCGAAGGGCCAGAAGGGGAGTAGCGCCATGCCGCACAAGCGCAACCCCATCACAGCCGAACGCGTGTGTGGCCTGGCTCGCGTGGTGAAGAGCAACGCGCAGGTGGCGTTCGACGACGTGGCGCTGTGGTATGAACGCGACATCAGCCACTCCGGTGCCGAGCGCGTGGCGCTGGCCGACAGCTTCATCGCGCTGGACTACATGTTCGGCAAGATGCAGTGGATGCTCGACGGTTTGCAAACCTACCCGGCCAAGATGGAGCACAACCTATGGCGCACGCGTGGCCTGATTTTCAGTTCGAAGGTGCTGCTAGCGCTGGTGGATACGGGCATCAGCCGCGAGGACGCCTACGTTATCGTGCAGCGCAACGCCATGAAGGTGTGGGAAGACATCCAGAACGCCGTGGACGGCCCCACGTACCGCGAAAACCTTGAGGCCGATCCCGAGGCGAATCTTAGCAAAGAAGTGCTCGACGAAATTTTCGACCCTTGGGATTTCCTCACCCGTAAAGATGTCGTGTTCGACCGCCTGAAAGCCCTAGAATTCTAAGGAACGCGTGCTATAATATCAATGTCAGCGATGCCCGTGGTTCTGAAAACGCTGTACGGGCGACGCATTAAGTTCGGGATCGGTAGTTGCCGCTACCGATCCTTCTTTTGCTTAATGGGCACTCTCCCTAACACGAGAACGATAACGTCCAAGGCGAACGAACCTATAGTGCAGCAAGCTGCAAGTACGAATAGGATGTCCATGACGACCACCTCCTTTCGGAAGCGTCGCCCCAGGTTCAATCGAGCATCGCTGACCCATTTATTTTAACAATTCAAACCCACTTTTAAAAGACACTATTTTCCCAGTTCAATACCCATTTTTGCGCTTGATTTCTGTTAGATTTCCACTTGATTCGCGCTTGATTTTCGTAAGGTTGCAAGCCAAAAGTAAGATTACCTAACAGATCAATTTATCATAGTGAGCAACGAAAGGCAGCTCGATTGGCGAAGGGGATGGGGGTGCGCCGCGAGTTCCGCACGAGCCGGATAGCCCAGTGGGCTATCCGTGCGAGCTCAGGACTGCCCGAGCGCCGTACCTCCCGACCCCAACGCACCGAAGCGGGCAGGTCCTTAAGCGAGCGGCCGCCAAACTCTTACGAGGCAGTATTTTTTGGGTTCGCCGTTGAGGGGTTTGTCGTCTATGTTGGCGTAGGTTACTACGACGTTGTTTGAGCCGGTGGAGGCCAGGTATTCGCCGTAGTCGTCGGCACCGTTTTCGGGTTCAATAAGGAAGTACTGCTTGGTGGCCAGGTCGATGCCGTTCACGGTGCGCGTGCTTTTCACCATGAACGCGCCGCCGCACCAGGCGGGCGCAGCGGACGGCGTGCGGCTGTAGCAGAACCAGGGCGCGCCGCTGTAATTTCCGTCCGAAACTCCCTCAAGCGGGGTGTACGTGCCAATGTGTGAGATGCCGTCGCCGTACTGGTACCACGCGTCGAACGAAAACGTGAACCCGGTGTCGCCGTAGCCGGCCTCCAAGGGGCGCATTGCCCGGGGGAGCACCATGGTGTCGCGCACCTCGCCGGAATCGGCATCCAGAAGCGTGAGCTGGTAATACGTACCGGACGTGTCCGCGCGCGGCGTGATAACCACGCCGTTGGCCAGTGCGTAGGGCGGCGTGCACAGGCGGCCGTGCGAGGTGTAAGCCACCTCAGCCTCAGCCGCGCCGAAGGCCGCGCGCTTCACCAGGGAGTCCTCGGTGCTGTACGGGCCATTCACCTTCGGCAGCACCTGCCAAAACGCGTGCGACCCCGCAGCGGCAATGGTAGGCGTTTCCCAATCGGAGTCGCCCTCGTCCAAAAGCTGCGGCTCGCCCAAGGTACCCCCGCTCAGCCGCGCGGCGTACACGCGCCAAATGCCCTCAAGGATGTTGGCCTCGGTCCACACCAGGCCCGAGGCCGTGGCTCGTGCGTCGTACACGTCGAACCCGTCATCCTGACCGACGGCCTGCTCCAGCACGGTGGTCAGATCCCCCGAACCCAGCGACAAAATACCCACGTGCACCAGCGGTTTTGCCGTATCGTTGGGAAGCAGGCATGCGGCCACGTCATCACCCGTCGCCCACAGCAGCGTGCCGTAGGGCAGCTCGTAGCGCCCGGCCAACTCCACGCGCTCAGCCGTGTCGTCCAACTTGGTGAAGGGACTCTCTTCGTCATCAACGGCCAGCGTGGTCACGTTCGCTTCGGGAACTTCTAGCACGGTGATGTCGCTTGCGGCTTCTTCCTCGCGCTTCTTGAGCAGCACCGAGGCACCGCCGCCTGCGGCCGCGAGCGCACCCACGCCCAAGGCACCAAACAGGAAGTGACGCCGCGTGAGCAGAATCTCGCCACCTGTGGGGGTAGGAACGCGTACGCCCTGATCAGCGCCACTGCTGCCACCGCCACGCTTATGCACGCCACCGGCACCACCGCCGGCCACCGCGCTTCCAGCCTTCTGCTGGGTCCCACCGCGCGTCTTCCGCTTGACCGCCGCGCGCGTGGAGTTCGATCCCAGGCCAGGGCCACCGCCAAAGCCGCCAACATTTCCGACGTGCCCGCCGCGCGCGTCCTTTTTTCCGCCAGCATACAGGGCACCGCCAGCCGAACTGCCGCGCCGCTGGGCGCTGCGTTTGGCCGCGCCACCTGACCGGGCGTGGTTGGCATGTGTTGATCTGCGGGTTACCATGGTGTTTATTGTGTCATTTCCTGCACGGGTTCCAGCCGGTCCAAGGGGAATTGCTACAATAAACGCAAACACGACCTGGGCGCTCGGCAAGGAATGCGCCACGTGCGCGACCGGGTGCTTTACCAGCTGGCGACGACTTGAGGTGGTATTCATGAGCAACGAAACGCGACGCATACTGCTTGTTGAAGACGAAAAGGCAATCCGCGATGCCGTAACGGCGTACCTGGAGCGCGAAAACTACTGGGTGACGGCGGTTGGCGACGGCCAGGAGGCGCTCGAGGAATTCTCGAAGCACCACTTCGACCTGGTCATTCTCGACCTTATGCTGCCCCGCGTACCGGGCGAGCGCGTCTGCCGCGCCATTCGCGACAACTCCGACGTACCTATTATTATGCTCACGGCGAAGGGCGAAGTGGAAGACCGCATCATCGGCCTGGAACTGGGCGCCGACGACTATTTGGTGAAGCCGTTCAGCCCCCGCGAACTGGTGGCCCGCGCCCGCGCGCTGCTCCGCCGCGTGCATGCCGACAGCGAACCGCAGCGCGAGGTGCTGGAGTTCGGCGAACTCACCATTGATGTGTCCGGCCACAAGGTGCTGGTCAACAACGAGGAAATTGACCTCACGGCCAGCGAATTCAAGCTGCTCACCACGCTGTCGCGCTATCCCGGCCGCGTGTATTCGCGCATGGAGCTGGTGGAGAAGGTGCTCGGTTACGACTTCGAGGGCTACGAGCGCACCATCGACAGCCACGTGAAGAACCTGCGCGCGAAAATTGGCGACAACCCGCGCAGCCCGAAGTGGCTCCACACCGTCCACGGCGTGGGTTATCGTTTTGAGGATCCGACCAAGGTTTCGCAATAGGCGCCTTCGGCGTCGAAGTGAACCCCACCGTGCAGGAGGGACGCAGCGTGCAGGATTCGGCGACGACCGGGCCCATCGGCAAGGCGGGGGCGGACGACGCCAACGCGCGCAAGCGTAAACGGTCGGGCTGGGCAGACCTTTCATACACCACCCGCGTGACGGCGGCATTCGCCTTCATCGCGGCCATGACCGCGCTGGTGGCCATAGGCGTGGTGTCCTTTGTGTGGGAGCAGCACTTCCAAACGTACACGCGCGAAAACATGCAATCGGTGGCCGAAATTACGGCCGCCAACATCGCCGTGAAATACGAGGCTAGCGGCACGTTTGACGAAGCCACACTGGGCCCGGCGCGCGCCATGATTGAAGTGACGCCGGGTGTGGGCATGCTGGTGATAGACTCCACGAACCCGGAGGCTAACCCACGCGGGCTGACCGTGTTCGACTCCACGCTCATCAATGATGACGAAGGCGGCGACGGCAAGGGCACGTCCACCGGCATCAGCAAGGATTTGTCGCTTGCGCCACAGAAGATGGACATGCAAAACGCCGCGCAAGCTCCCATTATTGTGCACGATAGGGCCGTGGGCTCCGTGCGCGTGTGGGTGCTGGGTTCCGACACGCTGCTGCGCTCCACCGACGAAGAATTCCGCAGCAAGTCCTACCAGGCCATGCTGTTCGCAGCCGCCATGGCCATCTTGCTGGCCTCGTGCATCGGCTTCCTGTTCGCGCGCAACCTGGTGAGTCCCATCAACCGCATGACGAAAACGGCGAAGGCCATCAAAGAAGGCGACCTGTCGGCGCGCACCGACCTCCATGGTGACGACGAGATAGCCCGCCTCGGCGAAACGTTTGACGAGATGGCCGACTCGGTAGAGAAGGACCGCGAACTTGAGCGGCGCCTGACTACCGACGTGGCGCACGAGCTGCGTACACCGCTTATGGCCATCCAGTCCACGGTGGAGGCTATGGTCGACGGCGTGTTCGAAGCCGACTCCGAGCACCTGGAAACGGTAAACTCCGAGGTGCAGCGCTTGAGCCGCCTGGTAGATTCGCTGTTGAAACTGTCACGTCTGGAAAACCGCGCCAACCCCATGAAGGAAGAGGTCGTGGACGTGGGGCAGCTGATCAGCGGCATTATTGCCACGCATGATGCGTTCGTTACCGACTCGGGCCTTTCGCTGGAATACGTTGCCGACGAAGGCGTGCGCGTGCTGGGCGACGCGGACATGATTCGCCAGGCCACGGCGAATCTCATCTCGAACGCCGTGCGCTACACGCCCGAGGGCGGCCACATCACCGTCAGCGTGAAGCGCGGCGACATTATGGCCTCCATCGCTGTGCGCGATACGGGCATCGGCCTCACGCCCGAGGAATGCAAGATGGTGTTCTCCCGCTTCTGGCGTGCCGACGCCGGGCGCAACCGCGAAAGCGGCGGTTTGGGCATTGGCCTGGCCGTTGTGAAGGAAATCGTCGACCGTCACGGCGGCTGGGTGCAGGTGGAAGGCCGCAAGGATGAAGGCGCCTGCTTCACCATTCATCTGCCGCTGTACGACGAGGGCCGGCAGCTCAAGCCGCGCCAGCAAAAGCAGTCGAAGGTGCCCAAGGGTTCAAAGGCCAAAGAAAAGCCGCAAAAGTCCCGAGCCAAGGGCAGAAAGTAGCCAAACTGCGCGATAATAAGCGCCGTGAACGAGCGCCGCGCTCCGGGGGCGGAGGCGTAGCGAGCATCTGATGAAAGGACACGTACCAACCATGACCGGAATCGACATCAAGCCCGACGCGCAAGGCAAAGTGCGCGATCTCTACGATCTGGGCGACAAGCTGCTGTTGGTGGCCACCGACCGCATCTCGGCGTTCGACTACATTTTGGAAGACGAGATCCCGCACAAGGGCGCCGTGCTGACGCAACTGTCGTGCTTCTGGTTTGAGCTGTTGGACGGCGTGGTGGAGAATCACCTGATCAGCGCCGACGAGGCCGACCTACCCGAGCAGTTCAAGCCTTACGCCGATTACCTGCGCGGTCGCTTCATGCTGGTGAAGAAGGCCGACATGTTCCCCGCCGAGTGCATCGTGCGCGGCTACCTGGCCGGCAGTGGCCTCAAGGAGTACCAGAAGCAGGGTACGGTGTGTGGCATTCAGCTGCCCGAGGGCCTGGAGAATTCCTCGAAGTTGCCGGAGCCCATCTTCACGCCGTCCACGAAGGCCGACATTGGCGACCACGACGAGAACATCAGCTTCGAGCGCTTGGTGGAAATCATCGGCGAAGACGACGCGACGCAGCTGCGTGACCTGGCACTGAAGGTGTACACCACGGCGCGCGACCACGCGGCCGAGCGCGGCGTGATTATTGCCGACACGAAGTTCGAGTTCGGGCGCATTGATGGCAAGATTATTCTGGCCGACGAAGTGCTGACGCCCGATTCGTCGCGCTTCTGGCCGGGCGACGAGTACGCGCCGGGCAAGGATCAGCCCAGCTTCGACAAGCAGTACGTGCGCGACTGGCTCACCGCCAACTGGGATCGTCAGGGCAACCCGCCCCGCCTGCCCCAGGACGTCATCGAGCGCACCAGCGAGAAGTACATTCAGGCGTACGAGAAGATTACGGGTAGGAAGTTCGCTTACTAGTAAGTGAGAGTGCGCAGGTTGACCGTAGGGCAAGGGTTCTCCCCTTGCCGCGAAAGTGCGGTTGACCTGCGTGCTTTTTGACAGACGACGGCAAGGACGGAACCCTTGCCCTACGGAGAGATCATTATGTCGCAACGCAATCCTATGAACGACCGCTATCAGACCGACGAGCGCCGCGGGCAAACCCGCAAGAGCGCCGCGGCCATGAAGCCTAAGACGAAGGCCGCCGCCACGGTGCGCGTGGCTCCGCCGCAAAAGACGAAGCAGCAGAAGAAGGCCGAGAAAAAGGTGGCCCGCGCCAAGCAAGCTGAACTCGACCGCAAGTATTACAACCCGCCGACGCCCCAGTACAAGCGTCTGCGCAAACTATGGTGGGGCCTGCTCATTGGTGCCATCGCGCTCACGGTGCTGTCCTGGTTCGGCCGTACGTTCCTACCCGAGGCCGCCACGTACGTCACGCTGGGCTTGGCCTACGCCTGCATCATCGGCGCCCTGTACGTCGACTTCTCCAAGATTCGCAAGGTGCGCCGCGCGTACCAGGAGGAAATGGAGAACCGCAAGTCCAAGGAGCAGCGCGCGCTGGAGAAGCAGCAGAAGGCCCAGCAGAAAAGCCTCAAAGAGCAGGAGGCTGACAAGGCTGAGGAAGCTGAGGCCGAAAAGCCCAAGAAGCGCAGCCTGTTCGGCAGCGGTTTCCGCCTGTCAAAGGCCGAGGAAGCCAAGGTGGAGAAGCAGGCTTCCAAGAAGGGCCAGGCAGATGGCGAGGGCGCGAGCGCTGATGCTGACGCAGGCGCGGACGAGGGCGAGTCTGCGTTCAAGCGCGCGAAAGCAGATGTCGCCAAGGCCGAGAAGGCCGCCAAGGAGCAATCCCAGCAAGCGAAGTAGGCGCGATAAAGGAGAGAGAGGGACTCATGGTTTCCCGTGTCTATGTGGAGAAGAAGCCCGGCTTCGACGGCGAAGCGCGCGCGCTCGCGCACGAGTTGCGTGACATCCTGGGCATAGAGCACCTTGAGGGATTGCGCCTGGTGAATCGCTATGACGTGGAGGGTATCTCCGACGAGTTGTTCTCGCAGTGCGTGCCCACGGTGTTCAGCGAGCCACAGTCTGACGTGGCCACGCTGGACATGCCCGACGCGCGCGGAGCGGCGGTGTTCGCGGTGGAGTATCTGCCGGGGCAGTTCGACCAGCGTGCGGACTCTGCCAGCGAGTGCATTCAGCTGATCAGCCAGGGCGAGCGGCCCGAGGTGCGCAGCGCGAAAGTGTATCTATTGGAAGGCGCCCTCACCGACGAGGACGTGGCCGCCATCAAGCGCTACGTGATCAACCCCATTGAGGCGCGTGAAGCGTCGCTTGAGCCGCGCGACACGCTACATATGGAACAGCCCGTGCCCGGCGCGGTGGAAATCATTAGCGGGTTCCTGGACTTGGACGAGGCGGGGCTCGCGGCGTTTCTGGACGAGCGCGGCCTTGCCATGGATCTGGCCGACCTCACATTCTGCCAGCAGTATTTCGCCGAGGAAGGGCGCTGTCCCACCATCACCGAAATCAAGATGATTGACACGTACTGGTCCGACCACTGCCGCCACACTACGTTCGGCACCGTGCTGGACGACGTGGTGATTGAGGACGAGGCCGTGCAGAGAGCGTTCGAGCGCTATTTGGAAATGCGTCACGATCTGGGCCGCGACGAGAAGCCGGTGTGCCTCATGGACATGGGCACCATCGGCGCGCGCTGGCTGAAGGCGCAGGGTACGCTGACCGGGCTCGACGAGTCCGAAGAAATCAACGCCTGCACCGTGAAGGTGAAGGTTGACGTGAACGGCGAGGAGCAGGATTGGCTCTACCTGTTCAAGAACGAGACGCACAACCACCCCACCGAGATTGAGCCGTTCGGCGGCGCGGCCACCTGCGTGGGCGGCGCCATTCGCGACCCCTTGAGCGGTCGCAGCTATGTGTATCAGGCTATGCGCGTGACGGGTGCGGCTGACCCGCTGGTTCCTGTGAGTGAGACGCTGCCCGGCAAGCTGCCGCAGCGCAAGCTGGTAACCACGGCCGCAGCGGGCTACTCGTCGTACGGCAACCAGATTGGTCTGGCAACAGGCCAGGTGAACGAGCTGTATCACCCGGGCTATGCCGCTAAGCGCATGGAAATTGGCGCGGTGGTGGGTGCCACGCCAGCCGACCACGTGCGTCGCGAAACGCCGGCGCCGGGCGACGTGATTGTGCTGTTGGGCGGACGCACCGGACGCGACGGCATCGGCGGTGCGACGGGTTCGTCGAAGGCGCACAAGATGGGCTCGCTTGAGAGTTGCGGCGCGGAGGTGCAGAAGGGTAACGCGCCTGTTGAGCGCAAGATTCAGCGCCTGTTCCGCCGCGGTGACGCGTGTCGTCTCATCAAGCGCTGCAACGATTTCGGCGCGGGCGGCGTATCCGTGGCCGTGGGCGAGTTGGCCGACGGCCTGCACATCGTGTTGGACCGCGTGCCGAAAAAGTACGATGGACTGGACGGCACCGAGCTGGCTATTTCTGAGAGCCAGGAGCGCATGGCCGTGGCGCTAGCGGCCGAGGACGTGGATACGTTCATTGGCTACGCGCATGAGGAAAACCTTGAGGCCACGCCCATTGCGACGGTTACCGAAGAGCCGCGCGTGCGCATGGAGTGGAACGGCGACACCATCGTGGATGTCAGTCGCGCCTTCCTCAACAGCAACGGCGCGCCGAAGCACCAGGTGGTGCGCGTGGTGCCGGGTGGTACCTACGAGCGCACGTGGGAGGGCGACACGCTGGCCGAGCGCATGGGCGCGCTGGTGAGCGACCTCAATGTGTGCTCGAACAAGGGTCTGTCCGAGCGCTTCGACTCCACCATTGGCGCGGCTACGGCGCTCATGCCGTTTGGCGGCTCGCGCCAGCTAACGCCCGCGCTGGCCATGGTGGCGAAGTTGCCCGTGTTTGGCGAAACCACCACTGTGAGTGGCATGGCCTGGGGTTTCAACCCCTACCTCACCGAGGCCGACCCGTTTGTGGGATCGTACGTGGCCGTGGTTGAGAGCGTGGCGAAGCTGGTGGCCGCGGGCTTTGCGCGCGAGGACATGTACCTCACATTCCAGGAATACTTCGAGAAGTTGCGCGACGAGCCCGAGCGCTGGGGCAAGCCGGCCGCGGCCGTGCTGGGCGCGCTGATGGCTCAGGTGGACTTGGGCGTGGGCGCTATCGGCGGCAAGGACTCCATGTCCGGCAGCTTCGAGCAGCTGGATGTGCCACCGACGCTGGTGTCGTTCGCGACGGCCGTGGGGTCGGTGGAGCGTGTGACGTCGCCCGAGTTCAAGCAGGCCGGCAGCCGCGTGGTGCGCATTGCGCCCGCGAGCTATAACGGCGTGTTGCCCGATGCCGCAGGGCTGTTGGAAGCGAGTGCGCTGGTGGAGCGCTTGATTAGCGATGAGTTGGCACTGGCTGTATCCACCCCAGGCTACGGCGGCACCGCCGAAGCCCTGTTCAAGATGTGCGTAGGCAACGGCATCGGCGTGCGTTTGACCGATGGCATGGAAGCCGACGACCTCTTCGCGCCCGCGTACGGCAGCTTCCTGATTGAGATGCCTGCGTGCGCTGAACTTCCTGAGTCGTCGGATGCCGTGCGCATTGACGAGCTGGGCGAGACAACCGAAGCCTACGAGTTTGTAGCCTGCGACGAAACCCTCAACCTGGCCGAACTGCAAGAAACATGGGAAGCCAAGCTTGAACCCGTGTTCCCGTATCGCTCGAAAGATACTCGTTCGGAAGCGAGCGCAAGCAACACCCCCTGTCATCCTGAGCGGAGCGAAGCGGAGTCGAAGGATCCCGTGCGGCGCCAGCCGTCTTCCTCGCCAGTGGAGCCGGTCGAACTCATCTCCCATCGCGACGCCATTCCGCTTACGTACAACGGCACCATCGCGCGTCCGCGCGTGGTCATCCCCGTGTTCCCGGGCAACAACTGCGAGTACGACAGCGCCCGCGCGTTCGAACAGGCCGGTGCTGTGGTGGAAACGCTCATCGTGAACAACCTCTCGCCCGAGAAGGTGGCCGAAAGCACCGAGGCGCTGGTCAAAGCCATCAATAACAGTCAGATCATCATGATCCCCGGCGGCTTCTCCGGCGGCGACGAGCCCGACGGCTCCGCGAAGTTCATCACAGCGTTCTTCCGCGCTCCTGCTGTCACCGAGGCGGTGCGCGACCTCTTGCAGAATCGCGACGGCCTCATGCTGGGCATCTGCAACGGCTTCCAAGCGCTCGTGAAGTTGGGTCTCGTGCCGTTCGGCGACATTCGCCCGATGGATGAGGATTGCCCGACGCTCACGTTCAACGAAATCGGCCGTCACCAGAGCCGCCTCGTGCGCACGCGTGTGGCGTCGAATCTGTCCCCGTGGCTCGCCCGCTGCGAGGTGGGCGACATCCATACGGTGCCAGTGAGCCACGGCGAGGGTCGCTTCGTTGCTAGCCCCGAGGTGCTGGCCCAGCTGCAAGCGAACGGCCAAATTGCCACGCAGTACGTGGATGCCAACGGTATGCCGTCGATGGACCTTGACGTGAACCCGAACAGCTCCGTGCTTGCCATTGAGTCCGTGACCAGCCCCGACGGCCGCATCCTCGGCAAAATGGGCCACAGCGAGCGCCGCGGCAACGGCCTCTACCAAAACGTCCCCGGCAACCAATGGCAACCCCTCTTCGAAAGCGGCATCAGCTACTTCACCGACTAGGCTGCCAGCATTTCAAACCTTTCAAGGGCGGCGCATCCTATGGGTGTGCCGCCCTTGGTATACTGGGGGTATGCGGCCCGCGAGAGAGGTGGTTGGGATGAAGATCCTGGGTATGGGTGTACCTGAATTGGTATTTATCTTCTTTAGCTTTCTGCTTCCTGTTGGAGTGATACTGTTCATTGTGTGGCTTGTTTTGAAGCGCCGTAGCACCGTCGATGAAAAGCAGCGGGCGAGCGCAGCGGCATATCAGCGACTGGCGCAGCTTGATGATTTGCGCAAGCGCGGTGCCCTCACCGAAGAAGAGTTCGCCCAGAAGAAGCAGCAGATCATGAATGAGTTGTAGGAGGCGCTATGGGCTTTCTGGAATCGTTCAATCGCGGACTTTCGGGCGACGATCAGTACGAAATTGCCGGCCGCATTGTGGCGTGCTCCCACTGTGGTGGCGAGGAATTTGACGAACGCTCGGCGCAACTCAACACGGCGGGCTTATCGTTCCTTGACCTCGATTGGGCCAACCGCAGCGCCACGGTCCTTGTCTGCAAACACTGCGGCCACCTGGAGTGGTTTCTCTAAAACAAGTGTGACGCGCCTCGCGCTAACGAAGAACCTTCCACTTCTGCAGTTCTCGCTGAAGGGGAATGATGAAGCGCGCCGTGGTTCATCTTGTCTCTGGGCATGAAAAAGGGGCTTGACATTTAATTATCTTGCCCCTGATCTGGGGTTATATTATTACAAAACCACCTAAAAGTCCAGTCGTGTGTTCTTTTGGAATACGCGGTATATATACGTGCATGCTTTTCACGGGTTCGCTTTCGGCGTGAAAGTGGGCAAAACGGGCGCGAAGGGGACGGGTGATGTGGTTGGGTGGAATCAGCTTGGCAAGGGCACTGCTGGGCACGTCGGTGCGCGACGAGTTGGCGGCGTGCAACGCGGCAACGGTGGCGCATGGTCTCAGCTTGACCGAAGAGCAAGCCGCGGGCCTCACCGCGCGACGGCGCGAGGCGCTGGCGGCAACGGGGCGTGTTGAATTCGGCCGCGGTGTGTTGCGCGACATCGCGCAGGGGTTCTGCGATTCTCCCCACGTGCGGCAAGAAAACTACGAGGAAACGCTTGCGGCTGTGCAAGACACGTTCTACCGGCGCAAAGAGGAAGCCGAAGCCTGCGGCGGCATGGCAGACGACGAGCTGATAGAGGCCTTGCGAGCGGCGTTCGACGGTCAGGCAAACGGGTCGCTCGATGCGCTGGACGACATTTCGTTGCCAGCGCTACAGCAGTGGGCGAAGCAGAAGCAGGCAGGCGACTACGATGAAACTACGCAGCGCGAGGCGGAAGAGGAGCAAGACTTTGACGAATACGAACCCCTGCGCGACGAACTCGACCGCGTCTACGAAACGGGGCGCGACCAGCGTCCCAGCAACGAATTCGCGGCCAGCTACTACGATGGCTACAACGAACTCTATCGCGTTGGGTTCGACGCGAACAGTCGCATCGGGGGCTCGTCGCTCTCCTGACGAAGCGCTGGCAGCATTCCAGGAACAGCTATGGGCCCTGATGGCGAAGCAGGTAAGCCTGTTCACGTTGGGGGAAAGCACCTCGCTTCCCGAATACGACGCGCACCGCCTGCTGGCGTCTACCTGTTTTGTGCTGGGCATTGATCCGGACGACCCCGACGAAGAGGCTGTATGTGCGGTGGTAGAACAGGGTGCAGAAGCGGTGTTCGCGCGCAATCTGGCGTACCTTGAGGCCGAGACGCGACGCGCGGGCGAACTCTGGAAAGAGACGTGCTTGGCCGTGCCGCTTTTGGAAAGCATCGCGCTGAAGGACACGCTTGAGAGCCTGCGCGCTTTTCCCGCGCGCTACCAGCCGCGGTTTTTCGCACATGAGATTCCCGCAGACATCGACTATCCCTTGTCCTGCCCCGTGCCGGAAAGCACGAAGGGCGTGAACTATGTGACCGCCTATCTGGAACAACTGAAGGCCGAATGCCTCTTCATGCAGGTGTTTGACCGCGCTCGGTGCCACGCGGTGCTTCGGGCGGTGCATCCGCAGTATGGCGAACTCATCCTCAATCTCTTTGAGCCGGTGGTGGCCACCGCGGTGGGTTGTGCGCTGGCCGGGTGCTCGGTGCGAAACCTCACGCTGAGCGATGACGACCGGGCGCGCATAAAATCCCTGCTCAGAGAAGCTTCGCCGCGACACATGAAGAACTTTCTAGATGAAGCGGCCCTTACGGCTTGTGACCAACTTGGATTCCATGCAGCCCCCGCGAATAGTCCTGACGTCACCAACAACCGCATCCGAAACGCCGTCCGTCAGGTAGCCATCAACCTTATCCCTCGCCTCCGCGCAGCCCTCCACCACGACACGCTCAACGGAGTTTTCCCCAGCTGAAACAAAGACTGTCAGCGCTACCACGGGATAAAAGCGTGACGCGCTTCGCGCTGGCTATTACACCAAAAGATGTTTCCTCTTCCAATCAGTATGGCGAGGACATATTGCGAATCCTTCGAAGAGCGCCTCTTCGAAGGATTCCTGCGTGCCCAAGTGGGCTTCCGTTTGTAGCAGGGGGAGTTGCGGGTTTGAGTGTCTAGCGCGTATAGTGAGGTTCAACGATACGCTGAATCACCGGGTGGTTGAATCGGCGGGTCGTAGCGGCGGCGCGGCCGTCGATTCCTCTTGAAAGGAGCTCGTCATGAAGTTGAGACCTGCCCCGTCCCTTGTTGTCCGCTGCGTAATTGCATTGTCCCTGGTGGCGGGTCTTGCGCCTTCGCTTGCGCTGGCCGACGAAACGCCGTCGGGTGGCAATCAGCTGGTGAATAACATCGCGCAAAACACACGCGCATCCCTTGAGCGTGTGCGCGCAACGGGAAGCGCCGCCGCTTACGCCGACCCGGCTACGTACGCGTTCGTCGACGATGGCGACGTGGCCCCGCTCACCTCCTACCCAATGAACGAAAAGTTCGACTTGCGCGACCGCAACGTGGTCACGCCTGTAAAGCTCCAAAACCCGTGGGGCACGTGTTGGGGGTTCGGCGCTATTGCTGCGTCGGAGACCAGCATTCTCTCTGAGTTGGGCTGGGGTGCCGATGACCTCGATTTGTCCGAACTCCACCTGGCCTGGTTCTCGCACACGCCGCTACCGTTGGATGACGAAAGTGGCCAGGGCGGCGAGGGCTACTATACCGCCAGCAACGGTGCAAACGACCGGTTGGATACGGGTGGGTTCGGCTTCACGGCCACCTCGGTATTTTCTTCTGGCATTGGTCCTGTTCTGGAAAGCGACGTGCCGTACCGCAACAAAGAAGGCATAACGGAGAATAACTCAAGCGGCACGCCGGTCTATTACTCGCGGGAGGGTAACTGGTCGGTCGACGAAAGCCTGCGCTTCGTGCAGGCGGTGGAACTGCAAGAGAGTTCCGTCCTGCCCAGTCCGGCGGCCAAGAATGTCAACGGTGAGTATGAGTACAACGCTTCCGCGACGGCGGCCTTGAAGGGCGAGCTGTTGGACGGCCGGGCAATCAGTGTTGCGTTCTGCGCAGACACGTCGCGCCCCGGCCAGGAAACACCTGCTCAGTACATCAATTTGGACACGTACGCGCACTACACCTACGACGATGCGTACGCCAACCATGTGGTCACCATTGTGGGTTGGGATGACACATATTCTAAGAGCAACTTCCTGGAGGGCCACCAGCCGCCGGCCGACGGCGCGTGGATAGCGAAAAACAGCTGGGGCTCCAGCGACGAAGAATTCCCGAACAAGAATAAGTGGGGCATCAATGACAGCGGCTACTTCTACCTGTCCTATTACGACCGCAGTCTGGCGGATTTAGAGACGTTTGATTACGACACCACGGAACTTGCGACGGGCGATGCGGCCGAAAGCTACTACCTTAACCAGTACGATTACCTGCCTTCCGATGGTGTGACCGCGCATCACGAAGCAACGCCGGTGAGCATGGCAAACGTGTTCGAATCCAACGAGGATCAGATTGTGCGCGCGCTGTCCTGTGAAACGGCCACGCCGGGTACGGAAGTGACCTACGAGGTGTACCTGCTAAAAGACGGGTTCGCAAATCCGCGAGACGGTGAACTGCTGACGACGGTGAACATGAGGTATGCTTACGGAGGGTTCCACCGCATTGACTTGAAGGACAAATGCTACATTCCTGCCGACCAGAAGTTCTCGGTGGTGGTGACCGAGAAGGTGGGTGACCAGTACGCGTTTTTGGTTGACTCCGCCATCAACAAAAATGGCTATGACCAGTTGACCAGTCAGGGCATTGAGCTGACCCACTACAACGTAGGCGTGGTGAATCCGGGCGAGAGTTTCGTGTACACCGATGGCGAATGGATCGACTGGCACGACGCCATCACCGACATCAAAGCCGCGACGGGCAACGAGGCAGACTTCGACAACTTCCCGCTGAAGGCGTACTCGGACCCTATTGGTCTTCCGCCGTCGGGCTTTTCCGACGTACACGAGCGCGAATGGTACTCCGGCGTAGTTGATTACGTGGTGAGCAACGACATCATGCACGGCTACGCGGGCACGGACTTGTTTGGGCCGAATGACACGTTGAAACGTCAAGATTTGGCGTGCCTATTGTTCAACTACCTGGCGCCGGAGGAAGCGGCTCTGTGGCAGGGCGAGGCGTGGAAGGATGCGACGTGCGAAACGCCGTTTGTGGATGCGCAGGAACCGGCCTACTATATCCCGGCGCTGAACTGGGCCTACAAGGCGGGCGTGCTTGCGGGGTATGATGATGGCTCCGGGCGCTTCGGCGTGGGGGATACCACCAGCCGCGAGCAGCTGGCCGTGGTGCTGATGCGCGCTGCGCAGCTTAACGGCGTGGGGCTGCTGGCCGCGCTTGATGACTTCCCTGACGCGGGCGAGGTGAGCCCCTGGGCCCGTGAGTCAATAGCGTGGTGCGTGGATAACGGCCTCATCACCGGCAGTGACGGCCACCTGCTTCCCGCCAAGGAAGCCACCCGCGCCGAAACCGCAAAGATGATCAGCGTGTTCGACCAGCTGCGCAAAGGTTAAGTTCATAGGGCAAGGGCTCTGCCCTTGTCCGGTCAGCAAACACAAACTTGTCAGGTCAATTGTAGTTGACGGCAAGGGCTCTGCCCTTGCCCTATGGTCAACCTGGCAGGTGAGGCTAGGCCGAGGCTTTTGGCTTTGGCGTGAAGCGCTGCACCAACCCTTGCGTTGCTTCGCGCGCCGCCGTTTCCGCAAGGGAGCCCAGCGCGTTTACCAGCACGTCGCGGGCGCCCTCGTCCAGGTTCTTTGCCGCCTCGCCCAGCAGCGCGATGGACTTCGTGCCGCCCGAGAGCACCTCGGTGGCGTCGCGTGCGCCCGAGGCCTCGAACGCCCGGAACAGGGCGTCCACCACCACGGCCGCTTCCTCGTCCGAGAACCGCGCGAGCCACTGGGTTATCACCGCGTCGGTGAAACGCGCGCTGTCGGTGAGCCCGTGCACGTACACGAAGTCGTCGCCTTCCACGTCCCACGTGAACACGCTGTGCTGCTGCACGCCCTTGTCCGAGCTGTGCACCACCTTTAAGTCCAGGTCAGCGGGCGAATCCATAAGCATGCCCACCACGGAATCCTGCGGCACCGTCTTGTGCACGCGGTCGCGAATGGCGGCGTATTCGGCGTCGGTTACCATGCCGGCCTTGAAGCCGGGGCCGTCGTGCGTGAACACGCGCTCGATGCGGCTTTGCACCTCCGGCTTCGCGCGCAGCGCTGCGTACAGCGCAAGGTTGCCGCCCTTGGAGTGACCGCCCACGAACAGGCGCTTCGGCAGTCGCGGCGCCACGGCCTCCAGGTAGCGAACGGCCTGTTCCTGCGCGGGAACAGGCGCGTCGTACACCATGTTGAAGTTCTCGCGCCACCCGGTGAACGAGGTGTCCGTGCCGCGAAAGCCGATGTAGGCGAACTCCTTTTTGTACACGAACGTCATTGCCGCGAACTGCGTCTGGCGTTCGGTGTCGAAGAGGCTCAGGTAGTCGCGCACCGCCATGGTGCGGAAGCGCGGGCTAGCGGCCAAGGCGAACAGGTTTTGTTTCACTTGCTCGGGCGCCAGGCCAGTGAACATATCGGCGAAGAGTTCGGTGCGCAACGCGTCGACGAAATGCACCGCGCGCGAGGTGGGAGACAGCAGGTTCTCCACGATAATGCCCAGGTCAAGGAACGATTTGCGCTCGCGCAGCGCCGGCACAATGCCCTCGGCCCGCACCATGCAAAACTGCGACAGCGCCGCCGAGTCCACCGGATTAAACGGCTTCTCATCAAACGAGGCAAACTCAGTTCCCAAATACTCCAACAGGTTCATAGGCGTCCTTCCCGAGGCGGGTAGTTCCATTGTACGCCAAGGAAAAAGCGCGACGCGCTCACGAGTTGGCTATTGCATGCAAAGGGACTGACCCCGCGGAATCAGGTCAGCCCCTTGTGGCCCACTTCGGGCCGGCCCCCGCGAGGGGGGATATGTAGCCCGTGAAGTGGGCCTATGCCGCGTGCGGACGGGGCGCGCGCGGACAACACGACGCGCGGGTGCCTCGCTTACTGGTTCATCGAGGAGCCGCTCTGCCCGTCGTCGGTGTTGTTGCCATTCTTCTGGTCGTACTCGTCCTGCGTCATGACGTCCACCACGTTCACGGTCATCTCGACCACGTTCAGGCCGGTCATGTCCTTGATGTCCTTGCTCACAACGTCCTTGATCTGGTCGAACACGTCGGAGGCGGACTTGCCATACTCCAGGATGATGTCCAGGTCAACCTTGGCGTTCTGGTCGTCCACCACGTCGGCGTCCACGCCCTTGGTCTTGTCGCTGCCGCCCAGGCCTTCTTGGATGCGGGACAGCACGTTGCCGCGCATGTCAATGATGCCGTCAATCTTCTGCGCGGCCTTGGAGGACACCTTCTCCACAACGGCCTCGTCAATTACTAGCTTGTACTGCGGCTCGGCTTTCACGTCGTCGGCGCCGGACGCGCTCATGTTCTCCATCGAGTCGAAGTCCATCGACGCGTACGGATCGTAGCTGCTGGTGGAATTGGAGGTAGAGGGCTGGGTCATAGTTGCTTGGCTCATGGTAGTTCCTTTCTTTCATCGTGCGATTTACCTGCGGAAACGGAATGTGCGGAACGTGCGGCGCCGCCTCTCGACGGCGACCCCGCCACACGACAGAAGGTCGCGCGCCGGGGGCGGGGCGGCACGGAGTCGCTAGTTGAAACGGTCAAGGAGGTTTCTCATCTGCTCACGCGTTGCGCGGTCGCCGTCACGGTACCTGCCAATGACAACGCCCACAGCTGCGAACACGGCCAACAGTACGGTCGGCCAGAAACCCACAATAAGAATGAGGGCCGCCGCCACAAAACCGATGATGCCGTACACCACCGCATGGGTGTTGTTCTGCACATACGGCGAGACAGCGCGCTTGAAGCTTGCGTACACGCCGCGGTCCTTCGCCTCGGTTGCCGTGTTGGCAACCACGTCGGAGGGCGTGTTCGCCGGCCGCTGTTGCTGCTGGCCGCCGCGTGAGGCGGCTTTGGCGTTCCCGCCATTCATCTTCATTGCCGATTGGGTCATTTTTGCCACCTCCTTACTTGGTCACGGCGTGCGCCGGCACCGGCTGAGTGTGGTGCTGACGATTCGTGTCCTCGGAGTACTTCGTGGCCTGCTGCGTGAAGGCCGGGGTTACCACGTCGGCGTCGCCAGCGAACGTGATGCGCACGGAGTCAACGGGGTAGCCGGTGAAGGCCTCCAGCGTTGCGGCGATCTCGTCCTGCAGCTTCGCGCCCAGTTCGCCCAGCTCAGCGTTGCGGCCGGGGTCAATCTTGGCGTGGATGGCCATGCGCGGGTCGTGCTTGTTGGTGATGTCCACCTTCACGTTCTTGGTGGCCAGGCCATGATGCGAATCCACCACGTGCTTCACCGTTGACTGGATGGCGTTCTGCGTGATAGCCACGCTGCCGTTGTCGCGCTCAAGTTCCAGCTGCGCGTTCTTGCCGGGGGCCGTGAGGGCGCGAATGAGCACCACCAGAAGGCCAACCGCCGTGATGCCCAGGAGCACCGCTTCCACCACATAGAACCACGGCATGGACATGAGCCACGCAATGGCGGGGAACAGCGGCTCCCACGCAAACCACAAGGCCGCGAGCACGCCGATGCCAAGCACTGCGGCAACGACGAACATGATCATGCAGAAGCGTTTGAACTTTCCCATATGTGCCGCCTTTCTTTCTCGTGCGCGCAACGCAGTGTGCGGCGCGCCATCGGATAGAGTGCGACCACTCTAGAAGAAAGGATTGGCAGGGGTAACTGGTTGTACGGAAGTGCGGCCGGGCTATTGCCTTCACGTTAGCCACTCGGTAAGTAGGCTATTCGGGAGGCCAGTGAGTGCGCGAATGGTCCCACTGGCGGCGGCTGGGCTGCGTGTGTTGGTGTGGCGGTTAGAGAAGTTCGGTGAGTGTGAAGAGTTGAGGCTGGGGGATGGGCTCGGGCGGGACCTCGTGGAATTCGAAGGGCTCGTTCGCACGGGCGCGTATGGCGGCGTTGAACGCGAGTTCAGCTTCTTCGAGGTTCTCAACAGGTGCTATAACGTAGGTCTTCATCTCGGTGGAGCCATCTTTATAGGTGGCGCTGAGGTGAAGGCGCGCTTGTGCCAGCATATCTGCGTATATGCGCAGAAGGCGAATGTGAAGGGTGTCTTGTAGCTCGACGTTCCGGTTGCGGGTGTAGCTGTAGAATTCGGCTCTCTCTGCGTCGTACAGTTCGGCCAGTTCACCTTCCAGCGGGAACGAAACGCGGAGGGCGCGCCAGGTGTGCACGCTGTCGAAGTGCTGGTCATCGTAGGGTACGGTAAAACTTTTAGCTCGGTCTATAATGGAAGAGGGGCCCTCCTGGTTCGAACCAAATTCAGTGCTGCGCGTGTAAAAAAGTATCCGATCGCCTTCCACCTCATACGTGAGCGAAGCAATGTTTGTACCGACGCAGGTCAGGTTGAACTCGTAGGCTACTGACAGGTAGCGTCGACCCTCGTCGGGTGCTTCGTCGGCATGATTGGGATCAATTTCCGGGTCGCTATGCCATACCTTTAATGCGCAGTGGTGACCGAAGTCATCCAAGCTGAGCGTGACGGTTTTCCCTGGCGTCCCCTCCGGGTTTTCGCTTGCGTAGGCGGCGAGGGCGAACATGTTAGCTGGCGCGGGGGCCGGGTTTGCGCTCGTGCTTGTTGCGTCGCCGTTGGGCCTCGCAAACAGGGAAAACGCTGCGGTGCCGCCAAGCGCAACGGCGCACGTTGCCACGAAGGCTCCCGCGACGAAGCGCCGACGGGAGACGGGCTGCGCGGTGCGCTGGTGGGCTCCCCGCTGGGTGCGGCGCTGCTGGGAGCGAACGCGCGCTTCCGCAGCGCGCACCTGCCGCACTTCATCTCGCACGGCTTGGTGCACCCGCTCCGGCATCTCGATATCGTCCATAAGCGTGCGGTAGTCGAGGCCACTATTCGCGTGTTTCATGAGAAGCCTCCTTCTCCAACAAGCCCTTGAGCTGCGTCCGCGCACGTCGCAGGCGCGAGCGCACCGTGCCGGGCAAACAGCGCACCATGCGCGCAATCTCTTCGGTCGCGTACCCTTCGTAGTAATACAGATGAACAATCAGCCGCGTGGAGACGGGAAGCTTGGCCAGCGCGAGCCCCACTTCACTCTCGCGGAAGGCGCGCACGCTTTCGCTTTCTTCGACCGCCTCCTCAAACTGCGTGTCCCGGAAGGTGTCCGTCAGGTTGTTGTGTCGCTTCCAGGCAGATCGGTGCAGGTCGCGACCGCAATTGATGGTGGTGCGGATGAGCCACGCCTTCAAGTGCTCGTCGTCAACAAACGCCGTCGAGTCCTTTAGCAGGCGGACGAACACCTCTTGGCAAAGGTCGTCCGCGTCGTGCGGCGATTGCGTCTGGCTGAGCGCAAGGCGCCAGACCGTGCTTCCCCATAAGCGCATGGCGCGCTCTATGAAGTCGTCCGATCTAAGGTGTGATTGCATGCGGTTTCTTAAGCCTCCTTGACACCAACACGAAACGCGCGAGCAGAATGTGCCGGGAACCAAGAATTATCTTACGCGCCCCGCCGAACCTTCCCGTTTTTCTGGGGAACGGGCCGGTCGGCCGGGGCGGCATGCTATCATGCTGTGAAGTAAAAGGTAGGCGCTGTTCGGCGAACCATGGAGGAAGGAACCACCCTATGAAGTGCGTTATTTCGGTTTTGGGCAAGGATCGCAGCGGTATCGTGGCCGCCGTGTCGACGGCGCTGGCAGAATGCGGCGCGAACATCGACGACATCAGCCAAACCATTCTGGACGACATCTTCTCCATGACCATGCTCACCACGCTGAACCCGTCCGTGGCCGATTTTAACACCGTCCAAGAACGCCTCGAAAAAGAAGGCGAATCCCTCGGCGTCCAAATAATCATCCAACGCGAAGACGTCTTCCAATATATGTACAAAATATAGAGGGCGAACGCAGGGAGGCCCCGCTAAGCGGGGATGAGGGATCCGCGCGGCGTCAGCTGTAAGTCTCTCGGTTGGCACCACCCGGGATTCTTCTTTTTCGGCGTTGACCGAAGGTGCTCAGGACGAGGGGTATGTCAATCCTGGCCTAACAGAGAGGGCGGGAGAAATTGGCACAGATCGCCCTTTATGTACATGTTGAGCGGCCAGGTACGGCTTCCAAAAAATGGCGAACAGGCGTTTCTTTATTGACGTCAAAAAGACCGCGGTTCCGAGAGGTGCAAATCCGTACATAAACGGCCGTTTGTGCCAATAAGAGGCAATGTGGATGTCGAAGATAGCGACCGGTATTGCCCATCTTCCGCTTCGCGCGTGCAAATAATGTGACGCGCTTGCGCGCTACTAATTACGCCAGAAACACCCCATATCCCTCGCTTTATGACGCGGGCTGACTGGCCTGATGGTTCAATTGATAGGCAGGTTGGCCGAAGGGACTGTAACAAAAGCCCTCGATCTGCTAGGTTTGATATTTGCTGAACGGCAAGGGCAGAGCCCTTGCCCAAAGGAATACCTGCGAATTAGACTTTGCCGCAACCCCGTTCGCGCAAAGTGCGAAAACCCAGATCACGAGTGTGTTCTCCGCCTGCGGCGGAGATGGCGATTCAAGAATTGTCCCGGAATGCGGAGACTCCCAGACAAGTGTTGATGACTACACTAAAATGCCCTCGTAATAATGTTAGGGAGCAGTATGTCCTTTGGCGTAATAGCTAGCGCGTAAGCGCGTCACACTTTGCGTTCGCTTCGCTAGAGTGACAAGCTTAGAAGTCAATCAAGTCGCTAACCTTCACGTTGAGTGCATCGGCAATTTTAATAATTAGTTCGAAGCTAACCCGAACTTTCCCTTGCTCGATTCGGTACACATAAGAGTGTGAGCTGGTGTGGCCTATCATGCCGGCAAGTTGGCGCTGTGTGAGGCCTTCCTCCGCGCGCTTCTTCGCAATAGCCTCGCCCAATCGGGCATATCTGCTGTCTAACGCTTCTTCCATGATTTGGAATATAGTAATCCATTTCTTACTGGATGGCATACAAATACATGCGCCCCGGCCTTTCGGTTGGGGCGCATGCTTCTTGCGGGTGTTGCTAACTACTAGTGTTCGCTAACCTTCTTATGCCTCGTACACAACCTTGCCGCCGAGGATGGTCTTTTCTACCTTGGCGTCGCGGATGTCGGTCGGGTCGGCGGAGGCGAAGCAGTCGCGGTCGAGGATGGCGAAGTCGGCGAAGTTGCCTACCTCAACCGAGCCCATCTTGTCGTCGTCATGGCTGAAGAACGCAGAGTTCTTCGTCCACATGATGAGGGCCTGGATGGGGGTAACCTTGGACTCGTCGCCCTTGGACAGCGTCTTGCCCGTGGTTTCGTCCAAGCGCGTGACGGCGTAGTACATGCCAAGCATCGGGCTGGGCGACACAACCGGGCTGTCGGAGCTGCCGCCGGCCAGAATGCCGTTGGCGAACATCAAACCAGGCGACTGGAAGCGCTCAACCTGCTCAGGCCAGAACAGCGGCTCTTCGCCCATCTGGGAGACGAGCGTCGGCTGCAGGCACACGCCCACGCCGAGTTCCTTCATGATGGGCCACTGATCCTCGTAGGGAAGCTGGTAGTGAATCAGGTAGTGACGCAGTTCCTTCACCGGGCGAATCTTATTGGCTTCCTGGAACGCATGCAGCGCACGGTCCTCGGAAAGGTCGCCGATGGTGTGAATGCCGAACTGCCAGCCAAGCTCGGTTGCCTTGCACACCAGCGCATCGATCTCTTCCTGGGAGTAAATGGTGTCACCGTAGAAGCCGGGGCGCTGACGGTACTCGCGACGCTTCATAGCGGCCGTGAAGGCAGCGGTGATACCGTCCAGCGTAACCTTGCAGCCGTTCAGCTTCAGCATGTCATCGCCAAAGCCGGTGACACAGTCCATTTCCTCAAGGCGCTGCATATTCTCTTCAAACGAACCAAACTGCGGATCGAGATAGAACATGCAGTTGGCGCGATAGGTGAGAAGACCCTGCCTGTGAGCTTCGTTGTAGATATGCATCTGCTTGTAGTTAAGGTTAGCGTCGATGGCGCTGGTAATGCCAAAGGAGTTGAGGCGCTTACCAATAAGTACGAGGCTTTCAAGATGCTCTTCGTCCGTCAGCGGAGGCTTGGTGGCAAGCATGGGCTGCAGGGCGCCGTTCTCATATAGCACGCCGTCGAGTTCGCCGTCGTCGTAATGGCCAATTTCGGCGCCTTCAGGCTGCGGCGTATCCTTCGTGTAACCGCACGCTTCGAGTGCCATCGAGTTCGCGATAAGGGTGTGAACGGACATGTGAAGCAGCAGAACGGGGTTGTTCGGCGCAATTGCATCGAGGTCGCGGCGCGTAATGAGTTCCTGGCTGTCTTCCCAAATAAGCTCGTTCCAGCCGTCGCCTTCAATCCACACGCCATCAGGAGTGTTCGCAGCCTTCTCGGCCACCGCATCAAGGATGGCCTGGCGGCTGGTCACGCCATTGAAGTCAAGGTTGAGCATGCTTTCGCCGGTCCACTTGCAGTGCATGTGGCACTCAACGAAACCAGGGGTGAGAATCTTGCCGGACGCGTCGATGATCTCGGTGTGCTCGCCAACATACTGATCCATGTCGGCGGCCGTTCCCACGGCGATAACCTTGCCGTCCTTGGCGGCCACGCCACCGTCTTCAATGATGGGGAAGTCGGTCTTGCCTTCCTTCACCTCGTCGCACGTGATGGCGACGGTGTAGATCTTGGGATGCTTAATTACCAGGTCGGCCTCGGGATACCACGTTTTCATAGTGCCTCCTCTTCGTTGTTTGGTGATCGCAAAAGTGAAGAAGCAATTTGCCTGGCGCACAAACTCACAACCCGTGCTTCGCAGGCAAAAACTGAAACTATGGTGTAACCCCCTGCGACACAGAATACGGGATGCGAATAGCAACCCGCCATCGATCTAAAGCATGATATATCTGAGCCAATTATCATACTTTCGAACGATTTCCAACCGCCCAAAGCCTTGGGTATGATGGCTCCAATCCTTCCTCGGATTATCGTTTTTTTATAACCGCACCGGCGGCGAGCGACCCGATGTCCTCGTCCGCAGGGGAGCGACAACACCCTGATAGCAGGTAGTTTTTGGTGTGTTGCGTTCGGTGCGTTTCTATCCTATGGATTCGAGAGAAGGTGTCATCAATGGAGAACACCCTTAACGATACGGAAGCCGTCGTCGAGACGTCATCAGCTGCTGAAACGCCGTCGACGGCGTGCTCCCGCAAAGAGATTCTGCCCGCGTTTTGTATTACCGTTGTTGCGGCTGTCGCGCTGTATGTTTTGATGATGTATCTGCAGCCCATGCTCATGAACAACAACTTCATCTACGATTTCGGTACGATGATGTCGGGCTGCATGGAAGGCTCAATTGAGTACTACGTTGCTTGGTTCTTCGCCGACCTGACCGAGGGTTCGTTCATCGCGGCGCTCCCGGCTTCTATCGGCATGATTATCATGGGCTTTGTGGCGGCTGCTCTTGAGCGCAAGAAGTCCAAGCACGCCGGCACGGGCGTTGCGGGCAACGGCCACATTTTCCTAGCTATGTTCCTCACCACGTGCGCTGCCCTCATCCTGGGCCAGGTTATTTACGGTAGCCTGTTCTCCAGTGGTTGGATCCCGACGTTCGCCGTCGTGCTGACCGTGCAGGTGTTTGTGATTTTCTATGGCGTGAACTGGAAGAAGATTCTCACGTCGCTCATCGTGGGTACCATTATTACGTTCCCGGTATGCTACTGGCTGCTGTATGGCATCGTGTCGCCGCTTGGCTTGCCGCTGTTCATCGCCGTGTCTGTGGGCGTTGCCATCGTGGTGCCTCTGTGCTCGCTCATTTTCCGCCTCATGCCGTGGATGGACATTCCGGCACCGGCTCCGGGTTCGAACCCCACCGATCAGAACAAGAGCAAGTTCTTCGTGCATCAGATCCTCGGCGACATCGGTCAGCTGACCATCTGGGGCAGCTCCTGGGCTACTGTTGGTATGTACATTGGCGGCATCATCGGTTGGGTCATGAACCCGCTGCATCCCGCGTACGGCTCCGGCAACTTCCCGCTGCTCATTATGGTGCAGGTTGTGACGGGCGCGCTGGCCATCCTCATTTGGTATCCCAAGTGGAAGAAGAACGGCATGGCCTTCACGTTTGCGGGCATTGTGTTTGCATCCGCTATCGTGAGTACCTATCCGCCTAGCTGGGCCATTGTTATTCCTACCATTATCATCGGCGCTGTGGTGTTCGCACCGTTGGTCGATTGGGTACTGAAGGTGTTCCGCTTCAAGGGCACGTACCATCCTATCTGCCTGATCCAGCTGTCCATCTTCACGGTGTGCGCCGCTTGGTCGTTTGCAGTGATGTACCTGATTATGCCGATGCTCGCCTAAACGGCGATCCTCACTTTGGCTTAAAGCGTTTCGCATCTGCGTTGCGCTTTGAGTAGGGCTGAAGAGCCCATTCCCCAATAGGGCCCCCGCTGCACATACCCCCGCAGCGGGGGCTTCTGTTTGGTGGGGGGCTGGGGAAGGTGCTGGTGGGGCGCGTGTGGGCGCGGCTAGAGAGCCGTGTTGTACAGGCGAGCTACCAGCGCTGTGCGCGTGGAGATGTCCATCTTGGTAAAAATATTGCGAACGTGCGATTTCACCGTGGAAAGACTGATACACAGCATCTCAGCAATTTCAGCGTTTGTGTGCCCCTTGGCAACCAGCAGCGCCACGTCGCGCTCGCGCGCGGTGAGGCCGGGAAGCTGAGGGGTATTGTTTGTTGTGTGTTCGCTCGGATTGGTGGAAGCGCCCGCGACAGCCGCCGCGCTCGCAGCGCCACCTTCGCCAGCAGGAGCGCTGGCGAGCTTGCTGGAACTCAGAGGAACAGAGGGGCTTTCCTCAGCGGTGTTGCTATCCAGCCCGCGGTAAAGCGGGGTCACCCGCAACGTGAACGACTCAGGGTCGGAGGGGTCGTCTTCCACGCGGATGCGAAAGCACACTCCCCGCGCATCTTCGAAGTCCAAATACCGGTCGGGCCCTTGGGCGGGCGTGGAACACGTCATGGTGGACAACGCCTCCTTCGTAGAAAAAATATGCCCCTGCTCCGGTAGCGACCCGGGACAGGGGCTGGGGTTACACCACGATTCTCGCTTTTGCGCACTTGCCTAGAACCTTGGTGCATTCGCGCCGTTGCCCGTCCCCTGTTCACCTCCTTGGTAAGAAACCTTCCTCGGATAAACCGGGCGGCGCACGTGCTGCTGTTATAATGCGACCTGAGAGGTTAGGATGCTATCCACCAACCGAGGTGGTTTAGAACGGGTGAGGCAACTCACCCCACAAGGATTAGAAGATTAGGTCGTGGCGTACGTTATAATCACGCCATTGACGAGGGGAAACGAAGCGCGACACGCGACGGGCTTTGGGGGCACTCATCCCGCCATCTGAGGAGGCTTAATATGGAAGCCTACGCCGGTTACCACGGCGGCATACGCAAGGTACTCCACGATGCGCGGAGTCACCCTTGGCTACTCGTGACGTTGACGGCCTACCGCACCTTCGCGGTTCTTTTGTTTGTTGAAGGGTTCTTCTTCGCCGATTCGTTTATGGTGGCGGGCTTCGAGTTTCCGCTTCTTGCGGCGTTTCTGTTTTTATGCGCGGGCGTGTGTTTGCTCTGCGCGTGCACCTTCAAGAAGATAAAAGTGTTCAGCAAAGACGAGTATCTGTGGTTCCTGGTGTCGTGCATGTTGCTGGGCGTGTTCTTCCTGTTTATGAAGGCGCATGCTGGCATGACGAACGACATGCTGGGCATGGTGACACTGGTGTTGGGCATGCTGCTGCTGGCGGTGGGCGTTATGGGTACGCACATTGAGCTGGGGCGGATTTTCGGCATGCTGGGCATGCTACCCACGCTGACGTACGGCATTGGGTCGGCGCTGGCGACGGCGGTGCTCACCCTACTCATCACGCTGTTTTTGGACGAGGTCATAAAGTGGGCGGTGACGTTTCTGCTTCCGGTCATTATTATCATGGCCTTTTACCTTGCGAAGGAAGACGTATTTCCTGACCAGCGCGACCTGTACCGCGAGCCCACGAGTGAACTCTTTATTCCGTACCGGTTCATGGCCACTTCCATTGTGTAGGGATTTGCCTTGGGCGTGCCGCTGGGGTTCCTGGCGTTCTCGGGATTTTTCGTTCAGGTGCTGAACTCTGCGGGCTATTTGTGCGCCGCGCTGCTTGCGCTTTTAGTGGTGCTGGTGTTGCAGAAAGACTTCAACCGCGCTGTGTACCAGGTGGGATTCTCTCTTGCGGGGTTGGGGTTGCTGGCTATGGGGGTGCTGGGGCCCACGTCGGCTTTGGCGGGCGTGCTGCAACTGACGGGATTTCTCTATCTTGACCTGGTGTTGTGGGGGTTGGGATCCTACCTTATTAAGAACTGTGATCAGCCGGCCATGTGGGTGGTCTCGTGCCCGTGCATGGCGCTCATGACGGGGCGTGCGCTCGGCGTGGTAGTGGGCTGCCTTGGTTTGGAAATTGCCGGGGGGGGGGGCTCACCAGCCTCTTTTCTTCTGTGTGCTGGCATTTTTGGTGGTGCTTGCGGCGCTCTTTCTATCCAGCAACGCGAATATGCGCACCGGATGGGGCTTTGTGCGTCCGGGCGAACCCGATGCAACCAAAGGCGAAAGTCGTATCTGCGAAATTATTGGCCAGGAGTATGGCCTAACGCTGCGCGAGCGTGAGATCATGCAGTGCATCGTGGGCGGAAAATCGCGCAAGGAGATTGCGGAGGAGTTGTTTATCACCTCCAACACTATTAAGACGCACTTGCACAATTTGTATGGCAAGCTGGATATTCATTCCGAAAGCGAATTGAAGAAGTTTGTAGCGCGTCGTGAGAAGATGCTTTCGACTGCCGACGACCCCGCGCTGGTGTCGTAGGCGAGGACGCGGGCGTTGGAGGGGCCGCTGGCGAGGGGGCGGTGTTGGGGGCGCTTGAGTCGTGCTAGAATTCCTGGCGAATGAAGTTGCTTGCGGTTGCGCGTTCCGGGCGAGCGCGCAGATGGGGGCATGATGACCAGGATATTCTCGCACACGCGGCCGATTGCAGCCGACGTGGTTGATGCGTTTTGCACGTTGCAGAAGGGCTTCACCGACCAGTTCGTCTATTACGACAAACAGCGCGCCTGCCGCTACTTGGGGCTGGGGCGTTGTATCGCGCTGCCCACGCTCGACGACGCCGAAAGCGAGCTGGAGGGCCCGGTGGCGCAGCCACCCATCTTTTTCTCGTTCAATCGCTTTGACGCGGAGAACCCCGCGCCCACCGATGAGCTGTTCGAGGCGTTCCCACGGCTGAAGTTTATGCTGCCGGAGATTGTGCTCATCGAGAACGAGCGCGGCACGCTTCTGCAGGTGAACTCGCTCGGCCCGGTGTACGCCGGGCGCATCGAGCGGTTCGAGCGCCAGGCGCTGGCCGCGCCGCCGCGTCAGCGCACGTCGATTCCCTATCGGTTGGAAGTTGACTCGCGCGAGGCGTGGCGCGATGCTGTGGGGGCAGGGCTTGCGGCCATCGACGAGGGGCGCGTGGACAAGGTGGTGCTATCGCGGCGCCAGAAACTGGTGGCTGAGCACCCCTTTTCGTCGAAAGATTTGCTGGTGAACCTTATTGACGGCCCGGCGCGCGGCACGGTGCTGCTGTATCGCTATGCCGACGTGTTCTTCTGCGGCTGCACGCCCGAGTTGCTGGTACGCAAGCAAGGCACGCAGCTGGAGAGCATGTGTCTAGCGGGCACGTGCCCCGCGGGCGGCTCGTCGGAGGAAGGCGAGCGCCTGGCGGCCGAACTCATGGCCGATGCGAAAAACCGCGCCGAGCACGACTATGTGGTGCAGTTCATCCGCGAGGTGTTCCGCCGCACGTGTTACGACGTGGAAGTGCCCGCTGAGCCGGGTATTCTGCCGCTCACGCACGTGCAGCACCTGTGCACGCCCGCGCGCGCCCGTGTGCTGGAGGGCGTGGATTTGTGGGAGATGAAGGGCGACCTGCACCCGACGCCCGCCGTGGCCGGCACGCCGGTGGGCGAGGCGAAGATGCTCATTCGCGGCATTGAGACGTACAACCGCGGTTTCTTTGCGGGCGCGTGCGGCTACGTGGACGGCGACGGCGACGGCGAGTTCTCAGTGGCGCTGCGCACGGGCGTGTTCGACGGCGAGATCGGCTGGGTTTACGCCGGTTGCGGCATCGTGGCCGGCAGCGTCGCCGATGACGAATACGACGAAATCTCCGCCAAACTCCGCACCATCCTGAGCGCTTTCGACGGAGAAGGTGACGCACGATGAGCGCCGCTGATCCGGCGACGACTGCCCTCTTCCTGGGCGCGTTTTTTGACGAGTTGACGCGGTGGGGCGTGTACGATGTGGTGGTGAGTCCGGGGTCGCGGTCGACGCCGCTAGCCATGACAGCTTACGAGTTGTCGCGCCGTGCGCCCGAGCGGTTGCGCCTGTTCGTGGACGTGGACGAGCGCGGCGCGGCGTTTTTCGCGCTGGGGATGGCGAAGGCGAGTGGTCGACCGGCGGCCGTGATCTGCACGTCGGGGACGGCCGTGGCGAACTACTATCCGGCGGTGATGGAGGCGAAGTCCTCGCGTGTGCCTCTGGTGGTGCTGACGGGCGACCGCCCGCCACGGCTGCAAGAGTTGGGTGCGCCGCAGACCTGTGACCAGTTGAAAGCCTTTGGCGATCACGTGCGTGCGTTTCGCCAGATGCCGCTGCCGACGGCTGACGCTGCGGCGCTCGCGTTTGCGCGCCAGGCTGCGCGGGAAGCGGTGATTGCTGCTGGTGGTGGGGCTGCTGAGGCGGCTGAGTCGCGCATCGCGGGTGCGTGCCTTGGCGGGCCCGTGCACCTCAATTTTCCGTTTGATGAACCGTTGAAGCCCGATTTTTCAGTGGAAGGCCTGTTCGAGGCGGGGCGTCGGCCGAATGTTTCACGTGAAACATTCGTTCCTGTTTCGCAGCAGCTGGCGCCGGATGCGATTGCGCGTGTGGCTGAACTGCTTGCGGGCCGTCGCGCGCTCGCGCTGGCGGGGGAAGGCACGTGTGCGACCGATGCTGAGGCGCGTGACGTACTGGCGTGGGCACACGCGTTCAACCTACCGCTTCTGGCTGACCCGCTTTCGGGCCTGCGTCGCTTCGACGACGCGCTTGTTATCGACAATTACGACAGCTTGCTGAGTGTGGGCGGCGAGGCTCCAGACGAGTTAATACCCGAGGTCATTGTGCGGTTCGGCCGCTATCCGGTGTCGAAGAAGGCTACGCAGTTCACCGCCGCCTGTGGGGCGTTGCAGGTGGTGGTAGATCCGCTGGAAACGCGCGACTGCAATGCGGCTACCGACGTGTACGTTCCGTGCGAACCGGTCGCGTTCGCGCGCTCGCTGTGCGCGGCAGCGCCAGCGGAGGCATCAATCTCCTGTGAATTCGCCGATACCTGGACAGCTGCCAACGATGCCGCGCGCGAGCGCATCGTCGCGGCAGGCAACCAGGAAGAAGGTTTCGAGGGCTCGTTTGTCCGCCGCATCCTTGAGCTCGCGCCTGAAGAGTCGTGCCTGTTCGCGGCCAACTCTATGAGCATTCGCGCGCTCGACACGTTCTATCTGAAAGGCGAGAAGCGCCTGACTGTGCTCTGCAACCGCGGGCTCAACGGCATCGACGGTACCACGTCCACGGCGCTTGGCGCGGCGCAGTCATTCGCGCAAACCACTTTCCTCACCGGCGACCTCACGCTGCTGCACGACCTGAACGCCCTCGCGCTCCAGCGCGAACTGCGCGTGCAGCGCGCCGCAGGTGGCAGCGCTCCCAGCATCATTATTGTGCTGCTGAACAATAACGGCGGTGCCATTTTCGACATGCTGCCCCAGAAGTCGGAAGACGCCTACTTCGAGCGCCTGTTCCTCACCCCGCAAGACGTGAACTTCGAAGCTGCGGCCCAGGCGTTCGCTGTGCGGTACCAGCGCACCAGGTCACTCGCCGAGTTCGACGCCGCCTACAAAAACGCACTGGGCACCCCCGGCATCACCCTCATAGAAGTCCCCATCCCCCTCCAAGGCCTCAAATCCCGCTACGCCCCCTGCTGGTAGGGGGCAGGCACGCCTCGAACATAAAGTGTGACGCGCTTCGCGCTGCCGATTACGCCAAGTGTTTCTCGCGTCCCTTGCTTTATGACGCGGGCTGACCGACGTGAAAGCAAGACCTTACAAAAGGCATAACCTCCGTAGGGGTGCTCTCCAGAGCACCCGTTCGCGCAAAGCGCGAAAACGCAGGTCACGGTTGGATTCTCCGCCTTCGGCGGAGCGGGTGCTTCCCTAAAGGGACTAGGCGCTACGCGCCGTCGCTGAGAGCACCCCTACGGAGATGGCCAAACAAGTACGTTAACCATGGGAGAGCATGCCCTCGTCATAGTGGTGGGGAGGCGCATAACATCCTGGCGTATTAGCCAGCGCGAAGCGCGTCACTCTATTGCGTAGCGGGAGTTGCAGCCCTCCCAACGAGCAACAAGTGTTGCAACAAAAAAGGGCCCCGCGTGGCAGGGCCCTTCGACATACTTTGAACAACCAAAAGCCAGACTTACATCCCCAGCAGCCCTTGCAGCGACGTGATAAAGCTGGACATGTTGCGGTAGCACATGAATAGCGTGATGATGATAATCACGACGCCCGCGCAGTTCGCGAAGATGTGGTTGCGCCATTTGCCCAGGTCTTTGCCGTTCGCGCAGTAGATCACGAAGAACGCCATGATGGGCAGCAGGATGGCGTTGGCCGCCTGCGCCACCAGGATGAGTTCGGTCGGGCTCTTCCCCAGCGCGATAGCCATGATGCAGCCCGCCAGAAGCACGATGATCCAGATCAGCTTGAAGCGCAGATCCTTCGTCGTCTTCTTCCAGCCTAGCACGCCGTTCACCGCATACGCAGCCGAGAACGACGCCGTGATGGCGCTTGAGAAGCCGGCGCACAGAAGGCCCAGGCCAATCATCCACGTGGCCCACGAACCCAGCAGCGGCTGCAGCGCCAGCGCCATGTCTTTGCCGTTTGTCACCACGGTGTCGGTGCCGTAAATGTTGGCGGCGGCGCACACGAGGATGGCCATGGAAATGATGCCGCCCAGGCCAATGCTGAGGATGGTGTCGAAGCGCGCGTCGGACACCTGCTCGGGGTCCTTGAAGCGCTCGGACGCGCCGGATGCGTGCAGGAACAGGTTATATGGCACGATGGTGGTACCAATGAGGCCCACCGCCGTCAGGATGCCCTTCGAACCTTCCTCGGGCAGCGTGGGCACAAACAGGCCGGTAGCGATGGCACCCCAGTCCGGGCTCGACGCGATGGCGGTCACGAAGAACACCACGCCCATGAACACGACGATGGCCGTCAAAATGACTTCCACCACCTTGTACGAGCCAATCCACATGGCGATGAAGGCCAGCACGCCCAGCACAATAACAATGGGAATCAGCGGCATATCAGGCATAACAGCCTGAATACCCAGAATACCGCCCGTGATGTTGCCCGTTTCGTACGCGATGTTGCCCACAAAAATGGCGATGATAACAATCACGATAGCAATCCACATGAGTGCCTTGTTGGGAATACGATCGCGAATGTTTTCACCCAGTCCCTTGCCCGAGACAATGCCCACGCGCGACGCCATCTCTTGGAAAATGATGGTGGCAACGGTGGCGAACAGAAGCGCCCATAGCATGGTGTAGCCGTAGCTGGCGCCTGAGACCGTGCAGGTGGTAACGGTGCCGGGGCCAATAAAACCAGCGGCCACGAGCGCGCCCGGGCCCACGTTTTTGAACTTCTGAGCCAGTGTGCTGCTCATACCCTCTCCTCTCTTTCGTTTCTTGAAGCGGTTGGTGCGACGATTTCTCCGTTCCGGGCGCCGCTCGGTTGTCTTCCCCCCTGCGGTATTTTCAACGCGCTGGCGCGCCGAAAAAGCGAGGGCGACCCGGTGAGATGCACCTACTTTATCAGAATAAAGACCACACGTACACGACGAACCGGCGGCCGCGCCCGTTCGAGTGGACTCGCGGGAAAGCGGCAGGGGGGCGGTTGACGCGGGTTCGTGGCCTTGGCTTGGGGCGACTCCGTGGAAAATGGCGGGAGGGGGTGCGCGAAAGCGCGTTTTAGGGGAAACTAGACGCACCATGAACGAGAGCCCTGCGAAACATACCCGCGTTGCCGCGCACCGCGCACCTGCCCCTAAGGGGAAAGGGTGGCGCGTGCTGCCGTCGGCCGTGGTAGTGGGATGTTTCTTCGCGCTGTGTATGCTGGTGGGACAGAGCTTTGCGGAAGTGGGCGACTTCTCGCAGATCATCGGCGGCTGGGGGCGCATGGGCGTCTCCGTGGCGAAGTTCGTGCTGTACGCGCTGGTGTTTGGCGTGGTGGCGAATGTGCTGTTTGAGTGTTTGGACCGGCGTGCGGCGCGGCGTGCGCGGGCTTACGCTGACGGTGGCGTGCGGTCGCCCAGCGCTGGCGCGGCGCGCCAAGTGCACCTGCCAACTCGCAACCCTGCTGTGGCGTTCCTCGATAAGCACCTATTCGGCTGCGTGCTGGCGCTGCTGCTGGTTTCGTGGGGCGTGTACCTGGTGGTATTCGCGCCGGGCTCGCTCACGTACGACGGCGCGCGCAGCCTCAACCAGTTCACCACCGACACGCGCCTGGAGAACCACCACCCGGTGCTCATGAACCTGCTGTATGGCGGCATCATGAATGCCGCGCGGATGGTGGGGCCTGACAACTTGGGGCTGTTCCTTATTGTGGTGCTGCAAACGCTGGCTTTGGCCTGGGCGTATGCCGCCATCATCAAGCAGGCGCGCACGCTGGGTTTGCCGCTGGCTGTGGCCGTGGTAGCCGCTTTGTACTTCGCCCTGTTCCCTGCGTGGGGCGTGCTTGTGCAGGATGTCATCAAGGACACTTTGTTCTGCGCCGTGTTGGCGCTGTTCGCGCTTGCCCTTACGCGTGTGATAATTGCGTCGTCGCAGCAGCCTGCTACCGTGTGGCAGTGGGCACTGCTGGGGGTGGCCGCCGCGCTGGTGGCGCTCACGCGCAACAACGGTATATATATAGTAGCCCCCACGCTTCTGGCTCTGGCTGTGCTGCTTGCCGTGCGAGGCCGTCATGCGCGTGTGCCGCGTGCACCACGCGCGCCACGCCCGGTGTGGCCGCGCGCCGCAGCCGTGCTGGCGGGCGTTGCTCTTGTGTATGTGGCGCTGACCAGCTTCATCTATCCCGCCGCCGGGGTGGACATGCGCGAGGAAAAAGAGATGCTGTCTATCCCCTTCCAGCAGACGGCGCGCTGCCTGCTGGAGCATCCGGACGACGTGACCCCCGAAGAGCGCCAGGCTATCGATGCCGTGCTACCCTTCGACCAGTTGCCGCAGCTGTACGACCCTCATCTGTCCGACCCGGTGAAGGAAACGTACAAGTTGCACAACAGCAAGGTGGAAGGCAGCTTCGACTACGCCGAGCAGCATCCCGACGCGCTCAAAACCTACCTTGTGGCCTGGGCGTCCATGGGGCTGCGCCACCCGCTCACCTACGTCGAGGCCACGGTGGCGAATACGTACGCCTACTTCTATCCGGGCGAAATCATCGACTGCGAGGGCACGCGCCCCGTGCTGCTGCTTGAGCAGATTGGCGAGCCTATCAACCTCACTTACGACGTGTCCTACCTCATGCCCGCGTCGGTGGTGGACGCCGCATCAGCCGCCGTACAGGGTACGCTGGAAACCCCCGTGCTGGCATTCCTCTACTCGCCGGCACCTTACGTGTGGCTGTTTGTGCTGCTGGTGGCCTACCTAGCGCACGCGCGCCGATGGGAGGGCCTCGTGGTGTGCCTCCCCGCAGCCATGCTGCTGCTCACCGTTTTGGCTGGCCCGCTGAACGGCCACCTGCGCTACCTCATGCCCCTCATCGGCCTCCTACCCCTCATGTGGGCCTTCGCCTTCGCAACAAGAAATCATCGGGAGCGATAACAAGTACCTCGCGGCCGCAGGCAGGTCAACTGCCTTTCGTGCCACATTAAGCGTTTTCGTGCCACGTTACTTGGTATACAATTGCAACGTTTTGCCAACGGCAATTTTGTACAAGACATAACGGGGAAGGCATGGTAATGGCGAAGGTGGAGCCAGGAACAAGTGCGGGCGCAATGGAGGGCGCGCCAAGCGGCGCGAAGCGCGAGCGGTTTGGATCGCGGCTGGGGTTCATCCTGATTTCGGCCGGCTGCGCCATTGGCCTTGGGAACGTCTGGCGCTTTCCCTATATCACTGGCGAGTATGGCGGTGCGGCGTTTGTGCTGATGTACCTGGTGTTTCTCGTTATTTTGGGCCTGCCCGTGATGGTGATGGAGTTCGCTGTGGGCCGCGCCAGCCAGAAAAGCGCGGCGCAGGCGTTCGACACGCTGCAGCCGTCGCGGAAGTGGCACTGGTTCTCGTGGTGGGGCTATATTGGGTGCATGGTGCTCATGATGTTCTACACCACGGTTGGTGGCTGGATGCTGTCGTTCGTGGTGAAGATGGCCACCGGCGCGTTCAACGGCCTGGATAGTGCCGGCGTGGGCGCGGTGTTTAACGACATGCTGGCGAACCCCACTGAACTGGTGGGTTGGATGCTCGTGGTGATTGTGCTGGGCTTTCTGGTGTGCAGCCTGGGCCTGCAAAAGGGCGTCGAGCGCATTACCAAAGTGATGATGGTGTGCCTGTTGGGCATTATGTTGGTGCTGGTGGTGCGCGCAGTTACGCTGCCGGGCGGCATGGCGGGCCTCGAGTTCTATCTCATCCCCGACTTTGGCAAGCTGTTCGCGGGCGCGACGCCCGCCGAGCAGTGGGCAACGTTTGGCGATGCCGTGTTCGCGGCCATGGGTCAGGCATTCTTCACGCTGTCGCTGGGCATTTCGGCCATGGAAATTTTCGGCAGCTACATTGGCAAGGAGCGCTCGCTCACGGGCGAGGCGCTGCGCATCTGCGGGCTGGACACGGCGGTGGCGCTTATGGCGGGCCTCATCATTTTCCCGGCGTGCTTCGCGTTCGCCGTGGAACCCGGCAGCGGTCCGGGGCTCGTGTTCGTCACGCTGCCGAGCGTGTTTGCGCAGATGCCGCTGGGGCAGCTGTGGGGCGCGCTGTTCTTCGTGTTCATGAGTTTCGCCGCGCTGTCCACCATCATCGCGGTGTTCGAGAACCTTATTAGCTGGTCAATGGATAAGTGGGGCTGGTCGCGCCGCACGGCCGTGGCGCGCACCGCCCTCATAGTGACCGTGCTTAGCCTGCCGTGCGCGCTTGGGTTTAACGTGCTGGCGGGCGTGCAGATTCCTGCCATCGGCGACATTCAGTCCATCGAGGATTTCATCGTGTCGAACAACCTGCTACCGCTGGGCAGCCTGCTGTACGTGCTGTTCTGCGTGACGAAGAGCGGCTGGGGCTGGGACAACTTCCTCGCCGAAGCTGACACCGGCACCGGCGCGCGCTTCCCCGCCTGGGCAAAGCCATGGCTGAAGTTCGGCATCCCGGTGCTGATCCTGGTGATTTTCGTCATGGGTTATGTGCCGAAATTCGCCGTCTGGCTGGGCATGGCGTAGCGGCGCGCATCAGCGTGACGTGTGCGGGCATGCGGGCTCGCTACGCTGCTCGGTTTACTGGGTGCCCGCCGCTTCGGTCGCTAGGGCTTCCAGCAGCGCTTGCATCTTGGGAATGGCGGGCAGGCTGTCTAGGTCGTAGCGGGCCGCCAAGGCTTGCATGTTGGTGAAGGCGATCTGCGTGCGGCCAGCTTCGTCTTCCCATACCGCTATGCGCAAGGGCAGTTCAATCGCGATGCGCTGATCGGCCTGCATGAGGGCGGTGCCCACCGCGGGCGCGCCGAACACTACAACCGTTGTGGGCCGCAGGTCGAGGCCGGCTTCCGTGGCGTTTGCGGCGTGGTTGAACGTGGCGAATACGGGGATAGAGCGCGCCGCCAGCGCGGCTTTGAGGCGGCTGACCGTCTCAGCAACGGGCAGGTGTCCTTCGATCACGTGCAGGGTGGCGTTGGCTTTGTTGGCTTTTGGCTGGTTCACGAGGACTCCTCTCCGCGTTGCCGCAGATCGATGCGGCGATGATGCACCCACGATACCGCGTTTTCACGCGTGGGGCTCAGGTTGTTTCGCAATGGTCGCCCGGGTGCCGCCGACGGCAGTGGTACCCGGCACAGGTGGCACCGTCCGTACCAGCCACCAGCTACGGCGCGACCTCCGTGGCCGTTCGCGCGCCTCGGCGCGGGGTGATGCGCTAGAATACGCGGGAAACATTTCGCGATCGAACGACCCTCCTATCCTCTGAAAGCGGCGAACCGAACGATGAGCACGAACGAACTTCAGCAAACCGAGACTGCAACCGACCGCACCGGGTTCCTCCAAGGACTCGGTTGCTATTTGCTATGGGGCGTCATGCCCGTGTATTGGAAGCTGCTGTCTGCGGTGCCGGCGCTGGAGGTGTTGGCGTGGCGCATGGTGTGGTCGTGTGTGGCTGTGGTAGCGCTCTGCGTGGTGGTGAAACGCACGCGGTTTCTGTACCTGTTCCGCGACCGGCGCGCCGTGCGGACGTTTCTGGCATCCGGCCTCATTGTGACCTGCAACTGGGGCGTGTACGTGTGGGCCGCCAACAGCGGGCATTTGCTGGAAACGAGCATCGGCTACTACCTGTGTCCGCTCTGCAACATTGCTCTCGGGCTGCTGGTGTTCAAGGAGCGCCTCACGCCTATGCAGAAACTGGCAACGGTGCTGGCCGCAGTGGGGGTGGGGCATTTCATGGTGGTGCACGGCGGCGACATTTGGATTGCGTTCGCCCTGGCGCTCACCTTCAGCGTGTACGGCGCGGTGAAGAAAAAGGGCGGCTATCCGGCGCTGCCCGGCATGGCGTTCGAGTCGCTGCTCACGGGCATGCTGGGTATTGCGGCCCTGGCCGTGGGCGCAGTGGCCCCGTGGATCTGGCAGCTCACACCTGCCACGCCCGACGCTATTGCCGTGCTGTCGCCGGCGGGCGACTTTGCTCTGCTGATAGGTTGCGGCATTTTGACCGCCATTCCGCTTTTGCTGTACTCGGCCGCGGCGAACCGTATTTCCATGACCGTGCTCGGGTTCATTCAATACGTGAGCCCCACTATTGCGTTGGTGCTAGCTGTGGCCTTCTTCGGCGAACAATTCACGGTAGCCCACGGTGTCTGCTTCGCCCTCATCTGGGCCGGCATTGCCGCGGTGGGAGTGGAAGCGCTGCTAACAAGCAAACGCACGCGGGCGGCTGGGGAAACTATTCCTGCTGCAGCGGCGACCACCGAAAAGTAGCGAAGAATTCATACTGCTTGAGCGTGCGCACTCTGTTTTGCGTACCATTTTCTCGCTGTCTAGAGTGCCAATTCAGTTTCGGCTATAGCCGAAACAGATGGCATTTTACCAGATCAAAAGCCTACTCACAAACAGTCTCATACGCTGCTTATCCGCAGAGTATGAGACTGAAACAGATGCTTAAACTCCAGCGTAATCCTTGTTTATGGCTTTGACCTTCGTCCTCTGACACCATGGTAATGCGCGATTGAAGGGTTAGCCAGCGTATCCATGGTGGTCGCTAGCAATTGCTTCAGCGGGGGCTGTTGCGATTTCGATCCCAATCCGCAGGGGAGTGATATGCGAAGAGGAGGGGTGTATGGTTTCTTCGATTGCAAAATTTGGGGTTCAGGATCGGCAGCTGAGTTCAGTAGAGCGGTGGACGTGTTTTGCCGCATTATTCTTTCTCGGTTTCACGGCTACCTTTAACCAGTTCAAAGCTGCGCCAGCTATCCAGTTTATCGGCTCAGATCTGGGTATGTCAGTTGATATGCTGAGTCAGATAATGGGCGTTTACTCCATTGCTGGCATGATTCTGGCGTATCCCGGCATGCTCATTATGCAGCGGTTCGGTGTGAAATTCTCTATTGTAGTTACCTCTGTGCTCCAACTTCTTGGGTCGCTCGTGTGCGTGTTCGCGACGGATACCACGTTGTTCCTTATCGGACGCACCCTTGAGGGCATTGCCTATGGACTCATCTGTGTTATTGGCCCTAATATCATGCCGCGCTTATTCCCACTCAAGAATCAAGGCCTCTGCATGGGAATCTGGTCCCAGTGGACTCCCGTTGGAGTGGTAATTGCATTCTTTACCGCACCGATGATCTTTGAAGCGGCGGGTGGCGCAGCCGTCGCATTCTCTTGGCATCCTATTTGGTTCGTTTCTATTGCCATGGAAGTTGTGTCGATCGCCTGGTTGCTGGTCAGTTGTAAGATGCCGGCGATTCCGGAAAATGAACTCTTAGATGGCGACCCCTCTCGTCGCAAGCGCGCGGGTAAAAACTTCCTGTTGGCAGGCATCGTTGTGTGTGCGTTCTTCTTTGTGTGGGTGTTTGATTACGTTGCCAACATCAATACGCTGTACCCGACATTCCTGCAGAACGTTAAGGGTTTAAGCGTCTTTGATTCGTCGATGCTACCCAACTGGACGGCCATCATTTCCATTCCCTTGGGTATTGCTTTCGGGGTGGTAGCTGACAAACTCAACTTCCGTAAATGGATGATCGTTGTTGGATACTTGCTGGTAGCCGTATGCATGGGCTTCTTCTACTTCACGCCTGGTACGGACATGACTGGTCCTTGGACGGCCAGCGTCATCATGGGTTTGTGTGGTGCGCTGGTTCCTACTGGTACTCGCGCAATTACGCCGGTGCTTGTTCCTGAACCGAAAAAGACTGACTTTGCCCTGGCTACCATGGCGTTCGCGACTGGCGTGGCGCAAGTTGTAGGCGGGTATGTGGTATCGCCCACTATTGCCGCTGTCGGATGGCAAGCGAACGCCCAGTTCATCCTTGCTCCCCTTGCTGTTCTTGCCGCTATTGCTGTGATCTTGTTTGTGAAATCTGATCGCAAGGTACATGAGGTGCGCCTGGCTGAACGCGCTGCTCAAGAAGCTGATGGGGTATAACAGCGCATTTAGTGGATGGGTGCCGCTGGATAGCTTGCTCATATCAGTCAGTTTCGAGTACTGATCCGATGTTTATAGCAAACCCCAAAAACGAGAGGAAGTAGTATGAAGAGTGCGGACACAACTGTCTTCCACAACCTAGGTCTTGAGGCCTGCGGGGGAGGTGCGAACCTAGTTGCTGCCGATGTAAAGGATGGCAAACTCGTTCGCATTCGTCCCGTGCACTTTGACGAGCATTACACCAAGGAAGACCTGAACTATTGGACGTTGGAAGGACGCAACGGCACGACGTTCGAGCCGGGTATGAAAACGTACACACCGCCCTTCCCACTGGTGTACAAGCGGCGCACGTATTCTAAAAACCGTGTGCCTTATCCAATGAAGCGTATCGACTGGGATCCTCAGGGCGAGCGTCATCCTGAAACGCGCGGTACGAGCAAGTATGTGCGCATCTCGTGGGACGAGGCAACTCAAATCATTGCTGCCGAGATCAAGCGGGTGCACGATGAATACGGCCCCTATTCAATCTTGTGTCAGGCCGACGGCCACGGAGAGAGTAAGGCTATTCATGCGCCCCATGGATGCATGACTCGTCTGCTAGAGCTTTGTGGTGGCTACACCGTTCAGGCGCGTAACCCTGACAGTTGGGAGGGCTGGTACTGGGGTGCGAAGCACGCCTGGGGTATGGATCCGGTGGGACAAAACACCCATTCCACAAATACGGCTCAAGATATCGCGCAAAACTGCGATGCCATGTTGTATTGGGGCTGCGACCTGGAAACTACGACGTCGGCGTGGGGCGGTCAGCTGGCATCAAAGTTGGCGTATTGGTTCGACGACTGTGGTATCAAGCACATTGCTATTGCGCCCGATTGTAACTATACGGCTGTGGTGCACGCCGACAAATGGTTCCCTGTTTACCCCAACACCGATGCAGCCTTGCAGTTGGCTATCGCCTATGTGTGGATAACCGAAGGAACCTACGACAAAGAGTATATCGAGACACACGCAATAGGCTTTGATTGGCTTGAATACTATGTGTTAGGTTCGGAGGACGGTGAGGCGAAGACCCCCGAGTGGGCCGAACCGATCTGTGGTATTCCGGCGTATCGCATTAAGGCGCTGGCGCGTTATTGGGCAAAGCACAACGTTTCCATCGCCCATTGCAACGGTGGATCATATATTCGCGCAGCTTTTGCAACTGAACCAGCACGTCTTGAGGTGTATCTGCTGGGCATGCAGGGTGTGGGCAAGCCGGGGCGTATTTCCATGAAGTTCATCGAGTGGACCTTGTTCGGAATGACCTCATGCAGCCCTATTCCGCCGTCGAAACTAGCGCCAAGCACTGCGGCTGCCTATAACGGTTGGATTATCGGCAGCAATGCCGATCACATGATAGCGAAATGCCACGTGCACAAGGCGTTGCGCGGTGAGTCATTCAGCTGGTATGGCCATGGGACGGCAGCGAACGATCGACCGGACCAGTTCATCAAGCTTGATTTCCCGACTGACGGCAATGCGGGTATTAAGATGCTCTGGTCGGACAATCCTGCGTTCACCACAAGCCTGAACGGCGGTTACGAGTACCAGGATGCTCTGCGTAGCGACAACCTGGAATTCTATTTAGTGCAGGCACCTTGGTTTGAAGATGACGCCCGTTTCGCCGACATTGTGCTTCCCATTTGTACGAAGTTTGAAACAAGCGACTTTGGTACCGACTGTGATAGTGGTCAATGGAATGCGGTCATTTATGAAAAGGCTGCCATTGAGCCAGTAGGCGAAGCGAAGTCTGACTGGGAAGCTGTACAGGCAGTAGCCGAGAAGTTGGAACGCTATGGTGACGTCTATGAAAACGTTAAGCATCGCATGACCAAAGGCAAAACTGTTGAGCAGCAGATCAAGGAAGGGTACGAGGCGTGCGGTATACCGGCTGAAGAGCAAGACTTCGAAAAGTTTGAGAAAAACCAGTATCAGCTTATTCCTACCGTTGAAAACTGGCAGGATATGATGACTGGTCTGTCTGGTTTCGCGCAGAACCCCGACTTGTTTCCCTTGGAGACACCTTCCGGCAAGATAGAGTACTACTCGCCTTCGCTTGCTGAGCACTTCCCAGATGATCAAGTGCGTGGCCCGGTAGCGCACTGGATCGAATCCGGTGATGGACACGACGACCGGCGTACAAGTGAACGGGCAAAGGCATATCCTTTCCTGGTGGAGTCCAACCATCCACGTTGGCGCGTCCATGCGGAATTCGACGATGTTGAGTGGTTCCGCGAAATCGAAACATGCAAAGTTATTGGGCCAGATGGGTATGCCTACGAACCGGTTTGGCTTAACCCTCTTGATGCCGCGTCGCTTGGTATCGAGAAAGGTGACGTGGTTAAGGTGTTTAACGAGCGCGGTGCAGTTCTTGGTGGAGCTCGCGTGACTGAACGCGTTCGGACCGGTGTGGTGTATATGGATCATGGTGCTAACAGCGATGTCATCGTGCCAGGGATTGGTGGACTGGACCGCGGTGGCGACATCAACCTTATTTGTCCTACGCATACCACTTCAAAAAATGCCAGCGGCGAAGTGACGTCGGGCTATTTGGCTGGCGTTGAGAAGGTGGACGTGTTCGCGCTCGCCGCACAATACCCCGCTGAGTTCGGCCGGAATCATTACAAGCCTGAATACGGCGCCGATGTCCGCGACTACCTTATTGAGGAGGCCTAAGGGAAATGAAAGCCCTCGTAGTAGATTTGAACAGGTGCAATGGTTGCTTCAATTGTCAGCTTGCTTGCAAGGATGAGCACTGCGACAACGATTGGAGTCCCTACGCGAAACCACAGCCGACTACTGGTCAGTTTTGGTGTCGAGTAGATCAGCAAGAACGCGGTCGCGTTCCCGTGGTTCGCGTGAACTACACTCCCGTGTTTTGCGGCATGTGTGATGACGCCGCCTGCCTCAAGGTGGCAGAGAATGGCGCGGTCTATCGTCGTGAAGATGGACTGGTTATTATCGACCCCGAAAAAGCAAAGGGGCAGCGGCAGATCGCCGAGGCATGTCCACTCGGGTTGGTGTATTGGAACGAGAGCCTGAATATACCGCAGAAGTGTACGGGCTGCGCCCATCTGCTCGATGATGGTTGGAGCGAGCCGCGTTGCGTTGATGTGTGTGCAACGGGGGCCCTGCGCTATGGCGAACTTGACGACTTTAAGGATGAACTCGATGTCGCAACGGTGGCTGAGGAATTGGCGGGGAGTGGGTCGCACGTCTATTACCTGAATCGCCCGAAGCGCTGGATTGCTGGAACAGTGGCTGATCGCTCGCAAAATGAGGTAATTATCGGCGCAAGCGTAAGCATTCTCGACGGAAATGGGACGTGTGTTGCCCGTCTCGAGACCGACGAATTCGGCGACTTCAAATATGACGACTGTGAGAAGCAGTGTTACCGGGTGCTTATTGAGGCGGCCGGGTACGCACCTATTGAACTTGACGCCGACTGCACCAATCAAGACGTTGTTTTTGATGACATATTCGTGGATGGGGGTGCGCGATGAGCAAGAAAACGCCGATGATTCGCTTTGCGATCATCCTTGTTGGCATTGCGGCGTTAGTTGCTGTTGGCTTGACTCCGAACCCCGAGGGGCTGACATTCGGCGGCAAGATGTCACTGGTCATCTTTGTGGTTGCCATTGTGTTTTGGGTGACCGAGGTTATGCCTATTGCTGTGACAGGATGGGCCATGGTAGGCCTTATCCCACTGCTTGGGATTATGGATGCCGCCAGTGCGTGGACAGCATCCATTAACAACGCGATCGTCTTTTACTTATGCTGCTTCGCATTCGCCTGCTTTATTGCGCGTTCAACCTTGGCCGTCCGTTTGACAGGCTTCATTCTGAGGTGGGCAGGTACTAGTTCTTCGCGTGTGTTAATTGGTTTCATGGTGGGTACGGCGCTCATTTCCACACTCATGGACAACCTGCCACTCTGCGCTGTTATGTTGCCAATAGCTTATTCCGTATTGGATGCTAATAAGACACCTATGGGCCGCAAGTCAGGTTTCGCAAAATGTATTGCCATTGGTATTCCATGGGCAGCTGCCATTGGTGGTGCTATGACTCCGTCTGGTTGTATTATCAACGTGTTGGCCATGACGCTCATTCAACAGAACTTCGGTGTATCCATTAGCTTTGTGGAATGGTTTGCCATGGGCTTCCCCATGGCACTTATCACCATTCCTGCTGGTTGGTTTGCGCTGGTGAAGATATTTAAGCCCGAACCGCTTACCCAGGAAGCTGTTGACGCTGGTATTGAGCGTGCGTCGTCGTTGGGCAAAATCCCCCGGCACGAAATAGCTGGCCTCGCCGTTATGCTTGTCACCATGGTAGTTTGGATTCTTAGTTCGTGGATTCCTGGTATCGACATCACCGTGGTCAGCCTGATTGCTCTTGGCTTCATGTTCTTCCCAGGCATTGACGCCATTCAGTTCAATGACTTTTTGGAGGACAGTCCCTGGGGCATGATGCTTCTTATGATGGCTGTGAACGTGTTGGTAGCAGCCCTTATGGGCACGGGTGCCACGCAGTGGCTGGTCACTGTAGTTATGTCGCCTATGACGGCATGGCCGCTTATTGCGACGATGACGGCTCTCTCCATCATCGCTTGTTTGCTGCACAATGTCATTCCCGCTGGTCCTGCCTGCGCTGGACTGATTGCCGTACCCTTCGCCACCATCATCTCCAGTATGGGTGGCAGTATCGCTGCCACCTGCGTTATGGTGGCCTGGTGGTCGGCTATTGCTCTTATGCTTCCGCTCGACGGTGTGCCGCTGCTGTCATACTCCAGCAACAGGAAGTACTTTTCGTTTGGCGATATGGCGAAGGCAGGCTGGGTGCCAAGCTTAGTAATGGTGGTTATTTCAGTAACGCTAACGCCGCTCATTGCGGGATTCTTGGGGCTGCCATAGTCAGGTGCGGAGCTTTGAGTGCGTGCTATTATGGCGCGTGATGTGGTCTCGTTTGAGGCGATGAGGTCCGGGCGCAGATACGCGTCCGGACGAGCGCAAGGAACGGTGCGGACAATGCAGACCAACTACTTAAAATATTTTGTTGATGTGGCCAAATTGGGTTCGATATCAGCGGCTTCAAACGAGGATTTCATCACTCCACAAGGCATGAGTAGATCCTTGTCTGTATTGGAGACGACCCTTGGGTGTCAATTGCTGCAGAAACATCAAGGGCGAAACGTCTTAACAAAATACGGCGAGGCCTTGTTGGATGATGCGAAGGAGATACTGCGTATTCAGCAACGCATGATTGATCGGGTGGCTGAAATTCGCTCGAGCGAGGCTGGCATGTCGGACAAAACGGTTCTTGTGTATCTCAACAATGTTGCGTTCGATATGGCCCTGTTTAGTCCGCTCATCGACAGCTTCGAGCAGATATTTGCAAATGCGCGGTATTACCAATGTGACAATCAGGAAGTTGTGGACAATCTTCTAGAGAAGACTGAGGACGACGATTGCGTTGCCCTCGGTCTTCTTTGTCTGTTCAGCCCAGATGACGAACGTAACGCTTTGCTTGTTGATAAGCTCCGCCAAAATGGTTTCGAATATCAACCATATCTTCTATCGTATGACCAGGTGCTGGTTTCGCGAAAATCAGAGTTAGCGGCTAAGCGTTCGCTTAGCCACGCCGATATTCTCTCCCGTCCTATCGTGTCGTCGGATGGAGATATTAAGCGCGTTGCGGAAAAGCTGTTTGGAAAGAATGCTATCTACATGATAACGAAAGACAGTTCGTTTCGGTTTCGCGTTGTGGCAAACGATGAGGCTATTACCTTCGTGCCTGCGTTTCACCAGATCATGGGTCCAATAAATGATTCTACTGTAGCGGTTCAGATGAAAGACCCGTATTATCTAGAGGTAGGCTTTGCGGCGAAACGAGAAGTGCTTGACAGTCCGTATATCAAAAGCCTGATAGCGAATTTGAACGCCTACTATTTTCGCTATGTTGATTCGCCCTATCTTTCTCTTATACCGAGTGACATCACGTCGTTTCGATTCTCTGAGGCTGATAGGCTCTGCTGCGAGGAAAAGAACCTTAAAGTTCTGGAAGAGCGCTATGGCATTACGTCACGGGAGTCAGAGGTGCTGGCCCTTCTGCTTGAAGGCCTAACGGCGCGGTCGATCGCCGACAAGTTGTTTGTTTCTGTGCCTACGGCGAAAAGCCACATCTATCGCATCTACAAGAAGATGGGCATTCACTCTCAAGAAGAGCTAATGGTGCTGGCTGAAGAGGAATCTCTCGCTGCTAACAGGTGCGAGGGATCGGTACGATCCGGCAAGTAGGATTGCTGGTTGGTGTTTTTCTTCAGGTAGAATGGGGGGCGTTTGATAACGACGGGCGCGCGGCGTGCGCCTGTGACGAAGGGTAGAGGTGTTGGTCATGGCAAAGCGACTCGTGTCGGTGCTGGGGGATTCCATCAGCACGTTTGAGGGGTGCAACCCCGAGGGGTTTCAGGTGTTCTACGAGGGTGAGCGCCGCTTGACCACGGGTGTGCGTGCGCCGGGCGATACCTGGTGGGCTCAGGTGATTGAGGCGCTTGACGGTGAACTGCTGGCGAATGGGTCGTATTCCGGCAGTATGGTGGAGGGCGCTGGGTTCCCGGCGGGCGACAGCGCCGAGCGCATTGAGGCGCTTGCGCGCGATGGCCGGCAGCCCGATGTGGTGCTGGTGTTCATGGGTATCAACGACTATGGATGGGGCGGGGCGGACGCCCAGGCGGCCGGGCGCGGGAATGCGGTTCCGGAGTGCTTGGACCTGGCGGCTATCGAGCCGCGCGAACCTGGGCTGGCTGATGCCGGCGCCGCGGCGCGGTTCGGCGCGGCGTACGAGCACATGCTGGGGCGCATTCGCGCGGCGTATCCCCAGGCCGAGGTGTGGTGCTGCACGCTCTGCCCCGGTCGCATGGTCGGCAGCGAGCGCTCCACGTTCGCATACAACTTGCGTGGCGTGCACTTCGACCGCTATAACGATGCCATTCGTGCGGCTGCTGCGCACACCGGTTGCCACGTGGCCGACGTTGCCGCGCTCGGCTACGACTACGAGGGTCTGGAAGGCACGCATCCCACCGCCCGCGGCATGCGCCAGTTCGCCGCGCTGGTGCTGGGCGCGATGGCGAACGCGGGGGAGCAGCAGGTAGACCCCGCAGCAGCCGAAGCCGCCCTTGTTGCAACCGACGCCCCGCGCTCGCGACGCACCTGCGAGGCCCCCTGCGTCGGCTGCCCCGACGCCGGCGCCACCAACTCCCACTGGCTCTGCGTCTGCAACCGAGCCCCTCTGCCATCCTAAACACAGGCGCAGCCCCCGCAGCATATTCGGAAGGTTGTCACGGCGAAGGTAGGTAGTTTTTTATACCACCTGCCTGATCTGTGTATTTTCTCATTTGGCGATATATCACTTTCTCATTTGGCGCGTTTTTACTTTCTCATTTGGCAGCATTTTGTTTTCTCATTTGGCGACGATTTGGTTTGCTATTTGGCTGAGGTGGCGCGGCAACGACTCAATACTAGCGTCAGATAATCACTAGACTACGTTTGTAAGAGCATTACATTCTGTGATGCTCAAGCACTTAGGAGTCCGAAAAATATTACATTGTATGTACAAGTTGCATTAAAAATCATACGTGGTATATACTAATTGTGAAAGGAGCGTGAGGGCAATGGCGCAAACAACTTTGAGTGTTCGTATGGATGAAGAGGTCAAAAGAGGGTTAGAAGCATTTTGCGCAGACGTAGGAATGAACACCTCTGTCGCTATTAACATGTTTGCAAAAGCGGTTCTGCGGGAGCGTCGTCTACCGTTTGAAGTTGTTTCCTATAACCTGGATCCATTCTATAGCCCTGCCAACCAAGAGCGCCTGGTAAAGGCTAAAGAACGTATGGAGCGCAATGGCGGCACTGCTCATGAACTCATCGAGGATGAGAATGATTAAATCTTGGGATGATGACGCGTGGGCCGATTATGTGTACTGGCAAACGCAAGATCGCAAGACGTTGAAAAGGATTAATACGCTTATAAAAGACATTGATCGAAATGGTTATGAGGGCATTGGGAAACCAGAGCCGCTGAGAGAAAATCTTTCAGGATGGTGGAGCCGACGTATTGATGACAACAATCGTATTGTCTATCGAATCTATGAAGGTCGCATTGAAATTATCCAGTGCGGTTCGCACTATCGCGATAAATAAACGCAAGCTGCTCGGGTAGTGGGAGCCCGGGCAGCTTCTCTTTTTGCAAACGTTGTGCGGGTTGCTTGACAACGCTGGTGGGCGTACTAAAATCCTTGGTTAGCACTCACGGGCTGAGACTGCTAGCACTCCTGGCAGATCGGCCGCTATGAAGAAGGTACCCGAGAGAGGAAGCGACGCCACTATGCGCAAGTTTAAGACCGAGAGCAAAAAGTTGCTCGACCTCATGATCAACTCCATCTACACGAACCGCGAAATTTTCCTGCGCGAACTCATTTCGAACGCCTCGGACGCGGTGGACAAACTCTACTTCAAGAGTCTCACCGACAAGTCCATTGAACTTTCGAAGGATGAGCTGGCCATTCAGGTGAGCTTCGACAAAGACGCGCGCACCGTCACCGTGTCCGACAGCGGCATCGGCATGACGAAGGACGAGCTCGACCGCAACCTGGGCACCATCGCGCATTCCGATTCGCTGGCGTTCAAGATGGAAAACGGCGAGGCGCAGGGCGACGACGTGGATATCATCGGCCAGTTCGGCGTGGGTTTCTACAGTTCGTTCATGGTGGGCAAAAGCGTGCGCGTGGTGTCGAAGGCCTACGGCGCAGACGAGGCGTGGGTGTGGGAAAGCGACGGCGTGGAAGGCTACAGCATTGAGCCGGCCGAGCGCGCCGAGCACGGCACCGACGTCATCATCACGCTGAAGGACAACACCGACGAGGACAACTACGATACCTACCTGACCGAATACGGCCTGAAAGACCTGGTCAAGCGCTACAGCAACTACGTGCGCTACCCCATCCGCATGGAAGTGACGAAGTCGCGCGAGCTGCCCAAGCCCGATGACGCCGGCGACGACTACGTGCCGCAGTTCGAAAACTACACCGAACTGGACACGGTGAACTCCATGATCCCCATCTGGAAGCGTCGCAAGTCCGAGGTCAGCCAAGAGGAATACGACGAATTCTACAAGACCGACTTCCACGATTTCGCCGACCCGGCGCGCACCATCTCCGTGCACGCGGAGGGCGCGCTGTCCTACGACGCGCTGCTGTTCGTGCCCAGCCGCGCGCCGTTTGACCTGTACAGCAGAGATTATCAGAAGGGCCTCGCGCTGTACAGCTCCAACGTGCTCATCATGGAAAAGTGCGAAGAGCTGCTGCCCGACTACTTCAACTTCGTCCGCGGCGTGGTGGACAGCCAGGACTTGCAGCTGAACATCAGCCGCGAAACGCTGCAGCACAACAGCCAGCTGCGCGCCATCGCGAAGAAAATCGAGAAGAAAATCACGTCTGACCTGGAGGATATGCGCGACAACGACCGCGAAGGCTACGAGGCGTTCTTCGAGGACTTCGGCCGTGGCCTGAAGTACGGCATCTACGCCAGCTACGGCGCGCAGAAGGACTCGCTGGCCGACCTTTTGCTGTACTACTCCGCCAAGCAGGACAAACTGGTGACGCTGGCCGAGTACGTGGAAGCCATGCCCGCAGATCAGCCGGCCATTTACTACGCCGCAGGCGATTCCCTGGAGCGCCTGGGTAAGATGCCCATCGTGAAAACGGTGCTGGGTAAGGGCTACGACGTGCTGCTGTGCACGCAGGACGTGGACGAGTTCTGCTTCACCGCCATGCGCGACTACGGCGCGAACGAGGACGGCGAGGGCGCGAAGGAAATCAAGAACGTGGCGTCGGGCGACCTCGATTTTGCCACCGAGGACGAGAAGAAGGAAGCCGAAGAGGCCACTAAGGAGAACGAAAACCTGTTCAAGGCGCTGAAAGACGCGCTGGGTGATGCCGTGACGAAGGTGGAGGTGTCCGCTCGCCTGACCGACGCGCCGGCCTGCATCACCACCGAGGGCCCCGTGACGCTTGAGATGGAGCGCGTGCTGTCGAAGGGCCCGGACGGCGGCGAAGGTATCAAGTCCCAGCGCGTGTTGGAGCTGAACGCCAAGCACCCGGTATTCGAAACCCTGAAAACCGCCCAAGAGGCCGGCGACACCGACAAGGTGCGCCTGTATGCCGACCTGCTGTACAACCAAGCGCTCCTGGTAGAAGGCATGCCCATCGACGACCCAGTAGCGTTTGCGCAGAATATTTCGAAGCTGATGTAATTCAGGTTCCGGCGGCTGGCGGCCGCCGGAACTGCTTGACGTTGCAAAAGCTGACGCCTGCGCGCTGCAAAAAGTGACGCGCTTCGCGCTGCAAAAGGTGACGCGCTTCGCGCTACCAATTGCGCCACAGGATAAAGCCCTCCCAATCACCATGACGAGGGCTTTTTCCTGTATGCATATAGCTAACTAAAAAGGTGAACAATGAGGGGCGATTCACGAATCGCCCTTTCGCGCGAAGCGCGAAAACGCAGGTTGCGGATGGGTTTTCGCCTCGGGTGGAATGGATCATCCGTGAATCGCCCCACAAAAAGGTGACGCGCTTCGCGCTGCCTATTACGCCACGAGGTGACCAACTCCCTTGCTTTATGACGCGGGCTGACTAACTTGAAGGCGTGATCTTGCAAGAAGCATAACCCACGTAGGAATGCTCTCCAGAGCATTCGTTCGCGCGAAGCGCGAAAACGCAGGTTAGGATTGTGTTCTCCGCCTAGCGGCGGAGCGGATGCTCTGGAGAGCATCCCTACGTCCAACCAGCTCGTCATTGTGGGTTGGAATATTCATATCTTCTGCCGGACAGCCCGCGTCATAAAGCGAGGGTAGGTGAGGGTCTCCTGGTGAAATCAGTAGCGCGTAAGCGCGTCACATTATGTGGAGAAAGTGTGAATACGGGAAGTTTTCGAAAGGGCTGCTTGTCGCAGTGTGCGGAATATGTTCTACCTGCGGTAATGACCTCCTGAAGTCTTGATTCTCCCAGCGATAGGCAAGAACAGCCACCCTTCACAAACTTCCAACGCGTGCTACTATGCCGAGCATATTCCGCAGGGACGCGGAATACGTGCATCGGGAAATGCACAGTGAGGAAGTAAAGGGACAAGGGAAATGAATAATCGTCGAGCTTTGCGGCTCGGCAGGGCTGCGTGCGCGCTAACGCTCGCGCTTACCCTGACGACCAACGCACTGCCTGCCTATGCGGGCGATGAAGCAACATCCGAAAACCTCCGGGGGGGGGGGGCTTTCTGAGCCTCTAAACGTCGCGGAGGAAATTAACGCGATCACTGGTGCTAGTGAAACCAGTGGTGAAACTTCAAGCGCGAGCGATGCTCGCACCTTCAAGGTCGAAAGCGACCAGAACTCCAACAACTCAAACGAAAACTCAGCTGCGCAAGGTGCATCCCAAGTAGCAGGCACCGTCCCGCTGCCAATAGATGGCGCATCGAACTCTGTTGCCTCCATTGTCTCCGACGGCCTCGTCTTCAAAGTCCGCGAAGACAACACCGTAGAACTCATCGGCGCCGCAGCCACACCTCCTAAGGGCGACTTCTCGCTGCCGGCTAACGTCACCAGTGGCTCCACCACCTACGAGGTGGCTGCTCTCGCCAAGGACGCCTTCGCACACTGCTCGGAACTCGCTTCTATCTCGCTTCCGGCAACACTTCGCGAGGTAGACCCCGACGCACTCGCGGGCTGCACCTCTCTCAAATCACTCTCCATCAGCGCCAAGAGCGAAGCCTTTGCTTCCTCTGATGGCATGCTCTTTTCCAAAGACTATTCGAAACTCCTGCTCATTCCCGAGGGCAAGGAGGGTGCCGCCGTCATACCCGGCAAAACGTCTTCTGTCCCCACCTTGGCATTTTCCCGGTGTCAAGGTATCCCATCACTCATAGTCGGGGACGGCGGCACCGCACTCTCATCATATAATGGGATGCTATTCACCAAAGATATGAAAACCCTGATCGCCTGCACCCCAGCCGCTGGGACGGCTGTCGTACTGCCAACTGAAACCGAAGCTATCGGCGAGTACGCCTTCGCCGGTTGCAAGGACCTTGCGTCAATCACCGCACTTGGGAATGTGCGCACCATTGACTCCGCCGCATTCCCTGACGAAGCCAAGACCTCCGCTGTCGTAGCCCTTCCAACAGGGGAGAACTACGAAGCTCGCAAGGCCGTCTGGGAAGCAGCCGGCTTCGAACACTTCGCCGAGCCAGCGAAGCCTGGCGCAACTGCGCGTCCTGAGTCCGGACAAGAAGCAATGAGCGGCCTCACCTACACGCTGCTCGATGACTACACCCTCGCAGCCTCCTGGGAGGGTAAAGACGATCCAGCCGCTGAACTCGAAATCCCTGCATCCGCCGAGATCAACGGCGTACCTTACCGCGTAAGCACCATAGCCGAAAACGCCTTCGCAAATCGTGGCTCGCTCACGAGCGTAAAGCTTCCCACAAGCATCACCTCCATCAACACTGCCGCCTTCGCTGGTTGTGCCAACCTCGCGACTATCGAGTTTCCCAACACCCTGCGCACCATCGGCGAGCGAGCCTTCGAGGCTACCTCAATCAAAGACGTGTGGCTCCCGGCCAGCATCGAAACAATCGGCTCCAAAGCTTTCGCCGCCTGCGAGTCGCTTGAGCGTGTCGTCGCTCTCGGCACCCCCGAGGCTGCAAGCGACGCCCTCGCCGGCTGCACCAACACCTCGATCTACATTCCCTCCGGCTCCCAGGATTCCTGGAGCCCCGGTCTGCCTTCCGAGGGCAACCATCTCTTGCCTTACGGCGTGTCTCTTTCCCAAGAGCCCCTCGCCATCGAGGCCGGTCAAGAAGCCAACCTCCTCGAAGGCGGCAACCTCCAAGCTCCCGACCCGGTAGAAACCTCCTACTCCTACGCAGCAACACCTCTGTCAGTAGATGCTGGCCAAGTGAGCGCCAAGAAAGCAGGCACCTCTGACGTTGCTGCTGTGCTCACGTTGGACAATGTAGAACTCGCTCGCGCTAGCAGAACAGTAGAGGTCTCCCCTAACCCCGATGCTGAATCCGGTATCTCGCTCGCGAGTGCCGACATTCCTGCGGTCTATCTCACCGGCGACACCCAAATAAATGTAACCGCTCCCATGCAAGTATTTCTCGGAGATGGAAATGGTTACGACGTAGCGACAAAACCCGAATGCGCTACCGGCACTGCTATCTTCAAGAACAACTCTTCAGGTCAAGCTGTGCAGCTTGCCAGTGTTAGCTGTACAACAAACCTTGGCGTGGAGAAGCACATTCAAACACTCGATAGCTCAAGAAATCTCAATACCCAAAGAATATTTAGTCTCTATCCCCAAGGCAACGAAGGTGCGGCTGCCAGCTTTGGTTACGGGACAGGTGTGAATAGTGCTGTACCCACCGACAAAGCAGCTTTCGGCATTGCGCCTGGTGGTTCAGTTCCCTATACCTTCCGTCTGAATCTGACAAACGATCCCTCCCTCGCAAACGCCGAAGTAAAGCAAGAGGCCGCAAGCACTGGTACCAATCCAGTTTCTGTATCACTCGCCACTGTTATGTGTACGTTTGAAGGGCTTACGTTTACTCCAACAGGCCATGGTAATCCGAACGATACTTTTTATTTGTGGGATACTTCAACGGAGCAATACTATTCTCTTGCTGATGTCAAAGTGCATGCCGTTGATATCTCTAACAAGGGGAAAGGCTCCCTATACTACAACATGTATGCAGCTTACGTTGCCGGTGACTCTAAGTATGTCTGTAAGTCAAAGTGGTCGGGCGCAACCTACGACCTGTGTATCATCGATGTTCTCCACGACGATAAAGCCTCCGGTGGTAAAGCGGGTCTCACCTTTCAATTCGACGGTCTGTTGGATAGCCCCGAATCTATAAACTCTTCAAGTACCAATGTCGGTGGCTGGGGCGCAAGTGGACTCCGCGCAAATATGAACCCCGACAACCTACCGAACGTGGGTGGTGTTAATAATGGCTCCGACGGAAATTATATTTGGAACCAAGTCCCTGTCGATCTGCAAAACGCCATCGAGGTAGTTAAGAAGAAATATCAGCCTACTTATAACGGCAGTACCTCCACTATCACTATCTCCAACGACAAACTCTTCATCGCAAGCTATTCCGAGTTAGTTGAGAGTAGCAAGTGGGGCAGCAATCATTGGACAGCCCAAGAGGGTACACAATACGCCTATTGGCATCAAAAAGTAACTGAAAACGACGGAGAGAATAGTTCACTTTCTGAGGGCGTTGACTGGTGGGAGCGTTCTGTCTCCCCTGGTTCCAGTGAAGATTTCTTAAATGTGAACTCGTTTGGCGATCCAAGCCTCCTAACCTATGCGGACGACTCTGACTACGTGTATGTGCGTCCCTGCTTCTGTCTCTAATCCTGTACTCGTAAATCTGCCGGGGCTGCGCCCCCCGGTAGACGTTGCGACGAGCGTCAAGCCTTTTGCGACAAACCTCACTCGGGTTGATTATCGGAAGGAATACCGACAAGCATGTCAAGCAGGAAAAACATATCAAATACTATACGGTTCACCCGGCGGGTTGTTGCGTTCGCTCTTGCCTGTGCGCTCGTGCTGACTGCTTTGGTGTCCGTACCTGCCTTGGCGGCAGATAATGGCAATGCTGGCACCACGCTTATGGGTTTGCGCATCACTGACTCGTCCAAAAACCAGTCAACAGGTACCGGTGGTCAGCCAGGTCAAATTACCATAGGTCTTCGCGTCATTAACTCCAACAGCACCGAACCTGTCAAAGTTCGCGTGACTTTCGAGGGCAATGGTGGTAAATGGAACACTGCCGATAACTACGGAGTTGATGTTCCACTTTTCGAGCCTACGCCAGCCCCTCCAGAACCAGTAAGGTCAGGCTACACCTTCAAAGGCTGGGCAACTTCTTCCACGGCCACCACTGCTGCAACCCTGCCCACTTCAACTACAGGAAGTGCAATCTGGCATGCCGTGTGGGAGAAAGACACGTACACAATCGACTGCACACTAGCCGGTGGATCAGTTACCGGAAACCCCACAACCTATACGGTAGACACTGACACCATCACCCTCAAAAACCCCTCAAGGTCAGGCTATACCTTCAAGGGCTGGACAGGCTCAAACGGCACCACCCCACAAACGAATGTCACCATCCCAAAAGGCTCAACCGGCAACAAAGCCTACACGGCCAACTGGACCGCGAATAAATATCAGATTACGTTTGACAAGGACAATGGCTCTGGCGGAAGCGATAATGTGGAAGCTACCTACGACTCTGCGATGCAACAAGTGCAAGTTCCATCCAAGAAGGGTTATGCCTTCCAAGGCTATTATGGCTCCGATGGTACAACCCAGTATTACAAAGCCGATGGTACAAGTGCCAAGAGCTGGGACAAGACGGAGAATACTACCCTTAAAGCTCATTGGAAAGCGAAGACCTACACGGTTAAGTTTAACTTTGCTGACGGTGAGAATGGCAGCACCTCCGTTACTGCCACTTTCGACGCCGCTATGCCAGATATCACGATTCCGACAAAGGATGGCTACACGTTTGCTGGCTACTTCGATGATCAGAACACCCAGTACTACGACGAAAAAGGGAAGAGCAAAGCTAATTGGAATAAAGATGCTGATAATGTCACCCTTACTGCTCACTGGACCTTGCAGATTACCTTCTCTTTCCCCACTGCTGCTCTTATTGAAGTGGATGCTTCGGGGAATGTTTCGGGACCGAACCTTGAGTTTAAGTCCACCACGCCTGAAGACATTAAGGTAACTGCTGTTAAGAGTACGCGAAGCGAAAGTGCTGCCTCGCTCTTTGCTGACGACACAACCTTAAAGGGAGTGCGCATTCTGCTGAAGCCTACAACAGGTGGGGCAGATTCTGAGGTGAAGGTTCCCTTAACCGTGAATGAGACAAGTGAACCTGTCAACTGGACTATTGCCGCCAAGACCAAGCTCATAGTTGGATTCAGCCTATCTCTTCCCAGCGGTGCTCAGCTTAACTATCTCGCCAATGATGGTCAGGTTTCTATTGCCAATCTCTCCTATGAGGTGAGCGCGGCGAAGACTTCCGCGTAACACATCGTACACATTCGCGGCTGGGACCACCCGCTCCGCCGCATCACCCCACAGGCGCGCTTCCCCAACACGGGCGCGCCTGTTGTGGTTTGGTGCTTTGCACTCCCCGCGCGGAAAAGTGTGACGCGCTTCGTGCTGGCGATTACGTCGCGTGACATGCAAAGTGCTTCAAAATGGCAGAGATTGCCGTTTATGTACGGATTTTGTGCCTCTTGGAATCGCGATCTTTTCGCTATCATTAAAGAAACGCCTGTTCGCTATTTTTCATGCCGGGTTTTGAAGCCTTCAATCCGTACACAAAGGGCGTGCGGCAGAAAGTTGGACCGCCTTGAGGCGGTCCACGACCGATCGAGTGGCCCCGTAGGGGCCGCGAGGAGGGCGCCGTATGTACTCAGAAAGAGAGAAAGTAAGATACGTCGAGATGATGTG
>DXGM01000012.1 GCA_019113915.1 Candidatus Gordonibacter avicola
AAAACAAACGAGAAAAACCCCGAATTACCTATTGACTCTTTATAGCTGGACTACGGTTAACCTGCTACTGCTTTCCGGTCAGTTAACCTGCGTCGTAAAGCTAGGGAAGGGCTACCCTATAGCGTATTAGCTAGCGCGAAGCGCGTCACACTTTTATAGCGTTTCGCTATAGGGCATCGTCGGCGGGGTGGCCGGTGTGGTTTACGTTGGTGGCCAGGGGGTTCTCCTTCAGAGTGAGCATGAGGATGAAGCCCACAGCCAGAAGCGGCACCACGTACAGGAAGATGGGCACAAGCGCGTCCGAATACGCGGTGGTGATGATGTCGCGCGTCGGGCCGCTGAGGTGGTCAACGAAGTCGGGTGTGATGCGGTTCATGCTGATGTTGTCCACGCGCGGCAGCTGCGCGGCGAGGTCGGCCGCTAGCCGCGACGTAAACAGCGCGCCCACGAGCGACGCCCCCAGCGTGGAACCAATCTGGCGGAAGAAGTTGTTCGCCGCCGTGGCCGTACCCACAATGGCGTGCGGGAATTCGTTCTGCACAATAAGCACGAGAATTTGCTGCCCCAGACCAATGCCAAAGCCCAGCACGAACAAATACACGCCTGTCATCAGCAGCGACGTATCCGGCGTCAGGCGCGACAGCAGCAAGAACCCCCCGGCCGCCACCACGCACGATGCGATGGGCATCCACTTATAGCGCCCCGTTTTCGTCGCCAGAAAACCGGTGCCCACGGCGGTGAGCAGCACGCCCGCCATCATGGGGAACGTCATGAGTCCGGCCTGCTCAGGCGCGAGGCCGTCCACAATTTGGAAGTACGTGGGCAAATACGACACCGTGCCCATCATGCCAATCATGATAAACATGCCCGTGAGGGTGCACACCACGAAGTTGCGGTTCTTGAACAGCAGCATCGGGATGATTGGTTCCTGCGCCCGCCGCTCCACCAGCACAAACACCACGGCCGCCACCACAAACAGCGCGAATAGCCCCAGAATTTGCCACGACAGCCACGGGAACAGCGTGCCGCCCCACGCGGTGGCCAGCACGAGCGAGGACACCGACACGGCCATGGACATCATGCCGAGCACATCCACCGGCGGCCGGTTGTCGCGCCGCTGCGGGTTCGTGAGGAAGAAGGCGACCGCCGCAATGGCCAGCACCGCCAGCGGAATGTTGAACGCGAACAGCCAGCGCCAGCCCGTCACCTGCACAAACCAGCCGCCGAGCAGCGGTCCCACCACCGTGGACACGGCGAACACCGACCCCATGACGCCCATGTACTTGCCTCGCTGGCGCGGCGGGATGATGTCGGCAATGGTGGCTTGCGCCAAAATGATGAGGCCACCGCCGCCGAGACCTTCCACGGCGCGGCCCGCAATGAGTCCGTCCATGCTGGGCGCGAGCCCGCAGGTGGCCGAGCCTATAATAAAGATAGAAAGCGCCACAATGAACAGGTATTTTCGTCCGAAGAGGTCGCCCAGTTTGCCGTAGATGGGCATCATGATGGTGGACGCCAAAATATAGGCCGTCGTGACCCACTGCATGTGGTCGACGCCGCCGAGGTCGCCCACAATGGTGGGCAGCGCCGTGGCCGTCACTGTTTCCGACAGCGTGCTCACGAACATGGCCAGCAGAAGGCCCGCGAACACGGCGGCCACGCCGCGCTTGCGCTCGGGCGCGGCGTCATTCGGGGGCACGTCGCCCTGGCGTGCGGTGTCGGCTGCAAGCTTCGCCGCACGTCGGGCGGCGCGACGCTCGGCGCGCGTTTCGTGCGTGGAGGTGGATGCTGAAGCAGGCGCGGGTGTTGGCGCTGGTTGAGTCGCCGGGGCGGGTGCGCTCGTCGAAGGCTCGCGCGGCGGCATATTCGCCACCGTCCCCGCTGCCGGATCGGCCGCAGGTGGTGCCCCGGTGAGCAGCATATTCGCCACTTTGTTCGGCTCGGTTGTTGTGTTGGGTTCCGCCGCCTCGCGCACGCGCGCCTCGTCAGCCGCCGTGCTTCCCGTTCGATCTACGCCTTCCATAGTTGCTCCTTCGCGCCACGTCAGTTCGCTCTAGTATCCGGGAAGCGAAGCGAGCGAAGTGCGTGCGCGCGGCGGCGGCAACCGCCCCGTTGCGCGGTGGAGGGCGTGCTGAAAGGAACTAAGTTACCCATGCCAAGCGGCAAGGGCAGAGCCTCGCCCTACGAAGAATGTACAAAAACTTTGGTTGGAATCCCCGAGTGACCTAGCGGTCGATGTCCTCGCGCGGGTCGTGGAGGTCGTTCGGGGGAACGCGCACTTCGCTCCAGCCCATCTGCGCGAGGGCGTCGGCGGTGCGCCAGGGGGGTGTGATATCGTCGTGGCGCGCGCAGTAGTTCAGCGCCTCCACCACGGTAATGGCGTGCATGAGGTCGGCCATGGTGTCCACGTCGGGAATGGGCGGCAGGTAGAGCGCCGGCAGGTCGCGCTCGCGAGCCTTCGCGATGTAGGCGGGCAGCACGGTGAGGCCCTCGGCGTTGTAGAACACGCCCGTGTGGCTGAAGTCGGTCGCGCGCGTCCAGCCGATCACCGACACGCCCATCTCCTGGTCAGGGGCCAGCACGATGCCGCCGCCCTCCACGTTGTCCAGGCGATGCAGCGCGTCGAAGCCGGCGAAGATGTCCGCCTTGGTGAGGGCCGGCATGTCGGCGCCCATGGACAGCACGGCGTCGGCCCCGCGTTCGAACGCCTGGTCAAACGCATGATTGTAATGTTCGTCGAAGCTGGCTCCCTCGTCGGCAATGAACACAATTTCGCGCGGCCAAGTGCCCGACTCTTCGAACAGGCGTCGCATCACGTCCACGTTCGACGCCGGCGTTGTGGAGATGATCAGCTCGTACACGTCGCGCACGTCCGCACCCGCCGCAACGGCGGCCTCGGCGCGCGCCTCAAGGTCGGCCAGCGCTGCGCAACATATTTCGGTCACGTCGAACAGCATGCAGTGATACAGTGCCGATGCCACCTCAGGCGTGAACACACCGTCCTTGAGCGTGGTCAAGCGCGTTTTCACCAGCCCCGGCACCGGCGGCTTACTGAACAGCAGCAGCACATTCTTACGTTCCCTCACAACACCCTCCTTGCAACCTTACGAGCACAACGCGGCCAGCCCTCTTTGTCATCCTGAGCGAACGAAGTGAGTCGAAGGATCCCGTGTGGCGCCAGCAGGAAGTCTCACTGTTGGCACCGCTCGGGATCCTTCCCCTGCGGGACTAGCTTCGCGTCGCGACTACGCGCCTTGCGGCGCTTCGCTCAGGATGACAAAGGAATTACTTCGCGATGAGTACCGGGACCGGCGAGCCGTTCAGTACTTTGTGGCTGACGCTGCCCATGTACTCTTTCAGGCCGCTCAGGCCGCGGCTGCCTATGACCACCATGTCGTAGTCGCGCTGCTCCAGCAGCTTGATGATTTCCGTAGCCGGATTCGTGCCCGTAAGCAACAGTGTGTCGGTGCGATCGACCACGGCTTCGCCCATTTCTTCTTCCATGTCGGCCAGCACGCCCTCGCCGTCGGCAATCATCATGTCGAGGATGTCCTTGAAGCTGGCCGTTTGCGATTCGTCCAGCAGCGGGATGGGCACCACATACACCAGGTCCAGGTGAATGGCGGGGTTGGGGGCCGCAAGCGCTGCGGCAAGTTCGAGCGCGCGCTTCGATCCTTCGGACTCGTCGACCGCAACCGCAATCTTCTTAATCTCCATGCTGGTCTCCTTCCACGCATTACCCCTGAGGGCTGGCGGACGCTTTCGGCCGTCCGCGCTACCGATATGCCCCCAGTATAAAGGTTTTACGGCGTGCGCGGGGCCTGATCGGAGCCCGATTACATCCCATTCGTGCCAGTTCCCCAACAGGCGCGTGCCAAGCGCCGCACACCCGATGCGCTGGCGACGGCCGCAGCGGCGCAGGGCGTAGCATGCACAGGAAACGCCCGCGCACGCGCGGCAGACGCGCCCCGGTGCGCACCGGCGCGGCGGCGGAAGAACCGACAAGGGAAGGACGCACCATGGAGCACTCCAACCAGGTAGACGCGGCAATCATTGGCTACGGGGCGGCGGCAAAACCGCTGGCCGTGGCCCTGGCAGACGCGGGGCAGACCGTCGCGGTCATTGAGCGCTCGCACAAGATGTACGGCGGCGCGTGCGTGAACACGGCCTGTCTGCCGTCGAAGATGCTGGTGCACGCCGCCGAGGTAAGTGCCTTCGAAGGGGGCGAATTCCCCGCCCGCGCCGAGCGGTTTCAGGCAGCCGTCAACCTGAAGAATCAGGCTACGAGCCGTCTGCGCGAGCGCAACTACCGCGTGTTGGCCGACCACCCAGGCGTGGAAGTGATCGATGGCGAAGCGTCGTTCATCGACACCACGCACCTGCGCGTACGCACCGACGAGGGCGAACGCACACTGGAAGCCACGCGCACGTTCATCGACACCGGCTCCGAGCCCAAGCTGCCACCCATCCCGGGCCTCGACGGCTCGCGCGTGTACACCAGCGAGTCACTACTGGACGTGGAGGTGCTGCCCGAAACCGCCATCATCATTGGCGCAGGTTACGTGGGGCTGGAATTCGCCTCGCTGTTCGCCGACTTCGGCGTGGACGTAACGGTTATGCAGAGCGGCACCGACTTTTTGCCGCGCGAGGACGCTGAGGTGGCCCGTGTCGTGCGTGCCAACTTCGAGCAGCGCGGCATCCATTTTATGTTGGGCGCAAACGTGAAAGCCGTGGAAGATGACGTGGCCGAAGCCCTTGTGGTGGTGGACGTCGACGGCAAGGAATCCCGTCTCACCTGCGATTTGGTGTTAGTAGCCACCGGGAGGCGCGCTGCCGTTGATCACCTGAACCTGGAGGCCGCCGGCGTGCGCACCGACGAGCGCGGCACCATCGTCACCGACGAGCACCTGCGCACCACGGCCCCGAACATCTGGGCCATGGGCGACGCGGCCGAGGCGCAGCAGTTCACGTACGTGTCGTACGACGGCTACCGCATTGTGGCCTCCGATGTACTGGGCGACGGCAGCTACACACTTGCCACTCGCGGCGCCGTGCCGTCGTGTATTTTCGCTGACCCGCCCATCGCGCACGTCGGGCTGACCGAGAAGGAAGCTCGTGACCAGGGCTTCGAGGTGGCCACTGCCACGCTTACAGCCGACGATATGCCTAAGGTGCCGCTGCTGGGCAAGGAGGCGCTGCTGATGAAAGCCGTGGTGGACGCATCCACCGACCGCGTGCTGGGCGTGCACCTCTACTGCACCGGTGCGCCCGAAATCGTGAACCTGGCGAAGCGCTTCCTCGACGACAACGCCACCGCCGCCGACTTCCGCGACGCCGTGTTCACCCACCCCACGGTCACCGAGGAACTAAACAACCTGTTCGCCAGCGTAGGGAAGTAGTGCCCGTGCTTTTCTTCTCTTCTTTCTTGACACGTATAACTGTACGTACTAGTGTTACAGTTATACGAAGCGGAGACACCTCGTAACCGAGGCGGCGCAGAGAGCGCGGAAGGAGAGCGGCATGGCGGACGAAGCAAAGCGGGACAACGCACCTGAAAACATGCTTGCGAACAGCACCGACGGCGAAGGCGCGCCCGAGAAACCGGACGAAGAACTGAGTGCCGCCCAGGCGTTCTTAGCCACGTGCGATGCCTACCATCAGCTCACGGCCGATGAGGCCGAAGAGTTCGTCGACGCCGGCGGCGTAACGGTAGTGGACGTGCGCTCGGCGGCGGAATACGCCGATGGGCATCTGCGCGGCTGCCTGCACATCCCCGCCGTCGAGGTGGGCACCACGCCCCCGCCCGCGCTGGCAGAGCACCAGCATGACCCCGTGCTGCTGTACTGCCGCACCGGCTCGCGCAGCAAGAAGACCGCCGCCAAACTTATTAAGATGGGCTTCACCAACATCTACGACATGGCCGGCGGCATCCTCGACTGGTCCGGCGTAACCGTAGGCGGCGACAAGGGATAAGCGGGTATCTCACTTCGCGTTATAAAAAGGTGACGCGCTGACGCGCTACTGAATACGCTATAGGGTATTCAAGTCCCTAACTTTACGACGCAGGCTGACTGACTTGAAGGCAAGATCCAACAAGAAGCATAGCCCCCGTAGGGATGCACTCCAGTGCATCCGCTCCGCCGAAGGCGGAGAACACGAGCATGACCTGCGTTTTCGCGCTTCGCGCGAACGGATGCTCTGGAGAGCATCCCTACGGGGGCTGTCCCGATTGCAAGTCAACGCCTACAAGGCAGTCAGCCCGCGTCATAAGGTTAGGGACGCAAGAAAACTCGTGGTGTATTAGCCAGCGCGAAGCGCGTCACACTTTTTTGCGACGCGAAACGCAGCCTGAGCAGCAAGGGCAGAGTAACAAAATGGTTTCGCGGGTTTTTCCCGTATTGTTTTCCTAGGTTTTTGCTTGACTTTGCTTGTGGTGCGTTCTATGGTGTAACTGTACTTAATTTGATTACAGAAACGCGGCGAAAGGACCGGCCATGAGAACACGAACGATTTCCCGAACAGCCTTGGGAGGCGTCGTGGTGGCGGTGGCGTTGGTAGCTGCGCTGGGGCTTTCGGCCTGCGCAGGCGGCCCAACTAACAGCGACAGCTCAGCAGAAGGATCAAATGGCGGTATAAATACCGCCACAGATACCGAGACCAGCGCTTATCACAAGATTACCGCAGCCGACGCAAAGGCCCTCATGGACGAAGGCGACGTCACCGTGGTGGACGTGCGCACGCCGCAGGAGTATGCCGACGGCCACGTGCCCGGCTCCGTGAACATCCCGAACGAGGACATCACCACCACCCCGCCCGACGGCCTGAACAAGGACGACACCCTCATCGTGTACTGCCGCACCGGCGTACGCAGCAAACAAGCTTCCGACAAGTTGGTGAGCATGGGCTTCACCAATGTGAACGACATGGGCGGCATTGTCGACTGGACGTACGACACCGTGAAAGGCACCACACCGAACGGCGACTAACCCACCTCCCACCTTCCCATCTCCCACTCCCCTCGGGAGGGTTGAAGGAGCGCGCCGCCCCTGACCACACGTAGGTGTAGGCAAACGCAATCGTGACGAGTCATCCCGGCCGGCACGCTCCCCCAACCCTCCCGAGCCCCTCCTTCTCTTCCCCTCACTTTCCCCAGTTCATCCCCACCCTCATTTAGAACTCGAAAGATTCATAGCCCAAATGGGCTATGAGTTCGGTGGGTGTGAACTTAGGAATGGCTCTGGTGTTGAACGCGGCAGCATCACGTGAAAGAATGGCATCTACTTGCTCTACTTGCGCACAGGCGGCAATAATGCCATCTTCGTAGTCGGGCTTTTCCAATGTGAGGGCCTGTTTACACACCGGGTCGTCCACAGCGGCAATATCAGCAATGCTAAACAGCAGGTCAAGCGCACGATAGCCCGCATCAGCGCCGGCCGACTTGGCCGCCCAATAAAATACATCCTTCACCGAGGTGCCCACTACCAACAGGCGCACGCCCTTGTCAATGCACACCATGACCGCACCCAGAGAGTCCTCAACGAAATCGGGCCGCTTTAATACAATATCGACCCAGACATTGGTATCAACCAGCACACTATTCATAGCGGCTCATATACAGGTCGCGCATCTCGTTATCAGTGAGGTTCGAGCACAACCCCTCGCCTACACCCGCCAGTTCCAGCAACGCCGCCTTCTTCTGCGTTCGCCCGCTCGACTTCTGAAGACTCTCCTGCAAAAACGGCGGAAGCTCACGCGAGGAAGCGAGTTGCTCCCACAAGGCGCGCACGGCAGCCGACGTACTCACGCCATGATCGCGCAACACTTTGTCGCCGCGCTCTTTGAGCGTCTGATCAATCCGAATATTCAACGTAGCCTGCATACGCCTCCTTCCGCTTTGGCGGTTCATTTTACCATAGTGCATTACCGTACTGCAAACGCTTCCTTTCCCTTGCCTCTTCTTCTCTTGCTCCCTCTCTCCCCTTCCACACAAATACACCTCCCCGGTGGCAAAACTTAGGACACCGGGGAGTTCAATAGTATTTTGAAGGATTGACTTGGGGTTTCTCTATAACGAGGATGGTCATTGCACCTATTTCACAAGGGAGAGGAGTCATTATGTCGGTTGAAGCTTATTGCATGAAGTGCAAGGAGAAGAAGGTCATGAAAGACCCGGTGGCGGGCGAGACGAAGAACGGCAAGCCCATCACGAAGGGTAAGTGCCCGGATTGCGGCAGCACCATTTGCCGCATCGGCAGCATGAAGTAGGCTTCGCGTTTCGCGAGCAAGCACAACGAACACGTACGCACAGAAAGCTAGGGGAGCCTACACATGGAAGTATCGTCAGTAAAGAAATACGCCGCCGAGGCATTCGGCACCTTCGTCCTTACGCTGTTCGGCTGCGGAAGCGCGGCTGTGGCGGGGGCCACGCTGGGAACGCTGGGCATTGCGCTGGCGTTCGGTCTGTCCATCATTGCCATGGCGTTTGTCATTGGCAACGTGTCCGGATGCCACATCAACCCGGCCGTATCACTGGGACTGTTTTTGGACAAGCGACTGTCGGCCAAGGACCTCATCGGCTACTGGGTTGCCCAGTTCATCGGGGGACTTGTGGCGGCGGCGGTGCTGGCGCTTATCATTAGTATGTGCGACTTGGGCGGCGTCATTATGACGGGGCTCGGCTGCAACGGCTTCGGCGAGCAGTCGGCCGTGGGGCTGTCTGTAGTGGGCGCCCTCATTGTGGAAGTCATTCTCACCTGCGTGTTCGTGCTGAGCGTGCTGGGCTCTACGGCGGATGAGCGCACGGCGCCCTACGCCGGCATCATCATTGGCCTCACGTTGGCATTTGTCCACATCATGGGCATTCCGCTGACGGGCACGTCGGTGAACCCGGCGCGCAGCTTCGGCCCGGCCGCCGTGCTGGCCGCCTCGGGCGACGTAACCGCGCTCAGCCAGGTGTGGGTGTTCATCGTGGCCCCGCTGGTGGGTGCCGCACTGGCCGCGCTCATCTGGGCAGGCCTCAAGAAGAAGGCGACGAACTAGTATTCCGCACAGTTAAAAGGGAAAGGCCCGCGCACCAGCCTTCGGGCTTGGACGCGGGCCTTTTCATAGGTGAGTCGCGGAAGGGGAAGATGGGGAAACGTAAGCGCACGGGCGCACGGGCGCACCTCCGCCTCCGCCGCGCAGCTCCGCCCTAGCCCAGCAAGGAGACAACATCCCCCAGCTTCAGCTTCTTCACCAGGGAAAGTATCGAAGAACTGCGTTCTTTCAGGCACACAATGCAAATGGGAGACATCACGGCATCTTCCGCCGTCATCATGCGCATGGCCAAACCGGGCAGCGCGCGGCCGAACGCCGGGATGCCGGTGGTGAACAGAATGCCATCCTTCAGCAGAAACGGGCCGATGTCGTCGATCCCCAGATCAACGAAGTGCAAATGCGGAGCACGCTTCGAGTACTCGGACACAATGGTTTCGTTCGCCTCGTGGAACCAGTCGGCGAGAGCAATCGGATAAGGCTCCAGGTCAGCCACCGACACGTGATCCTTCTGCGCGAGCGCGTGATCTTTGCGCACGAGCACGCCCGCCGGAACGGTGCCCACAGCGCAGCAGGTGGTGGTGCTGTGATTGAACGCACCCACCGTGATAAGCGCGTCGTACGTGCCCGCGTGAAGGCCTTCCAGCCCCGCACGACCCATGACCTGCTCAATAACAACCTCTAAACCCATCTGCGACTTCAGCAGCGCCGCAGTGTTTTCGCACACCACCTCGTAGCCGGGAAACGGCGGCGTATTCAGCGCCATATGCAAGGAGTTCAGCCGTTCCTTGTCGCCCTCGTCGTAGGTGCGCGCGAACTCTTCAAGTTCGTGGAAGCTTTCCATCACCTTCTCCGCCTTGCGATTGAAGGCGATGCCGAAGGGGGTGGGCCGCACGCCGTGGCTCTCTCGCACGAACAAACGATGGTTCAATTCGCGCTCAAGATCGGCGATAGCTTTCGAGACGGCCTGCACGGTCACATACAATTCTTTGGCGGCCGCCGACAGACTGCCACACTTCACCACGGTCACCATGTATGTGATTTGCTTAATGTTCAACAACACACCTTCATCAGGCCAAACGTGCACACCGGGAGCCATTGTACTCGCAGTGTGCACAGTACTTAGTCCTTAGAGGCGGCCTTCAAATTTATTTTTAAGCGAATTCGTATGAAAAATTGACAAGGGGGTACCGTAACTGCATGGTTACTTTTGTGCAAAAGCACAAGAAGACACAGTGCGCGACCATCAGGCAGCGCGCTTGCAACCCCCTATCACACTTTGCCTGAGGGCACTCTAGTTCTGCGACGCAGTGGCACCGGCCATGAGGGCGAGCTGGGTTGCCAGCCAGTGCTCGAAGGCTCGATAGGCGGGGGTCTTGCGGGATTTCAGGCTGACGAGGCAAATGGGAATGGCGATGGTGTCGGCCGCAACCAGCGGCTTAATTGCCGTACCGGGGAACATTTCGCCCAGCGCAGGAACGTGAACGATAAAGCAAACTCCCTGGTTGATAAGGTAATGGCGGATGAGCGTGTCCGTGCTGTCTATCACCGTACTCGGCACGGGCAGGTTCCGCTTGCGATAAAGCGCCATGAGAGCTTCGTTGAACGTTTCGAAATTCGTAGAAAAGGATGCCGGGTAGGACTGCAAATCTTCCAAGCTGACGGCATCGCGGTCCGCCAAGGGGTGACTCTTGATCATCTGCACGCCCGGAGACACCGTGCCCACCGGTATGCAGTCAACCTCCGGATGCGAGAAGGGGCCCACCACGATAAAGGCGTCGTATTCGTCGGAACACAGCCCCGACAGCGCGCCTTTCCCTGTATCCAGCACGACGGAGGTGTCGATGCCCAGCCCTCGTTTCGCAAACGCAGCTATGCTGCTGCACGCCCGCTCGTGGCCGACGAAGGGCGGCACGCACAAGGCCAAACGCAACGCGCCGGGCTGATGCACGTCCTCGTACGATGCAGAGAAGGCCTCCAAGTCATCAAAATTGCGCAAAACCGAAAGCGCGCGCTGATAAAACGCCGTACCGAAGGGAGTGGGACGCACACCACGACTCTCGCGTACGAACAGCTGATGACCCAGTTCGTGCTCGAGATCTGCGATAGCTTTTGACACCGCTTGCACCGTGACAAATTGGTCTTTTGCTGCCGCCGACAGACTGCCGAGCTCAACCACGGCAGCAAAGTAGCGAATTTGCTTAATGTTCAACGATTTTGCTTTCACATTCACCTCAGTGGCATTGTCCTCGGGCATTTTACTGCGCTTCACCTGCCTCACCGCTCGCCTTGAACCCTTTCAAAAACTTTTGTAACCTCACGGATACAGAGGGGGCGCTCTGCGAACCCTCCTCTTTTGCGCCAGGGGGGGTTGAAGGGGGTGTCGAAGGAGCTGCCGACCCTCTCCCCCCAACAGCCCAACTGCCCAACTGCCCGACCACCCCCGAAGATCGCTTGCCTCCTTCGTATACCTCGGCGGTTTGATGGCGTAGCTGCCGCATCGGCGACGCACCCGTTTCGGCCCCTGGAAGGTTTGTGGCGAAGCGCGCCTGCTCAGGGACGGCCATGAAGTAAAGGGATACCATGGTGGGCGAGAGATCGAGACTAAGGGGCCGCATGGGTATCCTCAAACAGAGCGACTACGCCGACGTGCAGCGCGTGGGCATCCCGCGTGCGCTTTTGTACCACCGCTATGGCGTGCTGTGGGAAACGCTGTTTGCCGAGTTGGGGCGTGAGGTGGTGCTCAGCCGCGAGACCGACCGCGCGCTCGTGGCCGAGGGCGAGGCGCTCTCCGTGGACGAAAGTTGCCTGGCGTCGAAAGTGTACATGGGTCACGCAGCCAGCCTCGTGGGCGCGTGCGATGCGCTGTTCGTACCCAGCTTTGCGAATCTGGGGCACCGCAAGGGGTTCTGCACCAAGTTCCAAGCACTGCCCGACATGGTGGCGAACACGCTGCGCGACCGCGACGTGCGCGTGGTATCGTGCCTGGTAGACGAGCGGGGCGAGCGCCTGGGGATGCGCGAGGCATTCATGGGGCTGGCCGAGCGTTTTGGCGCGAACCCGCGCGAAGCGAAGCGGGTGTGGAAGGCGGCCTCGCGCGCTCAGGAGCGTGCGTGTCGGGCTACGGCGGAGGCGCAGGAGCGGCAGCTGGCGGCGCTGGAGGCGGCGGGCGCGGGCGGCGGCGCGGGTGACGCGCTGGCCGAGCAGCCGCTTACTATAGTAGTAGTAGCGCATCCGTATTTGGCGCACGACCCCTACCTGGGCGGCAGCGTGACCGACCCACTCAAACGCCTGGGTGCCGTGGTGCTCTACGCCGATGAGATGGATCGCTGGCGCGCCTTCAAAGCCAGCTTGGAATTCTCCGAAACGCTGCAGTGGATTGTGAACCGCGAGCTCATTGGCGCGCTGACGCTTCTGCACAACAAGGTGGACGGCGTGGTGCTGCTGAGCGCGTTTCCGTGCGGGCCGGACTCCATGACCGACGACGCCATCATGCGCTGTATCCAGGGCAAACCCATTTTGAACCTGACCATCGACGCACAGAGCGGCACGGCCGGGCTGGAAACGCGCATCGAGAGTTTCGTCGACATTCTGCGCTACCAGAAGAGCGGAGGCTACGTCCATGGCTGAGATGTTTGAGGGCGGCGCGGGCGCAGAAAACGCGCCAGCCACTGGCGGCGCAGCCCCCGCCGCAAGCAACTCCCCCACCAGCGACGACCGCACGCGCAGCGGGTTCACCCTGTTCAACGGGTCGGACGACGATTCGCTGCGCGCCCGCATTGCCCTGCAGCTGGAACGCAAGCGCCCGCCGCGCCTTCTGCCGCCGCGCCCGCGCCAGCCCAAACGCGACCGCCACGCCCGCACGCGCGTAGCCTTTTTGCGCTACAGCTACTACGACATCGTGTTCAAATTCTTTGTTGAGCAGGTGCTCGACGCCGACTACCTGCCGCTCCCTGAGCCCACAAAACGCACGGTTGAACTGGGCAGTCGCAACGCGAGCGACTACGTGTGTGCCCCCTTCAAGCACATTCTGGGCGACTACATTGAGGCGCTGGAGCTGGGCGCCGACGTGCTCGTGCAGTTCGCAGGCCCCTGTCGCCTGGGCTATTACGGCGAGCTACAGGAGTCCATCCTGCGCGACATGGGCTACGAATTCCAGATGCTGAACTTCGCCACCGTCACCGGCAAGCCGCTGACGGAGTACATCGAGGTGTGCAAGAAAACGGTGAATCCGAATCTGTCGGTGCCGCGCGGCGTGCGCGGTATGCTGGCGGTGTTCAAGATGATTGAATGCTTGGACGAAGCGCAGGACTTTTACCTGGCCCACGCCGGATTTGAGGTGGAGCGCGGGTCGTTCGACCGCACGCTGGCGGCTTATCACGCCGACATGCGCGCCGCCACCACCGAGCGCGACATTGCCGAGGCACAGCGTCGCGGCATGGAGGCTCTGCGCGCGCTTCCCCTGCGCCACGTTGAGCGCCCCGTGCGCGTGGGCGTGGTGGGCGAATACTTCACCGCGGTAGACCCCCACTCCAACCTGGGGCTGGAGCGCAAGCTGCTGGACATGGGCGTGGAGGTGCATCGCCTGCTGAACATGACCAACCGCAACCTGCGCTACCACGAGAAGAATCTACGCGCCAGCATTGCCGACTACGTACGTTACGACATGGGCCCCACGTCTAGCATGACCATCGCCGCCACGCTGAAGTACGCGCAAGAAGGCTTCGACGGCGTGGTGCACTTGAAGTCGTCCGGCTGCACGCCCGAGGTGGACTGCATCCCCGTGTTGCAGCAGGTCAGCCGCGACACCGGCATGCCCATCCTGTACCTCAGCTACGATTCGCAAACCAGCGACACCGGCCTCGACACCCGCCTGGAGGCCTTCTACGACATGCTCGCCATGAAAAAGGAGAAGACACGATGAGCGAATAGCCCGCCTTTGTCGCCCGGGGTGCCGAATACGCCACCCCTTGTCATCCTGAGCGGAGGCGCGTAGCGCCGGAGTCGCGACGCGAAGCTAGTCCCGCAGGGGAAGGATCCCGAGCGGCGACAGCTAGCTTTGTTACGAGGGGTTTTCGCAGTAAAAGGAGAAGCAAGATGAGCGAAGCAGAATCAAACTACTACCTGGGGATAGACATTGGATCCATTTCCACGAAGGGCGTGATCATTGACGCGAATCGCTCCATTGTGGCGCGCTCGTATTTGTGGACGGAGGGCAATCCCGCCGAGGCCGCGCGGCGCGTTGTGGCCGACCTGGGGTCGCAGGTAGACCGCGACACCGTGTGCGTGCGCGCCGTAGGAACCACGGGCAGCGCGCGGCGACTGGTGGGCGCGCTCTGCGGCGCAGCCGTGGTGAAAAACGAGATCACCGCGCACGCCGTGGGCACCACGTTTCTGCACCCCGACGTGCGCACCATTCTGGAAATTGGCGGACAGGATTCCAAGATCATCTGCGTGGAAGGCGGCGTGGCGGTGGACTACGCCATGAACACGCTCTGCGCTGCTGGCACGGGCGCGTTTCTGTCGAGCCAAGCGCACCGGCTGGGCGTAGAGGTGGAGGAATTCGGCGCCATTGCGCTCACGTCGCAGAAGCCGGCGAACATCGCGGCGCGCTGCACCGTGTTTGCCGAGAGCGACCTCGTGCACAAGATTCAGGTGGGTTACGCGCGCGAAGATATCATCGCCGGGCTCTGCCGCGCCGTGGCGTCGAACTACCTGAATAACGTGGGCAAAGGCAAGAAAATTGTCGCGCCGGTGGTGTTCCAAGGCGGCGTGAGCAAGAACGCCGGTGTGGTGCAAGCATTCGAGGACATGCTGGGCATGGACGTGCTGGTAGACCCAGACGGCCACCTCATGGGCGCGTTCGGCGTGGCCCTGCTGGCCGCCGAGGCTGCACCCGGGGCCGGCGCGGGTGGCGGCGAGCCCTTCGACTTCGATGCCCTCAACACCTTCGAGTTCGCCACCCGCGAGGTCGAGTGCCAAAAATGCGCCAACCACTGCGAAATCATCTGCGTCTACCGCAACGAGTCCCTCATAGACTCCTGGGGCAACCGCTGCGACAAAGGCGCCATAAAACCAAGCGTGTAGGTGCAGCGCTGTAAATGCTGTAAAGGTAACGCATTACACTACCTCTTTGCCTAAAGCGCTCCGCTAACCTTCATTCATTCCACAAACCGACTGGCGTTCTGCGCGACGCAACAATGTGACGCGCTTACGCGCTACCAATTACGCCAAAATCATTCCGCATCCCTCACTTTATGCCGTAGGCTGACTAGCAGGAAGGCGAAACCCTACAAGCAAGGCAGGCCTTGTAGGGATGCTATCAGCGACGGCGCACAGCGCCTAGTCCCTTTAGGGAAGCATCCGTTCGCGCAAAGCGCGAAAACACAGGTCGTAGGATGATTCGATCCCTAGTGAACCAGCCATTCATCTCTATGCAGCGGAAGGCAACAATCAATCACCCCCCCTTCGCTGTGCAAGCACCTCCCCCAAAATCGGCACAAAATCGCGTTTGGGGCGTGCGGCAGGATTCTTGGACTTACTCAGGCTACCAGCCCGAGTCTTCTACGGCGGCCTGCGATGGTTTCGCAGGATATCTTCTTGCCGTTTCTTTTGAACGTCTTAAGACGATTTTGATTGTACCACGTCATATAGCGCTCAATAGCCTTGAGAAGCTCGGCAACAGTCGCGCCGGCACGAACCAGAGAGTGGAACAACTCGACCTTTGCTCTACCGAAGAAGCCCTCGCATGCTGCGTTGTCGGGGCTGTGCCCTTTGCGCGACATCGAGCGCACGAGTCCCGCTTCATTACATATACGTATCCACCCAGGCCAGCGGTAATGACCTCCTCGATCTGAGTGGATGATGGGATGCTGTCCAGGCTGTAGATGCGCTACTGCATCGAGCAGCGTTGAGTTAGCAAGTTCAGCATTCGGGCTGGTCGACACCTTCCACGCTGCTACTTTGCCGTCGAAGCAGTCGACGATGACAGACAGATAGATCTTGCCATCACGCCCCCTCATCTCGGTGATGTCAGTAAGCCACAGCGCATTGGGCACCTCAGTTACAAAGCGGTGGCGCATGTGCTTGTCGAGCAACAGGTTGTTTGGCGCATCGGAAACCTCGCCTGCATATGAACTCCACTTCTTCTCTGCACGTGAGCAATGAGCGATGAGTCCTTGGCGAGCCATAGACACGCGCACCTTGCGCTCAGGTGCACGTATGCCCTTTGCGCTGAGGGCTGCTGCGATGCGACGATACCCGTAAGTGGCACCGCTTTCAATAAACACCGAGGCCACAGCCACATCGAGTTCGAAGGCATCTTTCTTTGCGTAGGCGTTGTTAAGATGAGCGCGGTGGTAGAGGTAGGTACTTTTCGAGATTCCCAAGAACGTCAAGATCTGGACCAGGGAGTACCCGTAGTCCCGCCTCAGCTTCTCTCCTAACCCGACGAGCTGCCTCTTCGAGAGACTCGCCGGGTTTGCGACTTTTGGGTCGCGCATCAACTCCTTGTAAGCTGCAACTTCAAGTAGCGCTTCATTAAGCTGTGCCTTGAGAGCCTCTGTTTCTTCGGAGGGTTTCTCTTCTGCACTTTTTCTCATGGCTTTGACCTTTGTACCGACCTTGTCAGTTTTAGTGGATGCGCTTTTGGTGTCCGTCTTAGACATGGTAGCGTCTTTCAAGGCCTTGCGGCTCCACCCAGGAATAATGCTAGATTTAAGAATACCGAGTCGCCGTGCGATGTGAGCGGGTTTTTCACCCGCACGATAAAGACGAACAGCCTCATCTTTTATCTTGTTGGGATAGCGAGTGTGCTTAGCATGCTTGATGGCAACATGGCTTTTCGGCATCTCGGCAGGCAGCTTTCCAGCTTCGGCGAGCTTTTCCCATTGCCTTAGGGTGGCTCGTGCCGGTAGACCCCATTTGCGTCCTGCAGCGCAGGGTGTGAGTCCTTCGGCCCACATCATCTCGACGTATCTTACTTTCTCTCTTTCTGAGTACATACGGCGCCCTCCTCGCGGCCCCTACGGGGCCACTCGATCGGTCGTGGACCGCCTCAAGGCGGTCCAACTTTCTGCCGCACGCCCCTTATGTACGGATTGAGCGCTCCAAGGATTGTTTGGAAATATGCCGACCAGGGGTTTCTTCAAAGGAAGTGAACTTTCCACCTATTTTGGAAGCGGAAATCCGTACCTAAAGGGCGATTTGTGCCAGCTAGGTCCACTATCTGTGTCGCAAGGGGTTGGTTCGCTTCGTTCCCACCATCCGCCCACGGGTGCGGTTGCTCTACCGGGTATAATGAAGGTGAGACCACCTGGGGAGGGGATCGTATGGAAACTTCGGCTACTGTTACGCCTGTTGGCTTTCTTTCGCACGATGGCACGTCCACCATTAAGGGCCTCGTGTGGGCGCCCGCGTCCTCGCAGGGGCAGCGCGCCACGGCGCCACGGGGCGTCGTCCAGATTGTCCACGGCATGTCCGAGTACGTGGGCCGCTATGACGAATTCGCGCGCCACCTTGTTGACCAGGGCTTTGTCGTGTGCGCGACCGACCACATCGGCCACGGCAAAAGCGTGGCAAGCCCCGACAAACTGGGGTGCTTGCCCACTCATGGCAAAGAAATCCTCATCGAAGACGTGCACGAGCTGCGCAAAACCGTCACCTCACGCTATTCGCGGCAGACGCCCTACGTGCTGTTCGGCCACTCCATGGGCAGCTTCATCGTGCGCGCCTACCTCGCGCGCCACGGCGAGGGCGTCACGGCGGCCATCATCTGCGGCACGGGCCAGCAGCCGCTTATGCTATCGCGCGCCGGCAACTTCCTCGCGCGCCGCCTCGCCGCGTCGAAGGGGGAGGACCACCGCAGCACGCTGCTCGACGGCATGGGCGCGGGCGCGTTCGCGAAACAGATTCCCGACGCGCGCACGCCGTTCGACTGGATAGCCACCGACCCGGCGGTTGTTGACGCCTACATTGCCGACGAACTCTGCGGCGCGATGTTCTCCGTCGGCGGCTACGCCACACTCACCGACCTCACGGCCGAGGTGGTCACGCCCGCCTGTGCCGCGAAGGTGCCGAAAGAGCTGCCCGTGCTGTTCATCGCCGGTGCCGAGGACCCGGTGGGTGCGTGCGGCAAGGGTGTGCGCCAGGCGGCTGACCTCCTGCGCCGCGCCGGCGTGCGCGACGTGCAGATGAAGCTCTACGACGGCATGCGCCACGAAATCTTGAATGAGCCGGGCCGGACCCAGGTTTATACTGATGTCGTCACTTGGATTGAGGAGCACGCATGCCATCAGCCTACGTCGTAGCGCTCGACCAGGGAACCACCTCGTCGCGCGCCATGCTCATCGACGCGCACGGCCGCGCCGTCGATGCCGTGCAAAACCCGTTCCCGCAAATTTACCCGCAGCCCGGTTGGGTGGAACACGACCCGCGCGACATTCTATCGTCCCAGATAGGAGCGCTCACCGAGTTGCTCGTGTCGAACAATTTGGGCCCGGGCGACCTCAACAGCATTGGCATTACGAATCAGCGCGAAACCACCGTGGTGTGGAATCGCGAAACGGGTGAGCCGGTGGCGAACGCCATCGTGTGGCAGTGCCGCCGCACCGCGCAGCTGGTGGAAGACATCTGCGGCGACCCGGCCGTGGCTGAGCGCATCATGGTAACGACGGGCCTCATCCCTGACGCTTATTTCTCCGCGAGCAAAATCAAGTGGATTCTCGATAACGTGGAAGGTGCCCGTGCCGACGCGGAGGCGGGCAAGCTGGCCTTCGGTACCGTGGACACGTGGCTCATCTGGGCGCTTACCCACGGGCAGGTGCACGCCACCGATGTGACGAACGCCAGCCGCACCATGCTGTACGACATTCACGAAATGCGCTGGGACCCGTGGTTGCTCGGCCTGTTCGACATCCCCGCGTCAATGCTGCCCGAGGTGCGCCCCTCGTCGGGCGACTTCGGCTGTACGGCCGCCGACGGCATCGTGCCCGGTGTGCCCATCCGCGGCGTGGCGGGCGACCAGCAAGCCGCCCTCTTCGGCCAGTGCTGCTTCGAGCCCGGTCAGGCGAAGAACACGTACGGCACCGGCTGCTTTCTGCTTATGCATACAGGTGGGGAGGCGTGCCGCTCCACGCATGGCCTGGTTACCACCGTGGCCGCGTCCGCGCCGGGGGCGACGGGCCCCGAATACGCGCTTGAGGGCAGCGTGTTTATGGCGGGCGCGCTCATGCAGTGGCTGCGCGATGACCTGGGCATTCTGAGTCACGTGGCCGATTCGTCCGCACTGGCGCGCAGCGTGCCGGATACGGGCGGCGTCTACGTGGTGCCCGCGTTCACGGGCCTCGGCGCGCCGTACTGGGACGCGGAAGCGCGCGGTGCCATCTACGGCCTCACGCGCGGCACGCGCCGCGAACACATTGTGCGCGCGGCGCTGGAATCGCTTGCGTACCAGGTACGCGACCTGGCCGTGGCCATGGAGGCTGCCGCCGGCGTGCCGCTGAAGGTGCTCAACGTGGACGGCGGCGCCTCGGCGAACGACTTCCTCATGCAGTTCCAAAGCGACATCCTGCGTACGCCGCTGCGTCGCCCGCAAAACACCGAAACCACGGCACTCGGCGCGGCGTATCTGGCGGGTCTGGCCACCGGCTTTTGGGAAAATGTCGACACGCTGTGCGCCCTTCGCGCCGACGATGATACCTATGAACCCGGCATGGAGGACGTTCGCCACGCCCGTTTGCTCGAAGGCTGGAAACGTGCCGTCGAACGCACCATGTCGTAGTAGTATTTCTGTAACAAACGAAGGACGCAAGGAAAGGCATCCCATGAAAATCAGCATCGCAAGCGACCACGCGGGGTTCGAGCAGAAGCAGATGCTCGTGGATTATCTGGCGAAACAGGGCCACGACGTGATCGACCGCGGCCCGGACACCGACGACCGCGTCGATTACCCCGACTACGCTGAACTGGTCGCGCGCGACGTGGCGGACGGGTCGGCCGAGCGCGGCGTGCTCGTGTGCGGCACGGGCATCGGCATGGCCGTGGCTGCCACCAAGATCAACGGCGTGCGCGCGGTCAACGTCATCACGCCCCAGTTCGCCGAACTGGCCCGCGAGCACAACGACGCAAACGTGGTCACCCTCTCCGGCCGCTTCGTCGACGAAGCCACAAACCGCGCCATCCTGGATGCCTTCCTCACCACCGCATTCGGCGAAGGCCGCCACACCGCCCGCGTAGAGAAGATCATGGCCTTGGAGAACAAGTAGATAGAGCGAGCCTTTTATCACAAACGCCCACCCCCGCATGAAGCCGGGGTGGGCGTTTTTCTCTCCACGCGAGCGGGGAGGGGAGGCTCGCGGGGTGAACAGCAACCTACAGTTTGCGCGCCGCGAGGTTCGCCGACGCAATGGCCTCGGAAATGTTGTACGGGTCGGCGCAGTCGCCCACGGCTACCGTTTCAACACCCGACAGCCCGTCAATCAGCGCCGTGTTGGGCATCATGTCGCGCATGTCAACCAGCGCATCGCATGCCACAGTCTCTTCCACGCCGGCTTCACTCGTGAACGTAATCTCGCCATCGCCCACTGCAATCACCTTTGCGGACGGCCACACGCGCACGCCTTGCGCGGCAATGGCGCTCTCAATGAACCCGCGCACGTTCACGGAATGACCCTTCTCGAACAGCTCCATCGGGTCGGGCGTCACAATGGTCACGTGCTTTCCCTGCGCCAGCAAGAACACGGCCACGTCCACCGACTGCGCGTTGCTGCCAAGTACCGTCACCTTGTCGCCCATCTCGGCGCCCACCACGTCGGCAAACGACAGCACGGCAGTGCCGCTCGTGGCGGAGAACTCGGCCTCGGGGCGCGTGCCGCCCACCGCCAGCACCACGGCATCGGGCTTCTCCTGCTTGATGAGCGCCGCATCCACTTCGGTGCTCAGCTTCACGTTCACGCCGGCAACTTCCTGCTGTTTAGCCAGGTAGGTGGACAGGCGCTCAAGGTTCTCATGCGGGCCCTTAATAGCAGCGGCCGAGGTCAGCAACCCACCCAGGCTCCCGCTCTTCTCGTACAGCGTCACCTCGTGGCCGCGCTCGGCCGCAACGCGCGCCGCCTCCATGCCGGCGGGGCCACCGCCAATAACCATGACCTTCTTCGGCGTTGCCGCCGGCGCGGGCGTCCAGCCCTCGGGCATGTCTTCGCCGAACGCGCGCCAGTTGGCGGCGTTCACACGGCAGTGCTCCATCAGTTTGCCGGACTTGTCCGGGTCGTAGAAGCAGTGCAGGCAGCGCGTGCACGGGGCAATCTCGTCGATGCGCCCTTCGCGCAGCTTGTTCACGTACTCCGGATCCACGCACAGCGGGCGGTTCATCACCAGAAAGTCAAGCTTGCCCTCGGCCAGCGCTTCTTCGAAGTAATCGGGCGCCTGAGCAGGGTCCATGTAGGTGGCTGCGCCCACGGGAATGGATACCGCGCTCTTGATTTCGGCCGCCACGTCAATCATCATGCCGCAGCCCGAGTGGTTCGCGCGCAGCTTGCCCTGGTAGTGGCGGCTGAAGTCGAACCGCGTGCCAAAGCCGCTCGCGCCTTCCAGCCCGTGCGCCGTGAAGTACAGGTCGTTTGCGAACTGGGCGATGTGCTGCCCGCAGGGCCCCAGACGCACGTGCAAGCTGTCCGCGCCGGCCTCTTCCAGAATCTTGGCGATAGCTTTCACTTCTTCAACCGAGTTGTAGGCGGCATCCTGGCCGAGCATCTTGTCGTTCGCTTCAATGCCGTTGATGAGCACCTGCACCACGAAGTCCTTGCCGCAGGCCTCCTTCACGCCCTTGATTACCTCAACGGCAAACTTGGTGCGGCTCTCAAGGGTTTGCGGGCCGTATTCGTCGGTGCGGTTGTTGCGGGCGCGCGAAAGGAACGACTGGCCCACGTTGTTGGCCGCGAAGTTCAGTTCGTAGGCGTCGAAGCCGTCGTCGTGCAGCTTCTTGCCAATGCCGACGATGGTCTGTACCCAACTTTTCACCTCGTCAGTGGAGTAGTTCCCCAGGAAGTTCTCGGTGAAGTCCAGCGGCCCAATGGCCGAGCCCATGGTGTCGAACTGGTAGCCCACGTGCGCGCCAGCCGCGTGCAGGCGGTCGAGCAGCGCCTTCACGTCGTACACGCCGTAGTCCTGCTTGAGTGGGCTTGCGGTCATGTCCCAAATGTTGGCGAAGTCCTCAACCCAGATCATCTCCACGCCGCCCTTGGCCATGCGCTCGTAGTAACCGATGTACTCGTCGGGGTTGTTCTTCATGAACGCCAGCTGGAACGCGGCCGATTTCACCATGCGGTTGTGGATGGTGAGGGGCCCCAGCTGCCAGTCGGAGAACAGTGTGCTCGACCCAAAGTCGGTGATGGAGTTGGTGGTGTAGTTGTAGTCCTGCGGGTTCAGCGTGCCTGTCGTGGACGTACCCGTGCCACTCGCCGGCGTGGAGCCCTGCGACTTTGAGGGCGCTTCTTCCTTGGCCTGCGGCGCGCAGCCTGCGAGGGCAAGCCCGCCTACGCCCAGCGTCGAGGCGCCCACGGTGCCAAGCGCCATGCCTTGCAGGAAGCTGCGGCGAGAGATGCCAGTGTGTTTCGTCATATCATTCCTCCCTTGTTGTGGTTTTCCCCTGCGCACATCTAACTGCGATTTCGCGGGCTTGGGAAGCAACGGTCGGCTTCCTCCCCGCAAGGCTTTCTTGCGTCGTTGAAGCTGCGTACGCGCAGGTTGCGGGTTTGCTACAATGGCAAAAGGAGAGGGGAAGAGTATGGATATTCGAAGTCTTACGTGCTTTCGTTTGGCGTACGAAAGTGGCTCTATTGGCAAGGCGGCCAAGCACGCGTTCCTCACGCGCCAGGGCCTGAGTGGCGTGCTGAAAGGGGTGGAAGCCGAGCTCGGTCAAACGCTGTTTGTGCGTGGCGCCCAGGGGCTGGAACCCACCGAGGCGGCACGGCAAGTGTATCCGCTGGTAGTAGAGCTGCTTGACACCTATCGACGCATCACCGATATCTGTGGCAACGACGCCGCGGCGCGCGAAACCGTGGGGTTGGCCATTGCGTACGGCGCGCTGTTGTCGCTTCCCGTTGACGAGTTGGTGGGCGCGTTTGAGGCGGAGCATCCCACGATGGCGCTTGACGTGGACATCGTTGAGCCGGTGTTCGCCGCGCAGTGTGTGGCGGAAAAAGGCAAAGACTTTGCGCTGGTGGCAGGGCCGTTTGAGTCGCCCAATGTGAAGAGTGTGTCGCTTTGCCGGGTGGCACTCTGCGCCGCGGTGCGCGCCGACGTGCTGGGGGAGGGCGCCCCGCAAGCAATCGAAAGCCTGCGCGGCCTGCCCTGGCTGGGTCTCAATGAAACGTTCCCCCTCGACGCGGCGCTGGAGGCGTTCTCCCGCGAGCGCGACCTCAACCTGGATTTGGTGTACGAGTGGCACGACTATCACCTTATCCTTGATCAGATGCGTCAGGGGCGCGGGGCGTGCATTGTGCCCGCAAGTTGCGCCGAGCGGTTTCGTGCGGAAGGCATCGCTGTTATTCCTCTTGATGACCCACGTCTGACCTGGGATATATGCGCGCTCTTGCCGCGTTCGCGCACGCTTTCGCATGCGGCACAAATCGCGTTCGGGTGGTTTTCCGATCATATTTCGTGAAGCACGCGGCCACTCTCCTGTCGATTCGTTGCGTGGGGCCATCGGCGGAGGGTCTTTGTGCTAGCATAAGCCGCATCTCAAAACAAACCCGGTCGAAAGGGGCATTGCATGCCGCTCACTTATCTGCCCGAGGCCGATCCGGCCGTCGCCGACGCACTGCGCCAGGAACTCGCCCGCGAGCGCGGCTCCGTGGAACTCATCGCTTCGGAAAACTTCACGTCGCCCGCCGTGCTGGAAGCCGTCGGCAGCGTGCTTACTAATAAGTATGCTGAAGGCTACCCACGCAAGCGCTACTACGGCGGCTGCGAAAAGGTCGACATTGTGGAAGACCTCGCGCGCGACCGCGCCTGCGCGCTCTTCGGCGCCGGCTTCGCCAACGTGCAGCCCCACTGCGGCGCGAACGCCAACTTCGGCGCGTACACGGCGCTGTTGGAGTTGGGCGACACTGTGCTTGGCATGAGCCTTGATCAGGGTGGACACCTCACGCACGGCTCGCCGGTGAACTTCTCGGGCCGCTACTACAACTTCGCCAGCTACGGTGTGGATCCCGAGACCGAAACCATCAACTACGACGAGGTGGAGCGCATTGCCAAGGAAGTGCGCCCGAAACTCATCGTGGGCGGCGCGAGCGCCTACCCGCGCATCATCGACTTTGAGCGCATGGCTGCCATCGCGAAGGAAGTTGACGCATACTTCATGGTTGACATGGCGCACATCGCCGGCCTCGTGGCGACGGGCGCGCACCCCAGCCCCGTGCCGCATGCGGATGTCACCACGTCCACCAGCCACAAAACCCTGCGCGGCCCGCGCGGCGGCTTCATCCTCTCCAACGACGAGGACATCGCGAAGAAAATCGACAAGGCTGTGTTCCCGGGCGCCCAGGGCGGCCCGCTCATGCACGTCATCGCCGGCAAGGCCGTCGCGTTCGGCGAAGCCGCGCAGCCTGCGTACAAAGAGTACATCGACCACGTGGTGGAGAACGCCCGCACGCTGGGGGCTGGCATGATGGACGGCGGCCTGCGCCTCGTCTCCGGCGGCACCGACAACCACCTGTGCCTGGTCGACCTCACCGCCGCCGACGTCACCGGCAAGGATGCCGAGAAGCTGCTTGAGAGCGTGGGCCTTACGGTGAACAAGAACTCCATCCCCAACGAAACCCGCAGCCCGTTTGTCACCAGCGGCATCCGCGTGGGCAGCGCCGCAGCCACCACCCGTGGCTTCACGGCCGATGACTTCTACGAGGTAGGCCAACTCATCGCCCGCACCGTCTTCAACGCAAACGACGAGTCCACCCTCGCCGACGTCCGCAAGCAGGTAGAAACCCTCCTCGCCGCCCACCCCCTCTACCCGGAACTGAACTACTAATATAGTAAGGAAAGGCAAACCATGCAGTATGAACGCGTAACGGTGGTCGACCATCCGATGGTGCAGCACAAGCTCTCGAAGCTGCGCAACAAGAACACGTCCTCCAAGGACTTCCGCGCCCTCGTGCGCGAGCTCGCCATGTTCGAGGGCTACGAAGCCACGCGCGATTTGGCGCTGGAAGACGTCGAGGTGGAAACCCCCATCTGCACCGCCCAGTGCAAGCAGGTGGCGGGCAAGAAAATGGTCATCGTCCCCATTCTGCGCGCTGGCCTCGGCATGGTGGAAGGCCTGCAAGAACTCATGCCGTCCACGTTCGTGGGGCACCTTGGCATGTACCGCGACCCCGACACCCACGAGCCGCACGAGTACTACGCGAAACTGCCCGACAGCATCGCCCAGCGTGACGTGCTAGTGGTGGATCCCATGCTCGCCACCGGCGGCAGCGCCACCGCTGCCATCGCGTATCTGCGCAAGCAGGGCGTGAAGAACATCAAGCTGGTAGTGCTGGTGGCAGCCCCCGTGGGCATCGAGACCGTCCTCGCCGCCGACCCGGACGTGCAAATCTACACCTGCGCCATCGACGAGGGCCTAAACGACCACGCCTACATAGTCCCCGGTCTCGGCGACGCCGGCGACCGCATTTTTGGCACGAAGTAGTTAGATTGTCATCCTGAGCGAAGGCGGCAAAGCCGCCGTAGTCGAAGGATCCCGAGCGGCGCCAGCTGGAAGATCCCCTGCTATCGCCAAACGGGATCCTTCGACTCCGCGCCAGAGGCGCTCCGCTCAGGATGACAAGAAGGTCTACATCTTAGGTTGAACCCCCCCATGAGTGAGCAGTTTCATGAAGCGGGACGGAGAAGCGAACGGCGTTGACTGCGCAAAATAGTTTTCAACCACCTTGGAGGGGAGGGGTGTGGCGGTACTCACCAAGCGAGTTCCGCACGAGCCGAACAGCCCAGTGGGCTGTTCGTGCGAGCTCAGGACTGTTTGAGCGACTGAGTGCTGCCGAGCCCTTCCCCGGACAAGCAGGTAGAAAAGAGACAACATGGAACCAATTGATCATCGCCCCAGCTGGGACGAATACTTCATGAAACTAGCGAACGAAGTCGCTACGCGTACCACGTGTTTGCGCCGTGGGGTAGGGGCCGTCATCGTGAAGGATCGCCGCATCCTGGCCACGGGCTACAACGGTGTTCCCACGGGCATGCGCCACTGCGCCGAGACGGGGTGTCTGCGCCAGCAGCTGGGTGTCCCCAGTGGCCAGCGCCACGAAATCTGCCGCGGTTTGCACGCCGAGCAGAACGCCATCATTCAGGCCGCCCGCTACGGCATCAACATCACGGGAGCGTCCATCTACGTAAACACGCAGCCCTGCGTCGTGTGCGCCAAGATGCTCATCAACGCCGGCATCGAGGAAATCATCTACCAGAACCCGTATCCCGACGAGCTGGCCATGTCCATGCTCGAAGAGGCGGGCATGAAACTGCGGGTCTTCGAAGGCTAGCACAGGCGCGCGCCGCGGCCACCGCGCTGCACGCGCGCCCACCAGCGCACGACCGTTCACCGCCCCAGCATGCCTCTGATATGGGATAACAGCGCTAGCAATTCACGCCCCGCCAATCCCGCAGGGAATATACGGTTTGACACACCGTAGCGTGCAGATTATTCAGTTTTCTGCCGCTTTTAACCATCCACTCACCCGAAAAATGAAAGATTTTGTTATCTTCTCGTAAGTTAACTAAGAACTTGCCGTTATTATACGTACCGGTTTACTAGGGTGCGCGCAGAGCGCACGGATCGAAAGCGGGATATGGTACTGGCTATCGTTTTAGGGGCGCTTTCCGGAGTCGCGGGCGTGCTGCCGTTGTTTTTCGGATTGCGAATGACGAGGCGGGTGACCGACACCAGCAACTTGGGCCACGCAGGAGCTTTGATGCTTGGCGTGCTGTTGTCGTTCGCCGTCCTTTTCCTCGCAGCCATAGCCTGTGTCGTGCTCGCCCGTGAATCCGCGGTGCCCTTTGTCTTGGCGGAAGCGGCGGTGCTCGTTGCCTCCGCGATCGGCTACGGCGTGTATACGTTCGTGCGGAAGTAGGATGGAAAGGTAAGACACGTGAATCCTCTTGAAGAACTAGCGGCCGAGGTGCCCCATCTGCAGCATTCGTTCGACCCGGCCTTCGTGTTTGGCTCGGGCTCGTTCGGTATGACTCAGTACGTGTTGTGGATGATCATCTGCTTCGTCATTACCCTTATTGTGGTTCTGACGGCGGGGAAGCGCCTGACGCTCATCCCGACGAGCAAGTTCACGAACATGGTCGAGTACGGCTACGAGTTCGTGAAGAAGGACATGGGCGAAAGCGCCATCGGCCACGGCTATCGCAAGCATCTGCCGTTTTTGGCCACGCTCTTCTTCTTTATCCTTATTAGTAACTTTGTAGGGCTGATCCCCGGTTGCAAGACACCGACGGGCTCCATCTCCATCACCTGGGCGCTCGCTGGCATTTCGTTTGTGTACTTCATCTTCTGGGGCATCAAGGCCAAGGGCCTCGGTGGCTACCTGAAGTCGTTCGCTCCTGCGGGTCTACCCGTGGTCATGGTGCCCATCGTGTGGTTCCTCGAGCTGTTCTCCACGGTGCTGCGTGTGCTCACGCTGGCCGTTCGACTTTATGGCAACATGTTCGCTGGCCACATGGTGCTGGGCATCTTCGCCTTGCTCACCAGCGTGTTCATTGGCTCCGCTATCCAGGGCGCGGGCATTGGTACCGGCGCTATCTCCATCGCGTGGATGCTGTTTCTGTTCGTCATGTACGCGCTTGAGGTGCTGGTTGCCTTCCTGCAGGCTTACGTGTTCACCATCTTAAGCGCGGTGTACATCGGCCTGGCTACGTCCGACCACTAAGATTCACCCCGCCGCCGAGCGTTTGGGCGGCCGCGCGCACGCTGCGCACCCCTTTGGTTCTAACCGGCTTCCACGGCCGGTTGACATACACAGTTGTTAGTAGTTATCCGGGGTTGGCTCGGAAACGACAAAAGGAGGAAAATCGTGGGAGAAATTACGATCGCGCTTGCGGCCTTGAAACTCGTGGGCTACGGCCTGTCGACCATCGGCCCCGGCCTGGGCATTGGCATCGCCTGCTACGGCTGCTGCGTCGCTACCGCTCGCCAGCCCGAACTGCAGGGTCGTCTGTTCACGAACTTCATCATTGGTGCTGCTCTTGCTGAGGCTCTCGGCCTCATCGGCTTCGTTCTTACCTTCATCGTGTAACTCAAGCCTTATTCGGATACAGTGCCGTTAAAGGCTTAAAGGAGGTACGAACGTGAAATTTGAAGCGAAAAAAGCATCGATGCGCATGGGGGTTGCCGCTCTTGCTGGCACCACTATGACGTGTGCTTTTCCCGCGCTCGCGTTCGCCAGTGAAGGAGAGGCGACGGGTGGCATCTCAGCGATTCTGCCCGACATGGCGGAGTTCATCCCCATGCTCGTCATCTTCATCTTGCTGTGGATCGTCCTCGCGAAGTTTGGCTGGCCGAAGTTCGAGGCCATGCTGGACAAGCGTGAGCAGACCATCAAGGATTCCCTTGAGAAGTCCGAGGCGGCCCGCATTGAGAGCGAGCGCGTGCTCGAAGAGTACAAGCGTCAGCTGGAAGACGCGAAGTCCCAGGCTGCAAGCATTGTCGCCGATGCCAAGAGGACGGGCGAGGCTGTGAAAGCAGACCTCACCGAAAAGGCTCAGACCGAAGCTGCCGGTATGATCGAGAAGGCCCGCGCGGCCATCGAGACCGAGAAGAAGGCCGCTATCGCTGAACTCCAGGGTTCTGTGGCTGACGCGTCCATCGCCGTGGCGTCTCGCCTGATCGGCGAGGATCTGAACGACGATGAACATCGCAAGATCATCGAGCGTTACGTGAACGAGGCAGGTAGTTTCAATGCCAACTAACCGCCACGTCGTCAAAGAGAAAGTCGCCACGTACGCAGCTGTCCTTCTGGACGGTGCCTACGAGGCGGGCGGCCAAGGGGTCGTGCTTGAGGTGCGTGATCAGCTGGAGCGTATCCTGCGCATCACGCGTTCGAACATGGATCTCTCCGGCGCGCTGGAGGACAGCTCCTACACGCCCGAGCAGCGAGAGACTCTCGCACGCGGCGTGTTCGCGGCATGCAACCCGATTCTCGTCGACGTGCTGGCTGTCATGGCCGAGCGCGGTGACATGGCGCTGCTGACGCGCGTGTGGGAAAGCTACAACGACCAACTCGAGCGCAAACTCAACGTGAGCGTGGTCGACGTCACAACGGTGGTGGAGCTCGACGACCACCTGCGCGACCTTATTGTCAAAAAGGCCGAAGCCGACTTGGGCACGAGCGTGGTGCTGCGCGAGCGCATCGACAAGTCCCTGTTGGGCGGCATACGTATGAGTGCGAACGGAAAGCGCATCGACGCAAGCGTTCTCACGCAACTGGAAAGCGCTCGCAACGTGCTCAAACTATCAACAGATGGAGGTGAATGCTAGTGACTGAAATCACCGCACAGTCTATTGACGATGCACTGCGCAAGCAGCTCGACGCGCTGAACACGAGTGTCGAATCCCGCGAGGTGGGCACCGTTATCCAGATCGGCGACGGTATTGCCCGTATCGACGGCCTGAAAGACGCGATGGCCGGCGAACTTCTTGAGTTCGTGGGTCAGAGCGGCCGCACGGTCTACGGTTTGGCCCAGAACCTCGAAGAGGACGAAGTGGGCGCCGTGCTTCTCGGTGACGTCACCGCAATCAAGGAGAACGACCAGGTCCGTACCACGGGCCGCATCGTGGAGGTGCCCTCGGGCCGCGAAATGCTCGGCCGCGTGGTGAACCCGCTCGGCATGCCTATCGACGGCAAGGGCCCCATCAAGGCTGAGGGCACGCGCCCCGTGGAGTTCAAGGCTCCGGGCGTTATTGCTCGTAAGCCCGTGCACGAGCCCATGCAGACGGGTATCCTGGCTATCGACTCGATGATTCCTATCGGCCGTGGTCAGCGTGAGCTTATCATTGGCGACCGCCAGACCGGTAAAACCGCCATTGCGGTTGATGCTATCATCAACCAAAAGGGCAAGGACATGATCTGCATCTACGTGGCTATCGGCCAGAAGGCCTCCACGGTTGCAGGCATCGTTGAAACCCTCGAGCGCTATGGCGCCATGGACTACACCATTGTTGTGGCTGCCTCCGCGTCCGACTCGGCGCCGCTGCAGTACATCGCTCCTATGGCGGGTGCCGCTATCGGCGAGTTCTTCATGTACAACGGCGAAGACGGCAAGCCGGCCAACGCCGACAACCCGGGCCGCCACGTGCTCTGCATCTACGACGACCTGTCCAAGCAGGCTGTGGCTTACCGCCAGATGTCGCTGACGTTGCGTCGTCCTCCGGGACGCGAGGCGTACCCGGGCGACGTGTTCTACCTGCACTCCCGTCTGCTGGAGCGCGCGGTGAAGATGAACGACGAGAACGGTGCTGGTTCGCTCACGGCTCTGCCCGTCATTGAGACGCAGGCAGGCGACGTGTCCGCCTACATCCCGACGAACGTTATCTCCATCACCGACGGTCAGATATTCCTGCAGACCGACCTGTTCTTCCAGGGTCAGCGCCCCGCTGTCGACGTCGGCATTTCCGTGTCGCGCGTTGGTGGTTCCGCGCAGATCAAGGCCATGAAGCAGGTTGCTGGCTCGCTGCGTCTGGACCTGGCTTCCTACCGCGAGTTGCAGGCCTTCACGCAGTTCGGTAGCGACCTGGACAAGGCTACGCAGGATCAGCTGAACCGCGGTGCTCACATGACCGAGCTTCTGAAGCAGGGCCGCTACAACCCGATGCCCGTCGAGGAGCAGGCTGTCGCCATTTACGCCGGCGGCCATGGCTACCTGGATGATATTCCGGTGGGCGACGTGGTTCGCTTCCGCACGGAGCTGCTCGATTACATCCGCGCTTCCAAGCCGGAGATCTTCGAGAACATCGTGAAGGAGCAGAAGTTTACCGACGCGATCGAAACGGAGCTGAACGCCGCTATTGAGGCCTTCAAGCTGCAGTTTTCGGCTACGGCTTAAAGGTAGGTAGACTATGCCCAACCTTCACGACATAGAACGGCGCATCAACTCCGTCACCTCGACGAAGCAGATCACGCGCACCATGGAGATGGTTGCCGCCGCCAAGATCCGTCGCGCTACCGAGCGCGTGGAGGACGCGACGCCGTACTCCGACTCCATGATGGAGATGCTGGCGAACGTCGCCGAACGCGTGGGCGGGGCTGAGAACGCGCTTCTGAGCAAGCACGACGAGATTAAGAATGTGCTTGTGGTGGTTGTCGTGTCGGACCGAGGGCTCGCGGGTGGCTTCAACAGCAACGTGCTGCGTCACGCCGAGCACCTGATGAAAGAAAAGAAAGCCGCAGGCGCCGATGTGCACATTGTCGCCTGCGGTAAGAAGGCCTGCGGCTACTTCAGCTATCGCAAGATTGCACCGGTGCTGGAGTTCAAAGACCTCTCTGCCGATCCTACGGTGGATGAGGCAGCCGCCATTGCGGCCTATGCCATCGACGGCTACGAGAAGGGCGAACTCGACGAGGTAATCGTCGTGTACAACCACGCCAAGAACGCAGCCGAACAGACGCTGCGCGAGGAACTGGTACTGCCTGTTGACACCACAACGCTGCTCGAGGAATCGGGTGCCCAGGATGCTGACAAGGAAGCCGAGTCCTCTGCGCTTTCGGGTGACGTGGTGTTCGAGCCCGATGCGGCGGGTGTGCTCGACCGGCTTCTGCCGGCCTACGTGCGCACGACGCTGTATCACGCGCTCATCGACTCGGCGGCTGCCGAGCAGGCCGCACGCCGCAGCGCCATGAAGTCGGCGACCGACAACGCCAACGAAATGGTCGAAACGCTGACCAGACTGTATAACCGTGTACGCCAGGGTGCCATCACGACCGAGATTTCCGAGATCGTCGGCGGCGCTTCGGCATTGGAGGATTAAATGGCTGAGACTAACACTGCATCGGCCAAGGGCGCTATCGGACGCGTTGTCCGCATCGTCGGCGCTGTCGTCGACGTTGAGTTTCCGCCGGACCAGATGCCGGCGATCTACAACGCCCTGACCGTAGATGCAACCACCCCCATTGGGGAAGTGAAAACCGTGCTGGAGGTGCAGACGCACCTTCCCGGTGACCTCGTTCGTACCGTTGCTATGTCGTCCACCGACGGCATGGTGCGCGGTCTGGAAGTGGTCGACACCGGCAACCCCATCATGATGCCTGTGGGCCCGAACACGCTGGGTCGCATTTGGAACGTGACGGGCGAGCCCGTGGACGGCAAGCCCATGCCCGAGATCGAAGAGTGGATGCCTATCCACCACCCGGCCCCGGACTACGACACGCTGACCACCACGACGGAGATCTTTGAGACCGGTATCAAGGTTGTTGACCTCATCGAGCCCTACGTTAAGGGCGGCAAGACGGGTCTGTTCGGCGGCGCTGGCGTCGGCAAAACCGTTATCATCCAGGAACTCATCAACAACCTGGCCCAGGAGCACGGCGGTACGTCGGTGTTCACAGGCGTGGGTGAGCGTACTCGTGAGGGTACCGACCTGTTCCTCGAGATGAGCGAGTCGGGCGTTATCGATAAGACCTGCCTGGTGTACGGCCAGATGAACGAGCCTCCGGGAGCGCGTCTGCGCGTCGGTCTGGCTGGTCTGACCGAGGCTGAGTACTTCCGTGATCAGGGCCAGGACGTGCTGCTGTTCATCGACAACATCTTCCGCTTCACGCAGGCTGGCTCTGAGGTGTCCGCACTTCTTGGCCGTATGCCCTCCGCTGTAGGCTACCAGCCCACGCTGGCTACCGAGATGGGCGACTTGCAGGAGCGCATTACGTCGACGTCCACCGGCTCCATCACGTCGGTGCAGGCAGTGTACGTGCCCGCTGACGACTTGACCGACCCCGCGCCGGCCACGACGTTTACGCACCTCGACGCGAAGACGGTTCTGTCTCGTTCCATCGCCGAGCTGGGCATTTACCCCGCTGTTGACCCGCTGGAGTCCACCTCCCGCGCGCTCGACCCCGAGATCGTCGGCGAGGAGCACTACCGCGTGGCCGTGGGTGTGCAGGAAGTGCTGCAGAACTACAAGGACCTGCAGGACATCATCGCCATCCTTGGTATGGACGAACTTTCCGAAGAGCAGAAGCTCGTCGTGAACCGTGCTCGTAAGATTCAGAAGTACCTGGGCCAGCCGTTCCACGTGGCTGAGGTCTTCACCGGCAACCCCGGCAAGTACGTGAAGATGGAGGATACCATCCGCTCGTTCGCCGAGATTCTCGACGGCAAGTGCGACCACATCCCCGAGCAGTGCTTCGTGTACAAGGGCGCCATCGAGGACGTGTACGCTGCGTACGACGCGATGCAGAAGGCTGAATAATGGCCGGGCTCGTGTGCGACATCGTGACGCCTGCGGCGAAGCTGTACTCCGACGACGCGTATATGGTGGTCGTGCCGGGCGTCGAGGGCGAGATGGGCTTTTTGCAGGGCCACGTGCCGCTGGTATCGGTGCTGGCCGACGGCGTTGCGCGCGTCCAGAACCAGAAGGACGGCGAAATCAAGCGTTTCGCCTTGCAGGGCGGCTATGTAGAAGTGACGGGCGAAAAGGTTATCATCCTGGCCGACCGCGCACTTCCGGCATCAGATATTGATGCCGCTGCCGTTCGCGACCAGCTGGCCGGCCTTGAGGCCGACCTGGCATCGAAGTCGGAGGAAGAGGCCGCCAAGACCACACTTCCCGCCGACGTCGAATGGTGCAAGGTTCAACTGCGAGCCGTAGAGGCATAACACCGCCACCACTCGCAAGCAATCCAAAAAGCCCCCGCAAGGGGGCTTTTTTGTGGGCGTTGTTGCTGCACTCCCGCCTTGCAAAAGTGTGACGCGCTTACGCGCTACCAAATACAAGTGTGACGCGCTGTCGCGCTACCTAATACGCTACGAGGCAACCACTATTTCTCGCATTATGACGCAGACTGACTGACTTGAAGACGTTGACGTGCGACTAGAATAACCCTCGTAGGGACGCTCTCCAGAGCGTCCGCTCCGCCGTTAGGCGGAGAACCCAATCATGACCTGCGTTTTCGCGCTTCGCGCGAACGGCGCTCTGGAGAACGCCGCTACGGAGGTTATGCCTCTTGTAAGACCTCGCCTTCAAGTCAGTCAGCCCGCGTCGTAAGGCAAGGAATGTGGGAAACTCGTGGCGTACTAGCTAGCGCGAAGCGCGTCACACTTTCTTGAAGCGGGAGGGGGCTTCTGATACAGCCTCCAACGGACAACCAAGCGGGGTAGAGACGTTGGTTACGCCCTCTTCTCTGTGTGGGTTGCTTCGTCGGGGGTGGCGGCTTCTATGGCGTCGAGGAGTTCTTCTCGGGAGCCGATGCCCATTTTGCGGTAGATATTGTAGGTGTGGGTCTTCACGGTGTGACCGGAGATGCACAGTTTGTTTTGGATGTGTTCGATGCCGCGGCCTTTCGCCAGCAGGAAGAATACCTCGGTTTCGCGGACGGACAGCCCGGCGTCGCGCGCCACGGCGGCGCAGCGGGCCTTCCAGTGGCCCTCGTGCGGCTCTTCCGACTCAGGTTCGCTCTGCTCCTCCACGACGGGCTCGCGGGTGGGGGCGAACGTGATGAAGGCAGCCAGCAGCACCACGAGCGCCAGCGCCACGGCCGAAAGCACACCGTAGTCGAGCGCTCCCGTGGCTGACGGCAGAAGCCCCAGACCAAAGCCCACTGCCATGCCGCCGCTGAGCGCGCTTTGGCTCATACCCACCACATACAGAGGCGAGGCGCCACGCGAGCGCGCGGTCTGCACCTCAAACGCCACGCTCACGGCCACCAAGAACACGTAGCTCGCAAGCAGAAGCAGGTTGCTGAGCGCATACACCGGGCCCGTGAACAGCGCCATCGTCACGAGCGACACCACCAAAAAGGGGAACAGCATGCGCAGCACGTCAATCTGGCGCATGCGATCGGCGAAGCGGCGCATGAACGCCCAGGCTGCTGCGCCTCCTATCAAGATGAACGCCGCAATACCCGCGAACAATAGCGTGCCGCCGGCAATCTGTGTGATGGAGCCCGCACCCAGGCCAAACACGATGCCATACACCACATAGATGACACCAAACGACCAGGACAGCCCCGCGTTACGCTTCGATGTGGCATAGGGAATGCCTTCAATGGGCACTTCGCCCCGTTCGCCTTCTTCGCCTTCACTCTCGCTCCGGCGCGACTCGGCCACCACCACATACAGCACACCCAAGCTCGCAAGCGCACACAGCGACAAGAAACCCGTGCCATACAGCGACGGGAGCAAGTTCACAATAAGGTAAATGAGGCCGCCGCATCCCGCCGACAGCGCCATGGAGCGCGCCGCCGCCGCTTCGTCCAAGCGCGCAACCACGGGCAGCCACAGAAACAAAAGACAACACAGCCCCACACCCGACACGGCCCACACTGCGATATCAAACACAGCGGGCAGCGGCTGCCCGAGCGCCACATACATCGCTGGCGACGCGCTCGCAATAACCGCAAACACCACCACCAGCACACCCATAACGCGTTTGGTACGCCGACCCGTTACGCCATCGGCTGTTCGTGCGAGCCACGCGGCCGCTGCACCAAAGCCAATAAAAAACGCGATGCGCAACACCAAGTGATACGCTAGCCGCTCGATGTCGGCATCCAAAAAGGCATTTCGCATGAGCATGGCGAAGAAGCATGCCCAAAACAAAGAAAAGCCACCAACGAGAACCAACGTGGTGGTAGAAAGATAAGAAACAGGCTCCTGATCTGGTGCTTTATCAGCACTCAACCTTTTTTCCATAGTGTACTCCGCATCCCCCTCGTGCGTTGCGCCGATGCTTCGCCAGATAAACCAGACGAAACGGCGATGGTGCCCATGATACGCGGTCGATAGTATCGTGGCAAGAAAACGCAACGGGTGCAAGAAACCCGTGAGGCCCAGCAAACGGGCTGCACGGCTGCACATCGGGGCGTCGGACGAGAAGGAACAAGGAGGCTTGAGCATGGGAGAAGAGTATCGCACCGTGAATCACGAGAAGCCGTTTTCCTACGAGGAAGGCGACTTGCACGTAACGCGCGGTTGTGCGTGGACGGGCCCGGGCTGCCACTTGGGTTGCGGCGTGGTCATGTACACGAACGACGAGGGTAAGCTCGTCAAGTGCGAAGGCGACCCGGAGGATCCGTGGACGAATGGTCGTCTGTGCATGCGCTGCCTGGACGTGCCCGAGGTGACGCACCACAAGGAGCGCCTGCAGTACCCCATGAAGCGTGCTCGCGAGGACCGCGGCAAGGACAAATGGGAGCGCATCAGCTGGGACGAGGCCTACGACCTCATCACCGAGAAGTTCATGGATATGAAAGAAAAGTACGGCGCCGAGTCCGTGGTGTTTGCTCAGGGTACCGGCCGCGACATCGCTGCCTATATCACGCGTCTGTGCTGGTCCTTCGGCAGCCCCAACTACACGGGCTTCCTGTCCGGTCAGTGCTGCTACCTGCCGCGTATCGCTGGCATGGCTGCCACCACCGGCGCGCCGTGGATTCCCGACGCCGCCCAGCAGTTCCCCGAGCGCTACGACCATCCGGACTACGAGGTGCCCGAGGCCATGTTCATCTGGGGTAACTACCCGCTGAAGTCCAACATCGAAGGCTTCTATGGTCACTGGGTGATCGACCTCATGAAGCGCGGCATGAAGATTGTCACCGTTGACCCGAAGGTCACCTGGCTGGCCACGAAGTCCGAACTGCACCTGCGCGTGCGCCCCGGCACCGACGCGGCGCTGGCACTCGGCATGATGAAGATCATCATCGACGAGAACCTCTACGACCACGAGTTCGTTGACAACTGGTGCTACGGCTTCGACGAGCTGGCTGCACGCGCCGCTGAGTTCGACGTGAAGCGCGTGAGCGAGATCACCTGGGTGCCCGAGGAAAAGATCATCGCCGCCGCCCGTATGCTGGGCAATGCCAAGAACTCCACGCTGCAGTGGGGCGTGGCCGTGGACATGACCCGCGAAGCTATGCCGGCTGGTCAGGCCATCCTTGCTCTCTGGGAGATCACGGGCAACATGGAGCGCCCGGGCGGCATGATTGTGGCCCCCGAAATCCTTTCCGTGGCCGGCGGCTGGGGCCGCGAGGTGCTGGGCGAGGAACAGGAAGCCAAGCGTATCGGCATCAAGGACTACCCGCTGTTCAACTTCGGTTTCGCTGTGTCTCAGCCCGACGAGACGGTGAAGACCATCGAAACTGGCGTGCCGTACGAGATTCACGGCGCATGGCTGCAAACCACGAACCCCATCGCCTGCATGGGTGCCGACCCGCAGCGTTTGTACAAGGCCCTGAACAAGCTCGACTTCATCGTGGTTGTCGACCTGTTCAAGACGCCCACCATCGCCGCTCTGGCCGACGTGGTGCTGCCTGCCTGCACGTTCCCCGAGCGCAACGGCATCGCATTCGTGTCCGGCGCGCAGCGCGGTTCCACCATCAACAAGGTGACCGACGTGGGCGAGTGCCGCTCCGACATGCAAATCAACCTTGAGCTGGGCAAGCGCTGGAACCCCGAGGCATGGCCGTGGGACAACGTGGACGACATGTTCACCGACATGCTGAAGCCCACCGAGATGTCCTTCGAGGAACTACAGAGCGTGGCACCGGCGTATCAGCCCATCGAGTACTATCGCTACAAGACGGGCAAGCTGCGCAAGGACGGTCAGCCCGGCTTCAACACGCCGACCGGCCGCATTGAGCTTTGGAGCAACTTCTACAACCAGGCCGGCCTTGACCCGCTGCCCTACTTCGAAGAGCCCGAGCCCGGCCCCGGTTCCACCCCCGAGCTCATGGACGAGTTCCCGTTGGTTATGACGAGCGGCGCCCGCACCTGGGGTATGTTCCACTCCGAGCATCGTCAGATCGAGCGTATGCGTCACTATCGCCCCTGGCCTCTCATGGAGATTCACCCCGAGACGGCCGCCAAGTACGGCATCAAGGACGGCGACTGGGTGTGGATGGAAGGCCCCATGGGTCGCGCCAAGCGCAAGGCGAAGCTCACGCCCATCATGGATCGCCGCATCGTGTCGTGTGACCACGGCTGGTGGTTCCCCGAGGGCGACCCGGAGAAGTTCTACGACGTGTTTGACCTGAACATCAACAACACCATTCCGTGGATCCCGGGCAAGAGCGGTTTCGGTTCCAACTACAAGAGCTTCATCTGCAAGGTCTACAAAGTGGAAGAGGGGGAATAACCATGGCGAAGTACGGAATCCTGGTTGATGCGCAGTGGTGCTCCGGTTGCCATAGCTGCGAAGTGGCCTGCCAGATGGAGCATGGCCTGCCGGTTGGCGAGACGGGCGTCAAAGTGGTAAAGATTGGCCCATGGGTTATTGGTGATGAGGCTGACGAGAACTGGCAGTTCAGCTATTTGCCCATTCCCACGAAGCAGTGCGACACCTGTGCCGCTCGCCGCGCTGCGGGCAAGGTGCCCACCTGCGTGCAGCACTGCCAGTCGATGTGCCTGGAGTTCGGCCCGCTGGACGAGCTGTCCGCAAAGATGGATGAAAAGCAGAAGACGCTGTTCGTCGTAGCATAAGGGGATTTTCCTGATCTTTTGTGTGCCGCTCGCGGGTACGCGGGCGGCACACGGACAAGGAGCGGAAATGCACAGCAAGAAGTACTACATCGTGTACGGTTTGTTCTTCTCGTTTATTGTGGCGGCGGTTTTGTGCCTGTGCCTCACCATCATGCAGGGCGTGCCGCATATTGACCCGGTGTTTTACGGTATGTCATTCGCCGTGGCCTTTGTGGTGTCGTTCGTGGTAACGGCCGTGATTCCGCTGGCGCGCATTGCGGCGGCGTGCGCCGTGTACTACGACGCGAAGCCGGGGTCGGTGGCATTTCGCCTGATCCAGAACGTGTTTTTCAGCACGCTTATCATGTTCTTCCTGGGCATTGTGATGACGGCATTCATGACGGGCATCGGGGATGTACCGGCGATGAACGCTATGACGGGTGAAATGATTGCTACGAACGTGTTCGATAGGTTTGTAAGCCTGTGCCTGCAGTTCTGGCCGACCATCGTCATTGTGGCTTTCCTGTCCGACCCCGCAGCGGGCGGCTTGGCGAAGCTGCTGGTGAAAGAGCCGGAGCTTGATGCCGCGCGCAAGCCGTCGGAGGCCCCGACCGCATGAGCCCTGAGCACGACAACGTGGATGCCGTAACGGGTGCCACCGTTGATGCGGTGACGGGCGCCACCAGGTGGGAGGGCGAGGCGAAGGTTGATGGCGAAGGCTCGGGTGAGATGTCCCGTGGCGAAGCCGAGATGGGCGCTGAGCCCTGTGGCGAAGCTGAACCTGGTGCTGAGTCCGGTGGTGAAGAGGCTGGCGAAGATGCTCCCGCCCGCACCCGCAGCATCCAGGAGGTTGTGGACGCTGTAACGGGCGCCACGTGGAGCACGCGCAACCGCATCATGGAGGACCTGTTCCGCGAGGACCTCAACGCCGGAGCCTCCAACCTCCCCACCTTCGCACCCCCCGGCACCCCCGTGCGATAGCAAAAAGCCCCCGTCATCTGGCCGAGACCAGGTCAGCGACGGGGGCTTTGTTGTTTCTGGGCCTTTTCGGGCGTATCGCAATAAAGATCAATGGTTGCTTGGATCATCCGATGCCCGTACGAGAAGAAGGGGTTGAGCTCGTCCTGCATCATAAAAGATTGCGTACGGGTGTAATGGTAAAGAACGCGTCCGAAAATACCCATCGTATGGTATTCCGTCAAGAATTTGATCACCACTTCGGGCATCTCGCGATCTCCCAGCATGATGCGTATGTCGGCTTCTATGGCGGGGAAGTAGAGAAGCGTAATATAGTCAAAAAACTCGAAGTACGTTGCTCCCATAAATATGCGCCGATAGTATTCGCGGTTTTGCTGAAAGTAGCGGCCCCAATATTTGAAGTAAATCATTTGATGGATGAAATTGTCTCCATCCTTGACCTGAACGTAAAAAGGTAACTCAGGGAAGGGGTCGTGCAGATCCTCTTGGGGGTAGGCGAGTTTAGCCGAGGAAAATTCAGGCCGCGACACAATAGATGACATGGCTTTGCGAAAAATCCACTGCACCAGATTGTCGGTTGTCTCAAAATAGTAGTAGAACGTCTTCCGATCGATGCCCATCCGTCGAGCGATGTCGGTGACCGTTACCCGATGAGGCGCGTCGCCTTCGACGACGAGAGAGGCAAATGTCTTCGCTATCTCAAATCTCATATTGATCTGGCGAATCATCGAATCTCCCATCAGCACAATTCAGACATGAACCGCCATGTCTTCCGTTTAAGCGGATGGTTCTGTTTATGCTTTGCAACAGAGAGACGCACTATCCCCTTGCCCCTTGATCACAGATGGTACCAACTTGCAAATGCCCATTTGGCGGACGATGGATAAGCCACCCCACTCTTTTCGAAGTGGGGAAAAGCATAGCTGAAGGCTTGACAAGCGTAGCTGAGGTTTTGACCTGCTAAAAACACTGCTCAGTTGTTGCTCCTGAGTTCTCGGTGGGGTGTATGTTCCTCATTACCCCATTTCAGACAAAGTGTCCGTAACACTCCACTCGTGGCGCGTGGTAAAAAGTAAGTGCATCGATGCGATTCATACAGGAATTCCGACCAACGACCCAATCCTTAGTATCAAGGAGGGAACCATGTCAGGAACCTATGATTTCGTGGTCATCGGAGGCGGACACAACGGACTGCTTACCACGGCCTATCTGGCAAAAGCTGGATTCAGTGTCTGCTGTCTCGAGGCCAATGACGAGTTCGGAGGCGGAACGCGCTCTGGCGAAGTGTGTGCGCCAGGCTATATCAGCGACTTGGGCGGCATGATTCACAGCATGATTGCCCGCACACCCATCGTACGTGATGACGAACTCGGACTTATTTCTAAGTATGGTTTGGAATACGTCAACACCGATGCGCTGTTCTGTTCCGTTTTCCCCGACAATACCGTGTTGTTGATGGATCCGGATGTTGACAAAGCATGCGAGAACATTGCGCAGTTCTCGGAAAAAGATGCCATTGCCTATCGCGAATTCCATGACTACATGGAAAAGATGATGGCGGTTGCTCATGTGGGAGCACAGTCTCCTCCGCCGCCTTGGGGAGCTATGCACAGTGCCATGTATATGAGCCCCGAGGGTCGAGAGTTCCAGCGCGTGCTGAACTTGAGCGCCCAGCAACTCGTCGAGGAATGGTTCGAAAGCGAAGAGGTGCGCACCACGTTCACTCGTTGGTGTACCGAGATGATGATCGATCCGCGTGAGATCGGTACCGCTACGCTTCTGTACTTCACCGTCAATATTCACAAGCCTGATCTGTATGTGATCAATGGTAAGGTGAACCCCGATCATCCGGGTGCTCCCTTCCCGAAGGGCGGCAGCAAAAGCTTTATTGACGCGCTCATGCAGTGCTGTCGCGATGATGGCGCCGAGTTGTTCGCCAACAAATATGTTGCCGACATCGTGGTCGAGAACGGCGAGGCTCGCCAGGTTGTCACAAAAGATGGTGATATCTTTACGGCTAACAATGCGGTTATCAGCTGTATTAATGTTAAGCAGATCTATGAGATGGTGGCAGACGATGTGCCTGCTGATGAACTGGAAGCCATCCGCCGCATCAAGCATGCCGATTTTGGCGCGCTCAACCAGTCCTTCGCTTTGAAGAAGATTCCTGAATTTAAGGCTGGCCCAGAAGTGTTGAAGGCGTTCTGCATCGAGGCTGCCCCGCGCGAGAAAGAGTACTTGCAAATCTTCAGCAACTACACCCTCGGCGAATTCAGTCCCAAGCTGCCGCTCATCACCATTCCTTCCTTGCTTGATGACACACGTTGTCCTGAGGGACACAGCGTCGTGAACATCTACCAGTACGCTCCCTACAACCTTTGGGGCGACCCGCAGAACTGGGTTACCCACAAAGAAGAGCTTGAGCGTCAGGTGTGGGAGTTCTTTAAGGACATGACCACTAACATCACCGATGACGACATCATTGGCCACTGGAGCCTGACACCGCTTGAGTATGAACAGTGGGATCCGGCCATGGTACACGGCGATATCGGTCAGATTGGCTTGCAGCCCAGCCAGATGTACGACATGCGTCCGTTGGTTGGCAAGGGCCATGAGTATCACGGTGCCATTGAAAACCTGTATTTCCTTGGCTGCTGCTCGCATCCTGGAGCAGGTATTGCGGCATCGGCTCGCGCAGGCGTTCAAAAGGTGCTCGAAGACTTCGGTGTCGACTTCCGCGACGTTGTGAGGAAGTAAAGAGTACGCTCGCCGGGCGGTCACACGCCGCCCGGCAGCATTTCTTCTCACGCGATTCAGCTTATCACTCTACTGCAAAGGAGAAGCCATGTCTTCTACCTATGATTTTGTCGTGTTGGGTGGCGGCCATAATGGCTTGATCACCACGGCTTATCTGGCAAAAGCCGGTTTTAGCGTGTGCTGTCTGGAAGCCAATGAGGAATGCGGCGGATCCACTCGGTCAGGTGAAGTGTGCGCTCCAGGATACGTTTCAGATCTTGGCGGCATGGTTCACAACATGATATCGGCCACCCCTATCGTTACCGAAGATGAGTTGGGATTGTTTTCGAAATACGGCTTCGAATACGCGCATGCTAAAGCCTTGTTCTGCTCTATTTTCCCCGATCAGACAAGCCTTATAATGCACCACGACATTGACAAAGCCTGCGAGAACATCGCGCGATTCTCGAAGCATGATGCCGAGGTATATCCAAAATTTCACGAATACATGGTGAACATGCTTGCCGTGGCTGGCATCGGCTCCCAAAGCGCTCCACCGCCCTATGGCGCCATGATGAATGTTATGTATATGAGTCCTGAGGGGCGCGAATTTCAGCGTGTCCTCAACTCGTCTGCTCAGCAGATAGTGGAAGAGTGGTTTGAGAGTGAGCAGGTGCGTGTCACGTTCACCCGTTGGTGTACCGAGATGATGATCGACCCACGCGCCATTGGCACGGCCACGCTATTGTACTTCACCGGACGCGTGCATAAGCCCACCTATGCGCCGCCGTTCCCGAAGGGCGGAAGCCAAGCTTTTGTTCATGCGCTCGAGAGTTGTTGCAAGGACAACGGTGCAGACGTGTTTACTAACGCGTGGATTGACAACATTATCGTCGAAGGTGGCGAAGTGAAAGGCGTGCGCACCAAAGCGGGCGAGGAGTATCTGGCCAATAATGCCGTAGTGAGCACCATCAACATTAAAGACGTTTACGACATGCTAGGCGATGATGCTCCTGCCGAAGAGGCCCGTTATGTCCATCGCTTGAAGCAAGCCGATTTCGCGGCACTCAATCAATCGTTTGCCCTGAGCAAGATCCCCGAGTTCAAAGCTGGCCCCGAGGTCCTTGATGCCTACTGTATTGAGTTTGCGCCCGAGGAGAAAGAGTACCTCGAGACGTTCAGTAACTACCGGCTTGGTGAGTTCAATCCGCGGCTGCCTCTGGTCACTATTCCGTCGCTTTGGGATCCGACGCGTTGCCCTGAGGGACACAGCGTTGTCAACCTATACAGCTATGCCCCCTATCGCCTGTGGGGCGACGAAAAGAACTGGGAAACGCACGGCGATGAGCTTAAGCAGCAAGTGTGGGAGTTCTTCAAGTCTCAAACCACGAACATCACCGATGACGACATCGTAGGACACTGGGGACTCACGCCGCTGGAGTACGAGCAATGGAACCCTGCCATGAAAGAGGGTGACCTGGGCATGATTGGCTTGCAGCCTAGTCAAATGTATGACATGCGTCCCTTCCCGGGTAAAGGTCATACCTATCATGGCGAGATTGAGAACCTGTATTTTGTTGGTTGCTGTGGACATCCGGGTGGCGGCATAGCCGCTGGTGCGCGACCGGGCGCTCTCAAAATCCTTGAGGATTATGGCGTCGATTTCCGGTCAGTAGTTAAGTAAGTACGGAAAACACGCGAAAAGGAGCGACGTATGGTTCGAAAAGCAGTTAAACGGCCTTCCATCATAGCGAAAACAGAAGACGGTTCGCCCATGGTGGAGGTGTTCTCTATGAGGACCGAGGGTGACCGACTCATCATGGATTGCAAGGCTCTCGACAGCATGCGCATGGATGTGGTTGTCACAACAGAGGATATCGCAAAAGGCATGCCGGTTGTCAAGGAAAGCAAAGCGGCCATTATCGCGTTTGCGAAGCAAATCCCCGCAGCTATCCGCAGACAGAAGAAAGCGGAGAAGGGGGCGCGAGAAGATCGCTCCTGAATGCCCTGTCGGGAGAGCCGGCGCTTGAGGGGTTAGTGCTGGCTTCCTCCTTTACGAGGCGTCAACTACAACGTAAGGGGACGTTATGAAGAACTTCTCTTCGAAGAATTTGATTATTGTCGTGTTGGCGATAGTTATTGGCGCCATCATCGGACAGCTGGCCCCTCCTGAGGGACTAACTGAAGTCGCTATGGCGTACCTGGGGATTTTTGTGGGAATGCTCATTCTCCTTATCACGGGTGCATTGCCGTCTTGGGCGGCTTGTCTCGGCGCGCTTGCGCTCATGGTTGTATTCAAAGTGGGTACCATCCCCGAAATATTCAGCGCATTTGCCGGTAGCATTGTGTGGCTGATGATAGCCGTGTTCGCTTTTTCGGCGGCGGTTATCAAAAGTGGACTTATGACGCGTATGGCGCTGAAACTGCTGACTGTGTTTCCGAAGAACTATCGTGGTCAGGTACTTTCTCTCATGACGGTTGGTACGGTTATCAGCCCACTTATTCCCAGTTCGAACGCTAAAGTTAACCTACTTATTCCCATGGCAACGGAGATGACGAAAGAGGTAGGTTACGAGAAGAAAAGCAAGCCCGCCTTGGGATTGTTCACTGCTTGCTTCATGCCGCCCTATGTTGGTTCGCACGCGTTTCTTACGGGCAACGCGAATGTGCCTTTCATGATTGGCATCATGGGTCTTTCGTTTTCGTGGATTGGTTGGTTCCAACTCACGTGGCTGTGGCTCATCGTTGTGCTCATAGGAACGTATATTTTTTGCATGACCTACTGCAAGCCGAAGGAGAAACTCAACCTGCCTGACGAGTACTTCAGCGACAAGCTGAAAGAATTAGGCAAGATGTCGTTCAATGAAAAAGTGGCAGCCATTGTGGTAGTCATCTGTTTGGTTTTGTGGATTGCCCAGCCGTTGCATGGTGTGGATGCGGGCATCATTTGCTTGATTGGCGCAATTGTACTTGCCCTGTTCGGCGTTTTGGAGACGAAGGATTTCCGGACGCAGGTGCCGTGGGATCTCATCATGTTCATCGGCGCACTGATTGGCGGCGCGGGTCTCATGAGTACCGTCGGCGTGAGCACATGGCTGGCAGGTATTATGGGTCCGGTGCTATCACCGTTGGTGAACAACATCTGGTTGTTTGTCCCGGCGCTTTGCATTATCACTTGGATCATGCGAGCCGTTATCCCTGCGAACGGTGTGGTGCTGGTTATTTTGTTCGCCATCTTCTCGCCACTGCTTGAGTCGGCAGGTATTTCGCCATTCGTACTGTGCTTTGTTGTGTACGTGGTAAGCAATATTTGGTTCAACTCGTTCCAAAACCCCTTTGTCATTGGCATTTTGGGAGTTGCTGGCAACGAGTACGTCACCATCAAAGAGTTCAAGAAATCGGCTTATGCCTACATGCTCATATCGCTGGTGGCCATGATGGGGAGCATTCCTCTGTGGAGCCTCATGGGATTCTGCTAGCACCTCACTAACAGATACGTGATCGAGGGGTTCGGACTAGTTCCGAACCCCTTTCGAAAGGGTGAACTAACATGAGCCTACCCTTTATCATGCTTGTTGCCTATATCGTTGTCACCGTTCTTATTGGTATCGCAGTTGCCGTGCGTGGTGCGCGTCGAGAAAAAGCCTCTTCGGCGCAATTCCTCACGGCGCAAGGTAACCTTGCCTGGTTTATGGTCATCCCGCTGCTGTTCGCCGAGATGATGGCTGGTGCAGCAACTATCGGCAAGGCGGCCACGGGATACACTACTGGTTTATCTGCGGTGTGGGTGAACTGGGGCATGTCCATTGGCATGATTGTTTTCATCGTGTTTGCGGCGCGCTTTTATCGTGCCATGAACAGGAAATATGGCATTCTTTCGGTGCCTGAGGCATTCAAATTCATGTTTGATCAAAGATGTCGCACCATCATGTTGATAATCATTGTGGTGGTGTATTGCTTCCTGTATTCGTCGCAGCCCATTAGTGCGGCGGCCCTTATAGCACCTATGATAGGTCTGGATGTGACCCTTGTTGCGTGGGTTGTGTCGGCGCTGTTTATTGTTGTTACCCTGCTGGGTGGAATGAAGGGCCTTGCCCTTATGAATATCGTCCACATGGTGGTCATGTATGCGGGGCTTATCGCGGCAACATCGGGGGGCCTTGATATGGTGGGAGGTCTTGGCGCTCTGTATGAGCAGTTGCCAGCGAGTTATTTTGATCTGCTTCAGCCTGATATCTGGTCGACGCTTGCTAACGCTTTGGGTATTGGTATCAGCTTTCTGGCGGCAGCCACCATGGTGACAGCCACCATTTCTGCACGGTCGCCGCGCGATATGGCTATCGGTGCGTGGGGTGCTGCTGCCATTGTCATACCGTTTGCCACACTGCCAGCTATTATTGGTATGTGCGCGGCAATTGCCTTACCTGGCATTGATCCCAATACGGCGTTGTTTGCTATGTCAAATGCCCAAGGACCTGCGATATCGGGTGTGGTGTCGATGGCTATTGCGGCGGCAATCTGGTCATCGGCTCCGGCAGCGTTGCTGTTTATCTCGAATACGTTGACGCAAGATCTTTATGCAGTTGTTCGACCACAGAGCACCGATTGCCAGCGTCTTGTGTTTTCGCGGCTCATGGTGGTGCTGCTGGGTATTGTGGCCACCTGGCTTGGTTTGAATGCGTCATCCATTCTGGGGCAATTGTATGCAGCGTTCCAGATACGCTCGGTCGTGGGTATTGTGTTGCTAGTTGCTATGGTGTGGCCACGCGTGACAAGTGGGGCGGCGTTCTGGTCGATGCTGGGCGGCGGGCTAGTTGCCGCGGTTTGGCATTTCGCCGCAAACCCGTTTGGTGTTGAGCCGCTGTGGCCCGCCTGTGCTGTAACCATTGTTGTGTTGGTGGGTATTACACTTGCCAGCAAGGAGAAAGTGTCCGAAGGATATAAGCGCTATCGAGTTGCGCGTGACGAACTCGCTGCGAGCGAGGGACGGAGCGTTAAAAAGACGGCCTAAGCTGTGCGCTCTATGTTTTCGTTAAGGCCAGGAGGAGCGCTTACCAGGCGCTCCTCTGGTGGATGAGGCCGAGTAGGTAGACGGTGTCTTCGTCCTCGTGATATTCGTACACTATCAGAAATGGCGATACCACCAGTTTTCGTACGGTGTCGCCGTACTGCTCAACAAGGGAGCGAGGTAAGTTCGGCGACCCGAGTTCGGGAAATCCTGAAAGCAGGTCTACGCGACGCTTTATTTCGTTGCGCTTACTTTCGAAACGAATTTGCGCGACATCCGCAACGAAACCTTCGGTATAAATAAGTTCAGGCATGGCTTGCGGCTCGCTTCTCTATTTCAGCAAAGGCGCTTTCGGTGCCACGGTAAAGCCGCCCTGCTTCTATGTCGTGACGTCCGCGCTCGATAACAGTTGCTATCCGTGCCTCGTAGGCTGCGTCTTCGGCTACTTGGCGGAGTTTTTGTTCGAATACTTCGTCGGAGCAGAATACGAAGGCGCCGCGGCCGTTTTCGGTGATGCGGACGATGCCTTCACGTGCAGCTTTCTTGACTTCGCCCTGCTGCTTTTGCAGTGCCGTGACGGGAAAAATAGCTTCCATGGTGACTCCTTTCGATGTACGTGAAGCATAGCAGGAAAGGAGTGGGAAGTATATATAATGATATATAAAATAAGGCGACAGAAGGATGTCCTTTCTGTCGCCTTGTGAAGTCTGGGTTAGCCGGAATTCCCTTCGGCTTTACTCCTTGATGACCGCCTCGGGGTGATCGCGGTCGATGATGGTGTGTTGGGTGATGGTGGCGTTGAAGTAGCGTTGCACGAGAGTGGCGAACTCATCCAGCGCGGCGCGGAGGTCGTCTGTGCGGGCGGGGTCGACGTTCTCTATGATGAGGAATGCGTTCGCCGAATCGTCAGTGAGTGCGGTGCGCTTGCCGTCGCGCCAGTTCCAGCAGCGGCAGACGGCACCCACGTTGTCGCAGTAGCAAAGCTCACCGGGCAGGGTGGGGTCTTCGTCCTCTTCGCCGAGGGGCAGAAACGCGTCGCCGCCTTCGGTGATGCCCAGCCTGAGGTCGCCGTCAAGCGCATCCAGGTCCTCGCCGCCCACGGGGAAGGCGTACTTGAGCGAAATGGCGTTGTACACGTCCACCGACGGCGTGATGGAGCCCACAGGGTTGCCCTTCAGTACGCGCTTGAGCAGGTTCTCCACTGAGCTGCGCGCACCCTTCTTCGTCTTGAACTGCTGGTAGGCCTCGCGCCAGGCGCGCACGGGCTCGTTTTCGGAGATGGTGTTGCTGGTGAGATAGCTGTTCGCGTGCTCGTTCGCCTCGTGCAAAAGCTTTGCGATGGCGGCCGCGTCGTCGGGCGGTATCGCGCTCGCTGGCTTCATGCCGCGCGCCACCATGATGCCAATTGAGGCGTGGGGGAATAGCTCCCAAAATGAATCGTCCGCAATGAATTTCTGCATGGTGTCCTCCTTACAAAAAAGCATGCGACCTCCCTCGTCTTCTCAGGCCTAACGATGAGGGTGCGCATGCTTTGCGTCTCGATCTACCCGGCGGCAGATAATTCTCTGAGATTTGTTCGGCAGGGTACTACGCTTGGCGGCGCTGGTCAAGGTGGTATTTGCTGGTGGCGACCCGGCCCCGTGGAGGCTTTGCGTCATATATCACCAGATCAGGCACCGTATTTTCTCGCTGAAACTCCATGGTCTGTTCGCTTGCGCAGCCGGTTATTCTGTGCGAACATGTGTTCCCTATGAAGGAATGCGGCGTGCGGAAGAAGGCGGGGCGTATGGCGACGGCGACAGCAACAGCAACAGCGACAGTGGCGGATGCAGGTGCAATCTATGAGACGTTCGGCGGGTGCGTGATTGGCTCGCCGGGAGGCATTGACATGCACCGCGTGATTCTCCATTCGGACATGAACGCGTTTTATGCGAGCGTTGAACAGGCCGAACGCCCGGAGTTGCGCGGGGTGCCGCTGGTGGTGGGCGGGCATGAGGAAACGCGCCACGGCATTGTGCTGGCGAAGAGCGCCCAGGCCAAGGCCGCCGGCGTGAAAACGGGCGAGGCGCTGTGGGAGGCGCGCGCGAAGTGCCCGGGGCTGGTGGTGGTGCCACCGCGCTACGACGTGTACCAGCGCTATTCGGCTCTGGCGCGGCGCATCTACTACCAGTACACCGACCTCGTGGAGCCGTTTGGCCTCGACGAATGTTGGATCGACCTCACCGGTGCGCTCGCCCTGTCCACCCGCGCGCCGCTCGATGTGGCGCGCGAGATCAGCCAACGCATGAAAGACGAGTTGGGTTGCACCGTGTCCGTTGGGGTGTCGTGGAACAAGGTGTTCGCGAAATTCGGCAGCGACCTGCGCAAACCCGACGCCGTTACCGCTATCACGCCGGAGAATTACCAGCAGCTGGTGTGGAAGGCACCGGTGGGGGAGCTTCTCTACGTGGGGCGGGCGACGCGCGCCAAGCTGCATTCGTCGGGCGTCGACACCGTGGGGGACTTGGCGTGCGCCTCGCCCGAACTGTTGCGTCGTCGGTTGGGGAAGGTGGGCCTCGTGCTGCGCGCCTTTGCACGCGGCGAGGATGCGACGCCGGTGAAGCCTTTCGACCCCACGCGCAACGAGGTGGATCGCACGGTGAAAAGCTTCGGCAACGGACTCACCTGCCCGCACGACATCGTGTGCGCCGCCGACGCGAAGGCGCTCATCTATTTGCTGGCGGAATCGGTGGCGCAGCGGCTGCGTGAGGCGCGCTTTCGGGCATCCACCGTGTCCATTGGCGTGCGCGACGCCCACGACTTAACCAGCTATGGCCGCCAGACCACGCTGCCGCGCGCCACAAACACGACGGGCCAGATAGCGCGTATGGCCTGGGAGCTGCTGTCGGCCAATGAACCGCTCGACGAGGAACATCCCCTGCGCGGCCTGCATGTGCGCGCGTCCAACCTGGAGCCCATGGACGCGCCACAACAGCTTGACCTGGGTTTTGACGCGCGTCGTCGCGTCTTGGAGGACCTGGACGAAACCATTGATGACCTGCGCCGTCGCTTCGGCAACACCTGCATCCAGCGCGGCGTGGAGCTGATGGACGAAAGCCTGCTGGATTTGGACGTGAAGCGCGACAACGTGGTGCACCCGGTGGGCTACTTCTAGTTCTCGCCGTCACCTGCGGAAAGGGCGAAGGGGGAGTGAGCGAACATGGTGCAAGGCATCGCGGGTAGGCGCAAGCGGTATGTGGAAGTGGAAGCCGAGTTTTTGAGCGACGGAGTTATTGTTCCCCGTGCTGTGATGTGGCACGACGGACGGCGGTTTCCGGTGCGCGCGGTGCTGGGCATGCGGCGCTGCGCCTCGCTTAAGGTGGGCGGCGAGGGCGTGCGCTACGACGTGCTGGTGGGTCACGCGCGCACGTTCCTCTTCCACGAGGGCCCGCGCTGGTTCGTGGAAGAGATCGTGCCGGAAGGGGAGGGGCCGGGCGCTGGGCCGGATGCGGCTGCGGGACAGGAGTGCTCCGCAGCACGCGAGTGCTACAGCGGGCACTCGTAGAGGGCAGTGGCCAATGTCGGGTCGATGTGCAGGTAGAAGCGCGGGTACTCGCCCACGCACACAAAGCCGCAGGATTCGTAGAGCCCGCGCCCGCGCGCGTTCGTGGTGAACGTGTCCAGGCGCACGGCCTTCTTTCCCGCCGCCCGGGCTGCGTCAATGCTGGCGCTCACCAGCTGGCGCGCGAACCCGCGACCATGGAAGGCTGAAAGCGTGCCCACCACGTGCAGCACGGCCACTTCGTCGGGGGCTGCGTCCACCTGCCACGCACCCCGCTCGTAGCCTTCGTCCGCCTCGCTGTTCATGATGAGCGCGCACGCAAGCCGCGAGGCACCTTCGGCGCGGGCGGCATCCGGGTCGTCCGCGTCCAGCACGCCAACGTAGGTTTCACCTGCGGCAACCGACGCGCGCAAAAATGCTGGCGAAGGGTGCACGTCGTGCTCCCATAGCACGTCGAAGTCCGCCCCGCGCATCTCGTCAATCATGCGCGTGTAGAGCGCCACCACTTGTTCGGCTTCGTCGTTTCGCGCCTTCCGCACCGTCAGCATGCACGCACCATCCTTACTCGTTTCGTCAGTGAAAGTGAAAATGATACCGCATTTGGGGCGCTTGGTGAGGCGTTGTGCGGGTTCGCCATTCTCGCGGTTTGCTGACGGCAGCGTCACCCCGTGCGTCTTACGCGCGGGTGGGGCGTATACTGCGCCTTGAAACGAACGGACGCGGCAAGGAGGCGCCATGGCGCAGACGGGTATCGCCGCTCAAAGCGGTTCTCTCATCGGCGGACACGTCGCGCTGGTGGCGTGCACGATTTTCTACCTGGCGTGGTGGCTCATCTTCTTCAACCCGCGCGCGCCGAAGGCGACGGGTGTGCTGTACGGCATCGGCGTCGGGTGCATTGTGGTGGCGGCCGTGGTTGGCATAGCGGGCGTGGTGCTGGCGGTGCGGGGAATTGGCGGCCTGGCCCCGTCTATGACGCGGGGCGTGCCCGTGTTGGCCATCGCGGCGGGAGGCGTGCTGGCGTATATCGCGCTCGTGTTCGTGACAACGCGCTTCTTCCACCGTCCGGTCACGACGGAGCTCATCCTGTTCACCGCGTGGCTCACGCTTGAACTGGCGGTACTCGACGCGCTCTACGGTGCAGGAGCCCTGGGCGCGTTGGAGGCGGCGCTGCTCGCAGTGCTGGTGGCAGTAGTGATGGTAGGCTGCCTCGTCTGCTACATCTTCTACTTCAACCTCGCCCCCTTCCCCTCCTTCATAGCCGGCACCATCCCCCTCGCCGCCGTAGGAGTAACCGCCGCCATCCTGGCCACCGCTATTGCGCTAGCGTGAGGCGACGCGAAGCGTAAACGCGTTCGAGGTGCTCCTGAACAGGCATGACAACCACTGGTTGGCAGAAGAGATGCGAGAAAAGCATCCGGAGGTTGGTTGCGGCGGCCGCACTTTGCGTGCATGCTGTGAGTGAAAGCTAAAGCAGCGGGCGAACGAGAGGGGCGCGATCATGGGATTCCGAGAGAACCTTCAATATTTGCGTGGAACGCGCGACATGAGTCAAACGGAGTTGGCGCAGCTACTTGGCGTGAGCCGTCAGTCGGTGGCGAAGTGGGAAGCCGAGAAGAGCTATCCCGAAATGGATAAGCTTATTGCCATCTGCGATCTCTTCGAGTGCACGCTGGACGAGTTAGTGCGCAGGGATTTAACGGGGAGCAAAAGCGAACTTGTTGTGCGTGAAGCTGGGGCGAAAGTCAACGCTGAAGTTGCGCGCGAAGACGAAACCGAGGACGAAACTGCGCCTGAGGTTGAGCCAACCGCCAACGTCACGTCTACTGATACCTGGGGCTATGACGAACACATGCGCCGCCGCGCGTGGGATTATGCTGTTGGTTTGGCGGCGGTTGTGTTGTCGATAGGGGTGGGGCTGTTCGTTTCGCACTCTGACCTGGTCACAGGGCTGGTGCCGTTCTTTATTGCTATGGGTGCGGGTGTTGGTGTGGCACTTCTTCTCATGGTGCCGGGCTATACAGGGCATCAACTATTTATGCGTGAGCACCCGCGCATCGAGGACTTCTACACGGCCGAGCAGAAATCCGAAGCACGTCGGAGGAAAGCATTTGGTATCGCAGGTGGGGTTGTGCTGGCGATTGCAGGTTTGAACATGCCGGGGTTGTTCAGTGTGTTCCATATGCAGACATTCTCATCGCTGGGGTTGTTTCTGTGTCTGGCGGCGGCTGCGGGATTACTGGCGTACGCCATCATGATGGATCATCGCATCGACGTGACCCGCTACAACGCCGCCGCTCCCACGATGACCGCCGAGGACCACTAGGCAGGGAGTAGTGGAGAGCAGCCACCCGCGCGAAAAAGTGTGACGCGCTTCGCGCTACCGATTACGCCAAGGGACATTCGGCTTCCTAGCATTATGACGAGGGCATTCGCTCAGGATGACAGAGAGGCGCTAGCTTCGTGTCGCGACTCCGAGTGCTCAGGATAGCAAGGTTACGAACGCGCTGATTCTTGTTCCCGGAGTATGCAGGCGGTGAGATACGCGGCGTCCCTGATGCAGTCGTTGCAGGTGCAGAGGAGGTGGGTTGTGGTGGTGCCTTTGAGTTCGGGGCAGAGGGTGGAGCCGTTCTTTTCGCGGAAAGCGGTAACCAGCTGGCGCACCAGGTGGTAGGTGGCCGCTTTGCTCGTGCGCTCGGCAATGCCGCTGCTGTTGGCCAGCCCCAGAATGAGCGCGCCGCCCGTGAGTGCGCCACAGGTTTCGGTGAGGCCGCCCAGACCAGCCCCGAGCGCCTCGGCTGCGCGGAAGCAAGTATCCTCATCAGCCCCAACGAGCGGCGCGAGTGTGCAGGCAACACACTGTGCACAGTTGCATTTTGCGGCATGCATCTCGACGGCCTGCGCGGCGAGCGCTTCGGGATCGATCGGTTCCATGGACTCCCCTTCTTAATAGGTATAGCCATCATAGCAAACTGCAAGGCTCCGGTTGGCGGATAGCGGGGCTATAATGGCGGCATGTTTTGGAGAAAGGGAAATGTTCATGATTGTGCTTGCTGTTGTTCTTGCGCTGATCGCGGTGCTGGTAGTGGTGTTGGTGGTGAATGCGGTGCGCCTGAAGCCCACGCCGGTGGGCGACCCGCTGCCGCCCTCTGACGTGCGTGGCGATGACGCGGCGGTTGCGCGCTTCCAGGAAATGCTGCGTTGCCCTACGGTGTGGGACTTGCGCAACCCCAACGCCGACCGCTCCGCGTTCGACGAGTTCGTGCCGCTCTTGCGTCGCCTGTACCCGCGCGTGTTCGACGCGCTTGAACTGGAACTTGTCGACGGCTACGGCATCGCGCTTCTGTGGAAGGGCGCCGACCGCGACCTTGCGCCTGTGGTGCTGATGGCGCACCACGACGTGGTAAGCGCGAACGCGGACGAGTGGACGCACGACCCCTTCGCGGCTGAGATCGCCGACAACGCCATCTATGCGCGCGGCGCGGTGGACACGAAATGCATCTGGGCGGGCCTGCTGGAAGCGACCGAGAAACTGCTGGCCGAGGGCTATGTGCCGCCGCGCGATGTGTATCTGTTCTCGTCGAATACCGAAGAGGACGGCGGCGACACCACGCCGCACTTCGTGCAACTGCTGCAAGAGCGCGGGCGCGTGCCGTATATGGTGCTTGACGAGGGTGGTGCGGTCATCGACAATCCGCCGCTTGGCATACAGGGCCAGTTCGCCGTCGTGGGCGTGGCCGAAAAAGGCATCTTCAACACACATATTACTACGAGCGCAGAAGGTGGCCACGCAGCTACGCCGTCGCTCAAGGATGCCACGGCGAAGCTTATCTCCGGTCTTGACGGGCTGCAAAAGAACCCGCCCACCTCGAAGCTGTCCGCCCCGGTGGCGGCCATGCTCCGCGAGTTGGCCGCGCGCGGCGGCTTCGGGTTGCGTCTTGTGTTCGGCAACCTGTGGCTCTTCCGGCCGCTTGTCATTCGCATCATGCAGGGCAACTCCGAGACGGCCGCCATGGTGCGCACCACCTACGCGCTCACGCAGCTTGAGGGCAGCCCGGCGCACAATATTATTCCGAAGCGGGCGCGCGCCACGGTGAACGTGCGCGTTGACCCTGGTGAGACGGTGGACATAGCCACCCAGCGCATCAAGGATCGCTTCGACGATCGCACCACCTACGAGTTGTTCGAGGTCAGTGAGCCGTCACCCATCGCGCCCTTCGACGGCGACCCGGCGTTTGACTACCTGCGCCGCGTCATCGCGAGCGTGTACCCCACGGCCGGCATCGCGCCCTACGTACAATCCAGCTGCTCCGACGCGCGCCACTTCCACCGCGTGTGCTCGCGCACGTACCGCTTTGCGGGCATCTTGTTCGCGGGCGATTCGCGCTCGCGCATCCATGGGCAGGACGAACGCTTGGATGTGGACGCGTACCTGCGCGGCATCGGCTTCTACACGGAATTCATTCGTCACCTCAACCTGCTGGGAAAGTGAGACACCATGGCTGACACGAAAGCACCCGCCACTGCGAGTGCAAGCACCGGCGCGACCGCGGGCGCAAACACAGGCGCGCCGCACGGCAAGTTCTTCTTCGGCTGGTGGATAGTGGCAGGCGGCCTGCTCATCATGGCCACCTGCTACACGGTGTTTGTGAACTGCATTCCGCTCTTCCAGACGCACATCGTGCGCGACCTGGGGCTTACGGTGGGGCAGTTCAACACGGGCGTGTCCATCACCACGGTGGTGGCGGTGTTCGCATCGCTCGTCATCGGGCGGCTTACCGACAAATGCTCGGCGCGCGTGCTGGGCACGGTGACGGTGCTCACCAGCTCAATTGTGCTGGTGGGGCTCTCGTTTATCACGGCCGTGTGGCAGCTGTATCTGCTGTGCGTGGTGGCCGGCATGGTGGTGGTGGCCGGCACGCGCCTTTTGGTGTCGGTGGTCATTTCGAACTGGTTCACGCTCAAGCGCGGGCTGGCGGTATCCATTGCGCTGTCGGGTTCGGGCATTGGCGGCGTGCTGCTTTCGCCCGCCACCAGCGCCATGATTGAAGCGTCCGGCTGGCGCGCGGCGTTTCTGCTGCTGGCAGTGGTGTGCCTCGTGGCGGCGCTTCCGCTGGTGCTGGCCACGTTCAGCACGCGCCCGAGCGACCGCGGGCTTCTGCCTTACGGCGCAGGCCAAGAGGAGTAGACGAAGGCCGATCGTTCGCCCGACAAGCCCGTCACCGTATCGGTGGGGTGGAAAACCCTGCGCAAAAGCGTCGCGTTTTGGCTGCTCGTTGTGGGGTTTGTGGCCATGGGCATCACGAACGGCTGCATCATCACGAACTCTATTGCCAACATGACCAGTGTCACCGTGGGTGGCACCGAGGTGGTCACGGGTGGACACTCCACCCTCTGGGCCGGCAGCGTGTGGTCGTTCTACCTGGCCGTGGTCATCGTGGCGAAGGTGGCGCTCGGGGCTATCTATGACCGTTGGGGTATGCGCACGGGCACCATCCTTGGCACTATCACGTCGGCGCTGGCTGGCGTCATGTTGCTGTTCCCGACCACCGACTGGGGCCCCATTCTGGCCTGCCTTTTCTTCGGATTCGCCACGTGCATGGGCACGGTGGCGCCGCCCATCATGGTGGTGAAGGAGTACGGGAAGAAAGACCTCGGCACCATGACGGGTATCGTGACAGCGTTTGAACTGCTGGGAGCCGCGGTGGGCGCGGTGCTGTCGGGCGTGATGTTCGACGCATTTCTGTCGTTCGCGCCGGTGTGGATCATGGTGATTGTGGCCAGCGTGGTCATGGGTGTGGCGCTGCTTGCGTCCATCCCCGCCGCGCGTCGCCTGGTGGAGCGCCGCCGCGCCGAGGGCGCGCCGGAACTGGACGCGGAAGGGTTCGAAATCGCGGCATAACGCGTGCGCCCCGGGCGTGTGGGCGTGCCGTGCACCCCGCGCCGCACGCCCGCGGGGCGCTGTCGCCGCGCGCCCACACCCCGCGCCGCAACCTCCTTTCGAAAACCATCATTTGTTCGAACAACGCTGCCGCGGTTGCTGGTATGATGGCAACGACACAAGCGAGCGCATCTACAACTGATTCGAGGCACAAGATATGGCATTCGTCCATTTGCATAACCATACCGAATATTCCCTGCTCGACGGGGCAACGCACGTCAAAGACATGGTGCGACGCGCGGCTGACCTGGGCATGCCAGCGGTCGCCATCTCTGACCACGGCGTGATGTCGGGCGTGCCGGAGCTTTGCGACGCGTGCGACGCCGTGGAGAAGGAAACGGGCAAGCGCGTGAAGCCCATCTACGGCTGCGAGGTGTACTTCACCACCGACGAGGAACTCAAGCGCGATGGCAAGCCGAAGCTCTATCACCTGCTGCTGCTGGCGAAAACCAACGAGGGGTATCACAACCTGTTGCGCCTCGTCAGCGAGTCGCACGTCGACAACTTCTACTACAAGCCGCGCACGACGTTCTCCATGCTGGAAAAGTATGGCAAGGGCATCATTGGCTCGTCGGCCTGTATCGCGGGCATCATCCCGAAGCTGCTGGATAACCGCCAGTTTGACGACGCCGTGGCCTGGGCAAAAAAGTTCGCCAGCTGCTTTGAGCCGGGCGACTTCTACATCGAGCTGCAAAACCAGGGCATCCGTACCGACGGCGGCCTCACGCAAAACGAACTCAACCACCAGCTGACCGACGTTGCGCGTGCGGCGGGCCTCAAGACCATCGCCACGAACGACTTCCACTACCTCACGCGCGAGGACGCACGCGCCCAGGACATCATGCTGTGCATCGGCACGGGCTCGGCTATGAACGATGCCAACCGCATGCGCTTTGAGAACGACCAGTTCTACATGAAGACCGAAGAGGAAATGCGCGAGGCTATGCGCGACTTCCCGGAGGCGTGCGACACCACGGTGGAAGTGGCCGAAAAGGTGAACGTGGTGCTGGAGCGCGACTCCATCTTGCCGCGTTTCCCCTTGCCCGAGGGCGAAACCGAGGAGAGCTACTTCCGCAAGCGCGTACAGGAAGGCCTGGTCAAGCGCTATGGCGACCCAGTGCCGCAGGACGCGCAAGAGCGCGCCGAATACGAGATGAGCGTCATCATCCAGCAGGGCTTCCCGGCCTACTTCCTCATCGTGCAGGAATACATCGAATGGGCGCGTAGCCAGGGCATTGGTGTTGGCCCGGGCCGTGGTTCGGCCGCAGGCGCTATCGTGGCGTACGCCATGGGCATTACCGACCTTGACCCGCTGTCCAACGGCCTGCTGTTCGAGCGCTTCCTGTCGCCCGAGCGCGTGGAGATGCCCGATATCGACGTCGACTTCGAGGATGAACGCCGCCAAGAAGTTATCGAACACATTAAAGAAGTGTACGGCGAAGACCACGTATCAGGCGTTATCACCTTCGGCAAGCTCCAGGCGAAAAACGCCGTGCGCGACGCCGCGCGTGTGCTGGACTACCCCTACAGCACGGGTGACAAAATTACGAAGATGATTGGTGATGAGTTGGGCATCACCATTGACAAGGCGCTCGACACGAACCCCGACCTCAAGAAGGCTTACGAAACCGAAGAGGACGTGAAGGCTGTCATCGACGCCGCGAAGTCCATCGAAGGTCACGTGCGCGGCGAGGGCGTGCACGCATGCGCCACCATCATCTGCCGCGACCCCATGAGCGACCACGTGCCCATGAAGCGCGACACCAAGGGCGGCGGCATCATCACGCAGTACGATGGCCACTACACGCCGGAGTTGGGCCTGCTGAAAATGGACTTCCTCGGTCTACGTACGCTGGGTGTGCTGTCGCGCGCGTGTCGCAACATTGAGGCGCGCTACGGCACGAAGGTTATCCCCGAGGAAATTCCCATCGACGACGAGGGTGCCTTCGAACTCATGCGCTCCGGCAACATGGACGGCCTGTTCCAGGTGGAGGGCGCGCTGTACGTGAGCCTGTTCGCCCGCCTTCCCCCGCGCCGCTTCTCCGACATCGTGGCTTCCATCGCGCTGAACCGCCCGGGCCCCCTGGAGTCCGGCATGGTGGACGACTACGTAAAAGTGGCCAGCGGCAAAACCTCCATCCACTACTACGACGAGCGCCTTCGCCCCATCTTGGAGGAAACGTACGGCACCATGGTCTACCAAGAGCAGATCATGCAGATATCTATGGCCATGAGCGGTTTCTCGGCGGGCAAGGCCGACAAGCTGCGCAAGGCCATGGGTAAGAAAAAACTCGACGTCATGCGTGGGTTGCAGGAAGACTGGAACACGGGCGCGGTGGAGAACGGCTATTCGCTGGAAATTGCAAAGCAGATCTGGGACGACGCTGAGAAGTTCGCTAAGTACGCGTTCAACAAATCGCACTCGGCCGCGTACGCCATTCTGGTTATGCGTACGGCGTATTTGAAGGCGCACTATCCGAACGACTTCATGGCCGCTGTGCTGTCCAGCTACATGGGCAACACCGACCGCCTCATTCGCTACATTGCCAGCTGCAACCACAACGGCACGCCGGTGCTGCCGCCGGACATCAACTCGTCGAATGCGGAATTCACGCCGGTTGACGAGGGCATTCGCTTCGGCCTGGTGGGTGTGCGCGGCGTGGGTAAAAACGTTGCGGATGAAATTATTGCCGAGCGCGAGGCGAACGGCCCGTTCACGTCGCTGCACGACTTTGTGAGCCGTCTCGATTCGAAGTGCTACAACCGCAAGACGCTTGAAGCGCTCATCAAGGGCGGGGCGTTCGACTCAACCGGCTACACGCGCAAGCAGCTTATGTACTTCGTGGACGAAACGCTGCTGCTGGAAAGCGCATCGAAGCGCCAAAAGGACCGCGACCGCGGGCAGGTGTCCATGTTCGACCTGTTCGGCGATGACCCGGATTCCGGCTTCGACGAGGAAGTGCCCGAGCCCGACGGCGTGGAATGGCCCAAGCGCCAGCTGTTGTCTTACGAGAAGGAGATCATGAAGATCTACGTCTCGGACCACCCGCTGCGCCCGTATGAGGGCACCATCTCGCGCATGACGAAATACCAGCTGGGCGACTTGGCCGAGCGCACCAAGGAGATCAAATCCGCCGTGTTTGTGGGTATGATTTCCGGCGTGGTGACGAAGCTCACGAAGCGCGGCACCAAGATGGCCACGTTCACCCTGGAGGACACCACCGGACACGTCGAGTGCATCTGCTTCAAGTATGACGAGAATGCCGAGGCCATCCAAGAGGATGCCATCGTAAAGGTGAAGGGCAAGTTCGAGCACAACGACCGCGGCAACCAGATTATGGCGTTCGAGGTGGAGGCCATCGAACTCTCCGAGGCCGATGCGCGCCCCTCACACCTGGAGCTGAAGGTGTCGTCGGCCGACTTCAACCAGAACACCTCGCAGCGCCTCAACCGCATTTTGCGCTCCTATCCGGGACGCGACGGCGTGGTGCTGTTCGTGAGCCAGAGCGACGGTCGCAAGTTCCGCGCTGAACTGCCTGTTTCCGTGGACGCGCGCAGCGCGGTGATGTTGGCCGAGATTCAAGATTTGTTCGGCGCTCCCATCTGGAAGGCGTCGTAGGGCAGCCCTACTCGCACGGGGCGGTTTTGCAAGTAAACAATTTGGCAAGCGCATGAGGGCCCGGCCTTGCGGTCGGGCCCGGTTCGTTTATGATGGCGGCTATGAATACAGAAACCATTTCACATACCCCCGCCGCTTCGGCGGAAGGTCAGCGCAACCACACGCTTGCGCTGACGGTCTCGTACAACGGCGCTCCGTTCAGCGGTTTTGCGCGCCAACCGGGCCAACTTACCGTGCAGGGCGATTTGGAAGACGCCCTGCGCCTGCTGTTCAAGCGCGACGTGGAAACCACGTGCGCCGGCCGCACCGACGCCGGCGTGCACGCGCTCGGCCAGGTGGTGAGCTTCGACGTGGACGACGTCGATATTGCCGGTCGGTCGCTGCCCAGCCTGCGGCGCTCCCTCAACGCGCTCACGCACGACGGCATTACCGTGCGCGAGGTGGAGCCAAAAAAGCTCGGCTTCTCGGCGCGCTTCGACGCTCAGGCGCGTGAGTACCACTACCACCTGTGTGTGGACAGCACGAGTCCCATCTTCATGAAGGACTTCTCCTGGTTCATCCCCGGCGGTCTGGACGTGACGGCCATGGAAGAGGCCTCGCGCCACCTGCTGGGCGAGCATGATTTCAAAAGTTTTTGTATGGCGGCCTCTGCGGAAGGTAAGCCCACGAATCGCAACGTGCGTGAGATATCATTTCACCCCGAGACGGTGATGGGCGAAAATATCATGGCCATCAAGGTGGTGGGCAATGCGTTTTTGCACTCCATGGTGCGCACGATGGTGGGCACGCTCGTCATGGTGGGGAAGGGCCAGCGCAAGCCGGGCTGGGTGGCTGAGGTGCTTGAGGCCCGCGACCGCCAGGCGGCAGGAGAAAACGCACCCGCCCAGGGACTGGTGTTTTGGCGCGTAATCTACTGATGGGCCTGGTATACTGGGGTGTCGCATTTTAGATACCCGCAGCAGAGGGAGAGGCTTCATGGTGTTCGGAAACAGCCCGGAGAAGCGCATCGCGCGCGAGGCTGATAAGGTGGCATCGCTCAAAGAGGACCTGGATGCCCTCTCGTGGTCGCGCGTACTTGACATTGGGAAGCTTCTGCAAACGGGCCGCGGCGACGCGTCCGACTTGGGCACGGAGCTGGTTTCCATCGCGCAGTCGAACATCTCGCTGGCGAATCGCCTGGGTGTTGCCCCTGCGTCAGAGAACCTGGTGATGGCCTCGGGTATTGAGGTGCTTGAAGGCGGCTTGGCTGAAGCGGCTGCTGAAAACCCCACGCCCACCGAGGTGGCGGCCAGTGGGTCTGTTGCGTATGTGGTTGCTGCGCCGGTGGAGACTGCTGCGCCGGCGAACGCGCCTGTGACGGCGAACGTACCTGCGCCGCGCGAGGTGAGCGCGGATGTTGAGGAAGAGACGTTCGACCCGCAAGGGCCTACTGCGGGAGTGGTGTTGCGCTCGATGACTGACCTGCCGTGCGTGCTGCCGCCGCTACCCAACTTGCAGGAGAAGCCTGCGGAAGCGACGATGGGGGAGTTGGCTGAGCCGGAAGTGGTGGCTGCTGAGGTGGCTGTGGTTGCTTCGGAGCAAGAGACAGTGCCAGTTACAGAGCCTGTGGCCGAGCCGGAGATGGTGGTTGTGCCGGAGCCTGCGACAGCATCCGAACCTGCTCCTGAACCTGAGCCGACACCCGTGTCGACGCCGCCCATGATAGATCCTGATGATACAGCACCCCTGCCTGTGGTGGTAGCTTCTCCCGCTGCTGACCCAGCCATAAACGAGGTTGTTCCCGCCGAAACCCCTGTTTCTGAGCCTGTTGCGCCAGTTCCTGAGCAGCAGGAGGTTCCCTGCGCTGCGCCGGAGCCTGAACAGCCCACCGATGTTCCGTCCGTACCTGAGCGATTCTCGCGCTTCCGCAACCTCTACGAAAGTCGCGACGGTAGCCTCTGCGTTTTCGAAGACGAGCACGGCCACCTCGTTGCCGTGGATGCCTCAAAACTCGCCTAGCGGAATTCCCTTCACAGGTACCCCGTAGGGCAAGGGTTCTACCCTTGCCGCACTCCCGCTCCACAAAAGTGTGACGCGCTTCGCGCTAACTAATACGCCACAAGTTTTCCCCATTCCGTACTTTACGACGCGGGCTGACTGACTTGTAGTATTGGCTCTTGGCGATTATTGGATATAATCCTATAAAAAGATTTTGCACGAGAAGGGACGTGTTTTCATGTCGTCATGCGCTGTGCCCGGGCAGGTGCGCCGGGTGTTCAAAGATGCGGGTCGTGTGTGTCCGGTGGACTACCGCCTGGCTCCCGACGCGTTCGCGAGCGCACCAACCGAAGCGTGCGACGTGCTCTACGTGGTGGGCGGACTCTACGGCAACCCATTCGCGCTTGACGCTGTGGATGCCCTGGCGGCGAGCGAGCAGGGGAACGTGCGCGTTGTGCTGAATGGCGACGTGCACTGGTTCGACAAGACGGCCGAGAATTTCGCGAACATCGAGCGCCGCATTGCGCGCTACATGCCGCTTGTGGGAAACGTGGAGGCTGAGTTGCGCCGTCAGGTGGATGTGGGCGTGGGCTGCGGCTGTGCGTATCCGGAGTGCACGGGTGACGACGCGGTCAGTCGCTCGAACCGCATCCACAAGAAGCTGTCCGAGGCGGTGGACGCACATCCCGAACTCAAGGAGCCGCTGGTCGACCGCCCCTCCACGGCGACGGTGACGGTGGCAGGCAAGAAGGTCGCCATCACGCACGGCGACGAGCAGCTGCTCGGCGGCTGGGCCTGCTCGCGCGAATCGCTGCAGGATGTCCTGCGTCAGGATGAACTTGACCGCTGGATGACCGAGAACGACGTTGACGTGTTTACCACTACGCACACATGCGCGCCGGCCGCACTCGCGCTCGCGCGCGGGCTTGTGATAAACAACGGTGCCGCGGGTCTGCCGAACTTCACGGGGCAGCAGTTCGGTCTTGCCGTGCGCATAGCCGCAACACCTCATCCCGATGCGTTATTCGGTGCTGAGCGCGACGGGCTCTACGTGGAAGCCGTCCCGGTGCGCTACGACCACGACGCATTCCTGAACTGGTTCGATACCCTGTGGCCAGCCGCGAGTCCCGCGGCGGTGTCCTATCGCGCGCGCATTGCAGAAGGCCCCGATGACCATCTGGAAGATTCGCTCCTGGGCGGCTTCCGCCGCGGTCCGTCGGCGCGCACCGAGGTCTCGCCCCGGCGCGCGTACGCTACCAAGGAGGATGTAAACCTTGCGCTCGCGCAGCTCGTGTATTTCGAGGACATGGTGGATGACTCCGCGTGCTTGCGCACCGTGGAAGAGCCCTCTACCATCCAAGTGAATGTCACTGCCCGCTGCAATTTGGCCTGCGCTCACTGCCACGTGGAGGCGGGGCCGCGTCGCACCGAGGCGATGGATCGCTCTGTGCTTGAGGCGGTGCTGGCTGTGGCAGCGCGTCCGCATATCGAAACCGTGGACGTCACGGGTGGCGCACCCGAGATGCACCCTGACTTCGCCTGGTTCATTGAGCAGGCCTCGCGCGTTGCTCATGTGATGGTGCGAACCAATCTCGTGATCCTGCGCGACCCAGTCTACGCGCCCCTCATTGATCACTACGCTGAGTTGGGTGTGGAAGTGGTGGCTTCGCTTCCGAACGTGCACGCGGCGCAGGCTGAACAGCAGCGCGGGTCTGCGACGTTTGACCCCTCGCTTGAGATGCTCCGTGAGCTCAACGAGCGCGGCTACGGGTGCGACGGCGTGCACGTGCTCGACCTCGTGTTCAATCCGCAAAACCCCGTGTTGCCGCCCGACCAGGATGCCCTCGAAGAGTTGTACCATCGCCGTCTCGCCGACTTGGGCGTGTTATTCGACCACCTGTTTGCGGTGGCGAACAACCCCATCGGCCGCTACGGCGCGCACCTGCTGGACACGGGGGAGTTCGACGCGTATCTGAACCTGTTGGTAGACAGCTTCAACCAGGAGGCGTGCCCGAATATGATGTGCCGGCACCAGCTGTCGGTGGGTTGGGATGGTCGTGTGTACGACTGTGACTTCAACCAGGCGCTGGGCCTGGCCGTACGCCGCGCCGACGGCGGCGACCGCACCATCTTCGACTACGCGGCCGACCCCGCGCTCTCGCTGGCGCGTCCCATCCGCTTCCGGAATCACTGCTACGCCTGCACCGCCGGCAGCGGCTCCAGCTGCGGCGGCACCCTCGTGCAGGGGTAATGCTGTCAGGTTGGCTGTAGGGGGCTGTAACGAAGTCCCCGGCGTCACACTTTTCCTCAAAAATGGGGTATTGGAATCTTCCGACTATTAGATATAATCCTATAGTGGTAATCATCCAGTAACCAAGGGGAAGGGGAATGCAGGTGGACGCGACAACCGGGATATTCTTCTGGGGGTTCCTCATTGTATACGGCGTGGTGATGTTCCTGCTGTCGCCGAAAACCGTCAGCCTGGGCGGGTTCTTCAAAGGTGAGGACAAGCACGGCCGCGCTGCCAACCCGTGGATGATTACGGCCTCCATCTTCATTGCCTGGATTTTCGCGAAGTCGGTCACGAACGCCGCGAACATGGGCGCCGAGTTCGGCATTGTGGGTGGCATCGGCTACGCGGTGTACTGGCTGTGTATTCCGCTGACCGGCTGGGCGCTCTACCGCCTGCGCCGTAAGTTCCGCGCCACCAGCATGGTGAGTTTTCTCACGGAACACTACGGCGTGGCTGCGGCGTTCTGCTTCTCGGCCGCCATCCTGGTACGCCTGTTCAACGAGGTGTGGTCGAACACCTCGGTCGTGGGAGCGTACTACGGTGCGTCGGGATCGACGCCGTTCATTATTGCGGCACTGCTGTTCACGGCCATTACGGTGGGGTATTGCTGCTGGGGCGGCATGCGCGGCTCCATTATCACCGACGTGGCGCAGGCCATCCTGTTTGCGGTGCTGCTTATTGCGGTGCTCATCTGGGTGGTTCCGCAGGACAGCCTGGGCGCGTTCGCCACGTCGGGCTCGTGGACGCTTGAGGGCGGCGTGGACTTCATCATCGGCGCTGGCCTGCAATGTTTGAGCTACGGCTTCCACGACGCGGTGCTCACCGACCGCGGGTTCATCTGCGAAGAGAAGAAAATGCTTCGCAGCTTTACGGTGGCGGGCCTGCTGGGGTTTGTGGCCATCGTGTTGTTCTCGCTCATCGGCGTGCACGCGTACCTGAATGACATGAGCATCGCCGGCTCCAGCGCGCCGGTGGTGGTGGCGCAGAGCCTCGGGCTGGTGGCGTTCTTCGTGATGGCAGTCATCATGATTGCTACGGCGGGCTCCACGTTGGACTCCACGTTCAGTTCGCTGGCGAAGCTGACAGCGCGCGATCTGCCCGGCATTCTGGGACACACGCCCAAAATGAACCCGCGCATCATTGGCATCATCTTCATGATTGTGTTTGGCATTGTGGGCAACCTGCCCATGGTCATGGGCGCGTCCATCATCACGGCCACCACCATCTCGGGCACCATGATTATGGGCATCGGCCCCGTGTTTTTGCTCCACGGCGTGGTGAAGCCGACGAAAGTGGGCTTTCAACTCGCGTTTTGGATTGGCATGGCGCTGGGCATCGCCGACACGGTAGCGCCGAGCGCGCTTGCCTTCATGAACATTGGCGGCGGCACCTACGCGAACTTCCTCGGCGTCAACCTCTGGGGTGCCGTGATCTGCTGGGCGGCGTATATCATCCCCGGCCTGGTAGCCCAAGCAGCCGAAAAGCGCGCCGGCATCAAACCCACTTGGAAAGGCCTCACAAAAGAAGAACTCGCCCGCCTCGACGCCGACGCACGCCGCCGCGAACTGGGCGAAGGCGCCCCAGACCCCGAAGACCTCGCCCCTACGCGCGCATAGCGCCAGATACACTCAGTTCTTCGCGCCCACCCCGCTTGCATGTAACGTGGGGTGGGCGCGAGTGCTTATGCGGCAGGCTTCTCCGGCGTTTTCTGGTCGATGAAGTAGATTTGGTACCACAGGAGGAACATGGAGATGATCCAGATTTTGCGGCTGCGGTCGGCGCCGGCTTTGTGCTCGTCGAGGAGGCGCACCAGCTCGTCAACGTTGAAGAACTGGGCCGCCAGGTTGCTTGTGAACTGCTCTTTTATCTGGTTGTAGTAGCGCTCTTGGCGCAGCCAATTCACTACCGGCACGGGGAAGCCCAGCTTCTCCTTCTGTGCCCAGTCCTTCGGAATGGCGCGCTCGGCAGCCTCACGCAGGGTGAGTTTCGTTTGCTCGCCGTTGGCCTTGAGGCGCGTGGGGATGGTGGCCGACACCTCGAACACCTGCTTATCCAAAAACGGCACGCGGCTTTCCAGCGAATGGGCCATCGACATCTTGTCGGTTTTCAACAGGATGTCGCCCACCAGCCAGAAGAATAGGTCAACATACTGCATGCGCGTGGTGTCATCAAGCCCTGCGACCTCGGCATACGCGGGCGCGATAAGCTCCTGCGGCGCAGCCGGCCGCGCCACGCCCTCGGCGCGCTTGCCGGCGCGCAGCCGCTCGCGTTCCTCAGGGCTGAACGCCACGCCGTTCGCGTTCGTGTAGTACCAGTCCTCAGGCGTCTCACTCGCGCGCTCCAGGTAGTTTGCCCCACGCACGCCCAGCGCTCGGGCCGCCTTCGACGCGCCGCGCAACAGGCCCTTCGGCGCCCAGGCCAACTTCTGGTTCGCAAATGGTGTCTGGTAGATACGATACCCGCCGAAGAATTCGTCGGCGCCCTCGCCGGAGAGTACCGCCTTCACCTTCTTTGCGGCCTCTTGGTCAACAAAGTACAGTGCCACGGCGGACGGGTCGGCCGACGGCTCGTCCATGTGCCACTGCACGCGCGGCAAACTCGCCCAGTATTCCTCTTCGGAAATATGCTTGGAGTTGTTCTCTATGCCCAGTTCATCGGCCAGTTCGCGCGCCCAAGAAATCTCGTCGCGCTCGCCTTCGTACTCGGCGAAACCCACGGTGAACGTCTTGATGTCCGGGTTCTCCTTCGCCAGGCACGCGGCCATGTAGCTGGAGTCGATGCCGCTCGACAGAAACGAGCCCACCTCCACGTCGGCCACGTTGTGGTAGCGCACGCTCTCGCGCATGGCGGCGTCGATGGCCTCCACCGTGTCCTCGCGGCTGCGGCCCTCGTCGAAGTGGTACGTGGGGCGCCAGTAGCGGCGCATGGTGGTGGAGCCGTCGGCGCGCACGGTCAGGCAGTGCGCGGGCGGCAGCTTGAAAATGCCCTTGAAGAACGTCTCGTCAAGCGCCGAGAACTGGAAGCAGAGGTATTGCTCAAGCGCGTCCTCGTTAAGTTCGCGCTGGTAGGCGGGGTGCTCAAGGATGCACTTGATCTCGGAGGCGAAGATGAACTGCGGGCCCGCCGCGCCATCAGCCACCGTGTAGTAGAACGGCTTGATGCCAAAGAAGTCGCGCGCGCAGAACAGTTCGCGCGTGCTGCGGTTCCAAATGGCGAACGCGAACATGCCGCGCAGGCGGTCGAGCACGCCTTCGCCCCAAGCCAGATAGCCCACAAGTAGCACCTCGGTGTCGGAGTTCGTCTCGAAGGCCCACCCGTCGGCTTCAAGCTCGGCGCGCAAATCGCGGTAGTTGTAAATCTCACCGTTGAACACGATGGCGAAATCGCCGCGCGCCGTGCCGCGCGCTTCGCCCTGCACGTAGCCGCCCGCCGCGTCGAGCGCGGGGGAGGTAACGGCCGAAGCGTGTTCGCCCGTGGCGCGCACGAGCGGCTGGTTGCCGCCCTCAAGGTCGATGAGCGAAAGGCGACGATGCCCCAGCGCAATCCCGCTGTCGAGGTACTGGCCCTCGCCATCGGGCCCGCGGTGCGCCATAACGTCGCACATAGCTTTCAAAAGAGGCAGGTCAGCGTCAGTAGCGCCAGTAAATCCGCAGATGCCGCACATGGTTGGGTAAGCTCCTTGCGTCCTTCTTTCCGCCGGGGCGGAAAGCCTGTCGAAGTTGGTTTGTTCCATGATAGAGTAAGCGGCGCGCACTCCCAAGCCTCAGCCGCTCATCTCGCCAAAATCCCAGATTTGAGCAGGGGAGAATCTTCCGACCAGCGCTTCACACACGCACCCACGTACAGCACACCCCAGCCACCCCAAGCCCCCGTGCCCCTGTTTGGGCATTCTTCTGCGAAAACGTGGAGCGAATAGCCCGGTTTGCCGCTATAATGATGCATTTAGATTGTGGCGCAGGGGGAAACTCGCTGAAGGCGCCCGTATCCAGCTCGGCGTGGACGAACGCGCCGGTGCTTTCCGCACGATGACACAATGGAGGTTTTCGATGGCTTCTACGAACGCGCCCGCGCGCTCGTCCTGGTCGGGTAAATGGGCGTTTATCCTGGCCGCGGCGGCGTCCGCCGTGGGCCTGGGAAACATGTGGCGCTTCCCGTACCTGGCCGCCAAGTACGGCGGCGGCACCTTCCTCATTACGTATCTGGTGCTGGTGTTCACGTTCGGCGTGTCGCTGCTGTTGCTGGAAACAGCGCTTGGCCGCACGACGGGTCAATCGGCCATCGGCGCGTTTAAGCAGTTCGGTAAAAAATATGCGATCATTGGTATTCTTGCGTCAGCTGTGCCGTTCATCATTACGCCTTACTACTGCATCATTGGTGGCTGGGTAACGAAGTACGCGGCCTCGTACCTTATTAACGGCCCCGAAGCGCTTGCGGATGGTGGCAATTTCTTTACTGGTTTCATCACCAGCGATGTCGAGAGTTTTTTGTGGATGCTTCTGTTCATGGCCATCGTATTTGTGGTGGTTTCGCTGGGCGTGAAGGGCGGCATCGAGAAGGCTAACCTTGTTATGATGCCGGCGCTCATCATTATGGCCGTGGTCATTGCGGCCTACACGCTGACGCAGCCGGGCGCGGCCGAAGGGGCGCTGTACTACCTGGTACCCGATTTCAGTAAATTCTCGCCTGAACTGGTTATTGGTGCGCTCGGGCAAATGTTCTACAGCTTGTCGCTGGCCATGGGTATCATGATTACGTACGGTTCGTACCTCGACCGCAAGTCCAGCCTCACGCAGAGCGTCGTGCGTATCGGCGGGTTCGACGTGGGTGTGTCGTGCCTCGCTGGCCTCATGATTGTGCCGGCTGCGTTTGTGGCCATGGGCTCAGGCGATGCGGTGGCGAGCGCGGCTGGCCCGTCGCTCATGTTCATTACGCTGCCGGGGGTGTTTGCTGGCATGGGGGATGCGGCCGTGGTCGTGGGCTTTGTGTTCTTCCTGCTGGTGTTGTTTGCGGCGTTGACCAGCGCTATTTCGCTCACGGAAACGTGCGTGTCCATCATTCAGGACGGCGCGGGCTGGTCGCGCAAGAAGGCGCTTGCCACCGTGATTGGTGTGGTGGTTGTGGCGGGCATCTTTGTGAATCTGGGCTACAACGGCCTGTCGTTTATTGAGCCTTTGGGCGCGGGCACCACATTGCTCGACTTCTTCGACTTCTTCTCGAATTCGGTGCTTATGCCTATTGTTGCACTTCTCACCTGCATCTTTATCGGTTGGATAGTGAAGCCCAGCCTCATTGTGAAAGAGGTGAAAACCTCCAGCCCCTTCAAGGCCGAAAAGGCGTGGGTCATCATGATTAAGTATGTGGCGCCGGTGTTGGTGGTGGTCATTCTGGTGGCGTACGTAGCGGCTCAGTTTGGGCTGTTCAGCATGTAGACGCACCCACCCTCTGTTGTGGTTCGAAGGCGCCTCCGGCAACGGGGGCGCCTTTTGTTTCGGGGAACTAACGGGCGGAACACGGGCGGGCAAGCGATGCGCGGTGCGCGTGGCGTCCGCCGCGTGCGAGGCTTACGATGGCTGCGGCGCGTTGACGCCCGGCTTTCATCCTCCGCCGGGCGTCGTACGCGACAGCGGCCTGCGGGCCGCTTTTTTGCCCCTACTCACAACGAGGAAAGAGGTTCCTTATGATGGAAGATACCATTGACGAGTTGAAAGACACGCTGACCGGCCAAGATTCCGGCGAGAAGTACGGCAAGGGCGAAGGCTACGGCGAAGGCAAGCGCGAGGGCTACGGCTCTGGTGAAGGCTATGGTGAAGGCAAGCGGGAAGGCTATGGCGCAGGCGAAGGCCGCGGCGAGCAGTACGGCTCCGGCGAGAAGCGTGGCGAAGGCTACGGCGCAGGTGAGCAGTACGCGCAGGGCCGCGAACGCGGCGAAGGCTACGGCTCCGGCGAAAAGTACGGCGAAGGCGAGAAGTACGGGCAGGGCGCTGCCGAAAACGAGCAGTAATCCCGCGATGCAATCCGTACCCGCGTGCAACGTGGCCGATACGGCTGCGGCGGCCCGCTCGCACGGCATGACGCTTGACCAGATGGTTGAGCGCACCATGCTGGCGGCGGGCCGCCGCTCGGTCGAGCGCCTGTATATCGGCTCCAACTTCTGTAGTCAGTACTTCCTCAGCCAGCCCAAACGCGTGTGGCGCGAAGCGTTCTCGCTCTGCCGCCGCGAGCGCATCCCAGCCACACTGGTGGTGCCCCTGTTCTCGCAGAAAGACCTGGTCGAGGCGCACTGCCGCATCGACGAGGTGGTGGCTGGCTCGCGCGATATCATCGACGAGATCACGGTGAACGATCCCGGCATGGTGGCGCAGTGCGTCGACCGCTACGGGCTGCCGCTCAACGCCGGGCGCCTGTTTTCGAAGGTGCCGCGCGACCCGCGCTACGCCGAGCTGTTCGAGGTCCAGCACGCGGTAGGCGTGCCGCCGCTGATCACCGAGTTGTTTCGCCAAGGCGAGCTTGCGGGCATCGAGCTTGACCCCACGCATGCGGCGCTTGACTTGTCTGAGCTGCGGGGATTCATGTCGCATTTAGAAGTGGGCGTGCACATGCCCTACTGCTATATGTCAACGGGCGCGCTGTGTGAACTCGCAAGCATCGGCCGGCCTGCGCGCGAGAAGTTCCGCCCGAACGCGTCGTGTGCGCTGGAATGCACGCGCTGCGCCATCGGCTACGAGCTGCCCTACGGCGCGCGCCTGCTGAAGTTCGGGCGCACGGTGTATTTCCCGAACCACGATTGCACGGTGTGCGAAGGGGAGGATTTCCGCATGATTGTGTCGCCCTTCGACGTGCTGGTGCCCCGGCGCGATTCCCGGGTGGAGAACGGCCCAACTCCGGCGCGCTTCCAACCCGCCGCCGCCCGCCCAGCCCTGGTGGAAGAAGGTGCGCGATGAATCCGCTGGTGCCGGTGAACGACCGGGCGTACCTTGAGCGCTACGCGCAGGCAGGCGGCGAGGAATTCTACGTGGGCTTTCACGACGCCGCGTGGCACGAGCGCTTCGGCGATGTGGCCGACCTCAACCGCATGACCGGCTTTCAGCGCCAGGCGAATCCCTACTCGTTCGAAGAGGTGCTGGATATCGTTGACGAGGTGCGCCACCTGGGAAAAAAGCTGTACGTCACGTTCAACGCGAACCTGTACAGCCAAGAGCAGCTGGACTTTCTGTTCGGCTATTTTGAGCGGCTGCATGCGGCGGGGGCGACGGGTGTTATTGTGTCGGTGCCCGAGGCGGTGCAGGCGGCGGCCGACTGCGAACTGGATGTGGTGGCCTCCACCATGTGCGGCGTGTACAACGCCGACATTGCACGGTTCTATTACGACCTGGGATGCAGCCGCGTCATCGTGCCCCGCGACGTAGGGCTTGCGGAAATTGAGGCCATCGCAAAAGCCGTGCCCGACGTGGAGTTGGAAGTGTTTCTCATGCGTAACGGCTGTATCTTTGCCGACGGGTTTTGTCTCGGGCGGCATTTCCAGGGGCGCAATGCGCTTTGCTGGGACGTGCGCCACACGCGCCGCGAGTTCTACACGGTAGGGCGCGGGAGGGGCTTGTCGCAGGCGGCGCGCGAGAACAACGAGGTGTACGGACGCTTCCACCGCACCGCGTGCGGGCTGTGCGCCATCTACCGGCTTGAGCAAGCGGGCGTGGCGGCCGCGAAAATCGTGGGTCGCTCAGACGACTCGGCCTACGTGCTGCGCGATATTGAGGCCATCGTGCACAACGTAGAGATAGCCCACGCCTGCGCCAGTGAGCAGGAGTTTTTGGAGCACATGCACATACCCCCCGAACGCGCCACCGACTGCGCCGACAGCCTATCATGCTACTACCCCGAAGTCCGCTTCGCCAAAATGTGACGCGCTTCGCGCTACTGATTACGCCAAAAGGTTTCTCGTTTTCCTAACATTATGACGAGGCCATTCGCAAACGTTGTCATCCTAGCGACGGCGCCAATGCCTAGATTTCTGCCATATGGTGGGCCAAAGGGGTGGTCGCACGGAACTCCTCACGCACTCCGCGAAAGTTCGTCGTCCCGCACGACCACCCCTTTGGCCCTTCCACTGGTTGATTCCCTCCGTTGATCCTCCCCATTGATTTCCTCAAACCAGCCTTCACATGCACAACGTCGCGGTCCGCGCGGGGGCGTGGCTTTTGCTATCATGGGGCGATACGTTTATTGCACCTCTTGAGAAGGAAGTTTCATGTCGCTATCTATCGGTATTGTTGGGCTGCCGAACGTTGGCAAGTCAACGCTGTTCACCGCGCTTACGAACAAAGGCGGCCTCGCGGCCAACTACCCGTTTGCCACCATTGAGCCCAACGTGGGTGTGGTGCCCGTGCCCGATGCGCGCCTCGATGCGCTGGCGGAGATTGACCACCCGGCGCGCATTGTGCCGGCCACGGTGGAGTTTGTGGACATTGCGGGCCTGGTGGCGGGTGCGTCGCAGGGGGAGGGGCTTGGCAACCAGTTCCTCGCGAACATCCGCGAGACGGACGCCATCTGCGAGGTCGTGCGCTTCTTCGGCGACCCGGATGTCGTGCACGTGGCGGGTCGCGTCGACCCGCAGTCGGACGTGGAAACCATCAAGACCGAGCTGATTTTGGCCGACATTGCCACGCTGGATAAGGCGCTGCCGCGTTTGGAGAAGGAAGCGAAGCGCGACAAGGCGGGCGCGGCGAAAGCGGCTGCCGCGCAGAAGGTGCTGGCGGGCTTGAACGAGGGTCATCGTGCGCGCACGCTTGATTTGACCGACGACGAGCGCGAGGCGCTATACGACCTGCACCTGCTCACGATGAAGCCGATGCTGTATATTGCGAATGTTGATGAGGATCAGCTTGACGCCGACCTGCCTGAGATCGACGGCTGTGCGCCCGTGCCTATTTCCGCGAAAGTGGAGGCTGACCTCGCCGAACTCGACCCGGCCGAGGCGCGCGAGTACCTGGAGGCCATGGGCCTGGAAGAGAGCGGCCTTGCCCGTCTGGTGCGCGAAGCGTACCGCCTGCTGGGCCTGCAAAGCTACTTCACCAGCGGCGAGACCGAGACGCGCGCCTGGACCATACCTATCGGCGCGAAGGCCCCCCAGGCCGCCGGCGTCATCCACACCGACTTTGAGCGTGGCTTCATCAAGGCCGAGACGGCCGCCTACGAAGACTACGTGAGCTTGGGCGGCGAAAAAGGCTGCCGAGACGCCGGCAAACTCCGCCAAGAAGGCAAAGAATACATCGTCCAGGATGGCGACATCATGCACTTCAAGTTCAACGTGTAGCGCGCCCTTCGGCATCGTGATAAGCCGCATACCCCCATCGAACAGGGGGTATGCGGCTTTTTCATTGTTCGAGTTTGCGCTGGTCACCTTGGTTTCAGGCTGTTTTGTTGTAAAACCGCCCCAATTTGTTGTAAAAATGTTGTACGGAATCTTCCGGAAGCTCGACGCTTTCTCCCATCAGTTTCAGCATTTCGGAAGTGGTCAAACTCCCTTGCACCGCAGTATAGATATTCGCCGTCATGTTGATATCCTCGTGTCCCAAGAGGTATTGGGCTACCTTTAACGAGACTCCCGCTTCGCATAAGCGGGTGGCGAACGTCCTCCGAAGTCAATGGCAGGACAAGGGCGGTAGGCGCAAAGCCTCGTTTTTCGCAGCTTGCTCCTTGTTGAACGCATCGACCGACCGCTTCAGCGCGTTGTTGACCCCGGCAGGGGTGAGCGGCCATCCCTTGCGCGTGAGGAAAACGAAATCGTCGAAACCGTCTATAGATTCAGCGAAGCGGATGCCGTTGCGCGTCATCCATGCGCGATATTCGGCGATGGCATCGGCGGCTGGCTCCAGCAGGGGAATGATGCGTTTTCCGGCTATCGACTTCGGATGCTGCATCACCCTTTGCATCTTGCCGCGTCCGTTTTCGCCCAACGAAAAATAGGCGAACGAATGACGCACCGTGATGAACTGCTTGGAAACGTCGGGTTTCTGCAAGCCGGACAATTCTCCAATGCGCATACCCGAGTAAAGAAAGGTTTCGACTATCCATTTCAGCGGCAGGCGAGCTGGATTGTTGCCGAGCCAGTGGAGAAAAGAAACTTGCTGTTCTGCGGTGAGCGCTTTGACTCGTGTTTCTTGGCCGTCTTGGCTCTTCTTGGCGGCTATTGCGACCGCCTTTAAGGCTCCGCGCGTCGGGCTGCGCCGTATCCAGTTCTCTTCTTCGGCGATGGCGAGGGTTTGGTTGATGGGCTTGGCAATATTGGTTATTTGAGATATTCCCAGGCCGTCTGCCATTTTGCGCTTGTAGAACGCCGCAAGCTTGGGTTTGGTGATGTCTTTGATTTTCAAGTTGCCGAGCGAATCTCTGACGTGGTTCTTGTAAGTGCAGAGGTATTGACTGAGCGTGGTGGGCTTGATCGCGCCTATCGTCACATCGTCCTCGCGGATTTTTATCCAATACTCAAGCGCCTCGTTAAGCGTCAGGTTCGCGCCGTCTTGCTTGATGCCCGTGAGAACGTCGTAGGCGACGGTCTTTTCCTTCTCTCGAAGCTCTACGAGAGTCGTGGCATAAATGAAACGGCGTTCTCCCAGTTCGTCAGACCATTCGTAGAAATAACGCCCGTACTTCCGCTGACCTTCTCCTTTCTCTAGAACGATCCCGTTTTTGTCTTTCCTTCTAATAAGTTTCGCCATGAAGATGCCTCTCCGGCAAAACTAGATGCTGGATTGCATGATACCGATCTTTAGTTGTGATGTCTTAGAAGTGCTTAAGTAAGCAGAACCGCTTCTAGCTTCTTGATGATTTCTTCAGATGACAAGCCGAGAGCCGCCGAGTAATCAAATAGCTCGTACACCTGGAGACTGCGTTCGCCCATCTCGATTTTAGATACATACGACTGGGGCTTACCCATCTTTTTCGAAAGCTGAATCTGCGTCAGCCCGCCATCGATTCGCAGCCGTTGGAGGCATTTGCCTATAGTCTTGTTGGCTTCGATGTTCATTTTGCAAACGATAGGTGATAGGATGAAATATCCCAATTTGGGATATTATGTTGTAGGGAAATGGGAGCGAAGACGAAAAGGCGGGGATGACAGGGGGATAGTGCTATAGGGCGGCTCGCCCGTCTTTCTCACTACTCCAATACTTTTAGATCTAAATGCACGCTAGAAACAAGCCGTGGCGGATACCTTCCTCATCACCCATCGCAGGGGGCTTCTTCCACGGTTCAACAATAGAAAACCGCTGGAAGGGGAACCATGATGGATGATCGAAGCAAATCCGAACAGCTTTCTCAGCCGATACTAAAACTGTTTGTTATCCTTGCCACCGTTGCTATCTGCCTTGTCGCCGTAATATCTTGCAGCCAATCCGGCAACGCAAAGAGCGGCAATTCCAGCAGCTCCGTCATAAGCGAGCCTAGCAGCGGCTCTTCAACTAGCTCAAGCAGCTCAAGCATCAAGTCAGCCGATTCCGGCAGCTCATCGTCAAGCAAAAGCCATTCTTCCGGCTCGTCGTCCTCCAGCAGCAAAAACCCGGACGCAGGGGTCTATTCGGACGATGATGCCGTTTACATGAGCGATGGAAAGGGAAACACCTACGCGGAGGATTCTGACGGGAACAGCTATTTCTTCTCGGAGGATGGCGGCTCCGTCGCAACCGACAACAAGGGCAACGCCATTGCCGACACCGACGGCGACGGGAAAGGCGATAAGAAATCGACTGACGGCGGGAAGACCTGGAAGGATGTTGACTAGCGACGATGGCAGTTAGGACAACGTGGAGATAAAGAGAGACCGGACGGGGTGGAGGCAAAACCGACCAATGCTGCAATGAGGCTATGCCATGCGGTCGGATTATCAACCGGAATCCATCTTTTGTCGCATTGCAATGGCTGATCAAGGGTTGTCGAGGGAGTGTTGCTGTATGAACTACGTGACGGCAGGGGCTTTTGTTGGCGAGTATGTTTGGAAGAACAAGAAGAAGGGGCTGCACCTCTCGAATTACGTGCGCCTAAACAAAAGCACTGTCAAAGGCTACGCCCTTCTTTCAAGAAGCAAGGGCGAATACACCGTGGTGCTTCTTTTCGCGGGTGGGGAGAAGAGCAAGATGGTCGTAGACCGATCGATATATGAGGCGATAGCGAACGCCTTTCCTGAATCGAGTCCATCCGAAATGACAGAACCGACGAACAGGGCATCATCCGCTTTGTCTATCGGCATAGCGGCCGTTGTGTTTGTCCTAGTCCTCGTTTTTGTCGCTCCCGACTTCGACTTGATCGACCTCTTCACGATTTACAGGAACGCTGTGCCCGGAGCGATCATCATTTCGTTCGTGCCTGCGGTCATCGTCTTTTTCCTTGCCAGGAAAGTGGTTCGCGAGTACCAATCGGAAACGTTAGAAGCCAAATACATGACCGATGAGCAAATAGAGCAGAGGGAGGCATTGCTAGAGCAAAAAAGGCGAACCCATGAGAATTCGAAAAACCGAAAGACAGCCGAGCCGAATGCAAATGCTAGTACGGGAGGAGGGGCTATGGGAAAGGCTCCGAGCAAATGCCCGATGTGCGGAGAGTCCGTTCAATGGAAGTTGGTGGATACGAGCAACAAGGGGTTCAGCGTCGGAAAAGCGGCGGCGGGAGCCGTCCTGCTAGGGCCGGTAGGCTTAGTAGGCGGCGCTCTTGGCAAGAAGAAGCAAGCCTACTACTGCGGCAAATGCGGGTTCAACCACGAATACTGATCCCAGGTCGATTCCGGGGGAAGCCAAGTGAGGAGTGAGGCAGACTGATTTATGCTGCCTCCGGCAAGCTTCTGATGCTCGCGATTCGATATGGCGGTGTTCCATGGATGCGCGCGAAAATGCTCGATTAGATAAGTGAGGAATTAGTCGGGGCGAAAGGTAAGGGTTTCGGAAACGGCAAGCTAAAACTTACTGATGCGCCAATCTCGTACTGAATTTTCAAGTGATCCTTTGGCTCTTGAAAACGCAACATCCCATACCGAGTTGGAGAGTAGCAGCCTAGCGTTATAGCTTCTAGCTTCTGCAATTGTTGCTTTACGGAGCGTCGCTGCCCCCTGTTCGCGTGCAAAAACTGCTGCATATCGACTAGATAGTGGCAAATAGGCGGCATCGAACTCGAATCCGCTTGCCTGATTGCCAATAAAATAAAGTGGGAGCGATGCGGAAACGAACTCGACCCCAACAGGCGCTTCTACGACAATAAGTCTTTTTCTGCATAGTGCGCTATAGATACGCTTCTGCGCAACCTCTCTATCCGTAGTAGAGAATGCCGCTTGCATTGCAAAATGCTCAGCAAGGCTTTCAAGCTCACCCTCCATGCCGTGCGATTTGAGCCGTTCCGCCTCTTTCTTCGTTAGTTTTCCGGCATCAAGATAGTCACGTGCTATTTTCGCTGCCGAAGTCCGCCTGTCTTCAATTGCGTACGGATGACGTTCCGTTATGCTTGCGAGAAGATAGCATACCGAAAGTCTGCCGTCTTCGAAATCCTCATCCTCCAGTTCGCCGCGCTCGCAACATTGGATGAGCCTCGAATAGGGTAATGCAAGAAGATGCTCTGCTTTTGATAGCTGGTTCTCTATTGCGTTCGGTTGGAGAAAACGATCCAGGCTCTCGCACGCTGCGTGAATGCGCGGCACCTCGTAAAGATAGTTTTTCTCGCAAATGTTACGCGTGTTTGTTGAATAGAATTTGTCTATTTTTGAATTATAGGCGTGAAGCTCACCGCGTTCGTTCGCGAAGTATTTCAAATAGAATTGAGGAATCCAGTGTTGTTTCTTCGTGCTCTTGCTTTTCTCGGCCATTAAAAACCTGCATTCATATATCGGTGCTTTATGTCTCCGTACAACGGTTTAGCTCGTTCTTCGATATTTGTAGCCGCTCTCTAGCGATGCAAAGCAAAGCTCCGCGCCAGATTGCACAAACGCGGAGCGGGTGCCGACGATTAGATGGTGCGTTTACCTAGTTTCAAGTTTTCGCAACAACTCAAATAAGGCATCGTGAACTTCTTGCGGTTCGCTCGGGAAAAGATTGAGCCTAAGATACGTTTCGCCTTTATGAAAGGAGACATCCATGACAACCACTTCTCCCTCTTCGGTATAGCCGGGTACGGATAGATGGTCACCGCGGGACGAATTGTACGTGTATCCTTTGTTCCCGCTGTCGTGGGCCTGGAAGTGCTCTGTCAAAGCAAATACGGGATGAAAGTTTGACCCAAATTGAAGATCGTCACAGAGTGCTGCTTGGTCAGTAATGCCAAGTTCGGTTGGTTTTCCTAATGCAGAAAAAAGTGCGTGAATTGCATCGAGTGTTTCTTTGGGGCATGTTGAGAATGAAGGCATAGTCGTGCTCCGATCTATTGCGGTGGTTGTCGCCATAGGGTTTCACGTGCTCGGCTAGTCCCCTATGGACTTGTGTCTTTGTTATTATAAGTCTCTAGTCACTTCGTGATCACGTATTGCTATAAATCCCGAAAGATAAGAAAAGAAGCCCTTTCCCTTGTTTCGCTGTTGATCGAACAAAGAAAACATTCGGGGTAAGTCATGTGCATCTATACGATGCACAGATGCTCGCTCTAAAACAAAGCCAGCAGTTGATGCAGGCGCATTAAACGCCAGATTGGGCATTGATCGCAGGTGGTTACGTATGAAATCGCAGCCGATACAACCTAGCTCCAAAGCCGAACGTCCTCCATTCGATAGCCACGAAGACGGTGAAACTCTCACGATGCCAACAGGCAAATCAACTTTTGGAGTGGCTTTTGACTGAGATGGAAGAAACCTACCCATGACAGCCCATGCGCGGATAGGGCGATCCAAATGCTTTTGAGGTGTTCTGGGACGCTGTGAGGCGAGGTTGCAGCCCGAACGTGCAAATACCCCATATCGAGATGAATTCAGAATCCAGGCGATTATTCGTGTATTCAAGCAAAGGATATGGAGGGAGGGTTTTGGGACGGTCATGCATGCCGGGATATCGATTAGGCGGAAAACGCTCGCCCTATGGCCTCCACTTCTGAACTGTGGTCGGGGAAATGCCAAGAGCTTCAGCCGCCTTGCGTGAACTCGAATCAGGATGTTCGGCGAAGTAATCCTTAACGGCGTATTCTTTACTCCCGCTTCCCTTTGGTCTGCCCGTGATACGTCCTTCCTCGCGCGCCTTTCTTAATGATTCCTCGCGATTCTTCTTGCAAGGGTTCTCTACCGTCTCCCCGTCTATCTCCCAATGGTCGGCCTGGAGATGCGTATACCTATCTTGATGGTTTCGCTTGTTTTCCGGTATCGGAATGCCCGTCAGCGCCTCCAGGCTTACGCGTGGGAACGTGATGTAACGCTCGTCGAAGCAGTCTAAAGCCGATTCGACATCGGATTCCAGGAACGGGTCTTCGGGGTGCAGATCGTTGAGCATCTTCACGAAAGAGAATGCGTCTTTTCGCAGCTCCTCTTCCTTTATGTCACACTTTATCGCGAAGATCGCCAAAGCCATAAGGCAATAGTATCGATGTCCGTACACCGCACTATCGAATATCTGCGTCTTCCACCACTCGTAGACCCTTCGGGGGGCTTTCCATGTTCCCGGAGGCTCTTTATTGACAATACGGCGCTCGTACCATTGAGGCCACTTCTCCCTAGCCTCGGCAAGGCTCGTCTTGCTGTCCCTGTACAGCTTCGAGGTGTCGATCTTGCTTTTCTCGTCGACGAATTCATTTAGGTAATCGAGCGTGATCGGGTGCGAATCGACCTCGAAAGCGCGCACTGCAACTCCTTCTATTTTGGTCTTGCCTCCGACGATTCGATATCCTTGATTGATCCCCTGGCACTGCACGTTCTTGTCCGTGGACGTTCTCTCGTTCCAGATGACGCGGGTGAGTGCGTACTTGAGCTGCTTCAGTTGGGTCTTTATGTTCGGGTATAATGAGATCGGCTGCTCGAACACGTAGTAAAGATGCACCCCGTGTCCTGAAAGGGTGATGAAGTTCGGTTGCGGGTAATAGCCTGCGGATACGCCATCCATGAAGCTGCCGAGGGTTTTCTCAGTGACCCCATCCAGGTCGAAGATCATTGCGCACATCTTCGATTGGCTTGCTGCAAGGTTGTTTCTGCCCCAATAGGTAACGCCGTTCAGGATCGCCCATTCGTATTCTTGGAATTGGGAAAGCAAGGACTCGAATTCATCTTCGAACATAACGCGCTTTATGGGAAAGGAGCCGTTATTGCCCACGATTATGGGATTTGTTTTATAGAGTCCGCTTGGTTCGCCTTTCTTCTGGATCAATCCGTCTCCGAGCCTGAATATGTTCGCGTATAAACTCATGGGGGTCGCCTCGTTGCATCCCTAGGTTTCAAGCGCTCCTTGCAAGTTTTCCATTTTTCCTCTATTCTTCTGTGTATTCCGCAGATGCCTATAGGTATGCGTCTCTCCGTTCCTTATACCTATAGGGCACGTTATATTATCAATAGACTTTATTGGTACGATTTTAACAGCGTTGCTTACAAAAGATTACTTCATAGAGCATAAATTCTAGGTTGTCCGAAATCATCGCCGTTCATGATGAAATCGCCTCATCGCTTTCCCAATGATTTCAGAGCCTTTTGACCTATAATTCGGTCATGGAAAAGACAGACCCGAAAAAGCTGCGTAAAGCCGTTGCCCTCTATCAAGGCGGTTATTCCGTTAGCGAGATTGTCAAAATATCGGGTATTGGAAAATCGACCATATACAGAGAGCTGGACAAGCAGGGGATTCCTCGGAACAAGGACTCGACAAAAAATGAGCTTTGACGCTTTTTCTAAAGACGATCAATCGCTTAGCCAGACACAACGACCAACAGCAGACGTAACCAAGTTCTAGGTTTTGCAGGAGACGATAGACGTGGGTGACATAGAGCTTTCTGCGCTTGACCCGATATCATTCTGCGCTTTCATAGTGCTCACTATCGTTGCTAATGCCGCATCTGGAACGCTCGCTCAGTTCGGATGGAGGAATGCGGCAAAAAAGGATATTGAACTCTACAAAGGTCTTGTTAGCATTTCCGAGGAAGGCGATATGGACGATCTTGCTTGCAAGATGAAAGAGTCGATCCGAAAGAAATTATGTGCAGCATTATCAAGGCAATCAAGCACGAGCAGTTACCTAAGTGCTTTCAAAAGTAGAATTCCGGAACTCGTCTCATCAACAATTGTATGCTGGGCAGTAGCAGTATTCGTTTTTTTGGTTAGTCCTGAGCTACTCCCCTTGGATTTTTTGCAGCTTTACCTGCTAGCGTCGCTTCTTGCCGGTATAGCAATACAAGGGTTGTCGGCAGCGGCAATCGTATCAAAAAAGCGAAGCCGCTAGATTCAGATCGGCAACCTCTTCACGTAATTCTTCCTTAATCGCATCTCTCTGAATAGATGAACCACGTGCGGCGTTGCCCGGTTAAACAAACGGCTTTGCAAGTTTTTAACTACTCGCTATACCTTCTGGGCTTAGAGCATTGTATACATGATTATCGGGACGAAAGAAATCATAATCGCGTGTTGTGCACAATGCGCATGTATTCAAGATCGCAAATCAAAAAGAAGCATCCCTTTCGATTGGGCATGTAAAGCGGAGCTATGTTTGCACTTATTTCGCGAGATGAGTGCAGGCTTTCAAAAATGAACAAAATGTTCGTTGAGTATTCATGATCGGTAGCTAATAATTTGAATGCGTGATCGAGCGACCGAGTCCGGAGGTACCTTATGAACGATATGAAGAACGAATTCGCAAACTACTTCTCCATAGACTGGGAGAAAACGAGCGACAATTTGCGAAACTTCCTATACCTAAAATTTGATTGTGATACCTATGGTTACGTAGAAGCGGCTTCCTTCGCGCTTAATAAGAGCAAAAGAGCTCTTCAGTACTGGCTTGATCAGACTGATAAGCGGAACCCCTCGATTGCGGACTTGGTGCTATTCGCCAAATTTTTTGACGTCTCTCTTGATGACCTTATCGAGATCAAAGGCAATCCCGATGAGTCTTTCGCTGGCTCGCTTCTGGAAGAGCATTTTGATGCGCTGTCTCAATCGCAGGATGAGAAGGAGGAGATAGAGCTGGAGTTTGCTTCGACGGTTCTCCTAAACGAGGTCAAGGACAAGGAGCATCCGATCAAGAGTCTATACGATTTGATTCTCTATTTGCCGCTTATCCCCAAGGAAGTACTAAACGATTCCCTAAGCAGAATACAGGGCGACGTTTATCATGGAAGAGATTATGTACTTGAGCAAATGAGCTACTGTTACCGTGAAATCGATGATGAAGAAGCAAAGGCGTATGCAGACAGTAAAAGAAAGTACCTATCGCCAAGGCCTAGCGTGTACGAAATGACGGTAGAGACTAGAGACAAGGGAAGAATCGAGGCGTATAAAGAATGGGAAGATAGCCTCTTAAACGAAATGAAAGCCTTTCGGCAGTTTTGGGGAGATTCCCCATGTGATAACGAAGCATTGGTGCCACCGTTAGCGTATCTTATGGCTTTGTCGAAATATACGTCAACCACGCTATTCGGTGCAGAGACATCCAAAAAAGCTGAACAAATTCTAGAGAAATGGCGCTCTGAACGGCATTCAGACTAAACAGATCGGACATTGCTATGGGGAACTTGCTTGTAGCTTTAGCAGGAGCGAGCTTTACCGCAGCCACAGGTTTTGTGGGGTCAATCACCGGCGGGTTGCAACTTACCGACATTGAGCCCCTATGCTAAAACCGTCGTCATGCTTGATGCGGGTCATTTCTGGATAGTCTTTTTGGAAGCATCCAAGCTCCCCAATTCTCTAGTTAGTGCGATTTAGTTTGGAAATGATTCAAGTTGCAAATTCTATAGACGAAGGATGCAGATTGAGAAAAACAGCCATAGCGTTCATTCTGCTCGTGTCAACGACAACGGTATTGGACTATGCGAACATCCCCTCCCTTTTGGGTCTGCATGTGTCGAACATGAATTGGAGCTTTTACACAGGCTTCCTCAACGCCGTCGCCGTCCTTGCTGTGTTCGCGATAACCTACAAGGTGCTGACCGGGAGGGAGGTGGAGATTCGCGAGAAGGAGTTGCGGCGGGAAGAGAACAAGCAAAAGGTGTCGTTGCTGCTCCTGAACGACTGCTATGAGGATTGCAAAAGATACATCGACCTCCTGAACGAAGAGAACGTCAACAACTACATCGTTCCGAAAATCGACTTCGACAGCACCGATCTGGGAATAGCCGTCAATTTCAGCACGGCCCCCTTCGTCAACCAGGACGCTATAGCTGATTTCGCCAAGGACGGGCAGATACCGGAAGACCGGATCGCGCGATACTATGCCATCAAGCGCAAATTCGAAGAATACGTCAACATGCGAATCACCTTGTTCGACGCTCCGCATTTCTACGTGCCGCTTAGAGGCGGGCTGCTTCGGCTGCTGAACGATGAAATCGCTTGCATCGACAGGTTGAAAGCGGGGCGGTAGCGTGAGGGCGTTCTGGACTGCGTGGGCTTTGGAGCAGATGAACCACGGTTCGCGTTAGGGCTGAACGGTTTTCGCTTTCGAAGTTTTAACTACCCGCTATACCTTCCTGGCTTCGAGCGCCAGAAGCATATCCTTTTCGGGCGTTCAGGAAGATTCTAAGGGGCGGACGTGCTGCGGTGGAGGAATTCTCCTTTGGATGGGTTGTTGCCGCTTAGAGTGGAAGAAAAGGCTCGTTTAGCCCTTGGATTTGGGTATCGGCGAATCGTTGCCGTGCTCTCTATTGACCGCTTTAGTTCTTTGAAGCCCTGCTTACTCCCTGCGCTTCTGCTGCACGGTAAAGGGTGCTTCTTCCTATTCCGGTCTTGGAACAGATTTCCGACACGGACTTATCCGGGTCGAATTGGAACATGTGCAGAGCCAGGCCCAGCGCGTCTTGGTCTACTTTGGGTCGGCCTATCGGCTTTCCCTGCTCCCTCGCGGCGGCTCTCCCTTCCGCTGCGTTCTCTAGGATTATCTGCCTTTGGAACTCCGCGACGCTCGCGAAGATATTGAACACGAGCTTGCCTGCTGGCGTTGTGGTGTCTATGGCCTCCTTCTTGCTGACGAGCTGCACGCCCGTTCTCTCGAACTCGTCCATGAGGTCTAGGAGGTCGCGGGTGTTCCTCCCGAGCCTCGAAAGCTCGGTGATGTAGACCTCGTCGCCTTCCCTGAGCCGGGAAAGCATGTCCTGCAAGGCGGGACGGTCTGCGTTCTTGCCGCTCGCCTTGTCGATGAACACGCAAGAATCTTCAATGCCGAGTTCCTTGGCGCATGCGACCTGCCGGGCCTCGTTCTGGTCTTTCGTGGAGCATCGCGCGTAGAAGAACCTCATATCGTCACCTCGAAACGTAACGTCCCAATAATCCTATTTGCATTATATACCGGGACGGTCAGTTTTGGAATGATATTTGGGACGAAAGATGAGTGATTTCTGACTTTGATTCGAGGTGTTTTGCTCGCGTCCCAAAAGTATGATTATTGGGATAAGCTTAAGCGAGGTTTTATCACTGTAGACGATAGGAATCATTAACGAGGTAATTAGGTGATCAGCATAGAATACATAGAGTCTTTTGATGAAGAAGATCGGCATGGTTCGGTCGGGTTGTCCTCAACAAAAGAAATTGGATCCTCATTTGCGGATTTGACTCTTGCGACCCCATTCGCGGTATCCTGGCCTTGCCTGCATCGCAAGCGCATGAGAATAGCACTAGCGAAATAAAGGTGAAAGACATTAACAGTTCTATATACTTATGAGATACAGACTGTCGTCGATGTCTCTCGGATACTGTTGAGAGAGCTGTGAGAATATGAGCAAATCGGTTGTCCGAGGAGGCATTGTGAATAAACAGAAGGCTATGAGCTGGATTCAAAAAGGTATACCCTCGTTACTGTTTTTTGTAGCATTCGTGATTCATACCTTTTTCTCTAAAGAGTATATCGACACTATCTCGATAATTTTATTGGTGTTGGTATGTTTCCCATGGTTCTTGCACCATCTAAAGATGATCGAATTGACCGGATTGGGGAAAATTGAGCTACTTGACAACGAAGATAAAGACCGAATAGCTAAAGAGGCGGATTCCCTAGTCGAGGAAGTGGCGGGGGAAGAACCTTTTGAAAAAAACAGCGGGAACGATTTTCTGTTTGAAGTGTTCCGTAATGACATGCAGTTAGGTTTGGCTGGCATTCGAATAGAGTTAGAAAAAATTGTGAACCAGCTAAAGACCCAATACAATGTTGCGCCAAAACCTGGGCCAATAGGGTTGGGTTCAGGGATCCGCGATCTTGAAAAGGTCGGCGCGATATCGTTAGGAGAGTCTTCTTTGCTTCGCGAAGTCACCTCAATTTTAAATAGAGCCGTTCATGGTGCCTCGGAGCTTTCAAATGAGGATGCAAACTGGGCTTATGATGTTGGTAGTCAAATGGTTTCTGTTCTGAAGAGCAAACTGAAGCAACAGGAAATCGCCAATGATGGACGAAACACTGTTGACTAATTAGCTGCATCTAGTTTTGCCTCTTTGTTGTAATTTTGTTGTAAACGAGTATGGAAATGCTGATCGACGTAAGCTCTTTGTGCAGCATAAAGGTGAAAAGCGTTAGCTGAAATACCTACGTTAACCTGCGGAAATAAGCGACGCAGGCAAGCTGCGCCAGGAGGGCAAGGAGTACGTCGTGCAGGACGGCGACGTGATGCACTTCAAGTTTAACGTGTAGCAGCTGGGCGGCCGGGGAAGGGGTTGTGCGTGAACGACTTTGTTGAGGCGTTGGTGAGCGACGGCAAAAGCCCAAATCTGCCGGATGAGTACAATTACTTTGGAAAACTCATTGGCAGTTGGAAGCTGGATTATATTGACCACAACCTGTCGAGTTCGGTCAAAGGCGAGTGGATTTTCTCGTGGGTGCTTGAGGGCATGGGCATTCAGGACGTGATCATTCTGCCCGCGCGTGACGCGCGAACCGATGTCGTGCACCCTCTCACTGAGTACGGCACGTCCCTTCGCGTCTATAACCCCACCACGCACGCATGGGATGTTGCGTATGGATTCACGGGCAAGATTTTCCGACTTGAGGCAAAGAAGCAGGGCGACATGATTGTTCTGACGAACCTCGAAGACGAGAATCACAAGTGGGTGTTCGCCACCATCGAGGACGACCGTTTCCATTGGCAAAACGTCACCGTGCAAGCCAACGGTGACTGGCACATAAACGCCGACATCTACGCCAAGCGCGCGTAGGGGGCTAGCGTGAGCGGCACGCATGACATAGATTTGCCCTATACGGATCGCCTGGTCAACCTTAATGGTTTGCTCTGGGAGCTGGGTCAAGCGTACGGTAAGCCCGTGTTCGAGGATACCTACGTACTTTCCGGGCTGCTCAGTAAGTTCAGGCTTGCCTTCGACTTGTCATGGAAGCTTATGAAGGACATTCTTATTCAGCGCTACGGGATTGTGGACTGGGCTAAAGGGAGTCCGCGCGAGGCTATCGAACTGGCGGCCTACAATGGCATAATTGAGGACGGTGCGCGCTGGAACGAAATGCGCCTCATGCGCAACGAACTTTCGCACAACTACAATGCCGAATTCGCAATCGACTGTTCCCGCAAAGTACTCGACGAATGGATCCCCTTCCTGCAAGCATTCGGTGAGGACATCAACGTGAAGATCAAAGCTTGGGAAGCGAAAGATTCGACAGTTTAGGTAACTATTGTCTACTCAAAATCTACTAGGTCTTTTAAGCTGACGTCGAGGGCGCGGGAGATGCGGTAGAGTTGATCGGTGCTGCAGCTGAGTTTTCCTAATTCAAGGCGCGAAATATACGAGCCGTCGCTGTTGCCGCCGAGCATTTCGGCAAGCTTCGCTTGGGAAAGGTTTTCTGCTTTCCGATACTCGCGGATTTTGTTGCCCAAGGCCTTTCGAAATTCTTTTATATCCATAGTACGAAGGCTATGCGTTACAATAATAAAGTAGTGGACTGATCAGTCCAGAAAAGCAACGAAAGGTTGATTGAAGAATTGCTATAAGCACTGGGGGATACATGTTTGAAGGTGCAAACAACCTGTTCTGATTAGCTTACGTAATTAACCCTCTTGCCTGAAAGGAAGCTAAGCAAAATGCGTGTTGTTTGGCGTGTATGGAAGGCCATGGAAGATCATGGAGTTGCTGCCGAAAAAGTGTGCAGCGACACTGGCTTAAAAGAAGACCAACTGGAAAGGTTGAAAACCTCTGAAGGTAGAGTGAATGCTGTGCGACTGACAACCCTCGCTGCACTTGTCGATTCGATAGGATGTGACGTCGGGGAACTTTTCGAAGTGGTTGATGATTGCGTTGAAGAATCAAGGATCAGTAGTTCGATGTGAATGATAGCTGGCATGTTGGGCGTTGTAGCAAAAGTTCCTGTCCGCCGGAAAAAAGTGTGACGCGCTATCGCGCTGGCTATTATGCCACGAGTTTTCACGCATCCCTTGTATTATGACGCGGGCTGACTGGCTTGTAGGCATTGACTTGCAAGAGGCATAACCCCGTAGCGGCGTTCGCCAGAGCGCCGTTCGCGCGAAGCGGAAAAACGCAGTTCATAGTTGCGTTCTTCGTCTGTGATAGAGCGGATGTATCCCTAAAGGGGCTATGTGCTTCGCGCTGTCGCTGTTTGCATCCCGATGAGGATAGCCAGACAAGCATGTTACCTAGAGAAGAGCAGGCCCTTGTCATAGTGATGGGGAGGCTCATAACATCCTGGCGTAATCAGTAGCGCGAAGCGCGTCACATTTTGCGTTAACCAGGAAAAGAACTTGAATTACGGTCTTTTGTGGTTCGCTGGAAGTAAGAAAAGGCCCTGTGTTTACTCTCACTGACCTGCGCTTTCAATTAGAGCGTCGGCGAAGGTGGCTGGGTTGGGGCCGGTTATTTCGAGGACGGGTTTTCCGGTTGTGGCGCCTTCTTCGAAGAGGTCGACGATGCTATAAAGGGCCTCCATGCTGGCGTCCATGTTTTCGGCACCTACTTTGAAGAGGTACTTCTGTAGCTCCTTGTACACAATTTGGTAGTCACGGGGGAGCGCTTTGACGCGGGCTTGGAGGACGCGCCATTCGCGCTTTTCTTCAATCATGTTGCGGAAGTCCATGCGGCTACTCTCCTTGCTGGTTGAGCTTGCGGGCAATAGAGGCATTCAGTTGGTCGCGCCAGCGGTCGCGCAAGGATTGTGCTCCTTCAGCGCTTGCGAGCTCGGCGCAGAAGTCAGCCACGTTGGTGCCAAGTACCGTTTCCACGGGGCGATTATCAGCGGCCGCTTCCTCAAGTAACCCCAGTACGCCATCGAAAATGGGCATGAGGTTGCGCCCCGTGAAGTCCGCATGGTTCCACAGGCGCTCGGTGATTTCTTTCCACGCGGCTTGGTAGGCGGGCGGCAGTTCGGCGGCGCGTGCGGCGAAGCCTGCGAGGTCGCGATCCATGTCGTTGCCGGTTACGCGATCCCAGAAGTTCATCGGGCACCTTCTTTCAGTTCGTCAAGTTTCGCGGTTATGAAGTCCCAGCGCTCCCAGAATGCGCGCAGTTCCGCGCGCCCTGCGTCGTTGAGGGAATAGAACTTGCGCGGCGGCCCCATTTCGGAAGGCTTCCGCTCGCAGACGACGAGCCCTCGCCGCTCCAGCCGCACGAGAATCGTATACACGGTTCCCTCTACGACGTCAGAGAACCCCAGTTCATTCAACTGTCGCGTAATCTGATACCCGTACGTTTCCCCGCGCCCAATAATTTCCAACACACATCCCTCAAGCACACCCTTGAGCATTTCAGTGAGGTTTTCCACCGCTGTCCTTTGATCTCGTTCTGCAACAATAGGTAATCCGTATTGCTTAGTACCACACTATAGTGTCACAGAGTAGTTATGCGTGTCAACTCCCGATTTCAAAATGGGGTGGTGTCTCCTCGTAGTATCATGCTCATGATGAATTTTTTCGAAGCGGGTAGGACGAGAGAGGTCGTGCTATGACATATACCGGTGGGGAAATTCCCAAGTTGGGGTTTGGGTTTATGCGGTTGCCGGAGGTTGAGGGGTCGGACGGGGAGAAGGTTATTGACCTCGACACGCTTTGCGGCATGGTGGATACGTTTATGGATGCCGGGTTCACGTACTTCGATACGGCGCGCGGCTACCATGGCGGGCGGTCGGAGGCGGCGCTCAAGGCGGCGCTGGTGGACCGCTATCCGCGCGAGTCGTTCACGGTGGCTACGAAGTTGCCGGCGTGGATGGCGAAGGACGCCGATGACGCGCGCAGCATGTTTGAGACCTCGCTTGAACAGACGGGCGCTGGCTACTTCGACTTCTTCCTGCTGCACAACCTGGGCGAGGATCGCACGCACCTGTTTGACGACTGGGGGCTGTGGGATTTCTTGGCCGAGAAAAAGGCCGCGGGCCTGATTCGCAACCTGGGCTTTTCCATTCACGACAAGGCGGCGGAACTTGAGCGCATCCTTGCGGCGCACCCCGAGATGGACTTCGTGCAGCTGCAAATCAACTACGCCGACTGGGAAAGCGAAACGGTTGAATCGCGCAAGTGCTACGAGGTGGCGCGCGCTCATGGGCTGCCCATCGTGGTGATGGAGCCCATCAAGGGCGGCTCGCTGGTGAAGCTGCCGGACGCGGCTGCCGACGTGCTGCGCGCGGCGAACCCGGACGAGCCGCTGCCGTCGTGGGCGCTGCGCTTTGCCGCGTCGCTGTCGGGCGTGCTCACCGTGCTTTCAGGCATGTCGATGCCCGAGCAGGTGCAGGAAAACGTGGGCATTATGCGCGACTTTAAGCCGCTTGCGCCCGCCGAGCTGGACGCGCTGGCCCAGGTGCGCGCCATTTTGGACGGCATCCCCACGGTGCCGTGTACCGATTGCCGCTACTGCGTGAAGTCGTGCCCCGAAGGCGTGCGCATTCCTGCGGCGCTGGCCTCGCTGAACATTCTCGCGCTCTATCGCGATGAGTATCGCGCGCAGGAGAACTACGACTGGAATGCGTCGGCGGGCCCTGCGTCGTCGTGCATCGGATGCGGCACGTGCGAGAGTGTGTGCCCGCAGCACATTGGCATTGTGAAGGAGCTTGCGCGAGCGGCGGAACTGTTCGAGTAGGAAGCGCCGCGCGTTCGCTCGCGGCCGCGCGACGCCATTGTGCGGTTGAGTTTGTGACCAAAAATTACCCCTTGACTTGGAGCGCACTCCAAGAAGTAAGCTAGCGCTCGTTCATAACGGAAGAAGGGTTCCATGTCTGACAACGTAGCGGCCGCCCATTCATATGTGGGTGGCGAAGGCCAGCGCACGAATATTGAATCGCTTGACGCATTCTTCGCGCGCACGCCGCGCGTGGCGGTGGCGTTCTCGGGCGGATGCGACTCGTCGTATCTCGTGGCGGTAGCCCGCGCGGCGGGCGCGGACGTGCGTGCGTATCTGGTGCGCACGGCGTTCCAGCCGCCTTGTGAGATTGCTGACGGCGAGCGGTTGGCGGCAGAGTTGGGTGTGCCGCTGGCGATGGTCGATGCCGATGTGTTGTCCGAGGCTGCCATCTGCGAAAACGGGCCTGACCGCTGCTACTTGTGCAAGCGCTTCATCTTCTCCACCATTCTTAAGCACATGGAGGCTGATGGGTGGGGAGACGCGGTGCTTGCCGACGGCACGAACGCCACGGATGATCCGACGCACCGGCCGGGCTTTCGCGCGCTGGCTGAGTTGGGCGTGGTCTCGCCGCTGCGTCGGGCGGGCCTCAGCAAGGACGACGTGCGCGCCGCCTCGCGCAAGCTGGGGTTGTTCACGGCGAATAAGCCAAGTTTTTCCTGCCTGGCCGTGCACGTGCCGGAGCGCGAACGCATCACGGCGGAGGCGCTGCTTACGGCCGCGCGCTCGCCTGAGGTGACGGTGCGGCTGGTGGCGCGCAATGCCGCCATAGGGGCCGACCTGGACACGACGTGTTCTGCCGACGGCGTGGTAGACCATCTCACGGCTGCGCACGGTGCGACGGAGGCAACGGACATAGCGAACGCAACCAACGAGGAAGAGGAGCGCTGATGGAAGAGCGCGAGATGAGAGCGCTGTTGGCCGCGGTGGCCGACGGTTCGCTTGACCCAGACGAGGCGGCGTTGCGCCTGAAGACGGCACCGTTTTCAGACTTGGGTTACGCGAAGGTTGATCATCAACGCGGGATGCGTCAGGGTGTGGCCGAGGTGATCTACGGCGCGGGGAAGACGCCTGCGCAGATGGCCGGCATTGCGGCATCAATGCGTGCGGCAGGGCAGGAACGTGTGCTGATTACGCGCCTGTCGGCTGAAGCCGCTGATGAGGTGCGTACGCTGCTGGCTGATGCCGACCCGGCTGCCGCGCAGGCGTTTGTCTATCACGAGCTTCCGCGCCTTGGCCTCGTGGGTGGTTTGCCTGAACCTGACGGCAACGGCACCGTGGTGGTGGCTGCCGCCGGTACGAGTGACCTGCCCGTGGCCGAGGAAGCGGCGCTCACGGCCGAGGTGCTGGGCAACGAGGTGGTACGCCTCTACGACGTGGGCGTGGCGGGCATCCATCGTTTGCTTGCGCATGCTGACGACATTGCGGCTGCGCAGGTGGTGGTGGCCGTGGCTGGCATGGAGGGCGCGCTTGCCTCCGTGGTGGGCGGCCTTGCGTCGTGCCCGGTCATCGCCGTGCCGACGAGCGTGGGCTACGGGGCGTCGTTCGGCGGTGTGGCGGCGCTGCTTGCCATGCTGAACTCGTGCGCCTCAGGCGTATCCGTGGTGAACATCGATAACGGCTTTGGCGCTGGCTACCAGGCGTCATCCATCAATCATCTGAAAGCGAAGTGATTTTCCCATGACCGAACTTCATCTTGACCTCACGTGCGACGCCACGCGCCGCTCGATTCTCGCCGACCTGCGCGGCCGTCTTGACGCCGACGCGCAAACCGCGCTTGATGCCGCCGTGGAAGCGGCTGGCGTGCCCGAGCGGCACCACCACGACCTGGGCGAGGTGCTGGACACCATCGACGCGCTGGCCGTGAGCGACCGCGTGAAGGACGACATGCGCGCCATTTACCACATTCTCGCCGAGGCCGAGGCCGCAGCTCACGGCTGTGCGGTGGAAGAAACCCACTTCCACGAGGTGGGTAACGGCGAAGCCGTGCGCAACGTGGCCGCCGTGTGCCTCGCAGTGGAAATGCTCGCGCCCGAGCGCATTACCGCCACACCCGTGCAAACCGGCAGCGGCACCGTGGTGTGCGCGCACGGTGAACTGCCCATCCCCGCACCCGCCACGGCCGCCATCCTGGCCAAGGGTATCCCCACCTGCGAAACCCTCCAAGAAGGCGAACGCTGCACCCCCACCAGCGCCGCCCTCATCAAACACTTCGTCGAGGAATTCCATGTCTAGAACAACGCCGCCGCTCGCCACTTGTGCGGCCGGCGTCCCGCAAACTTGTCCCGCTCGCCCCATCCTTAAGACCGAGCGCCTTGTCCTGCGCGAAATGACGCAGGATGACTTTCCGGCGCTCTGCGCCATGCTGCAGGACCCCGATGTCATGTACGCTTACGAGGGTCCGTTTTCGGACGCAGAAGCGCAGGCGTGGCTTGACCGCCAGCGCGCTCGCTATCGCGCGGACGGCAGAGGTCTTTGGGCGGTCGTGCTGAAAGAAACCAGCGCCATGATTGGTCAGTGCGGCCTCACCTGGCAGGACTGCGACGGCCGGCAGGTGCTTGAAGTGGGCTATCTCTTCCAGCGCGCGTTCTGGCACCAAGGCTATGCCACGGAGGCCGCCCGCGCGTGCTGCGACTACGCATTCGACACGTTGGGCGCGTGCGAGGTATTCTCAATCATTCGCGACACCAACACCGCCTCCCAAAACGTCGCCCGCCGCAACGGCATGACACCGCGTCTCACCTTCACAAAACACTACCGCGGCGTGGCCATGCCTCACATTGCCTTCTCTCTTACTCGCGAGGAGAGGGACGCTCACTCAGCTCAATAAGCACGCGCCCCTTGCGTTATTTCAATAATCATTTCGTGTTTTCGGGGAAAATCGGCCTAAAACATTTCGTGTTTTCGTAGTTTTCGCTGGTGAGTGCATGTGATCGGGCGGAGGCGTATACTGGCCTCATTACACCTGCGGCGCGTTCGGGAATGGGGGCGCGTGGCGAAGCGAAAGGGGGGCTTGTGGCTGCGTTTGTGTTTACTCATGCGACGGTGCTTGATGGCACGGAGGGTATGGAGCCGCAGTCGAATATGACTGTGGTGGTAAACGATGGCCGCATTGAGGCGGTGGGGACGGCGGCTACGACGGTGTGTCCTGCGGGTGCGCGCGAGGTGGACTTGGGTGGCGCGTATCTCATGCCGGGCCTGATCAACGCGCATGTGCACCTGTGCGGCACCGGCAAGCCGATGAGTGCGGGCGGTGCGGGCGACCTCATTGACAAGGTGACGGGCAACCCTCTTGGCATGTGGTATCTGCGTCGCATGCTGCGAAAGAGCGCGCAGCAGCAGTTGGTGAGCGGCGTGACTACCGTGCGCTCGGTGGGCGACCCGGCGTTTGCCGACGTGGACGTGCGCGACGCCATCAACGCGGGCAAGTATCCGGGGCCGCGGTTGGTTACCTCGGGCACGGGCGTCACGGTGCCGGGCGGCCACGGTGCGGGCCTGTTCGCGAAGGTGGTCTCCACGCCGGAAGAGGCTCGCGAGGCCGTGCGCGCCTGCTTCGCGCGCAAGTGCGACCTGGTGAAGCTGTTCATCACGGGCGGCGTGTTTGACGCCGAGGTGGAAGGTGAACCTGGCGTGTTGCGTATGTCGCCCGAGATAGCGCGCGCCACCTGCGAAGAGGCGCACAAGCTGGGCATGTCCACAGCCGCTCACATCGAAAGTACCGAAGGCGTGCGTGTGGGGCTTGAAGCCGGCGTGGACACTATCGAGCACGGTGGGCCCCTCGACGACGAGATCATCGCGCTCTTCAAGAAGAATGGTGCTGGACGCACCTCGTCGCTCACCTGCACCATCTCGCCTGCGTTGCCGTTCGTGGAACTGCCGCCCGAAAAGACGAAGTCCACGCACGTGCAGCAGGTGAACGGCCGCATCGTGTTCGAGGGCATCGTGGACGCGGCGAAGCAGGCGCTCGCGGCGGGCATTTCCGTGGGCCTCGGCACCGCTCGTCGTGCCCCTACATCACGCAGTACGACATGTGGCGCGAAGTGGTGTATTTCGAGCGCCTCGTGCGCGTGTCGCCCGCGTTTGCCCTGCACACGGCCACGTTGGGGAACGCGCGCATCCTGGGACTCGGCGACGAGACAGGTTCCATTGAGCCGGGCAAAGCCGCCGACCTTATAGTGATGGATGCAAACCCGCTAGAGAACCTGGAAGCACTGCGTCAGGTACGCCTCGTGATGGCGCGCGGGCAACTGAACGACCACCCGCAAGTCAAACACCTATCCGAACTGGACGCCGAACTCGATGGCTTCCTTCCGAAGGCGAAGGTTTCGTAAGACGTCACTATCCTAGCAGGATGCGTTTCCACCAGTCGTAGTGTTCGGGGTTGGTTTTCCTGATGAACTCAAGCATCTCTTGCTTGGTTGACACGGGGAGGTTCCGGCACTGCTCGCGCAGGGCGGACTCGGCGCGAGCAGGATTTTTCAACAGGTCGCTCAAGGCACCTTCAAGCCCGGGAATGCCAAGACCTGCGGGTATTGCCGTGGGTGCGGCGGCGCGCACTTGTTGCGGCGTGTTGAAATCTGCAAGAAACGCCGCCTCGTCCAGGTGGCGAAAGCCCGGAAGCCCCAGCCCCTTCATGGTGGCCAGCAAATCGGGGAACGAATCGGGATAGGCGGTACCGCCTTGCACCAGGCCATCGGCATTGGCAAAAGCTATCGTGAGCGTCCATGATCCCGCACCCTCAACCCGTTCGCTCGACGCGCCTTTGTCGTAGAACCCGAGTGCGCGAATCCACTTGTCAAGGGCGTGCGCGTCCTCAAGCGTATAGGGTCGCACCTCATCTGCGGTAGCCGTACCGTTCTCGATACGCTTCAGGCGCAACTCATAGGCATCAGGCGCAACAAGCGCAGCCACCAGAGAACTGGTTCCCCAGCTCGGTTTCGACACGGCGAAGGTAAGGCATTCGAACGGTGCAGACATGACGGTCATAGTGGCTCCTTCGAGGAGAGTATTGTTCGGCTCATTATCGCACAGTGCGCACGTGACGCGTTTTTTGAACTGTGCGTGTTTCCGCTCGGGTAGCCACTTGATTCTTGTCAGATATGCGTGCGAACCGCACACCTTATGCCGCAGTTCCATCGCGGATACGGCGCGGTTTCGCCGTGTATTCGCCGTATCTTCTACCGAAACCTTGCCAGAATCTAACAGAAACCTAACGCCTGATCAGACGCATAATTTGTACTAGCTTGGCAGAATGTTGAGTGCTAGAATGCCCCCTGTCGGCGGTGTTCGCGCCCGGGTGGGTGACGCCTCGAGAGAGAGGGGGATCCCCATGGATAGTTTCAACCTGATTGCGGGGCTTTGCTCCATACTGTCGTTTCTTATGGCAGTACATGATGCGTTGCGGCGAAGGCGAAAGGCGAGGCATAAGGCGAAAAGAGCACAAAAAAGGCGGTAGGGCTGGCACCCGAACCGCCTAGCACATGTCCTGCGTCACCCGCCCAACTCTAACCAAACGGGCATCGCCGACACCCCGCATTATACACGCCGCGCTCCGCCTTGCAACCCCTCAATTCAGGATGGCGGTCCGCCGCTAAAGGGGCGAATACGCTATGATGGGGCCTAACGAACGAGGGTTGGGCGGTGGGCCGCCGGAGAGGACGATTCATGGTTGATGGGGCGGCGGCGCGGGCGGCGTTGCGGGAGCATTTTGGCTACGAAGCCTTTCGGCCGGGGCAGGAGGGCGTGGTCGAGGCCATCCTTGCCGGGCGCGATGCGTTGGCGGTTATGCCGACGGGCGCGGGCAAATCGGTGTGCTACCAGGTGCCGGGCATTGTGTTCGAAGGTCTGACCCTGGTGGTGAGTCCGCTCGTGTCCCTCATGGGCGACCAGGTGCGCGCGCTTTTGGACGCGGGCGTGCGCGGTGCCTATCTCAATTCCTCCCTGACGCCTGGTCAGCAGGCCACCGTGCTGCGTCGCGCGCTCGCGGGTGCGTACCAGATCATGTACGTGGCGCCCGAACGCCTCGCCGACCAGCGCTTTCTCGACTTTGCCCGCGAGGCGACCATTTCGCTGGTGGCGGTGGATGAAGCGCACTGTGTGTCCCAGTGGGGCCAGGACTTCCGCCCATCGTATCTCACCATTGGTGACTTCATCGCGCAACTTCCCACGCGTCCCGTTGTGGCGGCGTTCACAGCCACGGCTACCGAACGTGTGCGTCGCGACATTGTGCGCCTGCTCGATTTGCGCGAACCCTACGAGGTGGTCACGGGGTTTGACCGGCCAAACCTCTACTTCGGCGTGGAGCGCAAAGACCCGAAACGCAAACTCGCGTGGATTGCCGCGTGGGTGCTTGAGCACCCGGCCGACTCGGGCATTGTGTACTGCTCCACGCGTAAGGACACCGACAAGGTGCACGCCGCGCTTATTGAGGCGGGTGTGCGCGCTACGCGCTACCACGCCGGCATGCCCACCGCTCAGCGCATCGAGAGCCAGCGCGCCTTCATTGCCGATGACGCCCCTGTCATGGTGGCGACGAACGCTTTCGGCATGGGCATTGACAAGTCGAACGTGCGCTACGTGATTCACCACAACATGCCGGGCTCGCTTGAAGCGTACTATCAGGAGGCAGGCCGCGCGGGCCGCGATGGTGAACCCTCCACCTGCATGCTGCTGTGGAGCGACGGCGACGTGTCCACCTGCCGTTTCTTCATTGAGCAAGAGTCGGGCAACGAAGAACTCACGCCCGAAGAAGCCGAGGCTGTTCGCGCCTCGCGCCGCCGCCTGCTTGCCGCCATGACCGGTTACTGCAACACCACCACGTGCCTGAGACGCTACATCTTGGATTATTTTGGTCAAGGATTAGGGAGCGTTCGTAGCGTCAGCGAAGAGGGTTCTGGTGCTGAAGATTGCGGTGAAAGCCTGACGAAGCGGCCCTTTGGCCGTGAGGAAGGCTTGGAGCCGCAAGATTCGGTACCAGAACCCTCCGCAGCGTCGAGTAGTTCCGACTGCCGACAGGCAGTCGGAACTTGTTGTTCTAATTGCAGTGGCGACTTTGAAGCCGTGGACGTTACCGCTGATGCGCGGGCGATTATGCGGTGTGTGCAGGAGTTGCGTGGGCGTTTCGGCAAGGGGCTTGTGGTGGATGTGCTGCGCGGGTCGAAGAGCGCGAAAGTGCTGGAAATGCACCTGGATGAAACGGCCACCTATGGCGCTTCACGTGCATCAACTGCCCAGATAAAAGAGATCATCGAGTTGCTTGTCGCCGGCGACTTCCTGAGTATTACCGAAGGTTCCTATCCCACCGTAGGTCTGGGTCCCCGTGCTCGCGAGGTGGCGGAAGAAGGGTTTGTGCTCACCATGAAAAAGGTGGTGCATAAGGCCGATCGCACGCGCGCCGCAGCGGGAGTGAAGGGAGGACGCGCGTTTGGTGCTTCGGGCACGGCTGCTGGCGGGGCAGATGCAGACGAGGAGTTGTTCGAACGCCTTCGTACGTTGCGCAAGCGTCTGGCCGACGAGGCAGGTGTACCTCCCTACATCGTGTTTTCGGACGCCACGCTGCGTGATATGTGTGCGAAGCTCCCCGCTTCCGAAGACGAATTCCTTGACGTATCCGGCGTGGGCGCCACCAAGCTCGCGCGTTACGGCGAGGCCTTCCTCGCCGAACTCGCCGTGTATGCGCAGGAGGAAAGAGGCTGATCAACAGCCCAACAGGCGCGAATACAACAGGCCGACCAAGAACGAAGGGGAGGGATCCCTCGTCCAGGTCGGCCTGCTGAAACACAGTGCCTAATGCAACCTATTTAAGCTGTTGGCGCTGAGGGCGCTTTGGGTGCTTCAGGTGCTGTCGGAGGAACTGGCGCTGAGGGCACCCCCGTGCCGTTTCCGCCACCCGGGGCTTGCTCATCCCGCAACGCGGAGGGCGATTCGCTCAAGTACAGGTCGATGTTGCCAATGGTGGTGCGAACCACGATGCGCTTCGTCGCACTCGGCGACCCCTGCGGCGCGTGGACGTTGCCGGATGCCGATGAGGCATCGATGGCGTAGTCTTCGGCCGACCCTGTGAACGAGAGGCTCACCTCACCCGTATCAGCTTGGATCGAGGCGCCATCGCGGGCGACCAGTGCAGTACCGTCAATGCTGCCCTGCATACTCTGTGCGGTCAGGCGACCAGTCGTCACGTCGTTGAGGTGCTGGTTGCCGGTCTGACTGCGGGTTTCCACCGTATCTGCGTCGATGCCGCGCAGCTCAATACTACCGCTTTCCGCAAAGACGCTCAGGGTGGCAGCACGCAGGTCATTCACGGAAATGGTGCCATTGCCGCCCTGCGCCGTTACCGCGCCAGCCGCCTCAATGAAAGCCATCTGTACGCTGCCGTTGCGGGTGAAAGCCTCCACACTGTTCGCCGTAACATCGCTGATATCAACCACGCCGTTTTCAGTCCTCAACTCCACGGAATCCGCTGTGGAGCGGCCGATATGCGCGTGGCCATTGTTGGTGGTCACGCTCACGGCGCTGAGCGACGGCATGTCGTCGATGGTGGTACTGCCCTCGTGGGAGCGTACCGTCACGGAGCCGGCGAACGACGCAGGCACCTTCACCACGGTGGAGCGGTCGGTGAAGTCGAAGTCCATGATCATGACGCCGATGCGAGGCTTGGACGTGCACGTAATGTGCAGTTCGCCGTTCGTGTCGGTAATCTCGGTATTCCGCAGCTCACCCTTCCAATAGGTGACCTCAATGGCATCGGAAGAGGAAGCCTCGAAGCGGACATCACCCGCTTCGCTGTCAACAATGATGGCGTTGTGTGCCGCAACACTCTCGGCATCAAGCGTCTCGGTGACTTCGGTCCAATCGCGCGGCATGTTCGACAAGTTCTCCAGGCGGAAGTCGGCGGCCGCGAACGCTCCGAAGGAGATCGCACACCCGCCGATAACAAGGGCGGTGGCGATGATAAGAACAACTTTACGCGCGGTGGTCATGGCTCGGCGCTCCTTCCGAGTTCGGCTGCCCGGCCAGCGGCGCAGTGGGCAGGGGAGAGGTGGGCGGATAGGGGTAGGGGGAGGGTGGAGGGCAGGTGGCAAAACCTGCTGGTGCCCCGTTGTATCCAGTTGGTGTAGGGGGTGCGGGCGGCGCAGGCGGATAGCCGCCGGGGAAAGCACCGGGCATTCCTGTCACACCAGCCTCTTCGCCCTTGGTGCGCCGTTTCACGAACAAACTCTTAATCCAGCAGGCGAACGTGTGCGTGAGCTGCACTAGTCCCTTGCTGGCAGCCAGCACGCCGAACCAGGCAAACAGTCCCAGCCCCGCGCCGGCCAACCCGCAGCCCAAAAGCCACAGGCCCGTCAGCGGAAAGCCGGTGGAGAGGCTATACACCAAGCCCCAGATGCCAATGGGTGCACACAGAAGCAGCATGACCACGACAGTCCACAGTGCCACCACCACCATCCAAATGGACAGATACACGGCAAACACCGCCATAGCCAACGCCAGTACGATAGGCACCCAAAGAGGAGAGAACACCGCCAGAAGCACAATGTTTAAAGTGCGGCTGCCAGTGTTCGCCTTTGCGATGGCCTTCGGGATGGGCGGCGTCTCGGCGATGATCTGCGCTGCAATAGTATCGACGGGCCCCAGCGCGGCCACGGCTTCCGCTTCGGTCATGCCGTCTTCCATGCGGTCGTCAATCATTTCGGCATAAAACGAAATCGATTGCTCAACTTCATACGACGGCAACTTGCCGAGTGCGCGTCGCAGCGCTTCAGTAAACTCGGTCTTGTTCATCGGTTTGCACCTCGTTTCACGTATTCGTAGATGGAGACGATGTCGTCCTGCTCGCGCAGAAACTCATCGATGTGGCGCACGCCCGCGTCGGTGATGCGGTAGTACTTGCGCAAACGCCCGTTGTGCTCCACCGCGTACGTGGTGAGCAGCCCTGCTGATTCCAAGCGCTTGAGCAGGGGATACAGCGTCGACTCAGTCAAATTCAGAATGGAAGGCACGTCTTTGACTATCTGGTAGCCATACGAATCCTGCCGATTGATTGAGGCGAGCACGCAGACTTCCAAAAAGCCGCGCTTCATTTGAGCGTCCATCGTATACCTCCTTTCGCCCGATACTATACGTTGCATAGTATCGGGCGTCAAGAGGTATAAATAACTTTTATGAGAGTGGATCAATGACTGCAAGAAAAGTTCCCAAAGGAAAACTTTCCGCACACGAAAAAACGAGTATCAAAAAAGCGAAAACAACAGCACGCAAAAACGAAAAAACGAGCGACATGAAAATGAATGACACGAACGAAAGGAAGAACAGCACGTAAAACTACCAACACAAAAAACGAGTGACACGAAAAAACGAATGGCATTGTTTCACGTGAAACATCTGCTCACCCTTTTTGGATCAAAAAGGGAATAAAAAACGAGGCATGAAAAATTGAGGCATGAAAAAAGGAATATTGATTTAAAGACTACTGAATTAAAGAATGAAAAAACGAAGCGCCGGGGGACGGGGATGCATGCCGACGCTTCGCTAGGGGTATTTTCATCAGGTATTTATTATTGTGAAAATCATACTTATAACTTAGAAGTTCCTCTTTTGCTTCTCAACCTGAGACGCATTCGAAACACCTGAAGGCGCACCTTTCTCTTACGCAAACCCAAACACTGCGCACAGGGCTGGCAGTAACGTGGCGGTGAGTGCGATAAGCACCACGGTGGGGATCCAGCCGATGCGCGCCATGTCAGACATACGATAATAGCCCGTGGAGTATGTGAGAATGGGTACGCAGTCGAGCGGCAGAATGTAGGCGAGCGAAGCCTGCCAGGCAACTACCATCAGCATGCAGTACATACTAATGCCGAAGTCGCCCGCTATCACGCCGAACGGGTAGGCGAGGATGCCTGCCACAGCGGGCCCAACCGGCACAACGTTATGTACGACCGCGCCGATAGTTGACAGCACCACCAACACGGCGAACGGTGTCTTCCAACTTTCGGGGAGCGCTCCCATCACGGTGGTCACCATCCAGTCACCGGCACCCGTGGTCACCACGAAGTGTGAGACGGACAGAATGCACATGATCATGATGAGTACGCCCCAGTTCATGCGCGACACGAGCGTCTTAAACTCCAGCGTTGAGCAGCCGGGCACCGACAGCAGTACCACGGCGAACACGGCAATCATAGCGGTGTTCAAAAAGCTAAACCACGAACTGAGAATCCAGAACACCATAGCCAGCGCAATAATAACCATCGTGAGAATCTCAGGGCGGGTGAGGCGGCCCATGTTCGACACCTCGGACGCGGTGGCATCAATGGATGCCTGCGAGATGGGCTCGGGCTTAAAGCGCCGCGTAATGACAAACCACGAGACCGCAAGCATAATGAGGCAGAAAGGAAAGCCCAGCATCGACCATTCGATGAAGTTCATGTTCACGCCAAACAGCGACGAGAACAGCCCCACCGTCACCACGTTGCAGCCGTTGCCCGTCATGACGGCACAACCGCCAGCATACGACGCCCAGGGAATGGCTATCATGAGCGCCTTGCCCATGGGCGACTTCAACTTCTCAGCTTCGTTCAACTCCAGTAGTCGTTTGCCCACCGAGATAAACACGCCGCACGCGGCGACATCGGACATGAAAAACGACAGAAATGCTGTGGCACACATGAAGCCGAGCAGCATCTTGTTGGTGTTGGTGCCCGACCACTTCAGCACGCGCGCGGCAATGCGGGTGGGGATGGACGTGGCGTCAAGTGCCACGGTGAAGGCGAACGTGCCCATGAGGAAAAACACCGTTGAGCCAATGGCGTTGGCGTATGCTTCCTCGAAGGAACAGGCGCCCATGAGGGGCATCATTACCAGCACCAAGAGCGCCGTGGCGGGAAGTGGCAGCGACTCGGTCACCCACAGGAGGATGCCTGCGCCGAGAATACCCAGCACCATGCGTCCCTCGTACGAGAGGCCGGGTGTGGATGGGGCAAGTGCGGTTGCGGCCACGAGGGCGGCGGCAATAAGGATGCAGATTATAGCGCGCGGTCGCAATGAGGATTGCAAAACGGCTCCAGACACGATGTATCCCCCCGAGATTACAGTAACGTCCCCTTATAGACAAGCCCCTTCCCGCCCTCCCGCAGAAAGGGGCTCACGCTCATGTAGAACCATGCAGAAGCGCTTATGCGGCGCCCAAAAGTGGTGGAACTATCAGCAGAAACGCGCTGAAGAACACCATGGTGGCAAGCGTGACGGGAAGGCCACCCTTCCACATCTCATTAAACTTGTAATACCCGCCGGCATACGACACCAATAGTACGGAGTCCAGCGGCACGAGGAAGCAGAGGGCGCACCACAGAGCCAGCATAAGAATGGTGGCGGTAAAGTTGCCACCCACGGCAGCCACCAGACCCAGCACCGGAGCGGTGACGAGGGCAGCCAGACCCGGGCCCGAGGGGAAGAAGTTGTGCACGATAGCCAGCACCACGCTAATAACCAAAAACAGCATCACGAAGCTCATGCCAGAGGTCACGCCCAGAAGCAGGTTCACAATCCAGGCGACGGAACCGGCGGCCGACATAGCGGCCACAATGCCATTGATGGAGGCCATCATAAGCAGGATGTCCCAAGGGCTCTCGGAGCGGTACTGCTTCGTGGTAATCATGGAGGTGCCGGGCAGGAACAGAAGACCCAGGGCCACCAGCGCTACAAACGTGGTGTTGAGCGCCGGAATCCAGGAGCTGGCAATCCAGCACACGAGCGCCACCAGAAGCACGCCGATGTTGAACTTCTCCTTGAAATCCATCGGGGGTAGCGAGGATACCTCGTTCAGGAACTTATCTACGGTTTCCTGGCTCAGCGGTTCGGGCTTGTACACCTTGATGAGAATGATCCAGCAGGCCAGAAGGCTCAGCGTCACCGGGATAATGGTGTAGCCGAACCACTCGGCGAAGCTGATGGTCACACCGCACGCCGTTTCGGCCAGACCGAGCACCACCACGTTGATGGGCGTGCCGGAAGGCAGAAGGCAGCCGCCGAACATAACGGCGAACGGAATGGCCAGCGCCAGGCAGCGGCCCAGGTTGGACTTGCCAGGCTCGGCGTCAGCCGCACGCAGAAGCGAAGCGGCGAAGCCCATCATGATGGCAGTCAGTGCGATGTTGGACATGACCACCGAAATGACGCAGCAGATGATCATGAAGCCCAAAATGACAAGGTTGATCTTGCCTTTCACCAGGCGCACCACCATTGCAATGAGGCGTTGAGGGAAGGTGGATACCCCCAAAAACGTCGTGAAGCCAAAGATGCCAATGAACATCCAGAGCGATCCGGTGAACGTGGCGGCCCAAATGTCGTTATAAGGTGCGATGGCCAAAAAGCCACACATGGCCACCATGACAAGCGACGTGATGGGCAAAGGGAGCGCTTCGGTCGCCCACATGACAACGGCGGCCAACAGCACCATGATGGCGGCTTGTCCCTCGCGCGTCAGGTCGGGCGACCACAGCGGGCCAAACTGGCCAATGATAATAAGTAGAGCGGCAACAGCGATCCATATCCACTTGAAGAGAACCTTGTTGCTCTTGGCTGCTTCAGCCATTGTTACCCCTTCCTGTGTTCCTTGTAGAAAACCCCTGCGGCGCTCTCGTTTCCCCAGCGCCGCAGGGGAGAAACCCACTGTGTCCTAGGCGACGGCCTTCAAGAAGATGTCGCCCAACACCACGTCCCCCTCGGACGTGTCGGCGGTCAGTACCACTTCCTCAAAGCCAGCCACTTGTGCGCGCACGGTGTAGGCATTCTCATCCAATTCCTTGAAGCGGAACTCACCAAACTCGTCGGTGTCTACCTCGGCCACCGTGGTGCCCTCGGCGTCCACGAGGCTCACCTTCGTACCGATGATCACCTCGTTGGCACCGCGATCCACCAGCACGCCATACACCCAGCGCTTGGGGATGTTGCGGTAGTACACGTGCGGATGGTTTTCAGCCACGGCTGGCATGGGCACGGCATCGGCGGGCACGTCTGCCTCATCGACGTAGGTGAGGGCGCCCGTCGCGCACACATCGACGCAGCGGGGAACCGACCAACCGTCATCCAGCAAGTGTGCGCAGCCCGTGCACTTCTGGGGAAGTTCCAGCGCTTCGTTCCAGTACACGGCACCAGCGGGGCACGCCTCCACGATGGCCTTCTGACCCTTGGCCTTTACCGGGTCGATAATAATGAGGCCGTCGTCGCGGCGATACACCGCACCGTCAGTTGCAGCGGCCATGCAGGCAGCGTTGTCGCAGTGGCCGCACATGACGGGCGTGTATTGTACCTTCACCTCGGGCACTTTGCCGCGCGTTTCCTGCTCCACCTTGCACCAGAACTGGCCGGTCAAAGGCTGCTCGGCGGCGATGGGGCTCCAGTCGTTGCCGCAATGCTCGTCCTTGCAGGCCATCTGGCACCCGTAGCAGCCGTTGCACAGGCTTGCGTCGAACAGAATAGTCTTCATCTTTTAAGCCTCCTGCAGATAGTCGTAGACGTTGGTGCCCGTCTCAATGGTGTAATGCTCGGTCTCAAACGCCTCGGGGTACTGCTCCATCAGCGCGTTAATGTCGCACTTGCGCACGCCCACCAAGAAGCCGCCGGTCACTTCGCCTGCCGCATTCTTCGAAGAAGTGTTGCTGGGGCAGATGAGGTTGTTGGCGCCGCCGCGGTCGATGCCACCCACACCGCTGACGATGGGGTCGGTTTCCGCGCCGTGGTCCTGCAGCACCGCACCTGGCATGATGCGCTCGGTGACGTATGCGCCGCCCAGTACCGTGCCGCGCTCGTTAAAGAGTTCAACGATGTCGCCGCTCTTAATGCCCAGCTTCTCGGCATCGGTCGGGTGAATCCACACGGGCTCGTAGGCGTAGCCGTCTTCGCCCACCACCTTGCACGTCTCAATTTCACGCGTCCACGGGCAGTCGTCGAAGTTGGCGTGAATGCGCCAACGTGGGTGGTTTGACACCAGCAGGAAGGGGTAATCCTTGGCGCGTTCGCAGCTGATGCGCTCGTGATGCGTCTCGGATTCTTCTATCCACTTAGCCACGGGCTGGCGCTCTTGGTCGTCGGGGAAGAAGTTGGCCAGTCCGGTGGAGTAGAACTCAATCTTGCCCGTCGGCGTTTCCATGGGGTTGTTCTCGGGGTCTTCGTAGAACTCAATCATGCCGGCCGGTTCCTGGTCCCAGCCCTCGCGGGTGGGCAGCATCTGGTAGCCCTGCTTCTTGATAAGTTCCAGGTCCTGTTCCTCTTCGGGCAGGCCAGAGCCCTGATAGCCAACTTCCTGCCACTCCTCCACGGTCATTTCACCCGTGAGGTGCGCGGCGCAGTCTTCATACACACCGCCGTACTTCTCCAGCTTCTTGGCAACCTCAACAACCGCCTCGTAATCGGAGAGCGACTCGTGCTGACGGTCGCACGCATGCTGCTCCCAAATGATGGAGTTGAACTGGCCGGAGTACGTGTCAACACCGAAGTCGTCCAGTTCCAGCGTGGTGGACACCGGCAAAATGAGATCGGCGAACTGAGTGTCATTTTCCATCCAAGGGTGCTGCACCAAGAAGAACTCAAGGCTGGGGCTGAGCAGGGCGTCCTGGAATTCGTTGCCACCGTTCCAGCAGGTAGACCAGCACGGTGAGTCGGACCAGATCATCTTGATGCCATGGTCGCCGTCCTGCGGGAACTGGAACTTCTTGAACTGGTCGGTGCGATGGTGGCGACTTGTGGTGTGGCCGTACCACTCCACCTTCTCGCCTTCCTTCACCGTGATGCACTGCGGCACGAGCGTCTTGGGGATGAAGGACGCGGGCAACTCGCCCAGCACGGAGCCGTGGTAACATGCGCGCACCTCGGGCAGGAAGTGTCCCGGAGGCAGGGGATTGAAGGAGTCCATGCCAATGAGGGCCCACTCGATGAATTTCACCTGGTTGCGGCCCGGCTTGCCCACGGCCTGCATGGCCAGCAGGTACACCTCAAGGCGGGCGGGCTCATGCGAATAGCAGGAGCGAATGTAGGAGCCGCCGTTGCAGTGGCCGATGGACACGTTGTGTGAGGCCCAGTAACGCGCAAGCGCCTTAATGCGGTACGCGGGCACGTGGCACTTCTCTTCGGCCCATTCGGGTGTCTTCGGAATGCCGTCTTCGTTGCCCAGCACGTAGTACTCAAACCAGTCGAAGCCCTCCGTGTGGGTTTCCAGGTACTCTTTGTCGTAGGTGCCCTCGGTCATCCATACGTACGCAATGGCCAGCTGCATGGCGGCGTCGGTGTTCGGAAGTACCGGAATCCACCTATCGGAGTGCACGGCGTTCGCGTAGTTCACGTCGGGCGCAATGTGAATCTGCTCCACACCAATTTCGGTGAACCAGAAGCAGAGGCGGCTTGCCTGCTGCCCCGACCAGCCCCACGGCGTGGTTTCGGGGTCGCAGCCCCAGAACAGCACCGCGTCGGAGTTCTCGGAGATGTCCTTGAACAGGTTGTGTTGGTGGGTGTTTTGGCCGAGCGGCTCGTTGCCCCAGGCGTGCTTGGCGCCCCAGTACCAGCCTTCCCAGCTGTCGGGCTGGCGGGCCTGCATGGTGAGGCCGCCGGTCATATCCAGCAGGTTCGCCATGGTGCCGTGGGGCCCGTGGATGGAGCCCGTTTCGCCGTGGCCATCGCCCTGGCAGAAGATGGAGTTGCGTCCGTACGTCTCGTCGATGCGCACAATCTCGGAGGCGATGATGTCGGTGGCTTCATCCCAGCTGATGCGCTCGTACTTGCTTTTGCCGCGGTTTTGCGGATTGCGCTCGCCCTTGGGATCCCAGTCCACGCGCTTTAGCGGGAAGGGGATGCGGTTCGGCGAATACGTGCGGGTCTTGTAGATAAAGGTGAACGGGGAGTTCAGGGTTTTCATACCCGGCTCGAACGAGTGGCCCTTTGCGTTGATGGTCCAGTAGTTCAAGTCCTCCTTGGTGTAGTGCTCGTCGTAGTGCACGGGGCGCATACGAACGATCTTGCCGTCTTTGGAATCGACCGCGGTGAGGTTTGCGCCGTTGCCGAAAGAACACAGCGACATGTTCTTATAGATCGTTTTGTCGGACGTCTTCATGCTCCTCCTACTTTCTTCGTCTTCTGCTCCGTCCCCGGCGGCGTGCGTGCGGAAAGCGCGTTTGGTGCCGGGGGAGCGATCGAGGGTGTGCGTCCGTGCGCGAGGATGAACACCCGATCCCCCCGCCAAGAAGTGTATGAAGCGCGCGCCGAAACGAAAACAAGCAGCCCGTTGAGCTAGCCCCCGATTCTGAGGGGCTGGCTTTGCTCCCGCGATTCGTTGGGGCTTCGTCCACGTTTCGTTGGGGCGGCATGTTGTGGGTTCGAAGAGAAGCGAATGTGGCGCTTGAACAGGGGCGTTGCTCGGGTGCTTGAGACGAGTGTCCGAAGATCGACCGCGCGGTGTCAAGGAAAGTGCTCTACAATGGAGGGGCTCACACCGAAGGGCAAGGGGGACGCGCAATGAACATCGAGTATCTGCACTATTATCTGGATGTGGCGAAAACCAAATCCATCACCCGGGCGGCGAAGTTGAACTTCATCTCGCCTCAGGGCATGAGTCGCGCGATGAACGAGTTGGAGAAGGAGCTGGGTTGTAAGCTGCTCGTTCGCTACTCCAACAAGCTAGATCTTTCGCCTGTGGGGGAAGAGCTGGTTCCCCGAGCCGCAGCCATCATTGAGAATTATTCAGAGTTGCTGGAATTTGCCGCCTCGCAATCGCAGCCTCAACACAAGGACACGGGTTGCATTAACCTGGAGTGCCAGAATGTGGCGCTACTGGCCTTCCTCACGCAGGATGCGAAGGACTATATTTTTGAGTCGCGCAAAATCCGTTTTCACGAATCGCAAAACCCGCAGATCCGCCAAGTGTTGCTGGCGGGCAGAGCGGGAGAGGGCGCACCAAGTTCGCCCACGATTGGCCTTATGTGTTTCTTCAATCAGGAGCGCAGCTCAGAGCAGGGTGGCATCGACGATTTGGAGGAAAAAGGCTATCAGTATAGGCCTTACCTCAAAGCGTACGACAAGGTGATGGTGTGCTCGTCTTCGCCCCTGGCGGAGAAGGACGTGCTGAGCGACGAGGATATTATCTCCCGGCCACTGGTTACCACGAATACGCATCTCTACGGCTTTTTGTCCCGACGCTTCGGACGCGATGCCATTTCGCTGTCCAGTTCCGAATTCTCCTTGCGCAAGCGTTTGGTGGAACGCGATGCTGCCTTGTCGTTTTTGCCTGCGTTTGCTTCGCTCACTATGCCGGAAGAGCCGGGGTTTGTGCTGCGAAAGATGGAGCGGCCCTATGAAGTGGAGATTGGCTTTGTAGGCATGGAGGCCGATCTGAAGTCCGAGTGTTTTATGGGGCTCATGGACATTCTGGATGAGTTCTATCGTGCGCATTTGGAATCCGGGTTGTATGTGCTGTGCGACTAGAGGAGGGAATCTGCTTGTTCTGAGTGGGATGCAATGAGGGTCGCCTTATGAGGCGGCCCTCCTGCTGCGGTGTCGTTGTTACGCGACGGGAGCCTTGGGCGCGCTTGGGGCTTTGGGGGCTCCCGGAGCCTTGGGGGCGCCAGGCGCTTTGGGAGCACCGGGAGCCTTCGGGGTTCCGGGTGCGGCGCTCGCAGCAAAGCCGCATTCCTCGCACACCTCGGCCGATGCTGGGTTCTCGTGGCCACACATGGGGCAGGCGATGGTGCCGTTACTCACAGCTGCTGGTCTGAAGCACATGGTTTTCTCCTCCATTCGGTTTGCCTTACAACCAAAAGAATAGGGGAGCGCCGAAGACGGTAACAGCAGCCAGGTATTGAGGTTCTTCAACGAAAGCGAGGGTCACTGGTTTTGTTGAAGAACCCCCATCAAGACGCTGCGCTTCTGGGAGCGAGAGCGCTTCGGCAACCGGACTCAGGCGACGCGCGCGGTGCGAACGAGCCAGTCGTTCGTCTTGGCGCGCAAAGCGGTTTCTTCAACCTTGCGCAGGCCGCCCTGTTCTTTCAAGGTGTGAAGCAATTCGTCGGGACGGCCTTCGGACATACTTGCGAGGAATTCCTTAAGCTCGGCAGTGGTGAGTTTCAGGTTCTCGTGGCGCGCGAGGGCGTCAAGCGCCAAGCCCTGACGCAGTTGTTCGCGGGCCTGGCTCATCAGGCGATGCTTCAGTTCATCGGCTTGTAAGCCACGCTCGCGCAGGTAGTCTTCTTCGGTCATTTCCTGTTCGGCGAGCGAAGCGCGGAAGTCTTGCGTGATCTCCGCATAGTGGGCGGCGAATACCGCGTCGGGCACCGGGTTGGTAAGGCGGCTTGCCAAGGCATCGGCGGCGATGAAGCGCTGGTAGGCGCGCGTACGCTCGTCGGCTTCTGCCTGCAAGTCTTCGCGGGCTCGTTGGCGCAGCTGCTCGGGTGTTCCCAACTCCGACAGATTGCGGACAGCGGCCACTTGCGCCAGGAAGGCATCCACTTCCTCTTCGGTCACTTCGTGAGTTTGATGGGGTACCTCAACGGGGTCGTAGGAGGTTAGCTCCATCTGGGGCTTGGGCACTATCGTCAGGTCGAACGCGAACGGCTGGCCCTCTTGTGCGTAGCCGTGGCAGCCGTAGTCTGGCGCTCCCACGGCATCAATGCCCGCTCGATCGAGCACGGCTGGCGTTGCTCGCACGGCTACGGTTTCGCTCGCCGCGCGGCCTACTTCGTCGAGGTTGCACTCGCGTTCCACCAGCTGCTTTGAGGTCAGCCCCGGTTCAGGGTGCAGTCCTGCCTGCTGAGCTGTCATCAGGTAGAAACCCCGCAGGTAGTCAGTCACCTCGGCCGCTTCGAGTTCCACTGCAATGGTTTGGACGTCTCCTGTGCGCGCGCGAACGGTCACGTTCATGCGAGTCCCCTTTCCGAAAACGGTGCGTCTACTGTTTTGCACAGCATAGGCCCTCAGATGGAACCAAAGTGCGGCATGCCCTCCTGCATTTGCTGAAGCGGCTCCCGTTTTCGTTGTCCTGATCCGGACGCTTTTTCGCAGTGAGGCGCTTACTATCACAACCACGTGCAAACCGTTTTGAAGGAGGACAACATGCTTGGACCGCTCGGTGGGGACCGTCTGTGGAACCCGAAAGAACTTGACAAGTGCAAGGCTGCCGCGCAGGAACTTGTGGACGCGCAGGACAAAAGCGCCGATGAGGGTGGCATCATCTACGGCTACATGTACACCATGAACAACAGCAATTACGGCTACAAAGGCGAGGATCTGGAGTTCAAAAGCACCGCCGACATCGCCGCCTTCGACGCCAACGGCCAAGTAAAAGAAACCTACGTTGTCTACAAGCAGGCGTAAACACTTCTTTTGCTTACTCGGTTGTCTTTTCTTGCCGTGGCGGGAGTGAGCAAGAAATTGATGAAACGACCCCCTTTTGAGCGGTACTAATCCGCCTGAAAAGGGGGTCGTTTGCGTTGCGCGCTCATGACAAGAATGTGTTTCGCGGTGTTACCTCATATTGATAACTTCTTCTCTCACCGCTGTGGTTGTTAAGTCTGTGGCCAAAGCGGGTGATGACGCACTGAGAGGGAGATACCTTTGGTATCATGGGCGGCGTTATGTTTTCACCTGCTCCACCTTCGGCTCCTGTTGCGCTCGCGGAGTCGTTGTGTGAAAACGAGAGAAGGGAAGAGCGAATCCTATGACCCAACATGTTACTGAACACGATGTGCGTGATATTGCGGAATACACGCGCATTGGCCTCACGGACGAAGAGGTTGCGCAGATGACGGTTGACTTGAACGCCATCATCGACAGCCTGCGTCCTATCACCGAGTACGACCTGGAGGGCGTTGAGCCCACGTTCCATCCCATCGGCGGCTTGTCGAACGTCATGCGCGATGACGTGGAAGAACCCGGCTTCACGCAGGACGTGGCGCTTGAGAATGCGCCGAAGCAGCAGGACGGTTGCTTCCTCATTCCGTCAATTTTGGGCGAAGGGGGCGACCGCTAATGAGCGCACTTGATCATGCGTTTGCCTGCATGAGCGCGAGCGATATTCGTGCGGGCCTGGCCGCGAAGGAGTTCTCGGCGCGCGAAATTGCCGAGTCTTCGCTTGCTCGCGTGCGTGCGCTTGACGGCGCCACTCACGCGTTTCTTGAGACCACCGAAGCGCTTGCGCTTGAACAGGCCGCGAAGCTAGACGCCGCCGTGGCGTCGGGTGAGGCGGATGGCCTCGGGGCGCTCGCCGGCGTGCCGGTGGCGTTCAAGGACAACATGAATCTGGCTGGCACGCACACTACGTGTTCGTCGGCCATGCTGGCGAACTACGTGTCGCCCTACACGGCCACGTGCGTCGCGCGCGCCATCGAGGCGGGCGGCATTCCGCTGGGCAAGCTGAACATGGACGAGTTCGCGTTCGGCTCTTCCACGGAAACGAGCGCGTTTGGCCCCAGTAAGAACCCGTGGGACCTCGAGCGCGTGCCCGGCGGCTCGTCGGGCGGCAGCGCGGCGGCGGTGGGTGCGGGTTTGGCCACGATGACGCTGGGCTCTGACACGGGCGGCTCCATTCGCCAGCCCGGCAGCTTCTGCGGCGCGGTGGCGGTGAAGCCCACGTATGGCGTGGTCAGCCGCTATGGCGTGGTGGCGTTCGGTAGCTCGCTTGACCAGGTGGGTCCCTTCACCCGCTCGGTTGCGGACGCGGCACTCGCCATGAATGCCATCGCGGGACGCGACCCGCTCGACTGCACGAGCCAGGACATTCGCACCGACTACACGGCAAACCTCGACGCGGGCGTGCGCGGCATGCGCATTGGTATTGTGCCCGCGTTCATGGAGGCGAAGGGCCTCACGGCGGAAGTTAAGGCGAAGGTGGAAGAAGCGGCCGAGCATTTGCGCGAACTGGGTGCTGAGCTGGTAGAAGTTGACCTGCCGAACGCACAGGCTGCCATGAGCGCCTACTACGTGCTGGGCCCATGCGAGGCGTTTTCTAACCTCGCGCGCTTCGACTCGGTGCGCTACGGCTACTGCGACCCCGGGCACAAGGACCTTGGCGGCCAGTACGAGGCCAGCCGCGCCAAGGGTTTTGGCGCTGAGGCGCGCCGCCGCATCATGCTGGGCAGCTATCTGCTGAGCGCCGGCGTGTACGACACCTATTACTATCCCGCGCAGCAGGTGCGCACGCTTATCACGCAGGACTACGCGCGCGCCTACGAGCAGGTGGATTGCATCCTCGCGCCGGTGGCACCGCGCACGTCGTTCAAGTTTGGCGAAGTGAGCGACCCCACCGACATGTACCTGTCCGACATGTTCACCATTTCCATCAACATTGCGGGCAACGGTGGTATGAGCCTGCCGGTGGGTCTTGGTGCCGACACGAATCTTCCCGTGGGTGTGCAGCTTATCTCACCCCAGTTCAAGGACGAGAGCATGCTGCGCGTGGCCGCCGCGCTGGAAACGGTGTACGGTCCGGCTCCCGTCGCCCCGCTCTTCCGTGAGGGTGCGGACTTCAAGGCTCCCGCGACCATTCCCGATGCTGCTGACGCGGTGCCGGGCGTTGACCTGCCCGGACTTGCCACGGAAAGCGACGTTCCTGGCGGCGTTCACCAAGCGAGTTCCGCGACTGAGCGAGAACTATCCGAGCGACTGGGCGCTGCCGAGGTCGTTGCGGCGCAGGTAGAAGGGGAGGCCGAATAATGCGGAAACTCGAAGAAGTCCTGCAAGACTGGGAAGCCGTCATCGGCCTTGAGGTGCACGCCGAGCTCACGACGCTGGAAACCAAGATGTTCTGCGGCTGCAAGCTGGAGTTCGGCGCCGATCCGAACACGCACACGTGTCCTGTGTGCCTGGGCCTTCCGGGCGCGCTGCCCGTGCCGAACAAGGCCGCCATCGAGTCTATTGTGCTGGCCGGCTTGGCCACGAACTGCGACATCGAGAAGCGCTCGATGTTCTACCGCAAGAACTACATGTATCCTGACATGTCGAAGAACTTCCAAACCACGCAGGGCCCCGTGGCCTTCTGCATGCGCGGCCACCTGGACTTGGACGTGGACGGCCCAGCCGCGAAGGAGCGCATCACCGCCGCGAAGCTTGCCGAGGGCGAAGAGGACGGCAACGCTGTGCGCACGGCCGAGGGCTACACTGCGCATGTGGGCATCACGCGCATTCACATGGAGGAAGATGCCGGCAAGATGAATCACGTGGGCGGCTCCGAGGGCCGCATCGCGGGTGCCACGCACTCGCTTGTGGACTACAACCGCTGCGGCACGCCGCTCATCGAGTTGGTGACCGAGCCCGATCTGCGCACGCCGGAAGAGGCGCGCCTCTTCATGCAGAAGTTGCGCCAGATTTATTTGGCGCTGGGCATCTCCGACTGCTCCATGGAAGAGGGAAGCCTGCGTTGCGACGGCAACGTGAGCCTGCGCCGTCGCGGCGACAAGAAGCTGGGCGTAAAAACCGAGCTGAAGAACATGAACAGTTTCAAGAACCTCCACGACGGCTTGGCCTACGAGATCTGCCGCCAGGCGGAGGTGCTCGAAGAAGGCGGGCAGATTTTCCAGGAGACACGTCACTGGGATCCCTCGGCCAAGCGCACCATTGTTATGCGCGTGAAGGAAACGGCTGACGACTATCGCCTGTTTCCGGAGCCGGACTTGGCGCCCTATGACTTGTCCGATGAGTTCATCGAAAGCGTGCGTGCGAAGCTGCCCGAGCTACCCGACCAGAAGGCGGCGCGCTTCGCCAAGGCGTTTGGCCTGTCGGCCTACGATGCGCGTCATCTGGTGGAACACCGCGCCACGGCGAACTTCTTCGAGGCCTGCATGGAGCTGGCGGGTGCCGACGCTGCGAAGCTGGCAAAGCCCGTGGCGAACCTCGCCATTAACGATGTGACCGCGCACATGAACGCGCATGACGACTTCGACCTGGAGGATTCGCCGCTCACGCCCGCGCGCGCCGTGGAGCTGGTGCGCCTCGTGGCGGACGACACCATTTCGTCCAAGCAGGCTAAAGAGGTGTTCGCAGCCGTGCTCGACGAGGATAAGGACCCGGCGGCCATCGTTAAGGAGCGCGGCATGGAGCAGGTGAGCGACACCGGCGCCATTGAAGCCGTGGTCGATGCCGTGCTCGCGGCCAACCCCGACAAAGTAGAACAGTACCGTGGCGGCAAGACGGGCCTCATGGGCTTTTTCGTGGGACAATGCATGAAGGAGATGCGCGGCCAGGGTAACCCGAAACTCATCAATGAGCTGTTGGGCAAGAAGCTCGGTTAGACCAAGCACACTCGTAATTCGAAGGCCGCTGCCTGCATGAGGTGGCGGCCTTTTTTCGGTTATATCCGAAAAAAGCGGCTTTAACCTGCTATTTTAGTAGGGTTTTCTCACATTTACGCGCCACTGTTCCTCGTGTCCGATAGCGCACGTGCGATAATGCGGGGCGGTCATTCGCCCGTAGTGTCTGTGTGTGGGGAGTCGCTGTCATGCTCTGTCAATTCACCTTCAAAAACGTAACCTCCTATCGGGGTGAAACAACCCTTACCTTCAGTGATGCTGCTCGTGGTGAGTGCTTGTTAAGGGACGGAGCGGAAGTGTCCGAGGTGCCCGGTGCGGTGGTTGCCGTGTGTGGGCCAAGCGGCGCGGGTACGTCGGCGGCGCTTGAGGCGCTGAGTGCTCTCATCTTGTTGGTGGTGAAGCCGCTTCTTGCACTGGATGGAGAAGAACTGCGGCGCAGAGGGTCGCTTCCCGTGCTGCCCATCAGGCCGTTTGCGTTCGACGAACAGTCGAAGCATCAACCGACGGAGTTGGGGCTGGTGCTGCGTTGCGAGGGAATTGAGTATCGCTACGAACTTGCGTGGTCGGACGGAAGTATTGCGCGCGAGGCGCTGTTTCGCGGTGAGTCAGGCGCGGCGGGGAGGCAAACGCTTTTGTTTGAGCGGCGGGGGAATGAAGCGTTGCTGGGCAATATGCCCGCTGACCTGCGTATTCCGGAAGATAGAGTTCTTCCGCGAAGAATTCCCTTGCTCGCCTGCTTAGCGGCGTGGTGCGACAATGCAGAAATAGACGCGCTTGTTCACTGGTTTATGTCGTGCCGGTTTAACCATGTTGGCGTGTGCTTTTATCATTCGTGCGGATTGTCACCGTGCGAGCAAGACGAACTGCTCGGCAGCCCCAAGGAAGCTCAGCGCCTGGTCAGCTACCTTGATGCTGGCATTGAGGGAGTTTGCATTGCGAATGGCAACGTGGTGGTGCGTCGCCGTGTTGGTGCGTCCGTGCATGAACTTTCCCTTGAAGAAGAATCTTCAGGCGTGCGTGCAGCGCTTCGGCTGGTGCCGAGTGTGCTCGCCTCGCTGCGCGCCGGTGGGTTGGTGGTGGCAGATGGCCTCGGCGAGCGCCTTCCTCCCGAACACATGAAGCGCATAGCGGCGCTCTTTCGCGACCCGCGCTGCAATGTTGGCGGTGGTCAGCTGCTGCTATCGGCGCGCGACGAGCGTCATCTGTATGAGGCAGCCTTCCGCCGCGAGGAACTCTGGCGCGCCGAGAAGGATAGTGTAGGCGTCAGCGCGCTCCGCCACTGGGACGGTGCGGGTTGCGAGTGAGCTTTCGCTGTCTTCGATTGCGAAACAACAAGTTGATTGCATTGGGAAACGCGCGGTGGCGTGATAGGATACGCAAGGCATATGACAAGGTTTGGAAAGGGGGGCCGGCATGGCCGACGAAAACAGGCGGCCAGGCGATTGGCAGCGCAAGGACTTGAGGCGCGATGCGAACGACCTGGTGGGGGAGCCCAACCCGAAGAAGTGGTACGATCAGACATTCTGGATTATCTTCTTCCTTGTGGTCATCTGGCCCTTCGGCATTGTGCTGGTGTGGCGCAGTAACTGGCATATCATTGCGAAGGTGGCGGCCTCGGTCTTCGTGGCGCTGGCTGTGTACTTCGCACTTGCCATGTCGCAGGCTGTCTTGCAGATACAGGGCGCCTAGCGCCTCGCGCTCGCACGTTTGTGGCCCGCGGCTCGCGGCCCGCAAAACACCTTATAAGTAGGTATACCTACGTTCGTCGATACGGGGAACAGGGGCAAAGCTGTGGCTGGCTCTGTGGATGCAGTCGCAGTTTTCGGAGTTGAGATACAAGGAGAGAGGGAAGAGGGGTTTTGATGGATTTCAACACATGGCTTATTGGTTTTACCGGGGAGGCAAGCGGGTTTCTGTACACGTATATCCTGCTCATCTTGCTGGTGTTTGTGGGCGTATACTTCACCATTCGTACGAAAGGCGTGCAGCTGCGCTTCATCAAGGATATGTTTACGCAGCTCACCGAGAAGAAGCACGTAAAAGGTGAGCGTTCTATCTCTTCGTTTCAGGCGCTCATGGTGTCCACCGCCAGTCGCGTGGGCACGGGCAACATTGCGGGCGTGGCTACGGCCATTGCCACGGGTGGCCCGGGCGCGGTGTTCTGGATGTGGCTCATGGCTATTGTGGGCGCAGCTTCGGCGTTTGTTGAGTCCACGCTCGCGCAGATTTGGAAGGTGCGCGGCAAGGAAGGCGAATTCCGCGGCGGCCCGGCCTACTATATTGAGCAGGCACTGGGGAAGCGTTGGCTTGGTATTGTGTTCGCCGTGCTGCTTATCCTGTGCTTTGGCTTTGGCTTCAATGGGCTGCAGGCCTTCAACGCTACGTCGGCGCTTGAATATTACATCCCCGACTACGCCACCAATGGCACGGCCATTGCGTGCGGCATCGTGCTTGCGGTGATGACGGCGTTCGTCATCTTCGGCGGTGCGAAGCGCATCAGCGTGATTACTTCCATCATCGTGCCCATTATGGCGCTTGGCTACATTGCCATTGCGGTGTGGACTACGGTGGCGAACATTACCGAGTTGCCCAACGTGTTTGGCATGGTGTTTGCTTCGGCGTTCGACTTCCAGGCCATTTTCGGCGGGTTTGCGGGTTCGGTGGTTATGCTGGGCATCAAGCGCGGCCTGTATTCGAACGAGGCCGGCATGGGTTCCGCGCCGAACGCGGCCGCCACGGCAAGCGTGTCGCATCCGTGCAAGCAGGGCCTCGTGCAGAGCCTGTCCGTGTACATTGACACGCTGCTCATCTGCACGTGCTCGGCCATGATGGTGCTCGTGTTCTACGTGCAGAACCCCGAGGCGGCCGCCGCGCTCAACGGCATGCCGCTTGTGCAGATGGCCGTGAACAACTCGGTGGGCGAGTTCGGCATCCACTTTATCACGTTCGCCATTTTCGCCTTCGCGTTCTCTAGCCTTATTGGTAACTACTTCTACGCCGAGAGCAACCTGCGTTTCATCAAGGGTAACAGCAAGGCGCTGCTGTTCGTGTTCCGCGTGGTGTGCCTGTGCGTGGTGTTCTACGGCGCCGTGAACAGCTTTGACTTGGCGTGGAACCTGGCGGACATCTTCATGGGTCTCATGGCGCTGGTGAACCTCATTGCCCTTTTGTTCCTGGGCAAGTGGGCGCTCGCGGCGCTCGACGATTACACGAAACAGCGCAAAGCGGGCATCGACCCGGTGTTTGTGGCCGATAACATCCCCGGGCTGCCGAAGACCGACTGCTGGCACGTGCCCGAGGTGCAAGACTTCGGCAAACCGCCGGTACAAGAGTATTTGGATGAGGCGCTTGATCCCGAGTTTGTGGGGCTGAACTGACGCTTGGCGCAGCCGACGCGCAGATCATCAGGTTGTTGATGGCTGCGGTTGAAGCTTGGTAATAAACACCCGCTTCTCTCGAACAGGGAAGCGGGTGTTTGTTTTTATATTTCTGCTCAAACTCATTGACATAAAAGAACAAACGTTCTAGTATTGATATCGTCATACTAATAAAGAATAGGCGTTGTGCTCACGCACCTTCTTGCCCGTAGCGCCACCGGAGTAAGGAGGAATATATGAACGAATTACCGTGCAGTAATAATGTGAGCAATGCGATCAATACATTAACGTATAAAGGCTACACTGCGCTTGTATCGTTTGATGCTGAGGGGGAGTATCTGCATGGCTCCGTTTCTGGCATTCGTGATGTGATTTACTTTGAAGCTCACGATGCCAAAGAGGTGTCAACGGCATTTCATGAAGCGGTAGATGATTATTTGGAGTTTTGTGCCGCAAAGGGTAAACAACCTGATAAGCCGTTTAATCTGAATAAAGCCGCTGCCGTTGACAGCACGTTAGGCAACGAGTAGGATTTCTTGTTGCTTTATCACTCTACTGTGATAAAGTGATTCAGCACCCATTGAAGTGAACAAAGTGCCGGATAATCCGGATAGTAAAAAGCGATAAAAAGGAAGAGGCAAGGCATGCAAGTGGTGACGCCGGCGGGATTTAGAGATGTGCTGTCTGACGAAGCGCTGGAGCGCGAGCGCATTGCCCGTGAAGTGCAGTCATGCTTAGCGAGTCGTGGTTATGTGCCTATTGAAACGCCCACGCTTGAGGTTATGGACGTCATGCGTGCAGGTGGTCGTGTGCCGGGTTCGCCCTTCAAGTTCTATGATGCGCGCGGTGACCTTTTAGCTATGCGCCCCGATGTGACGCTACAGGTGGCTCGTATGTGCGCGACACGCTTGACGGGTCAGCCGGGCCCGTTTCGCTTCCGCTATATGCAGCGCGTGTTTCGCGAAGTGGACGGCCGTTTGCAGGCCGAAGCGCGCGAGATGACACAGATTGGTATTGAGTGCATTGGTGAAGCAGGCGCTCAAGCTGATGCTGAGGTGGTGGAACTCTTTGCGGAAGCGCTTGAGTTGGCCGGTGCGCGTGGCTGTAAGCTGGCGCTCGCTACAGTGGGTGTGCTGCGCTCACTTCTCGCGGCATGCGGTGCGTCCGAGGTGTGGAAGGAGCAAGTGCTCGATGCCTTCCACCGCTCAAACTTTGTTGAGCTAGACCGCCTTACCGCAGAAGGTGCCTGCGAGGCTGCTGCTCCGCCCGTGTTTGCCGCCGCCATTCGCGCACTGCCGCGCATACGTGGCGGTCGTGAAGCTATTGATGAAGTGCGTGCGCTCGTGTCGCCGCTGGGGTGCGAGGATGGTCTTGACGTATTCGCGGCCACCTTCGACTCGCTTGTTGAGCGCGGTTTGGCTGACAGGCTTTTGGTGGACTTCTCGGTAATGAGTTCGTTTGACTATTACACGGGTCTTGTGTTTGAGGCCTATGCGCCGGGTCTTGGTTCGCCGCTTGGCAGTGGTGGCCGCTACGACAACATGATTGCCGCCTACGGCGAAAGCCGTCCCGCCGCCGGTTTCGCGTTCTTCCTCGAACAGGCAATGGCTGCTTCTTCGGTTCCGTCGGCTTGTCAGCCGACGGAATACGTTGACGCTGCGGCTTTCTGTGGCACCCAATCTCGCAGCGATGCCGAAGGCTTGCGTACCGAAGTACGCGGCGCCTCCGCCATCCCCACGATCTCGGGCACCACAGAAACCCTCGCTGACTCACTTCGCCAACCGGTAGCATTAGAAAACTCTCGCCCTTTACGCATCGCCATTCCTAAGGGATCGCTCAATGTGGATACGGTGGCTGCGCTTGCGGCAGCGGGGCTTGATGTGACGGGGCTTGCCGATCCGGGGCGGCAACTCATCATTCGCAATCCCGGCGTGGAATACGTCATCGTGCGTCCCACTGATGCACCGGTGTTTGTGGCGTCCGGCGCGGCTGATTGCGGCATCTGCGGCAAGGACTCTTTACTTGAGGCCGAGACCGACGTGGTGGAGTTGGTGGATCTCGGTTTTGGTGCCTGCCGCTTTGTGGTAGCGGAGCCCGCCGGTGCGGCTGGCGCTACGAGTGAGCACCATCGCCGCCTTGGTTCCATTCGTGTGGCCACCAAGTATCCACGCATCACGGCCGCTCACTATGCAAAAGCAGGCGTGCAGGTGGAAATTGTGAAGCTGCATGGCAACATTGAGCTGGCACCGCTCACGGGGATGGCCGAGCGCATTGTGGACATTACCGCTACGGGCACCACACTGCGCGAAAACGATCTGGTAGTGGTCGATGAAGTGCTCTCATCCACCGCCCGCTTCTTCGCGAACACCTGCGCATTTCGCACCAACGCGCGTATCATACAATTGGCTCGGACGCTCGCTCTCACCTCCGATAGCGACGGGTTGTCCGCGAGCACCGAGGAAAGGAAGTAAGTCATGCGCCGCATCACCCTCAAACCTGGCGAGGAATTCTCAAACGCCCACCTCAAGAGGACTGGCGCGTTCAATGCTGCCGCGCTCACGGCAGCTACGGCCATTGTCGAGGATGTGCGCGAACGGGGCGATGAGGCCCTGCGTGACCTCACGGAGAAGTTCGACGGCGTGCGCGTGGAGAACTTTCGCGTGAGCCAAGCGGCCATTGCTGAAGCCGTTGCCAGTGTCGATGACAAAACGGCTGCGGCGCTGCGCAAGGCTGCCGCACAGATTCGCGACTTTCACGAGCGTCAAAAGCAGCAGAGCTGGTTCACCGTGCGCGAAGATGGCGCGCTTGTGGGGAGTAAGATAGAACCGCTTGACTCCGTGGGTATTTACGTGCCGGGCGGCCGTGCGCTCTACCCCTCGTCGGTGCTGATGAACGCGCTTCCTGCTGCCGTTGCAGGCGTGCCGCGCATCGTGTGCGTGACGCCGCCAACGAAAGACGGCTCGCTCGACCCAGCTATCATTGAGGCGTGCCGCATTGCAGGTGTCACTGAAATCTACGCCGTCGGTGGTGCGCAGGCGGTGGCGGCCCTTGCATATGGCACTGAGTCTATCGCCCCCGTTGCAAAGATCACCGGCCCCGGCAATGCTTACGTGGCGGCCGCGAAAAAGATTGTGTCAGGCGACGTGGGCATTGATATGATTGCTGGCCCCTCTGAGGTGTGCGTGGTGGCCGATTCCACGGCTGACCCTGCCCTGGTAGCCATTGACCTTATGGCGCAAGCCGAGCACGACCCCTTGGCTGCGTGTTACTTGGTGACATTCGATGGGGGGTATGCCAATGAGGTGGAACGCATGGTGGAGCGCCACCTACAATCATCCACTCGCGCCGAGATTACGTCCGCCTCACTTGCCGATCAGGGCCTTATCGTGGTGTGCGAAACGCTCGAACAGGCTGTCGAAGCGGTGAACGTCATTGCGCCGGAGCACCTTGAGCTGCACGTCGATCACGCCTTCGACCTGTTGGGCGCCATCCGCAACGCGGGTGCCATCTTCCTAGGCGCCTGGACGCCTGAGGCGGTGGGCGACTACGTGGCTGGGCCCAACCATACCCTGCCTACTGGCGGCACTGCGCGTTTTTCCTCACCGCTGTCTACTGATGAGTTCGTGAAAAAGTCTTCCGTCATCCAGTACAGTTCGGCTGCGCTTGTCAACGACGCGGATGCTGTCATGACCATCGCGCGTCACGAAGGTCTGTGGGCGCACGCGATGAGTGTAGAGATGCGCAAGAACCTCATCGATTGGGGCAACGTGTACGGCATCGAAGGCGGCGACGGAGCGCGCTGCGGAGACGGAGAAATCGATGCGTAACGTTTGTACTGCTGCGCCTCAGTTAGCGGGTCTTGAGCCCTATGACCCGAAGTATCTGCCGGCCGAGGCGTTCCTCTCCGCGAACGAAAACCCCCACGACGTGGAGCAGGACATTCGTGCCGAGATCATGCGCGAAGTGAAGCGCGTGCCTTTGAACCGCTACCCCGATCCACTTGCCAACGACTTGCGCGATATGATTGCCGAGGCAAACGGCCTCGACCGCGACCAGGTGCTTGTGGGCAACGGTGGCGACGAGTTGCTGTTTAACCTCGCGCTTGCCTGGGGTGGTCCAGGGCGCACGTTTTTGAACCTGCCGCCCACGTTTTCGGTCTACGATGCGAACGCACGCCTCACCAACACCACAGTAGTGAACGTGCCGCGCCGCGAAGACTTCTCTATAGACGAAGAGGCGGTGCTTGCGCGCTTGGATGAGGGTGACATTGATTTTCTCATTGTGACCAGTCCGAACAACCCCACCGGTGAACTGGCAAATGAGGAATTCATACTGCGCGTGCTCGATGCCACCGACGCGCTGGTGGTGGTGGATGAGGCGTACTTCGAGTTCTCGCGCCAAACCATGCGTCCGTATTTGGCACAGCACAAAAACCTCGCCATTCTGCGCACCTTCTCGAAGGCGTTTAGCTTGGCGGGCGTGCGGATGGGCTACCTGCTCGCCGACGCCGAGGTGGTGCGCGAGTTTGTGAAAGTTCGCCAGCCGTACTCGGTGGATGCCGTGTCGCAGGCCATCGCGCGTGTCGTGTACCAAAATCGCGCAAAGTTCGAGCCGGGCATTCGTACCATCATCGAAGAGCGCACGCGCGTCATTGAGGGCCTCCGTATGATCCCCGGCGTGAAGCCGTTCCCGTCGGATGCGAACTACGTGCTTTTCCACGTGGAGAACGCCGCCCAGCTCTGGGAGATGCTCTACGGCCGCGGCATCCTCGTCCGCGACTTCTCCCGCGCCCCACATCTGAAGGATTGCCTCCGCGTCAGCATAGGCTCACCCGAAGAAAACGACGCATTCCTCAAAGCCCTGCGCGACGCAGTAATGGGAAAGTGTGACTTAAAGGTTCCGTCGGCCTGACGGCAAGAAAGGTTCGAGCATGGATAGAACTGCAACCATCTCGCGTATGACGAATGAGACGGATATTGAGCTTACCCTCAACCTTGACGGTACGGGTGTGGCGGACGTGGAAACAGGCATTGGTTTCTTTGATCATATGCTTACCGCGTTCGCTCGTCATGGCCTGTTCGACCTCACGGTGCGTGCGGAGGGCGATCTGTACGTGGATGGTCATCACACCGTGGAGGACGCCGGCATTGTGCTTGGTCAAGCGTTTGCGCAGGCGCTCGGTGAGAAGCGGGGCATCCGCCGCTTTGGCTCGGTCGCGCTACCGATGGATGAAGCGCTCGTGTTGGCTGCCTGCGACCTCTCAGGTCGCGGCCAACTGCACTGGGATGTGGCTGTGCCTCCGGTCATGATCGGCGAATTCGACGCGACACTCGCGAAGGAGTTTTTCATCGCGTTCGCCACAAACGCCGGCATCACGCTGCACGTGCGCAGCCTTGCCGGCGAAAATGCCCACCACATCGTGGAAGCCGCCTTCAAAGCCGCTGCCCGTGCCCTCCGCGAAGCCGTCGAGCCCGACCCCCGCCTGGGCAATGTCCTTCCAACAACCAAAGGTTCACTATGATCGCTGTTGTTGACTACCATAAGGGCAACCTGAAAAGCGTTGAACGCGGGTTAACTGCGGCAGGTGGAGATGCGTTCATCACCGATGATGCCGCCGCCATTGCTCGCGCGGATGCCATCGTTTTGCCCGGTGTAGGTGCTTTTGCCGATGCCGCTGCTACGATGCAAGCCCTCGGCCAAACCGACGTCATCCGCCGCCGCATCGCCGCCGGCGTCCCCTTCCTCGGCATCTGCCTGGGAATGCACCTCATGTTCGAAGAAGGCATAGAAGGCGCTCCAGAAGAGGATGACGAAGAATCCACCCACAACGCCCAAGGCCTCGCCATCCTCCCCGGCGTCGTAACAAAGATGCCCCAACAAGACGAACACGGCCACCCTTATAAGGTGCCCCACGTAGGCTGGAACACGATAGAAGAGCCTAAAACGAGCGACGACTTTGGTGCCCTCCACCAAGCGAGTTCCGCACGAGCCGAAACGTCCAGTGGACGCTCCGTGCGAGCAGGACTGTCCGAGCGACTGGAGGATGCCAGAACCGCCGCGGACCAGGTTGAAGAGTTGAGGGGAGGGGCGGTGCCCACCAAGCGAGTTCCGCAGCGAAGCGAGGACTGTTTGAGCGACTGGGTGCCGCCCCTCCCCTCAACGGACCAGGTTGAACACTTAAGTCCCTTGTTCGAAGGTATCCCCTGGGGCACCTATTTCTACTTCACGCATGGCTACATCGCCCCCGAGGGCCCTTTCGTCATTGCCACCACCACGCACAGCGTCACCTTCCCGTGTGCCGTTCAGTACGGCGATGCCGCGTTCGGCGTGCAGTTCCATCCTGAGAAAAGCTCGGATGCGGGCGCGCAGATGATGCGCAATTTTGTCCGCATCGTGAAAGGGGCGTGAGTCATGTATCTGCTACCTGCCATTGACATCCTCGGCGGCAAGGCCGTTCGCCTGGCCAAAGGCGACTACAACCAGGTGACCGTGTATAACGACGACCCTGCCGCGCAAGCGCAGCTGTTCGAAGACGAGGGCGCTACGTGGTTGCACGTCGTCGACCTTGACGGCGCGCGCTCCGGTGAACCTGAGAATATCGCTATCATCGAGCACATTCTCGCAAAGACCAAGCTCAAGGTTGAGGTGGGCGGCGGCATCCGCTCACTCGACACCATCGCGCGCCTGGCCGATGCAGGGGTGTCACGCGTCGTGTTGGGAACCTCACTCGTGGCCGACCCTGCATTCGCCGAGGCGGCTGTCGCCCAGTACGGCCAGCTGCTCACGGCCGGCATCGACGCCAAGGGCGGGGAAGTGGCTGTGGCCGGCTGGCGCGAAGGCGTCGGCGTGGCAGCCGAAGAGTTGGCGCGCCATGTCTCCGAGCTGGGCTTCTGTCACCTCGTATACACTGACATCGCACGCGATGGCATGCAGACGGGCATCGACCCTACGGCGTACGTGCGCATGGCCGAGGCCTTCGGACATCCCGTCATTGCCTCGGGTGGTGTTGCGGGCGTTGCCGACATCGAGCGCTTAGGCCAGGTGGCAGCCAGTATCGAAGGTGTCATCGCAGGCCGCGCCATCTACGAGGGCTCGCTTTCGGTAAAAGAAGGAGTAGATGCCTGCGAAGAAGCAACCCGCCGCGCGGAAGCGGGTGTGGCGGCTTCCGCGGACTGGCCAAGTCCTGCTCCCATCACTCCCTGTTGACCCATGGCTGATGCCGCAGGTGTGGCGTACGATGCGCTAAAAAAAGGCTTCGACAAACTGTTTAAGAATAAGCGTGTGTAGGCGTGGCGAAAGGACGCGGAAGTGCTAGCCAAACGAGTGATCCCGTGCATGGATGTCAAAGATGGGCGCGTGGTGAAGGGTGTGAACTTTGTCAATCTGCGCGACGCGGGCGACCCCATTGAGCTCGCGCAACGCTACGACGAAGAGCGCGCCGACGAGGTCATCTTCCTCGACATTACGGCCACCAGTGATGACCGCGCCACCACGGTGGACCTCGCCAGTCGCGCAAGCGAACAGTTGCACCTGCCGTACTGCGTGGGTGGCGGCTTTCGCAGTGTGGCTGACATTCGCACGATGATTGCCGCAGGTGCCGACAAGGTGTCGGTGAACTCGGCCGCCGTGGCGAACCCTGCGCTCATCACGGAGGCTGCCGCCGCGTTTGGTAGCCAAGCCATCCTCTGCGCCATCGACGCGAAGCAGGTACCCGGCAACCCGAACAAGTGGGAGGTCTACGTGGCGGGAGGTCGCAAAGCTACGGGCATCGACGCAATCGAGTGGGCGCAGGAAGCGGCGCGCCGTGGGGCGGGGGAGATCCTGCTCACCAGCATGGATCGCGACGGCAGCCGCGACGGGTTTGACTGCGCACTCACCCGCACCGTCGCGCGCGCGGTAGACATCCCGGTCATCGCCAGTGGCGGCGTGGGCAAGCTTGAACACTTCGCCCAAGGCATTCTCGAAGGCGAGGCCGATGCCGTGCTGGCCGCCAGTGTTTTCCACTTCGGCGAACTCACCGTCCGCCAGGTAAAAGAGCATATGGCAAGCCAAGGCATCCCGGTCAGGCTCTAATCACGCCGCTTTGCCACCATCAACCCAAGGAGTAGCACCCATGTCTGCCCTCCCCACACTTACCTATAATGCCGACGGCCTCATTCCCTGTATCGTACAGGACGCGGACACATGCGAGGTGCTCATGATGGCCTGGATGAATGCCGAATCGCTCGCGCTCACACTGGAACAAGGCGAAATGGTGTTCTGGAGCCGCAGCCGCCAGGAGCTCTGGCACAAGGGCACCACCTCGGGAAACGTGCAAAAACTGGTCGAGTTGCGCTACGACTGCGACGCCGACACGCTGCTCGCACTCGTGCACCCCGCCGGCCCCGCCTGCCACACCGGCGCGCGCACGTGCTTCTACCGTACTATCGACCAAACGTAGACCCGCCGTAGCCCCACCTTCACCGCAAATACACGAACCTCGAAGCTTTGCGCTTGAACGAAGCGGGAACATGCGATACCATGAATGCAGTTCTTTTACCTTCTAAGGAAGAAAAACCCATCACATTGCATTAAATCTCACCTCTGGAACCCATGCGCGCGTTCACGTGCGCTTCAAATCAAAAGCCACTATATAAGGAGGACTGGGTGAAGTTTTTTCTCGACACCGCTGATCTCGCCGAGATCGAAGAGGCGGCCAGTTGGGGTGTGCTCGCGGGCGTGACCACCAACCCCACGCTGTACGCTCGTACGGGGGGCAAGCTTGCCGACTTTCACAATCACATCAAGCGCATTTGCGAACTCGTCGATGGGCCGGTGTCTGCCGAGAGCGTTGCCATGACGCGTGACGAGATGGTGCGTGACGGCCGCGAACTGGCCGCGCTCGCGCCGAACGTCGTGGTGAAGCTGCCCACCACCATTGAGGGCTTGGCTGCCACCAAGGCGCTTGCCGCCGAAGGCATTCCCGTGAACATGACGCTGTGCTTCAGCGTGCCGCAGGCCATCATGGCTGCGCGCGCCGGCGCTCGCTACATCAGCCCCTTCGTCGGCCGCTTCGACGACATCTCTGAGGACGGCTTGTCCCAGCTCGATGACGTTGTCACGGCTGTGAAGAACTACGACTTCGGCCACGAAGTGGAAATCATTGCCGCGTCCGTGCGCAGCGCGAACCACGTGGCACAGGCAGCCCTCATGGGCGCCGACATCGCAACCGTCCCCTTTGCCGCCCTTAAGAAATGCGTGCAGCACCCGCTGACCGATCGCGGGCTCGACGCCTTCATGAAGGACTGGGAGAAAGTGCAGAACGCATGAGTTCAGAAGCTACCGTAACAGAGAACACCACCACCGCAACCCCTGCTCAGACACGCCGCCGTTCCACGAACGCGAGCAAAGCCGCCGCAGGAAAAGCCGCTGCAGGAAAAGCTGCTGCAGGAAAAGCTGCTGCAAAAAACGAGACAAAAGCTGAGGCCAAGGCAGAGGCGAAAACCACCGAGGCAAAGCCCGCTGCCAAGAAAGAATCTTCGCAGAGCCGCCCGGCCACCCCGCGCAAAAGCGTAAAGGCGAACGCCACCAGCAACAACGCCCGTCAGAACAACGCCGGCAAGCAGAACGGCTACAACGGCGGACAGAACCGCAACAACAATAATGCGGGCAAGCAGGGGAGCAATGGCAGCAATAACACCAACCATCGCCGTCAGCGCCGCCCCTACGACAGCAACCGTTCTCGCGAAGTGCAGCCGAGTGTCTCGCGCGATGAACTGGCTAAGCTCAAAGTAGCTGATCTGCGTGCCAAAGCCGCCGAGCTGGAAGTGGAAGTGGCCGGTCTCAAAAAGGCCGAACTCGTGGAAGCGGTGTTCGAAGCCAGCGTGAAGGCTGAGGGCTTCATCGAGGTGTCAGGCATTCTCGATATTCTCGCCGATGGCTATGGGTTCCTTCGCACGCAGGGCTATCTGCCCAGTGAAACGGACTGCTACGTGGGCCTGTCCACCATCCGTCGCAATGGTCTGCGCAAGGGTGACATGGTCAGTGGCCAGACGCGTCCGGCGCGCGAGAACGAAAAGTACGCCGCCATCCAGAAGGTCACGGCCATCAACGGCACCCCCATCGATCAGTGCACGAGCCGCCTGCGTTTCGGCGATCTCACGCCGGTGTATCCCGACGAGTGCCTCACCATGGAGCACGGCAAGAATACCATTACCGCGCGCGTCATTGATCTGGTGAGCCCCATCGGCAAGGGCCAGCGTGGCCTTATCGTGAGCCCGCCGAAGGCCGGCAAGACCACCATTCTTAAAGATATCGCGGCTGCCATCAGCGCCAATAACCCGGAAGTTCACCTCATGTGCCTGCTGGTGGACGAGCGCCCCGAAGAAGTGACCGACATGGAGCGCTCCATCAAAGGCGAGGTCATTTCCTCCACGTTCGACATGCCCACCGAAAACCACATTGCCGTGGCCGAGTTGGTCATCGAGCGCGCCAAGCGCCTCGTGGAATGCGGCAGGGATGTCGTGGTACTGCTAGACTCGCTTACGCGTCTCGCGCGCGCCTACAACCTGGCGCAACCTGCGTCGGGCCGCATCCTCTCCGGCGGCGTGGACTCCACGGCGCTCTATCCGCCCAAGCGCTTCCTCGGCGCCGCCCGCAACATTGAAGGCGGCGGCAGCCTTACCATCCTCGCGTCGGCGCTCGTTGACACGGGTTCGAAGATGGACGAGGTCATCTTCGAAGAGTTCAAGGGCACGGGCAACATGGAACTCAAGCTCGACCGCAACCTGGCCGATCGCCGTATCTTCCCGGCCATCGATCCGGTGGCGTCGGGTACGCGCAAGGAAGAGCTGCTGCTTGACCCGCAGGAGTCGCCGCTCATCTGGGCCGTTCGCCGCATTCTGTCGAACATGAATAGTACCGAGCGCGCCATGGATATGCTCATCAAGTCGCTCAAGCAAACCGACACCAACCAGGAATTCCTGCTGCGCACGGCCAAAAAAGCCCAGCACAGCAAGGGAGATTCCATCGAGATCTAGCTTCGTAAGCAGCCCCGCCTTCGCCAGAGCGAGCCGGCAGGACCCCGAAGCCTTCATGGAGCCATCGTGGGAACCGCGTCTGAACGGGCGCGGTTCCTTGGCTCATGAGGTAGTATGATCCCAACCTACTCAAGGAGGGAACATGTCCCAAGACACCAACTGGCAACAGCAGGCATGGCAGCAACCCGCCACGCCTCCGTCGCAGCCGCCCGTCTATTACTACGGTGCACCTCAGCCGCAACCGCCGAAAAAGAGCCGTGGTTGGATTGTCGGCCTCGCGGTGGTGCTGTGTCTGTTCGGACTCATCGCTTTGAGCATGTGGTCGTGCACGTCGGTCGTGTCCTCGTCATTCGACTCGATCACGCCTGGGAGTACCTCCGTCGATCTTGGTTCTCTCTCTTCGGATGCGATTGCTGTCATTGACATTGACGGCACCATTCAATACGACGGTACCACCGCCAGCCCCGAGGGCCTGAAAGCCCAGCTCGACCGCGCGGAGAAGAGCTTCTATGTGAAGGCGGTCGTGCTGCGCATCAACTCCGGTGGCGGCACGGCAACGGCGGGCGAGGAAATGGCCGCCTACGTGCGCGAATTCTCCGAGAACTCCGGCAAGCCGGTTGTTGTGTCGAGCGCGTCTATCAACGCGAGTGCCGCCTACGAAATCTCGAGCCAGGCCGACTACATCTTCACGGCGAAAACCACCGCCATCGGCTCCATTGGCACGGCCATGCAGGTCACCGACCTGTCAGGCCTCATGGAAAAGCTGGGCATTTCCGTTGAGAACATCACGTCATCGGACAGCAAAGATTCCAGCTATGGCACGCGTGCGCTCACCGAAGAGGAGCGCGCCTACTACCAGAAGATGGTCGACCAGATTAACGAGACGTTCATCCAGACCGTGGCCGAGGGCCGCGACATGAGCGTCGAAGACGTGCGTAAGCTGGCCACGGGCCTCACCTTCACCGGCATGGAGGCCGTTGAGAACGGCTTAGCCGACGAGATTGGCACGAAGGAAGATGCCGTGGCGAAGGCCGCGGAACTTGCCGGCACCTCCACCACCAAGACGGTTGACCTGCGCCCCTCAACGTCCAACCTGTCCGAACTGTTGAACCTGATGTCGTCGAGCCGCGTGTCCGTCGACGATGTGACCAAAGCCTTAAAGGAGCTGGATAACGATGGCAGCCTCGCTCGATAACGCCCCCACCTTGAGTGCCGCACCCGAGGACGAGCGCGTCGTGTGGCCGAAACGCGTTGTGGTCACAGCCGGCATGCCCTACGGCAACAAGCCGCTGCACTTCGGCCACATCGCCGGCGTGTTTGTGCCCGCCGACGCCTTTGCCCGCTTCTTGCGTGACCGCATCGGTGCGGAAAATGTGCGCTTCATCAGCGGCACCGACTGCTACGGCTCACCCATCGACGAGGGGTATCGCAAGCTCGTGGAAGCCGGCGAGTTTGAGGGCACTATCGAAGAATACGTGCTGAAGAACCACGACGCACAGAAGCGCACGCTGGATGCCTATGACATTAGCCTCAGTATTTACGAGGGTTCGGGTATCGGGCGCTGCGGCGACGTGCACCAACTCGTCACCGAGAAGTTCATCGAGAAGCTGCACGAGAACGGCCACCTTCAGCGCCGCGCCACCTTGCAGTTCTACGACACCGAGGCCGACATGTTCCTGAACGGCCGCCAGGTGGTGGGCCGCTGCCCCGTGCAGGGCTGCAAGTCTGAACACGCCTACGCCGACGAGTGTGACCTCGGCCACAGCTATGCCCCTGAAGACCTCATCGCTCCGAAGTCTTCCGTGACAGGCACCGTGCCCGAGATGCGCCCGGTGGAAAACTGGTACTTTGACCTGCCCGCTTTCGCCGGCTTTTTGCGCGAGCGCGTGGCGGAGCAAGAGGCAGACCCCGACGTGCGCGCAATCGTGCCGCAAACGGTGAAGGAATTCCTCGGCGCCCCGGTTGTCTACATCAAGAACGACGAGCGCGAGGCCTACGAGGCCATCGCCGCCGATCTTCCGCCCCATGAACTGCGCGAACCCGAGAAGGGCAAGCAGAGTTTCGAAATTGAGTTCGCCGACATCGACGCGCGCGATGCCGCCCGCTCGGTGCTGGGCGGGGCGGGCATCCGCTTCCGCACGGGCAAGGCGCTCGTGCCGTTCCGCATTACGGGCAACATCGAGTGGGGGGTGAAAGCCCCGGTCATCGACGGGCTGGAAGGTCTCACGGTGTGGTGCTGGCCCGAAAGTTTGTGGGCGCCCCTGTCGTTCACTATGGCAGCGAACGACAAGATGGGCCTGCCGCGCGGCAGCTGGCGCGACTGGTGGTGCTCGCCGGATGCTGAGGTATACCAGTTCATCGGCCAGGACAACCTGTACTTCTATGGCGTGGCCCAGCCCGCGCTCATCGAGGCTCTGCGCCCGGGCGACATCCTTCTGCCCGGCGAGACGGACACGCCGCTGCGCCAAACGCGTCTGGTGGCAAACCACCACATCCTCTTCGGCAACAAGAAGGCATCCTCGTCGGGCACGGTGAAGCCGCCTACGGCTGACGAGCTGCTGAACCACTACACGGTAGAGCAACTGCGCGCACACTTCCTGGCGCTGGGCCTCAGCCAAAAGTCGGTGGGCTTCAAGCCGAAGCCGTTTTTGGCAACGCCGGAAGAACTCGCAGACACGCGCGTGGCCGACCCGGTACTGAAAGAGGGCACGCTGCTCACCAACGTGTTCAACCGCCTGGCCCGCAGCTGCTTCTATGAGGCGCAGAAGAACTTCGAAGGCTACCTGCCGCTTGGCAAACCCACGGCGGCGGCCGTCGATCGCGCCAACGAGACGCTGGCCGCGTACGACCGCCTCATGAAGAAGGTGGAACTACACTCGGTGATGTCGCTCATGGACGACTTCATCCGCTTCGCCAACAAGCACTGGACCGAGGGCATTCGCGAAGCTGAACTGGCCGAAGATGACGCGCTACGCCGCCAGGTGCTCGTGGACTCGTTCTACCTCTTGCGCGTGGCTACGCTGCTTATGCATCCCATCGTGCCGGCTGGCTGCGAGCGCATTTGCGACTACCTCAGCTTCGAGTTCGACGACTTCTTCAGCTGGAACTACGACTTGGAAGATGTCGACGAACTGTGCAGCGCCGGCGAAATCGACGAAGGCCGGCACCGCATCCGCGAACTGCCACCCCGCTTCGACTTCTTCGAAAAGCACCCGTCTCAGCTGCAAAAATGACGCAGGTAGAAATTTTTACCGACGGAGCGGCCCGGGGCAATCCCGGGCCGGGCGGCTTTGGTACGGTCATGCGCTTCACGGATTCTGCGGGGCGCGTGCACGAAAAGGAACTCTCCCAGGGCTACGAGCGTACCACGAACAACCGCATGGAGCTGATGGCGGTTATCGCCGGCCTTGAGGCGCTCAAGCGCCCGTGCGAAATCACGCTCTACTCGGACTCGCAGTACGTCGTGAACGCATTCAACCAGCACTGGGTGGAGGGCTGGCTCAAGCGCGGCTGGAAAAACGCCAGCAAGCAACCCGTCAAAAACGTTGACTTGTGGAAGCGGCTTCTGGCGGCGAAGGCGCCTCACCAGGTGGAGTTCGTCTGGGTGAAGGGCCACGCGGGCCATGCCGAAAACGAGCGCTGTGACGAGTTGGCCACCGCAGCCGCCGATGGGGAAGGCCGCATCGAAGACGCGGGCTTTGAGGGGTAAGGTGGGCGTTTCTGCCCCGTTACCTGGACATTCTGTGCTGTTCGTGTAGTCAACCAGCCGTGAAGGGGTGTCCCGCGTGCCGCCTTCTGCTACACTGTTGATCAAATGGGCACGAACCAACGAGTGTCAGTGGAAGGTCACCGTATGCAGCACAGCGCACAGCTCGGGCGCGCCAAGAGCGCGCTGGTAGGTCTTTTGGCGGCGGTACTCGCCGCAACTCTGATGGCTCCTTCGCTCGCGTTTGCCGACCCTGCCTCTGCCAGCAAGCAGGCGGAAGCCCAGGCGGCGCTCGCTTCCCTCAACGCGTTGCAGGAAAAACTCGACCGCGCTTCGGCCGACGAGTTCACGGCCGAGCAAGACCAGCAGGCGGCCGAGCAGGCCTGCGACGATGCTGAGGCGCGTATCGCTGAAGCCACCGACCAGATCACCGACTTGCAGGAGCGCTTGAGCATACGAGCGCGCAGCATGTATCGCACCGGCAACTCCACCATGCTTGACCTGCTGTTTGGCGCGACGACGTTCCAGGCGTTCGCCACCAGCTGGGATCTGCTGAACTCCCTCAACGAAAGCGACGCCGACCTCGTGCGCCAGACGAAGGAACTGCGCGCCGAGGTGGAGGAACAGAAAGCCGTGCTCGACGAGCAGCAGCGCATCGCCACCGAGAAGGCGGCCGAGGCAAAACGCATTCGCGAGGAAGCCGAGACAACGGTGGCTTCCATGCAGGCAACCTATTCCAGCCTGAGCGCCGAGGCAGCCGCCCTGCTTGAGCAGGAGCGTGCGGCCCAGGTGGCAGCCCAAGCGGCCGTGGCGAAGGACGTCGTGGCCAACTCGATCAAGCAGGCGGGCGCCAACAACAACACCAACACGGGCAACACGAGTGACAACGGCAACGGCAACGCGACAAGCGGCGACGAAGGTTACACCTCGGGCGGCGGCGAAGACGTATACACGCCTGCGCCCGGCCCCTCGTATAACGCGGTAACTGGCAACGCCATTGTTGACCGCGCGCTTGGTTGCTTGGGTCTCGATTACGATTATGGCTCCTGCGGCCCGAGCTCCTTCGACTGCTCCGGCCTGGTGAGCTACGCCGTGACCGGCAGCTTCTCGCGTTTGGGAAGCACCTATACGTTCATGGGTTACCCGCAGGTGAGCGACCCACAGCCTGGCGACATCTGCGTGAACGAGGGCCACTGCGGCATCTACTACGGCAACAACCAGATGATCCACGCAGCCACCTACGGCGTCGGCGTCGTCATCGGCCCCGTCCAAGGCGGCATGATCATCGTCCGCCCGTAAGACGGGCGCTTCACCCTCAAGCCCTGCTTCCAAAAAAATTACCCGCGGTTTACTTTTTCCCAAAAGTTCGCTATAGTGCGCTATAAGTTAGCAATAGGAAACTATTGCTCAAAGCCACGCGGACAGGAGAAAACGGATGAAGGAAATCGAAGCGGAAGCACCACGTGACGGCAACCGGGTGGCACGCGCGTTGTGGGCTGTGGGCGGGTTTGCCACGTTTGGATTGGGGGCGCTTGGTGCCATGCTGCCCATTGTGCCAACCACGCCGTTTCTCCTGGTAGCAGCCTTTTGCTTCGCGCGTAGTTCCGAGCGCGCACGCGCGTGGTTCCGCGGCACGCGACTGTACCGCACCGTGCTTGAAGGCTATATGTCCAAGCGAGCCATGACGGTGCGCGCAAAGCTTTCCCTGCTGGTGCCCATCACCGCCGTGCTGGCGGTGTCGTTTGCGCTCATGGGATCCGTGCCGGTAGGCCGCGTGGTGGTGGCACTCGTGTGGGTTGCGCATCTCGTGTACTTCGGTTTCGTGGTGAAAACCGTCCAGCCGGAAGCGGCGGCCGAGGTTCGTAGCACGACGCAAGGGATGCCCGAGTCCGCACGCCGCGCTGGCACGCCGCTGGTCACCGATGGGGAAGGGGCGTAAGCGCGCCATGTTCGACAAGCGATTGTTTGCCCTTGTGCCGTCTGCGGCCAAGTTCATTGCGGCCGATGTCGCGCTTCAGTGGGTTGGCCTTCTGGCTCACATACTGCTTTTCCTGCTTATTGGTTCGTTCGTTCAGGATCTCGTTATGGGTGCGGCCAATGCGAGCGCGATAGCACAGCTGGCGGGCGCAGCCGTGCTCGCCACTGCGGTGCGCATGGCGTGTCAGGCGCTCGCGCAGCGCATGGGTCTGGCGGCAAGCGAAGCCGCAAAACGCGCCGTGCGCCGGCAGGTGTACGACAAGCTGGTGCGCCTGGGGCCGTCGTATCGCGAGCGGGTGGCAACGGCCGAGGCGGTGCAGATCAGCGTGGAGGGAGCCGAGCAGTTGGAGAGCTACTTCGGCTCTTACCTGCCGCAACTCTTCTACGCACTCTTGGCTCCCCTGACGCTGTTCGTGTGCATTGCGCCGCTGTCGCTGCCGCCAGCTGCGGCACTGCTCGCCTGCGTTCCTCTCATCCCCGCTTCCATCATGGCTGTTCAGAAGATCGCGAAGCGCACCATGCAGCGCTATTGGGGGTCCTACACCGATTTAGGGAGCCTCTTTCTTGAAGACATCCAGGGACTTTCCACCCTCAAGGTATACCGGGCCGACGAGCACGCTCACGAGCGCATGAACGAACAGGCCGAGGGCTTCCGCCGGGCTACCATGCGCCTATTGCGCATGCAGCTTAACTCCATCACCGTGATGGATATCTGTGCCTTCGGCGGCGCGGCGGTGGGCATTGTGGTAACGCTTGGGCAGTATGCGGAAGGTGCCGTGGCGCTGGGCGCGGCTTTCGCCATCGTGTTTCTCTCGGCCGAGTTTTTCCTGCCTTTGCGCACCCTGGGCTCCTACTTTCACACGGCCATGAGCGGCATGGCGGCAGCCGACAAGATGTTCGCCATTCTTGATACGCCGGAGGACTCCGACGGGACGCGCTGCGTCGACCCCTCCCGTGCCGACATCGTGTGCCGCCAGGTGAGCTACTCGTTTGACGGTGAGCGGAAGGTGCTCGATGAGGTTGATTTCGAAGCTCCGGCCGGCAGTTTTGTGGGTGTGACGGGCGAAAGTGGCTCGGGTAAATCCACCCTGGCGGGCATCATTGCGGGAACAAACGCTGCCTTTGAGGGTACGGTGCGCGTGGGCGGTATCGATCTGCGCGAGGTCTCGCACGCGTCGCTGCGCGAAACGGTGACGGTGGTGTCGTTTGACAGCTACCTCTTTAAGGGCACCGTGCGTTCGAACCTGCTGTTGGCGAAACCCACAGCCACGGATGACGAACTATGGGATGCGCTTTCCCGCTGCCGGCTGGATGCGTTTGTGCGCGAGGCTGGCGGCCTGGAGGCGCCCGTCACCGAGGCGGGGCGGAATCTGTCAGGCGGCCAGCGTCAGCGCCTTGCCATGGCGCGCGCCCTTCTGCACGATGCGCCCGTGTACGTGCTGGATGAAGCCACGTCGAATATCGATGCCGAAAGTGAGAATGCGCTCATCAACCTGGCGCACGAACTGGCGCACACCAAAACGGTCATCATGATTTCGCATCGCCTGTCCGCTCTGCGCGAGGCCGACCGTATTTACGTGTTGGAAGAGGGTCGCGTGGCTGAAAGCGGTGCCCATGACGAACTGGTTGTTGCGGGTGGTCCCTATGCGTGCCTGTGGGCTCAGCAGGTCGAACTGGAGGCTTTTGCGCACGTAACCGCCGATGAATCGTCCGCGGCTGCAAACACCACCGTGGTTGTCTCGTCTGAAGATGCTCGCGCGCCGCATATCCGCGCGGCGGATTCGGGTGAGTCGGATACGCCGGCGAGCGCTACCCCAAGTGCCGGCCCGCGTGTCTCCCCGAGCGCCGCCCCGCGTCGCTCTCACCTGTCGGTCATGGTGCGCCTTGTGGGACTTACACGTCCGCTTCTGCCGGTGATGGCACTTGCCGTGCTGCTGGGTGTTGCGGGTTTCGCGGCGGCCATTTTCCTCACGGTGCTTGGTGCCCTTGCCCTGCTTGACGTAGCGGGACTTGGCTCAGCCGTGCCGTACGCCGTGGTTGTGGCGGGCATTGGCCTGTGCGGGTTCGCGCGCGGCCCGTTGCGCTATGGCGAACAGCTGTGCAACCACTACCTGGCCTTTCGGGTGCTGGCGCTCGTGCGTGACCGCGTGTTTGCGGCGCTGCGCCGGTTGGCGCCTGCGAAGTTGGAGGGCCGTGACAAGGGCGATCTCGTGTCGTTGGTTACCTCTGACGTGGAGCTTCTTGAAGTGTTTTACGCGCATACCCTCTCGCCAGCAGTCATCGCGCTTGTAGTGTCGGTGGGTATGACGGTGTTCATCGGCTTTCAGTCGCCTGTACTGGGGGCGTTGGCGTTGGCCTCATACGTGCTGGTAGGCGTGGTGGTGCCCCTTGTAGCCTCGAAGGCCAGCGGAGATTTGGGACGCGCCGTGCGCGACCGCATTGGCGACATGAATGCGTTTGTGCTGGATAGCCTGCGCGGCTTGGCTGAGACTTTGCAGTACGGCCGTGCCGCCGACCGTGTGCGCGAACTGGATGAGCGCATGGGGCAGCTGGTCGCCGTAGAGCGGCGCCTCAAGGGCCGCACGGCGTTCTTTATGGCGCTGACCGGCACGGTGGTGATGGCGTGTGATGTGGTTATGCTGGTGGTGTCCGCGGCGCTGGTGGGGCAGGGCACTCTTGACGCGGGTGCTGCTGTGGTGGCTACTTCGGCGCTCATGTCGTCATTTGGCCCGGTCATCGCCGTGGCGAACCTGGGCTCTACGCTGCAGCAGACCCTGGCCTCAGGTGAGCGCGTGCTCGATCTGTTGGACGAACGTCCACAGACCGATGAAGTGACCGACGGCGAAGACCTTGCTCAGTTTGAAGGAGCAACCGCGCAGGAGGTGGACTTCTCCTACGGCGGCGTGCGCGTGCTTGAACAGGTGAACGTTGACATTCAGCCGGGAGAAGTTGTGCGCGTAGCGGGTCGCAGCGGCGCGGGTAAATCAACCTTACTGAAGTTGCTCATGCGCTACTGGGATACCGAGCGAGGGGTGGTGAAAATGTCGGGCCGCGACGTGCGAGACGTGAATACGGAGAGTCTGCGCGAACATCAGGGCTTCATGGCCCAGGAAACGCATCTGTTCGAGGGCACTATTCGCGACAATATCATGCTTGCGCGCCCGAATGCCACCGACGCTCAATTAACGGAGGCCTGCGCGAAGGCATCACTTACGAGTTTGGTGGAGCGTCTGCCGCAGGGTCTTGATACGCCGGTGGGCGAGTTGGGTGATTTGCTGTCGGGAGGTGAGCGCCAGCGCATCGGCCTGGCTCGGGTGTTTCTGCACGACGCACCGTTTGTGTTGCTCGATGAGCCCACCAGTAACCTCGACAGCTTGAACGAGGCGGCGGTGCTGCGTGCGCTGGCGAACAATCGCGCCGACAAGACGGTGGTACTCGTGAGCCATCGCGCGTCCGCTGCTGCTATCGCCGACCGCACGTTTTCCGTGGAGTACGGCCGCGTGTCGTAGGGGTGCGAGGCCGTGGTGTTTTACGCCACGGCCTCTTTGATGATGCTGCGCAGTTCATCCATGCCGTCGCCCTTGGCTGATGAGGTGACTACCAACGGGGTGTCTGCGCCCAGTTCCAGTTGGCGTTTAAGGGCTGCCTTCTGCTTGTTCTGCTGCTGGCGCGAAAGCTTGTCAGCCTTGGTGAGCACCACCACAAAGGGTAGGTCGGTCTCGCGCAGGAAGTTCACCATGTTTACGTCCAAGTCCGACGCGGCATGGCGGATGTCGATCAGGGATACTACCAGGGCAAAGGCGCGATCCTGGTTGAAGTAGCCCTCGATGAGTTCGCTCCAGCGCTCCTTTTCGGACTTCGACACCTTGGCGTAGCCGTATCCCGGCAAATCGACGAAGCGCACGCCGTCGCCGTCGAAGAAGTTGATGGTGGCCGTTTTGCCGGGCGTCTGCGACACCTTCGCCAGGCCTTTACGGTTGAAAAGCTTATTCAAGAGCGACGACTTGCCCACGTTCGAGCGCCCTGCAAACGCCACTTCGGGCGCCGTGGAGGGCGGCAGCTGGGCCGACGTGCCAAACGAGCGTTCAAAGCGCACGTTATTGAAGTTCATGCGATAGGTCCTTCCTTAGTATTGTGAGGGTTGTAACAAAGTTCCCTTTGTAGGTTGACCGTAGGGCAAGGGTTCTACCCTTGCCCTACATTGGTAAACTTCCAGGTCAAACGTAGTTGACGGCAAGGGCAGAGCCCTTGCCCTTCGGCAATCTGGCAGTTACAGCCCGTCGTCGCTCCATGGTAGCCGAAGCGGGCTGCCGCAGCGTCCGAAAACCTCCGCCGTCAGCGATTTTCCACGCTGCCAAGCGCCCGGCAACACCCTGCGAAAACAACAAAGGGGGGAGGCGCGTGCCTCCCCCCTGAGCGTCGTGGTGCAAATAAGCGAACGAAAGAATAGAACCTAGTACGCCGTAAACGAGCTCTTCGGTGCCAGGCAGATGGGGCAGGCGGTGAAGTTCTCGCCCTTGTGAATGTAGCCGCAGATGGGGCAGAGGTAGTACTTGTCGTCGCTCGGCTCATCAATGGTGTTGTACGCATCGAGGTAGCGCTCGGCGTGCACGGATTCGGCCAGCTTCGCCCGCGTGAACACCTGGACGGCTTCCTGGTTGCCCTCGTCTTGGGCCACCTTGATGAACGAGGGATACATGTCGGAGGTCTCGTAAATCTCGCCGTTCGCACCCATAATAAGGTTGATGTCGGAGGTGTATTCGCTCACCTGCGGCGGCTCGGGCTTCTCGGTGCTGGGGTCCATCTTGCGGGCCAGGTTGTACTCCAGTTCAATGTGGATTTTTTCGGCGTCAGCCGTGCAGGCAAACAGGCGCGCGATCTGGCTAAAGCCCTCACGCTCTGCCACCTTCGAAAACGCCTCATACTTGGTGGTAGCGCCAGTCTCGCCCGCCAGTGCGGACAGAAGGTTTTCGTACGTGGTGCCCACCTTGGTGGTGCTCTCCGGCATGATGTCCAAGCTGCTGACCGGCTCGTTCATACGTGCCTTGGTGGGCGACAGCACGTCGGCGGCGGGAGCGGCTTGGTCGGCGCCCTTCGCGCCCGCATCCTCAGCGGCTGGCTCCTTGGGTGCTTCCTGCTGCGGTGCACATGCGGCAAGCAGCCCTGCCGTGGTCAGCGTGGCGGCGCCGAGTGCGGCACCCTTGACGAAGTTTCTCCTGGATACCTGTGTCGACATGATACTTCCTCCTCCCCGTGAACCTCCGGTTCACAAACGCCCGAGCCTCTTATCTCCGGCGTATTTGATAGTAGAATCATATACTATTCTTATTAGGAATGGAACCTATTTAGGATAGAATTTCGAAAAAGAAAGAAGATATATTCACACTTGTTTCAGCAGGGAATGCGCGCAGGGCACAGCACTGCGTGTTCCTCCGCACGCGTTTCGTATTTCATCTCTCGCAGAACGTTGAACGTAGAACGTTGTTGCCAAGAAATGTTATTCATAAACCAAAATATAAGTTGAACTTAATTACATTCTTCTTTAAAGTATGCTTATATTCCCCACGAGATCGTTAGTAAGATACAATATCTGCTGCAGTACTCGAAATGCTTGAGGAGGCGGAACTGTGTGGCATCAAATACTTGCGGCTATCGGTTCCAATGCCTTACGCATGCCTGAACAGAGCTGCGCCGCTGCTCTTTCGATAATGCGAAAAACTAGCAGGGGGGGGGGGCACTTTTATGCGCCTTCCTGTGCACGCATCATAGCGCGTTCGTAGCACCATCCTCACAAGGCTTACAGCCTGCTCAAACACCTCCCTTTCAACCTAAAACCCAGCAGACAAACCCCTTACACACACTGTGGAATGTGGTGTCCACGGTTGTGATTGCGTGCCTGGTAGCCCTTGCAATCGCCCTTGTGGGCGTGCGCGTGGCGGGCTTTACCCCCTTTGCGGTGCTCTCCGGTTCCATGGAGCCAGCCTACATGAGGGGCGACTTGGTGTATGTCGCACACAGCGACCCTCAGACCATCCAGGTGGGCGACACTATCGCTTTCGTATCTGATTCAGCCTTACAAACCATCACCCATCGCGTGGCTGAAGTGCGCTCCGGTGGCAGCAGCTTTATCACAAAAGGCGACGCTAACGACAGTGTGGATGGAGCACCGGTGGCCGCCGAAAACGTGCTGGGTAAAGTGGTGTTTTCTCTGCCCAAGCTGGGCTCTGTTTCAGCCTTTCTTACCAGCGAGGCGGGGCGTTGGGTGGGTGTAGCGGTGGTGCTTGCCCTGGTGCTCGTGCTGTTTGTGGTGCCTGAACTTGTACGCACCAACACACAAGAGCGTGCAGAAAAACGCTCACCGCATTGCCACACAGCAAGCAACACTCACAGGAGAAATTCGTCGGGAGCGGTCAGAGACACAGGCAGCGGTTCATTCCACCCGACTAACCATAGAGAAAACGTAAGGGCACAAGAGAAAAGGGGGATGCAATCATGCAGACCACAACAAGAAAAAAGACCCTAGTAGGCATCATCGCCATCCTGCTGATATGTTCCATTGCAGTAGCAGGCGTGCTGGCGTACTTGCAACAAAGCACCATGGCAGTAACCAACACCTTTACTGCCTCGGCGACAGGTATCATTGCAACGGATGGTACCCATACACTTTGGGAACATGAAGTGACTTCAAACGGCGACGGAACGTATACCGTTGGAGGAAATGATGCAAAGGTAGAAGCCGGTAAAACTGATGTTACACAGACCTACGAAGTATTCCCGGGTTACAACATCCCGAAAGACCCCACCATTACCTTGCAAAAGGTGACGCAGCCTGCGTATTTGTTCGTTGAAGTGAACGCAGGAAGCTTTAAGCAGGACGGCACTGAGGCAGATGCGTCTGTTTGGGGCGATACGCTGAAATATACGCTTGATGATACGAAATGGGAACAGCTTAAGGAGGTAACGGGACCAAACGGCGGTGTTGTGTACGCGTACAAGGAAACGATTACGCCTGCAGACACGAAGGACAAGGCGCAAGACTATCCTATCTTGAAAAAGATCAGTGTCACCGACCCTAAATCTGGCGCTATCACGGTCACTGAAAACACCATCGAAGTTGCCGCAACGTATACGCCAGTTGAGGGCAATCATGACGACCTCGTCTTCCACAGTTATCTCTGTCAGGCGGGGGGCTTTGCTGATAAAGCGGCTGCCTACAAGGCCTGCTTCTCAACACCGGTTACTCCTGCCCCGACTGCGTAAGCCGAGTTCACCGGTAGAAACACTCAGGGAACCCACGCATGTTTGGACGAAACAACAAAGTAGTGCAGTTGGCGTGCAGCGACGATACCAGCGCGCCACGCTCCACGCCGCGGCGAAGCAGTATCGCACTTGCTGCCCTCATCGTGTGCATAAGTGCGCTTGTCGGCACGGGTTCCCTGGCTTACTTCACGACGTCCGATGCCTCCAGCCAGCACTTCATGGTGGCTTCGGCCGACGCGGATAACCCCGAAAGCCCGGGAGACTTGTTCTCCATCAGCCTCAATCAAAGCGACGGCAGTGGCAACGCATCGCAGCAGGGTGTCCATTACACCAACATGGTTCCCGGCTTGCGTATGACCATTGACCCGAGCGTTACCAACACCGGCAAGCACGCAGCATGGTTGCGCATGAACGCCACACTCACCAAAGCCTCTGCTTGGAAGGAAGCACTTGCCAAGCACGGCCTCATGAGCAGCAATGCCAGTGCGGCAGAGGTGGCCTCAGTGCTGGAAACCTACGTGTTTGCGGGGATGGATAAAAACACGTGGCAGCGAGGCGAGGTGAGTGAAGCCCGTGCCCAAGACGGCACACTCAGAGTGACGTATTACTTCATGCCAGCGTTAACGTTGGATACAAAAGCGCAGTTGATGGAGGCAGTGTGCGTACCTGATTCTTTTGACGCAGAAGACGTGGAGTCGTTCAGCGGCTTCAACTTGGTGTTTTCCGCTGATGCTATCCAGTACGCAAACACCGGAACAAGTGCTCGTGAAGCGTTTGCTAACTGCTGGGAATAACGAGAAGGAAGGTGGTGAACATGCAGTACGTTGACTCGGCGAACCCCTCTGTCGTACCTAAGCGTACGGACCGTACGCACGACACAACAACAAAGCGTCGCATACTGCTGGTAAGTGTCGTCGCCCTACTCATGGCACTTTTGGCAGCCATGACGCTGGCGTACTTCACCACCACCATCAAAACTGAAAACGTTATTACGGCCGCGAACGTGCGCCTCACCCTCAACTATTCTGGCAACGCAGGCCAAACCATCCAAATCATGCCGGGCGACACAGTGGAAAAAACGGTGAGCGTCAAAAACTCGGGTGACATGCCGTTTTATGTGCGCGTACGCCTGGAGGTAAGCGTTTCAAACGTCAGCCTTCCCGCTGCCGACTGTCTTTCTATGAACATCAACACCGCCGATTGGACGTACAAGGACGGTTATTACTACTACAAGCAGGCAGTGCAACCCGGCACACAAACGATACCGCTGTTCACGAAAGTGTCCGTTGATGGCGGCAAAGTGGACAACCGCTATCTGGCGGAAACGTTCACCCTCGCCACACACGCCTACGGCGTGCAGAGCGCGCACAACACCGACAGTCCGCTGACGGCTGCCGGTTGGCCGAGCGAAAAGGCATAAAGGAAGAGACGCACCGATGAGCGATTCGGAAACCTATCCATCTTCTTTCGAGAAGACAAAAGATGCGAGCCGGACAGCCGCAGTAGGGGTGTCCTCATCGGTCGCTGCACCCACTCGTAAGCGCCGCTTCGCCAGGCGCGTTCGTATTCTTGCGGCAACCACTCTGCTGCTTATCTCTCTTGTGGCGGCAGGCACGTTGTCGTTTTTGAAAACTGCTACCGATCCTCTTACTAACGCATTTGTATTCGGCGCCGGCATCTATCAGATGAGCTTTGACGCAAACGGCGGCGACGCATCAAGTGTGCCCCCAGCGCAAAAGAGGATTGTCAAAAGCGAAACCACCACCTTTACTATTCCGGACACTTACGCAGATCCGCGTACCCTTCCGCAAAAAGAGAACAGTGTTTTCTTGGGCTGGGCAGAAACGGCGCAGGCAACCCAAGCTGCATACAGGCCGGGCGACTCGGTAACACTTGCCCTCGCCAATCCGAAAAAGACACTCTACGCGGTGTGGGGGACAGAGGCCACCCTTATTCAGGGCGAAAAACTGAACAGCGCCATAAAGGGTATCGCAGCCGATAGTAGCAAGACTTTTGGTATTGGGCCGAGCATCCTGAGAGCTGAACGCGCCAAGGCGGAAAGCACGGGTGACCACTATAAGGTGACAACGGTCATTTTTGACACCTACAAGAACCGTAAAGAGGATGTCAAAGACGTTCCAACCGATGACATCGTTGACGTGAGCGCAGACCAAAACCACTCGGTAAATCTGTATCATAAGAACAATGGCGACGACACTTTTACCGCCTACATTCTTTCCACTGGTACTATTTTTACCAATGCAGATTCCACTTCGCTGTTTGCTTATCTTGAGAATCTTACCAGTGTCACGTTATCCAACTTTACGACGTCACGGACTACTACGCTCAAAAAGATGTTTTATCAATGCTCTGCTTTGAAGAGTCTCACTCTGACAAAAACCGCCGTACCAGGTCTTGATACCTCTCAGGTGGTTGACATGTCTAACATGTTCGCCCACTGCTTCAAGCTTGCTACCGTTAACCTCTCGGGCTTTGACACCTCGAACGTCACCGACATGCACGGCATGTTCGATAGCTGCTCGCCGCTTGCTAACCTGGACCTTTCCGGCTTCGACACCTCAAGCGTCAAAAACATGAGTATGATGTTCAATTTTTGCGTCTCCTTGTCGACCCTTGATGTAACGCATTTTGATACCTCAAGTGTCACCAACATGAGTTATATGTTCCAAGGCTGCAAGTTTACCGCCCTTAACCTTTCCAACTTCAACACGTCAAACGTCACCAACATGAGCTACCTGTTCAATAGCTGCTCCAATCTGGCCACCATATATGCGGGGGCAGGATGGAATACGGATGGCGTCTCTTCCTCGTCCTCAATGTTTGGAACCTGCAGAGTTCTTAAAGGTGTCGCAGGAACAACGTGGTCGAGCGATAAACCCACTGATAAAACGTATGCTCGCATCGACGGCAAAGGTGGCCAGCCCGGCTACCTCACTGGCGGACTTTTGGTGACGGGCGAGGCGCTCAACGTTGCAATAAAGGGCGGGGCTTCTTCGTCTGAATCAACTGACACTTCTGTTACCTCGGTTACCTTTGGAACAAGTGCAAAATACGGAGATACCGTCAAGGGTCTCAATTCTGTGGATGTAAGTGAGGCGCACGACGGCTCTGTGCTTTTGTATCGCAAGCTAGAGGGCGCTAACTATAAGGTTTACATTCTCTCAACTGACAAGATATATGCAAACCCGAATTGTGCTAAAGCATTTTACAATCTGAATTCTGTCACGAGGTTCGACTTCTCGAATTTCGATACTTCAAACGTGACCACTATGGAAGCTCTGTTTACGAGCTGCTTCACGCTGAGCACTCTTGATCTTTCCAGCTTCAACACCTCAAATGTCACCAACATGAACTCCATGTTTTCGAGTTGCAACGTTCTTACTACCCTGAACCTTTCCAGCTTCAACACCTCAAGTGTCACCAACATGCAAGCCATGTTCAATAACTGCAACGCCCTTACCACCCTCAACCTCTCCAATTTTGATACTTCGAACGTCACTACTATGTTCAAAATGTTCCATATCTGCTCCGCGCTTACCGCTCTCAACCTCTCAAATTTTGATACCTCGAACGTCATTGACATGAGGTCTATGTTCGAGAGTTGTGGTGCCCTTACAGAACTTAAAATTTCCAACTTCAAAACCCCAAAAGTCGCTTCAATGGATCACATGTTTGCCAATTGCAAACAACTTCGGACACTTGACCTCTCCCAGTTTGCCAACTCAAGCGTCACCAACATGAGTTATATGTTCTACAATTGCAACGCGCTTACCGCTCTCAACCTTTCTGGCTTCAATACCCCAAGCGTCACTAGTATGGAGGCTATGTTTAATAGTTGCGGATCTCTTACCACCCTTAATCTTTCCAGCTTCAACACTTCAAGCGTCTTAAACATGAGTTCCATGTTTGGTGGCTGCAGTGCGCTTACCACCCTTAACGTTTCTAGCTTCAACACTTCAAACGTCACTACTATGCAAGCCATGTTCAGTAAATGCTCTGCCCTTACCGGCCTCGACGTGTCCAAATTCGACACTTCAAACGTCACTACCATGTATTACATGTTTAATGCCTGCGAAGCCCTCACTACCCTTAACGTGTCCAACTTCAACACTTCAAAAGTCAGTGACATGAGGTTCATGTTTTCTGGCTGCAAAAAACTTACCACCCTCGACCTTTCCCATTTCAATACGTCAAGCGTGAAGAGAATGGATTACATGTTCTTTATCTGCCCTGTTCTTAAAACCCTTAACCTATCCGGCTTCAACACTTCAAACGTTGTCGACATGAGTTTCATGTTCTATAGATGCCCCGCCCTTACCACCCTTGATCTTTCAAGCTTCAATACTTCAAACGTTACTAGCATGAGCAGCATGTTTCTTGACTGCTCCAAGCTTGTCACCATATACGCTGGTGCAGAATGGAGCACGAAGGGGGTTACCTCCACTACCTCGGCTTCTATGTTCGGGAACTGCCAGGCTCTTGTGGGTGGCAAAAAAACAGCCTTTGCCACCGCTGGTGTGACGGACGCGACCTACGCCCGCATCGACAACCCTCCGAGCGCGCCAGGTTACTTGACCGGCATCGCTAAGGAGTTTGTGGCCGAAGCAGAGGTGGCGGAGGAGGGTGTTGCTGATGAGGGCGAAGAGGAGAACGCTCTTGCCACGGACGCCAGTGAACCTATTGATCTGCAGGATACGGGCAAGCCTTTTGTTCAGAAGAGTGCCTTGGTGCCGATCGCGTTCTTTCAGGGGGTGAGCGCTCATGGTGCTTGACAAGGAGCAATGCGTTTCGCGCGCGTTTTCTGTTCAACAAGAATTCATGAGCGCAATGCATACTATGCGAGTGGGCTTGCTTATAGCAGTGGTGTTTGCGTTTGCGTGTGTCGCATTGCCTGCTGGCACTGCGCATGCTGATGTCACCTATCAGGGCGACGCGCATGTGCTTGCGGTGCGAGACGCAGATGGCCGACCCGTCGATGACCTCTTCTCCAACTTCAAAAACGTTATGCCGGGAGATACCCCCACACAGCAAGTCACCATCACGAATAATAGTGTGAGCGCTGCTCCTGCGAAACTCTACCTGCGATCAACCGGTGTCTTGGCGGGCTCAGCCGATTTTCTGTCCTTACTGAACCTGTCTGTGACACTGGTTGATGCCGGGAAAGGTTCGAAGCTTTTCGACGCGCCGCCAAGCCAAACGGCAAGCCTTGCCGATTGGGTGTGTCTGGGCACCTTTGCGCCCGGTGCGCACGTGACGCTTACCCTTGTGCTGGAGGTTCCCCTCACCATGGGCAACGAGTTTCAAGATGCCAGTGGCACCATCGGCTGGGAGTTCATGGCCGAGGAGCTGGGTGAGGGCGGCGGCGGAAGCGGTGGGGGAGACAGCGGCGAAGGTGGCGGTGACAAGAATGAGGGACCTGGTGACAACGATGAGCGTCCTGGCGACAACAATGAGGGCACTGACACCAACAAGGGCCCCGCACCAGGCTCCCCGGCCCATCCCTTCGCCAAGACCGGCGATCCGCTGAATAGCGCGCCGCTTGTACTGGTTGCGCTTATTGCCCTGGCGGTAGTTGCTGCTTCTCGGTCATCAAGGCGCTGAGATTAAGTATCTGCCTCGGACGATCAAAACGCACCCTTGCGCTCATCGGTTTGGTCGGTTATACTTCTACAGTTTCTAATTACGCATGCTTGCGCGACCCGCTCCGCCAGTGGCCAACCGAAAAAGGCTGCGGACACGGGGATGACCGCGAGCAGAGGACTAACGAATGGAGAGAGTTATGACGAAAGTCAGCATTCAGACGCTGCTTGATGCAGGCAGCCACTTCGGCCATCAGACGCGCCGTTGGAACCCCAAGATGAAGCCGTATATCTTCGGCAGCCGTGGGGACATCTACATCATCGACCTCAAGCAGACGCTTTATGGCCTGGACGCGGCCTACACGTTTGTGTCTGAGACCGCGCGCAAGGGCGGCACCGTGCTGTTTGTGGGCACGAAGAAGCAGGCCCAGGAAGCCGTGGCCGATGCCGCTAACAAGTGTGGCATGCCCTACGTGAACGCCCGCTGGCTCGGCGGTATGCTGACGAACTTCGTCACCATTCGCTCCCGCGTGACCCGCATGGAGGAACTTGAGGCTATGGAGGCCGACGGCCGCATGGCGGTGCTCCCGAAGAAGGAGCAGATCCTGCTGCGCAAGGAGCTGGGCAAACTCCAGACGAACCTCAACGGCATCCGCAACATGAAGCGCGTACCCGATGCCATCTTCGTCATCGACACGAACCGCGAGGCTATCGCCATCCATGAGGCGCGCCGCCTGAACATCCCCGTGGTGGGCACGCTCGACACGAACTGCGACCCGGACGACGTGGATTACGGCATTCCGGCGAACGACGACGCCATCCGCTCCGTGCGCCTGCTGGCCGACTTCGTGGCCGACGCCGTGACCGCTGGCGTGGGCGTGCCGGTGTCCGCCGCTGAACTTGCTGGCGAAACTGAGGCTGCCTCTCCTGCCGCTGAGGCTGCCCCCGAGGCCGCTCCGGCTGAGGCTGCTGCCCCCGAGGCCGCCGCTGCTCCTGCCGCTGAATAAGCGACAAAGCGAACAATTCCGCCTTCGCCCGAGTGGGTGAGCGGGCGGGATGTACGAGAGAAGAGACGCGCCCTCATCCTCCGATCAGGCTTGAGGGCGCTTTTACCCGGTGCCGCGTTGCGGTGCCGCCGAGAGAAAGGATCAACGTGGCTGACATCACCGCTTCCATGGTTAAGGAACTTCGCGAGATGACCGGCGCTGGCATGATGGAGTGCAAGAAGGCGCTCGTCGAGGCCGACGGTAACCTGGACATGGCCGTCGACGTCCTGCGCACCCGCGGTCTTGCCGCGGTGGCCAAAAAGGCCGGCCGCGCCACGAACGAGGGCACGGTAATGGCTATCGTGTCCGACGATGCGAAGTCCGGCGCCGTGGTTGAGCTCAACTGCGAGACCGACTTCGTGGGCATGAACGACAAGTTCAAGGCTTACGCTGAGAAGATTGCCAAGGCTGCTTTGGCCGCCAAGCCGGCTGACCTGGAGGCCCTGAAGGCCGCCGACGCTGAGGGCGAGACGGTGGAGGCTGTTGTGACCGATGCCATCCACACGCTTGGCGAGAACATTCAGCTGTCCCGCTTCGCCGTTGTTGAGGGTGGCGCGGTGTCGTCCTACATCCACGGCGGCGGCAAGATTGGCGTGCTCGTGCAGTTCGACGTGGAGGGCATCGACCCCACGTCCGACGGCTTCAAGGCATATGGCCGCGACGTGGCCATGCAGGTGGCTGCCGCCGCTCCGGTTGCCGCGAACCGCGACGCCGTTGACCCGGCCGTCATTGAGCATGAGAAGTCCATCTACATGGCGCAGGCCGCCGAGTCCGGCAAGCCCGAGGCCATCCAGGAGAAGATGGCCACCGGCCGTCTGGAGAAGTTCTTCAAGGAAAACACCCTCACCGAGCAGCCGTTCGTGAAGAACCCGGACCAGACCGTGAGCGAGTACACCGCTGAGGTTGCCAAGACCCTGGGCGGCGAAATCAAGATCGTCGACTTCAAGCGCTTCGTCCTGGGAGAATAATTGGTTGCGCTGGCCTACCGGCCAGCGCAACTGCTTGACGCTGATGTATTCCGTTGGCCTGCCGGCCAACGGAATGACTCGACGCTGCGGAGCCCCTTCGCACCGATCCTCGGCCCTTTTTCGCTTACCTTCGCGTACAAAGTACGCTCAGCCGCGAAACGGCCCGATTATCGGCACGAAGGGGCTCCTCGCTGTCTTACTACGCCAACCTGTACGGTAGCTTTCGCGCTTCGCGCGAATTGATATCTTTCGCGAATTTGGACGTATGAAAGGTTGTCGATCAAAAGGGGAATGATTACGATGATTGACGAAAACATTGTTGCATCACCTGATGAAGACGAAGAATCTATTCCCAGTAAAGTAATGCACCGTACGGAGAGTGAAGGGGAAAGCACCAAGCTTCGCTGGTCAATGGATGAAGTCTTAGCAGAATTTGGTATCACTGAGGAAGATCTAGATGTCTTACCCGACGAGGAACTAGAGTAGTTTTAGCTTGTGGTAAAAAGTTGACCTTTCTCTGTCAAGTAAAGGCTGGTCATAGCTTGTCATTCCAAGCAGAGTTCCGCAAACGCAACTCCATGCCATCCGCACGGAGCGCCGCAAGCGCGATCCCTTGTCATCCTGAGCGGAGCGCCGTAGGCGCGGAGTCGAAGGATCCCGTGTGGCGCCAGCCGGAACTCTCCCAGCTATCGCCGCGCGGGATCCTTCGACTCCGGCGCTACGCGCCTGCGAATCTCCTATGTTTTGTCAAGATATTCTCGATAGGTTTTAGGCCATGGAGCGAAGTAATTCTCCATACCTTTGCTCAAGGTCTGGCAAGTTTCTTGCGCAGCGCTCGATCTCGCTAATCCT
>DXGM01000013.1 GCA_019113915.1 Candidatus Gordonibacter avicola
GTCGCACATCTTCCGCTTGCCGAAGTAGGGCACCAACTTCTTGTAGAGGATATGTTCTTTCGTGCCCCAGGTATTTTCCTTGATACGGCCTTTCATGTCCGCCACATAGACGGCCACGAAGTTCTCAAAGGTCATTTCCAGATCGGCGGTCTGCTGTTGCAGGAATGTCCGCTCCCACTCCAGCGCCTCCCGCTTGGTGGGAAAGCCCCGTTTCATCTTCTTGACCTTTTTGCCCGTCCAGTCCTCGTAGTAAAAGGACGCATACCATGTGCCCTTCTCCTTGTCTTTGTACGCTGGCATTGTTGTTCCCTCCTTACTGCTCGTCCCGCAGTCCGTAGAATTTTTCCTCGAAGTAGCGCCTGCTCACCCGTCCGGGAATGGTGATAAAGCCTTTCTGTTTCAGTTCCTCGTTCATCTCCCGCACCAGTTTGTAGGCGTAGGGCTTGGAGATACCCAGTTCCCTGGCTACTTCCTCTGCCTTTACAAACAGTTCCTTGCTCATGTGGTTCACCTCCTTATTTCTGTTTCGCAAATATGTTAATGTTACTATCCTCATTATACATTAACACAAGTGTTAATGTCAAGAATTTATTTCGCATTTTTGTTAAACTTTATCTTGCATATTTCGCTTTTTTGCGCTATACTATTGGCAAAGGCGGTGAGATATTATGACAGTCGGAGATAAGATAAAGAAAATCCGCACCTTTCGAGGTATGACACAAAAGGAATTGGGTCTTGCCGTCGGCTTTGAGGAAAAGGGAGCGGACAACCGTATCGCACAGTACGAAACGAATTACCGTGTCCCCAAGTGGGAGTTGCTGGACAAGATTGCGGAGGCGCTGCGGGTAGACCGCCAGAATTTCTACACCATCGCCCCCGGCTCCGCCGAGGATTTCATGCGGACATTCTTCTGGCTCGACGAGGACAGCCCTGGCGCTATCCGCCTGTTTCCACTTGTCCGTGTTCCCGGCAAAATCAAAGAGGAAACCGTTGTCCAGTATAATGACAGTTACGACTGGCCCGCACAACCTCCCGTGGGCATTTACTTCAACTATGGGCTTGTAGACGAGTTCATGCACGAATGGCTCTTGCGCCAGCAGGAGTTACACGCCGGGGAAATCACCAGGGACGAATACTTTGAATGGAAATTGAATTGGCCGAGGACTTGTGACGATTGCGGGAAATGTGAACCGAGCATTCCGTGGCGCAAAAATGAATAAGACAAGCAAAAAACCGCCCTGCTGAATTTGTCGTTCAGCAGGGCGGTTTTGCTTGTCCTTTTGGGATTATTCTCTTGAGAGTACCGGGCGGACACGAATAGTATCAATCCAGTATCAAGAGCCACAGCGACGGGCAAAAAAGCCTGTATTCATGCGGGTTTGCGCCGTTTCGAGCGTCATTCCCACTCGATCGTTGCAGGTGGTTTGCTGGTTATGTCGTAGGCTACTCGGTTTACTCCGGGGACTTCGGAGACTATGCGACCTGAAATGCGTCCCAGAACTTCGTACGGCAACTTTGCCCAGTCGGCGGTCATGGCATCGCTGCTCTCGACGGCTCGTAGGATGATGGGGTAGCCGTAGGTGCGTTCGTCGCCCATGACGCCCACGCTTTTGATATCCGGCAGCACGGCGAAGTATTGCCAGACGGGGCGCTCGACCTCGGGGCCGCCGGGTGTTGTGCGCACCAGCTCGCCACCGCGTTCGCCGACCGCCTCGTTCACGCCGATGTTGTACGCATCCAGCTCCTCGCGGACGATAGCATCAGCCTCCTTCAGCACGTGCAGCTTGTCGCGGGTCACGGTGCCGATGATGCGAATGGCCAGGCCAGGGCCGGGGAAGGGCTGACGGTGCACGATGTGGTCGGGCAGCCCCAGTGCCGTGCCCAGCGCGCGCACCTCGTCCTTGAAGAAGTGATCCAGCGGCTCAATCAGGTCAAAGTGCACACCCTCAGGAAACGGAATCAGGTTGTGGTGGCTCTTGATGGTGGACGCCTTGCCGCCGGTCTTGCGCGCGCCGCTCTCGATGATGTCGGGGTAAATGGTGCCCTGCGCCAGGAACTTCACGGGACGACCTCCCTCGGCCAGATCCTGCGCCACGGTGAAGAATTCCTCCCAGAACTGCGAGCCAATGATGCGGCGCTTTTCCTCGGGTTCGGTCACGTCAGCAAGCAGCGCAGCGTAGCGGTCCTCGGCATGCACGTGCACGAAATCGACGTCGAACTGCTTCGTGAACACGGCTTCCACTTCCTCGGGCTCATTCTTGCGCAGCAGCCCGTGGTTCACAAACACGCAGGTCAGCTGCTTGCCGATGGCCTTCGCGCACAGCGCAGCCACCACCGACGAATCCACGCCGCCCGACAGGCCCAAAATCACGCGCGCGTCGCCCACCTGCGCGCGAATGGCTTCCACGGCGTCGTCAATGATCGAGTCCATCTTCCACGTGGGCTCCAGCCCACAAATGCCGAACAGGAAGTTTTGCAGCAGCTCGTCGCCGCAGGCCGTGTGGCGCACCTCAGGGTGGAACTGTGTCGCGTACAGCCGGCGCTCGGCGCACTCCATCGACGCCACCGGGCACACGTCAGTCGAGGCCGTTACCACAAAGCCCTCCGGCACCTCGGCCACGGCGTCGCGGTGACTCATCCACACGGTCTGCTCCGTCAGTGTCTCGCCATACAGCGCCGACGCACCCGAATCGCACCGGCGCAGCGTTGCCGCCCCGTACTCGCCGGCTTCCGTGTGGCCAACCGTGCCACCCAGCGTCACGGCCATGATCTGCTGTCCATAGCAAAAGCCCAGTACGGGAATGCCCAACTCGAAAATCTCCGGATCAATCGAGGGTGCATCCTCGGCGTACACGCTTGCCGGGCCACCCGACAAAATGATGGCTGACGGCGCCATAGCGCGTACCTCATCAGCGGAAACATCGCACGGCACAATTTCGGAATACACCTGCAAATCGCGCACGCGGCGCGCAATGAGCTGCCCGTACTGGGCCCCAAAATCGACAACGATAACCAACTGGCTGGCAGGTGCGGTGGTCATAGTGAGTCTCCTTTTCGCGCAACGCGGCGCGTCCCTCTCGCGTTTTCCGCACCCATCTTACCCGAAACCGCCGCAGCGCCAAGTCACGCCACCCAGCCTGCACGCGTTTTGCACGATCGGGCGGCCGAGGTTAGCGAACAGCAGGGCGAACAGCACGCAGAACAGCAGGGTGAACAACACGCAGAACGGCATGCCGAAAAGCACGCAAAAACAAGGTGCACCCTCCGCGACGAAACGCTACAATAAGCGGCTTGCGACTAGTACCCAACCGAACAGAAGCGAACGCCTCCGTGTCCCAACCGAAGCAGCGACAAATCGACCTGGTGAACGAGCCTATTGGCTCTGCGCTTGTGCGCCTTGCGGTGCCCATTATGGCGTCGGCGTTTTTGGCGACGGCGTATAACATCACCGACATGGCGTGGATTGGCCTTCTGGGTGCAAACGCGGTGGCGGCGGTGGGTGTTGCGGGCATGTTCACGTGGCTGGCCTCGGCCATTGTGGTTATGGCGCGCATGGGCGGACAGGTGAATATGGCGCAGGCGCTGGGCAACCGACACCCCGAGCAGGCCGAGACCTTCGCGCGCGGCGCCCTGCAGCTGGCCACTGTGCTCGCGATGGTGTACGCGGCCGTGTGTCTGATCTGCGCCGACGCCCTCGTGTCTATCCTCGTCCCCGACGACCCCAGCGTCGCGCGGGAAGCGGCGCTCTACCTGCGCCTGTGCGGCGGCCTTATCCTGTTCCTCTACATCTCGCAAACGCTCACGGGGTTGCTCACGGCCCAAGGCGACTCCAAAACGCCCTTCAAGGCCAACGCCGCCGGCCTCATCATCAACATGGTGCTCGACCCGCTGCTCATCCTCGGTCTTGGTCCCGTGCCACAACTCGGCGTGCTGGGCGCGGCCATCGCCACGGTGTTTGCGCAGTTCATTGTTGCAACACTCATGATTGTAGGCATTGTGCGCGACAAAGGAGAGGCGAACGTGTTGCGCCGCGTGCGCTTGCGGCAGCCCGCGGGGAGGGCCTGCTTCTCGCGCATTGTGAAAATAGGCTTGCCCGCCGCCATCCAAAGTGCGCTCTATGCCATCATCTCGATGGTGCTCACGCGCATGGTGGCTGCGTGGGGAAGCGGTGCGGTGGCCGTGCAGCGCGTGGGCGGGCAAATTGAATCGCTCACCTGGTGCACCGCCGAAGGTGTGGGCTCGGCGCTCAACGCGTTCACAGCGCAAAACTTCGGCGCGCGTCGCCCGGAGCGCATCCGGCGCGGGTACCGCCTGGCGTTCATCGCCGTGGCGGTGTGGGCGCTTGCTGTGTCTGCGCTGTTCATCGTATTCCCCGAGCCCATTTCATCGGTGTTCTTCCATGAAGCAAGCGTGGTGGATATCTCGTCGTCGTACCTGGTGGTCATCGGTATTGGCGAGGCGTTCATGTGCATTGAACTCATGACCGTGGGCGCGCTCTCAGGTCTCGGCCGCACGAAACTGTGCAGCGCCATCAGCGTTGTCCTTACCGGCTCGCGCATTCCGCTCGCGCTGCTGCTGAGCGCCACGCCGCTTGGCCTTGATGGCGTGTGGTGGGCACTCACGCTTACGTCCATTGTAAAGGGCGTCGTGTTCTGGTTGGTGTTTCGCCACATCGCGCGCCGGCTTCCTGAAGCACCTGCGCCCGCACCTGCAAGCACAGGCGCAGTTGCAGGCTCCAGCACCACTCCCGACGCCGAAAGCGCCCCTACCGCAGCGTAACGCCCTCGGGCAACTCAATGCTTGCCAGGTCGAACTCGTCCTCGTCCTCTTCGGCAACAACGGGCGCTACCTCTTCAACCTTCGGCTTCCCGAACGCCGCGTCGAAGGCATCGAAGCGGGCGCGCGGCACGGCGAATACGAGGTGTCCAATAACTCCCGGATGCGCCTCAATCCACGCCTGGAACAGGCCGATGACCTGCTGCTCGTCATACCCCTCGCGCCCGCAGCCGAATGCTCCACACACCAGGGTCTCGCAGCCGTTGGCAGCCGCAATGCGCAGCAGCGTCTCAATGCGCTTCGCCAGCGCCTGGTCGCATTCACGCTCCGACCGATGGTTTGCCAGCGCGCGTGCGCGGTTCGGCTCGGGCAGGGCGATGACATCCGCCTTGCGAAGGGTGCCCTCATGCGAGAAGGCCACGTCAGGCAGATAAAGGGCGCGGTCGGTGAACAGCTGCCCCCGCTGAAAGCCGCGGTTGGCATCGTGGTAGGTTTCCTTGAGCCCGCACAGGATGGGGTAGAGGTTACTCTCGGCGCACAGCACCTGCTCAGGGCCGAATGCGCCATCCTCGTAGCCGCCGCCAGGTCGTGTGAACGACGCCGGATCCACCACAGCCGTCTTGCCGTGCGCCTCGCGCAACGCCGCAGGAGCAAAAGCCGTGGTGACGGAGGTCTCGGTGGCCTCAAAAGCGGGCTCCGGAAGCGGCAGTTCGCGACCTTCGCCATCTTCATAGACAGTTGCTGCGGCAATGGTGGCCGCCGTGTCGCTCGCAAGCGCCCCCCGCATGAGGGCAAGATGCTTCGCGGCCAGGGCTTTTCGTTCGTCTCTGTCAGGCATGGTTCCTCCTTCGTTCGCTTACGGGTATTGTAACGGAAATGCGGCCGCACGCGACGAATGCGCCCCGTGTGTCCACGCGCTCGTCGTATACTATGCCCATTGAGTCGAAGGGGGAAGCGTGCGCAGGCATCGCGTGAAAGCGTCACTGGTTGGTCTGTTTCTGGCGTTATCGTTGCTCGCGTTGGGATGCACCACCCCCATGGCAGAAGCGCCAGCGCCGCCAGCCCCACCGGCCGCGCAAGCCCCTCCCACCAGCACACCCGCGCCCCAGCCCGACGTGTCCCCAAAGCCTCAGCCCTCCGTCGACCTCGCCTCCATCCCGCCCTATGCCGGCTTGCCGTATGTCGAAATCAACAGCGGCACCCCTTCCTTCTCCGCCGAAGACCTCGCTCGCGCGCCCTTCGAAGAGTACGCGCCCCTCGACAACCTCGGTCGCTGTGGCGCGGCGTTCGCGCTCGTCGGCCCCGAGACAATGCCCACCGAGAAGCGTGGCAGCGTCGGCGCGGTCAAGCCCTCGGGATGGCACCTCGTCAAGTACGACATCGTGGACGGGAAGTACCTCTTCAACCGCTGTCACCTCATTGCCTATCGCCTGACCGGCGAAAACGCCAACGAGCGCAACCTTATCACGGGCACGCGCTACCTCAACACCGAAGGCATGTCGCCGCACGAAACCGCGGTGGCCGACTACGTCGAAGCCACCGGGAACCACGTGCTCATGCGCGTAACGCCCCTGTTCGAGGGCGAGGAACTGGTCGCGCGCGGAGTGCAGCTGGAGGCGCGCTCGGTCGAAGACGGCGGCGCGGGCATCAGTTACAACGTGTACGCCTACAACGTGCAGCCGGGCATCACCATCAATTACGCCACGGGGGAGAGCGCCCTCGACGGCACGGTGGAAGCCGATCGCCCGCTCGACGCCACGCAGTACGCCTACGTCCTCAACACGAGCACCAAGCGCTTTCACCTGCCCGCATGCCCCTCGGTCGACGACATGAACGAGAAAAACAAGCAGGGTTTCAACGGCACCCGCGACGAGGCGCTCGCACAAGGCTACCAACCCTGCGGCCGCTGCAAGCCGTAAGCACGCGGCGCGGACGCCGCGCAGCGTGCGGCGATGTTCCTCCTGTGGTTTCTTGGGGCCGCCAACTCATCCTCGTGTACAATTCCGGCACGCAGTAATCGCATCGATACGCCCAAGGATACGCACGTATGATCATCGAAGCATTAAAAGCTTTCCTCATTGGCATTGTGGAAGGCATCACCGAATGGCTGCCCATTTCATCCACCGGCCACATGATTCTCGTGGACGAATTCGTGAAGCTGCAAGTGTCTGACGACTTCCTCAAGCTCTTCCTCGTGGTAATTCAACTGGGCGCCATCATGGCGGTGCTCATTTTGTACTTCCACAAGCTGAACCCCTTCTCGCCGCGCAAAACGACGGCCGAGAAAAAGGGCACGTGGCGGCTGTGGGGCATGGTGGTTATCGGCTGCATCCCGGCCGCCATTTTTGGGTTTGCGCTGGACGATTGGGTGAACGACCACTTCTATAATAAGGTAACGGTTGCTGCGATGCTCATCGTATACGGCATCGTGTTCATTGTGCTGGAGCGCCGCAACCGCCGCCGTCTGCGCGAGGCTGAGGCCGCCGTCGCCCGCCCGCGCGGTCGCCACGCGCGCCTCGCGGATGGCGACATTGCCGACGAGGCCGAAGCGCACCTGTTCAAAATCACAGACGTGGACGACATCGACTGGAAAACGGCGCTCAAAATCGGCTTCTTCCAGGTGCTCGCCATCATTCCGGGCACGAGTCGCTCCGGCGCCACCATCATCGGCGGCATGCTGACCGGCTGCTCGCGCACAGCGGCGGCCGAGTTCACCTTTTTCCTGGCCATCCCCGTCATGTTTGGCTGGGGCGTGGTGAAGTGCATCAAGTTCATCGCCGCCGGTCTCGCCATGACCACGACCGAGATTGTGGTGCTGGTGGTGGGCATTGTCACAGCGTTTGTCATGTCGGTGGTGGCCATTAAATTCCTCATGGGCTACATCAAGAAAAACGACTTCACCGCCTTCGGCTGGTACCGCATCATCATTGGCGTACTGGTCCTCGCCTACTTCGCCTTCGAATCAATGGGCATGCTGCCGTAGGGGAGCGTCTCCAAACCACGATTCACCCGCGGCTTCTGCGGGAATTTGGGCGGCGCGTCTGATTGGCGCGTCGCTTTTGATATTATGGTGGGCACACGAGGGTCGGATCGTCTGGCGGGCGATTCAGCCATGCTCGTTACCGCATTTTGAGGTATGAGAGGACAAGTCGATGTCTGAGAAAGACAACTCCCTTGCGGAGATTCAAGAACATCGCGCCAAGATCGACGAGATCGACCGGCAAATTGTCGCGCTGCTGAACAAGCGCGCCGGCCATTCGCTGGTTATCCGCGGTCTCAAGCCCGGAGCCCATCTGGGCCTGTACGATGCCAAGCGCGAAGAGGAAATCTTCGCCAAGGTGGGCAGCTATAACGAGGGTCCCCTGTACAACGAGAACCTGCGCGAAATTTACGCCACCATTCTCAAGATCATGAAGGAGACCCCGTCCGTATGAGCGAAGTGACCATAGCACCCATCCCCGACCTGGGCGCACGCTCCGACGAGATCACCATTTTCGCCGGTCCGTGTTCCGTAGAGTCGGTCGAACAGTTCGAAGAAGTGGCGGAATGCGTAGCGGGCCTCGGCCTGAAGTGGATTCGCGGCGGCGCGTTCAAGCCCCGCACGAATCCGCACTCGTTCCAGGGCCTCGGCGAAGAGGCGCTCAAAATCATGCAGGACGCGGGGCGGAAGTACAACCTGCTCACGCTGACGGAGGTCATGGACTCGGCCCACTGTGAGCTGGTTCACTCCTACGTCGACGGCCTGCAAGTGGGAGCCCGCAACTTCCAGAACTTCAGCTTGCTGAAAAAGATTGGACAGGTGACCGCCGAATCGCACAAGATGGTGCTGTACAAGCGCGGCTTCGCGGGCACCATTGCTGAGTGGCTGGCTGCCACCGATTACCTCACCGCCGAGGGCAACGAAAACGTGGTGCTGTGCGAACGCGGCATCCGCACGTTCGAGACGGCCACGCGCTTCACGCTGGACATTGCGGCCATCCCGGTCATCCACAAGCAGTCGCTCTACCCGGTGTGTATCGATGTGTCGCACCCCGCCGGTCAGCGCGATCTGGTGCCGTCGCTCGCCTACGCCGCCGTGGCAGCCGGCGCGGACTCCCTCATGATTGAGGTGCACCCCAACCCGCCCGCGGCTCTATCCGACGGCCCCCAGCAGCTCACCCCCACCCAGTTCGAAAAACTTGTAGGCGAACTGCGCGAGATCGCGGCCGTGTTCGGCAAACGCATCATGTAGAACGCGAAGTTTCCTGCATACGCAAGCTCACCAGCCTTCCGCACGCCACAGCGCGCGGAAGGCTTTTTCATGCTCCCACTCCCACCTCGCCCGCATTCTGCGCACGCGCGATGTGGGAATGCGTTGCACAGCGCGCCCGACGCCAACAAAAGGGGTAGAATACAGGGCCGCACGAAAACGAGAGACTTTGAGACAACACAGAGGGACCACCACATGCCAATCGATATTGAAACGCTGAATGGGCCGCAGCGCGAGGCGGTTGTTACGACTGAGGGGCCGCTGCTGGTGCTTGCGGGCGCGGGCTCGGGCAAGACGCGCGTGCTCACGTACCGCATCGCGAACCTCATCGAGAACCACGGCGTGGCGCCGTGGCAAATTCTCGCCATCACGTTCACGAACAAAGCGGCCGCTGAAATGCGCGAACGTCTGGGGGCGCTCGTGGGCCCACAGAGCCGCGGCATGTGGGTGTCCACCTTCCACAGCATGTGCGTGCGCATTCTGCGCGCCGACGCCGAGCGCCTCGGCTTCACGCGCAACTTCACCATCTACGACACCGACGACCAAAAGCGCCTCTACAAAGAAATCATGGCCGAGCTTGACGTCGATCCGAAGCGCTTTCCGGTAAACGCCCTCATGAACCGCATCTCCACGGCGAAAAACGAACTGGTGGTGCCCGGCGAATTCGAAAAGCAGGCCTCCGACCCGGTGGGGAAGGTGGCTGCGCGCGTGTACACGCGCCTGCAGGAGCGCCTCAAGGCCGCGAACGCGTTCGACTTCGACGACCTGCTGCTCTATTCGTACCTGCTGCTGAAGAACCATCCCGAGGTGCTCGACGCCTATCAGGATCGCTTCCGCTACCTCATGGTGGACGAGTATCAGGACACGAACCACGCCCAGTACGCCATCACGGGCCTGTTGGCCGCGAAGCACCAGAACATCATGGTGGTGGGCGACGACGACCAGTCCATTTACAGCTGGCGCGGCGCCGATCTGCGCAACATCCTGGAATTCGAACAAGACTACCCGAACGCGCACGTGGTGAAGCTGGAGCAGAACTACCGCAGCGTAGGTAACGTGCTGGCCGCCGCGAACGCCGTCATCGCGAACAATCAGCACCGCAAGCAGAAAAAGCTGTTCACGGCCGCCGAGGACGGCGAGAAAATCAAAGTGTTCATGGCCTCCGACGAGCGCGACGAGGGCCGCTGGATTGCTGGCGAGATAGAGAAGCGCCGCGCTGCGGGCCTCTCGTATAACCAGATGGCCGTGTTCTACCGCACGAACGCGCAGAGCCGCATGCTGGAAGATATGCTCTTGCGTGCCGGCGTGCCGTACCGCATCGTCGGCGGCACACGCTTCTTCGACCGCGCCGAGATTCGCGACGTCATGGCCTACCTCACGCTCATCGTGAATCCGGCCGACGACATCGCAGCCAAGCGCGTCATCAACGTGCCGCGCCGCGGCATTGGCAAAACCACCATCGAGCGCATCGAGCAGTTTGGGCGCGAAATGGACATGCCGTTCATGGAAGCCGCTGAGTTGGCCATCGTCGACCCGGAGCTGCGCGCTTCCACGCGCCAGTCGGTCGCCTCGTTCGTAGGCCTGGTGAACGAAGCGCGCACCTACGGCGGTGAACTGCGCAAAGTTATCGAGATGATCATCGACAAAAGTGGCCTCATAAGCGCTTTGCAGGCCGAGAACACCGACGAAGCGCGCGGCCGCATTGAGAACATCCAAGAATTCCTCGGCGTCGTGGACGAGTTCGTCGAAACCCACGACGACGAGGACGCCGATTATGCGGCACCCACTGCGGGCGAAGGCGCTGAGGAAGCCGCGCCCGTGCGCGTGCTCCGGGGCGACTCGCTGGCGGACTTCATCGAGTGGGTGCGGCTGCGTACCGACCTCGATACGGTGGCGGAAGACGGACACGCGGTCACGCTCATGACCGTGCACTCTTCCAAGGGTCTCGAATTCGACTGCGTGTTCGTGGCGGGCATGGAAGAAACGCTGTTCCCGCACATGAACAGCGTGGCCGATGCGGCGGGCATCGAGGAAGAGCGTCGCCTGGCCTACGTGGCCATCACGCGCGCTCGCAAGCGCCTTTACCTCACGTGCGCCTCGCAGCGCCAGATCTTCGGGCAGACGTCGGCGAACCCGGTGTCGCGCTTCATTCAGGAAATTCCCAGCGAGCTGCGCGAGACATCCGGCGTGGGATCGGCCGGGTTCTCGGGCACCGGATGGGAAAAGCGTGGCAGCCGCCGCGGCATCGCAGGCAGTGGCACCGAGGCGGGGGAGGGCCGCGTATTCGGCCGCTCAAGCGCTTCCGGCTCTGCGTCGCGCTCAAGCACACGTACCGGCGAGTCTTACAGCCGCCCCGAGGCAGGCAAGAAGGCGGCTGCAAAGATGACGTTTGCCACCGGCGACACCGTCGACCACAAGACGTTCGGTCGCGGCAAGGTAACAAAGGTGGACGGCGACACCCTGTTCGTCAAGTTCGCCAAGACCGGCCAAACGAAGAAACTCCTAAAGGACTACGCCCCCATCGTAAAGATCAACAGCTAAACAACCTGTTCGGCGCTCCGCAAGTCCAGCGTCCCGCCCGGCTGCTTCTCTGCAGGGCGGGACGCTGTCGTTTCCGACTAATCCTCCCGGGCTTCTTCCACCATGGACAGGAGTTCTTGTTGGTTGTGGATATCCAGCTTGCGGTAGATGTGGCTGATGTGGGTCTTTGCGGTGCTCTTTGAGATGCACAGTTTGTCCTGAATGTAGGCGGCGTTGTGGCCTTTGGCCAGCAGGAACATGACCTCGGTCTCGCGGTGGGACAGCAGGTAGCGGTCGGCGATGGTCTCGCACTGGGACCGGAAACGTCCACTCTTGCGCGACCGCTCAGCATCCGAAAGGTTGGAGTCGGCCGCCATGTCGCGGCGCATCGAAAGTCCCGCGCCCGCCGTCTCGGCAGCAGCCGACGTGCCCGGAGCAACGCGCGCCAGTTCCGCAGCGGAAAGCCCGCCGCCCTCTGCGCTACCGCGCCCAGCGGCCGCGGCCTGTCCGCCTCCACCCATGCCCACGCTCGCGTTCGTACCCCCAGCACTCACGCCCGTGTTCAAGTGATTAACCGGTACGCCGCCATAAAGCGTTCCCGGCGTGGGAACAGGTGTGGGAAGCGTCCCCAGCATATCTTCCACATCGTCAGCATCATACCCGGACGCGTCGTCCGCTCCTTCGCGGCGCGCAGACCAGGCCACCTGCTCGGCGCGGCGGTTGAAGTATGCGATGACACCGGTTTCGCGGTCGCCCGCCGGCACGATGATGCGCTTGATGTCACGCACGCGCGGCAGCAGTGCATAGGCCACCACCATGGCGAACATGATGAGCACCGCGCCACCCGCTTCGCCAAACGGCGTGAGCGAATCCAAGAAGGAGGGGTCCACCACTGAAAGCGACCCCGCTAGCGACCCCAGCGCCAAGCACCCGCGCCCGATGCCGAACACAAAGATGGGGGACAGGCGGAACTCCTGCGCCATCTCACCAAAGAACACCCACATGAGGGCCTCGAAGCACATATAGCCCGTCAGCAGCACCAACGGCGCCACCATGGAGTTCTCCAGCGCCAGCGACGGCAGGAAGAACAGCGTGATGGCAATAAAGGGCACCAGTGGGCGGAACAGAAAGTCCCAGTGGCTGCGTTTGTCGATGGAAAACGTCGTGATAAGCAAGAGTACTGTGGCTGCACCGCCGGCGAACAGCGCTAGAAGCTGGGTGGTCAAGTCAGACGAGGGCAGAATGAACTGCGTCGAAATGGAGCGCAGCGCGCCCAGTGCAAAGCCAAACAGCAGCACCGGCAAAGCCAATCGCACAGAAAACGGCCCCTTCTTTACGGGGAGCGGGGTGAAAATGGGAATGGCATGGCGCACGGCGTAGCTCACCGGCGTTAGGTGCCACAGAAGGGGCAACTCCAAAAGCGGCAGGCACGCGGTCAGCACGCCCGAAAACGGTGCCGGCAGCACATGCAACGCCAGCGAGTAAATGGCTACGGCAATAACAATGGCCACGGCCGTATTGACAACGATGGTCGCTGCACCGTGACGCGAATACGCAACGCCCCAGAACAGCAGCAGTAATCCCGACCCGATGCCGGTCGACACGCCCGCAAACACGGTGGCTATGAGTCCCACCGTCCCCGGTATGGCGGCGGCAAACACCGCAAACGTACCAATGGCGGTCAGCAGCGCCGCGCCCACCAGCACGCGCTTGGCGGTATAAAACTTCAACAGTTTCTGGTCGGTGATGGCCGCAAACAAAAGCGACAACCCAAACACTACGATAGAAATTAGGAACACCAGCGACACATGGGATTCTGCACCGCCCGGAACGAAGGGCGAACCCGGGGCTTGAAAGATGGACGTGGTGCCAAACATGGCACTATAAATCCATGCTTGATGAATGCCGAAGCCCAGCGATAGCGTGCTTAACTCTCCCTGTGTCCCCATTCCTCGATTGTCGTCTACCGTGATGCTGATACGCGGAAAGGTGACAGCCATTAAGTACAACCTCGCATTCCCCTGTCGATGCGAACTTCAAAAGTGGTTGCTCGGGTTGTATGCCAGTGCGCCGGTATGAGGCGCGTCTGCACAGCCGCGAGCAACGTGCCCATCATATACGTTTATTGCCCGGGGTTCAAACCCTCAAACTAGGTGGGTTCTATCACTTCATCAGGTATTTTTCATTTCAGGCTTCAAAAATCAACCTCTGGGGACGATGAGGAAAACCCCGCCTTTCGTCCCGTTTTGCCGCCCGTATGCCTATTTCTTGCCCTGATCGCTCCCGAAGTTGCTCTACGCGCGATGCGCGCGGTAGAGACGCGCGCGGCCTCCTTCCAAAGGCGTAGTGCCCCCTCTGCACCCCGCGACACACGCGTGGGCGAGGAAACGCCGTCGAGGTAAATCGGCCTCAGAAGTCGATGCCTCACCCCTAAAGCGTCCCTGGGAGACGATTCAGGTTGTTGGAAGAATCGGTAATCTTCAACCCGTCTGTTTCTTATGCGGTGCGAATTCAGGCGTAGAGGGTTCCAATGCATGAGAAATAACACGGCAACGGATAAGAATCGTGGAAGGAGGAATCGCGCAGTCGTTTCTTCTGGTGATGCGCGGGTCTTGAAAGCAGGTTGCGAAAGCCGTTGAGGGACGGCGGTCGAAACTACGGAAGCGTCAGTTGCCCTACCACTACTGGAGCGTCCGTAATTTACCTGTAGACACGTTGCTCTTCCAGTCTTGCTACTGCGCCCAGGGGATAAGCGTATGCACGTGATTAGTCACAAGTCCTCGTTCGTAAGCGAGGCGTCTAATCAACCTAGTAACTCTCTAAGGAGGGACTGATGGATAAAAAAGAGTTCACGGTCTCAGAAGTCATCGACTCCATCGGGATCAGCTCGCACACGTGGATCGTCTTTGCAATCCTCGCGTTTGCTATGATCTTCGACGGCTATGACTTCATGATCGTCAATTCGACGAACTTGTATGTGGCCCACACGTTCTGGCCGAACGACCCGAACCCGGGTGCACTTATGGGCTCGCTCACCACGTGGGGTCTGCTCGGCATGGTGCTCGGTGGCGCCGTCGGCGGCATCCTGTCCGACAAACTGGGCCGCAAGAAGACCCTCATCATGGCTGTTATGTTCTACGGCCTGTTCACGTTGCCGCAGGCGTTCGCGAATGACCTCGTGTTCTTCGCGGCCTTCCGCCTGATCGCCGGCTTCGGCGTGGGCTCCTGCATCCCCATCGTGACGACGGTGTTCTCCGAAAGCATGCCCTCCAAGCAGCGCGGCGTGTTCGTGACGTTCGGCATGGCCTTCATGGTTGTGGGCTGGGTGCTCGCAGGCCTTATCGCGAACCCCATCTGCAATGCAACCACGCCGCTGTTGGGCGACTTCACGAACCAGGTCACCTACACGCTGCTCGAAGGCGGTACCGCAACGATGTACGCCAACTGGCGTCTGTGCTACCTCATTGGTGCACTGCCTCTGGCATATGGCGTGCTGCTCATCTTCGTGATGCATGAGACGCCGCACTGGTACGCCAACTCCGGTCGTAAGAAGGAGGCGTGCGAGCGCCTGACCCAGATCGAGCAGGCTACGCGTCACACGACGCACGAGTACGACCCCAACCTGCTCATCGTTCCGCCGAAGCCTGCCAAGACCGGCCCGGCCGTGCTGTTCTCCAGCAAGTTCATCGTGGCCACCTGCGCCATCTGGGCTGCATACTTCGTGGGTCAGTTCTGCGTGTACGGCATGAACGCCTGGATTCCTACGTGGTTCGTGGGTCTGGGTTACTCGCAGGCCGACTCCGTGGCTCTTCAGACGTGGAACAACGTGGCGGCTATCGCCTCGAACATCGCCGTGGGCTTCGTGTCCGACAAGGTGGGCCGCAAGCGCAACCTGGCGTTCTCGTGGCTGTTCTGCATCGTGGCCATCATCCTGTGCTCCATCTTTGTGGCTCCGAACAATATGGCCATCTGCATCGTCCTCATGCTGCTCTTCGGCTTCGCGCTGAACTACGCCATCACGGCTGTCCAGCCCCTCATGCCCGAAAGCTATCCTACCGCTATCCGCAACACCGGTACGTCTTGGTGTCAGGCGTTCGCCCGCTTCGGCGGCTCCGCCTCCTCCATCGTACTCGGCGGTATTGCTGGCATGGCATTCTTCCAGACTGCTACCGGCGCCACCAACTGGTCGACCGTCGTACTCGTCCTCATCGTTCCGTTCGCGCTGGGCTTCATCTGCACGGTGCTGTTCGTGAAGGAAACGGCTGGCAAGACCATGGATCAGCTGGCTGCGGAAGAAGAGCGTCGCGGCGCTTCCGAGAGCGACGGCAATACGCGCTTCATCATCATGCTGGTGATCGTCGCCATCCTGGCGGTCCTCTGCATCGTGTGCCCGCTCGTGGTGCCCAATTGGTCGAAGCAGTCCTACGCGCTGCCGCTCATGGCCATCGGTCTGCTGCTCCCGTTCGCTTACTTCTTTATCTTTGGTGGCAAGCAGGTCGCTATCAACAAGAAGGCAGAGGCTGCAATGGACGACGACAAAGTGAAGGCGTAAGCTTCTCACCGATAAGTCTCACAACAAGCTTCTAGCGACAAAGAGCCGGAACCCCAGGGTTCCGGCTCTTTTTAGTACCTACAGCACTCCCGCTTCACAAAAGTGTGACGCGCTTCGCGCTGGCTAGTATGCCAGAAGTTTTCTCGTGTCCCTAACCTTACGACGCGGGCTGACTGACTGGCAGGCGTTAACTTACAAGAGGCGTAACCCCCGTAGGGATGCTCTCCAGAGCATCCGTTCGCGCGAAGCGCGAAAACGCAGGTCATGGTTGTATTCTCCGCCTGCGGCGGAGCGGATGCTCTGGAGAGCATCCCTACGGGGGTAGCCAAACAAGTATGGTTAACTAAAGAAGAACATGCCCTCGTCATGGCGATAGGGATGCGCATAACATCTTGGCGTAATCAGTAGCGCGATAGCGCGTCACACTTTATTGCAGCCATGCGCCTTCTACCAGCCGCGTTCTTTCTTCAGTTCCTCGTACGTGATGCCCTTCTCGGGCTTCAGCCATTGCGCTACCTTTTGCAGGCGCGTGGCGTTAGGGTTGCGCAGACCTTCGCTTTTGCCCTTGAACTCTTCCTTAATGGCCATGGACACCACCGACATGGCGGCAATGCGCAGATCAACCACGTTTTTCACCATGATCTCATAGCAGGGGCCCTTGTCGCGGAAGTCGGTCAGGCGCACGCGCCCTCCCTTTTGCCCCGTTTCCTCGTTCACAAACTCAAAGGGCGCCTGCTCCAGCGAGCCAAAGACATCCCATTTCATGCCTTCCACGTAGTATTGCTCAAACAGCCTGATGGTGTGGAAGGCATACTCGTAGCGCTCAAGGCGCAAATAGTAGGCCAGCGTCTTGCTGTCGGGCTTGATGTGGCCGTTTTCGCCCCCCAAACGCCCGAACATGGCCACCTTGTCGCTCTCGGCCGACCAGGCACCCTTGAAAGAGAGGGCGTGGGAGCCGTCCTCGTACCACAGATCGAAGTCCTCGCGGCGCTTGAGCGCGTCTGCGGGCATGTACAACTTATTGTTCTTCAACGGGTTCTCCTTGCCAGCTCTCGGTGCCGTTTCCTTGCTTGAAAGTATAGCCCATCTGACGCGCCCGACTTGCCTCCGCAGGGTTGAAGATGCGCTGAGTTTTGCCTCGCCCACTCTTACAAAGCGCGCGCGATACCCTTCCGCAAAGCTGTCTCAAAAACTGGCATTTATCAGGCATTATACAAACCAACAACCTCGCAGTTTGACGAAAATCAACCCATGAGGCCGATAGGATGATCGCCAAAAACGTCCTTGTGATTCGATGCCGCGCCCGCCCGAGCACCTATGCTGAACCCCGTCAGAATCCTTCGGATGCACCGCACGGTCGCAACCGGGGGAGGGAGGGCAAAGTGAGGTCATCGGCGTCTCGCGGAACTTTTCAAAGTTCCCGAAGCGCATGACATAAGTAGAGGGGGTCGGAAACGTTGGCGCCATCGCGCGCTTCCGCGGCCGACCGAAACATCGAAACGGAGGATCCCCTATGTGTTTCAGACCTGCTGACGCGTCCGCCGGCTCCGGCATGAACAAGTGCCCCGAGTGTGGCAAGACCATCCAGATGATGGGCGGCGTCACCCTGAAGAACTGCCCGTTCTGCAAGTGCGACTTCACGCCGTACATCGACGGCACGAAGCCGCTGCCGAACGCAGCTCCCGGCGCTCCTGCGGCTCCTGCCGCTCCTGGTGCTCCTGCTGCACCGAAGGCGCCCGGCGCGCCCAAGCCTCCTACCGCATAGAACGGTTCTGAAACGCGCGGCGCCTGCAAGGGGACGGGCGCCTCAAGCGGAAGGAGGTGGTCCCCGGCTCGAGGTATCACGCGAGAACGAGCGCCGATTACCAAGTAAGGCGCAGAGATGTTTCTACCAAACACGAGTGAATGTGTAGAAAGAAGGAGAACATGGCATACGGCAAGCAATGGCAAACCGTCATGGAAGACGGGACTGTCGTCACCCGCAGCAACACCTGGTCCCCTCCGGGAAGCCACCCGGTTGGATACGGCGTTAAGGTTGTGACGAAGGATGGCGAGCTCATCCGCATCGAGGGCGACGACGACAACCCGATTACCACCGGTCGTGTCAATGCGATGAACCTTGCGCTGCGTGAGTACACCTACGCGCCGGAGCGCATCATCTACCCGATGAAGCGCGCCCCCGAGGATCGCGGCAAGGATAAGTGGGAGCGCACGACGTGGGACGAGGCGCTGGACACGATTTGCGAGAAAGTCCGCTATTTCCAGAACACCTACGGCCCCGAGTCCATCGTTTGCTTCGGTGGCACCGGCCGTGAGGCTTGCATCTTCTACTACGCGCTGACGTTCTCCGTTCTGCAGTCGCCCAACTGCTGCTACACGCAGTCCGGTTGGTCCTGCTACGGTCCGCGCTGCTCCATCGCCGACTACGTGCTGGGCGCTGGCTATCCCGAGCTTGACTACGCTGGTCACCTGCCGGGTAGCTACCAGGATCCGCGCTACACGCTGCCGAAGTGGATTGTGGTCTGGGGCAAAGAGCCTCTGCCCTCCAACGGCGACGGCTTTTTCGGCCACTGCCTCGTCGACCTGATGAAGCTTGGCACGAAGATCATTTCCATCGACCCCCGTATCACCTGGGTCGGCGCGCACAACGGCAACATCAACCTGCAGGTTCGCCCGCAGACTGACACTGCCCTTGCCCTCGGCATCATGAACCTCATGTTCGAGAACGAGGAATACGACAAGGAATTCGCCGAGAAGTGGATCTACGGTCTCGACGAGATGAAGGCCCGCGCTGCTGAGTACCCGGTCGAGAAGGTCGCTGAGATCACGACCGTGTCCGTTGAGGACATCAAGCGCGTTGCGCACATCATTGGCACCGAGCGCCCGATCGGTTGGGCATGGGGCCTCGCCTTCGACCAGAACAAGAACGGCGTGCAGCTGTCCCAGGCGTTCATCGTGCTGGCTGCTCTCGCTGGCTCGATCGACCGTCCCGGCGGCCTGACCCTTGGTCCTCCGTCTGCTCTGCTCGGCAAGTGGCGTATGGAGCAGCGTGGCGCTATGGACGACGAAGTGTGGTCCAAGCGTATCGGTGCTGCGGCCTGGCCGGGTCTGTCCACGGGTATGGCGACGACGCAGCCCGATGAGACCCTGAACACCATGGAGACGGACGAGCCCTACGCTCTGAAGATGGGTTGGTTCAACAGCTCCAACTTCCTGACCCCGACGTGCTCCGCGCAGCCGAAGCGTTGGCACAAGGCTCTGCAGAAGCTCGAGTTCGTGGTTGTGCAGGACCTGACCATGACCCCGACGGCCATGGCTGTGGGCGACTACTTCCTGCCGATGGCCACCTGGGCCGAGCACAACGGCATCGTGCTCACCCACTACGGCCGCAACACCGTGTTCATGGGCCCCATGAACAAGGCTCTGCAGGTCGGCGAGTGCAAGTCCGACGTGGAAATCTGCCTCATGTTCGGTCAGCGCCTCAACCCGTCCTGGTGGCCGTGGTACAAGCCGGCTGACGGCAAGTCCCTCGACCTCGACGCCCTGGCTGTTGCTGTTGAGGACTTCTACAGCGACCAGCTCAAGGAGCTCGGTATGGACTGGAAGACCTTCCAGGAAGAAGGCCTCTACCAGCCCGGCGCTCACGGCTTCGAGTACGAGAAGTACGAGAAGGGTCTGCTCCGCTTCGACGGCGAGCCCGGCTTCAACACCATCACGGGCCAGATCGAAGCCTACTCGATTCTGTACGAATCCTGGGGCGAGGATCCGCTGCCGTACTACGAGGAGCCGAACTACAGCCCCATCAGCAAGCCTGATTTCGCTGCTCAGTACCCGCTGATCTCCACCTCTGGTTCGCGTCGCTACAGCTCGTTCCACTCTGAGCATCGTCACGTGCCGTCGCTGCGCCAGATCGATCCGTGGCCGTGGGTCCAGATCAACCCGGAGACCGCTGCTGAGTACGGCATCACCGACGGCGATTGGTGCGAGGTGTACAACATGTTCGGTGAGGCTCGCTTCAAGGCCGAGATCACCCCGGTCATGAAGCCTGGCATCCTGAACTGCGCTCATGGTTGGTGGTTCCCCGAGCAGGACGGCGAAGAGCCCAACCTGTTCGGCGTGTGGAAGTCCAACTTCAACAGCCTGGTGCCGCACTTCAACGTTGGCAAGCTGGGCTTTGGCGCCCCGTACAAGGGTGTTATGTGCAACGTCCGCCGCGTCCGTAGCCTTGACCAAGACTAACTCGAAAGGAAGTGGCGTAAATGGCTGATCAGAAATACGCTCTGCTCGTTGACTACACGTACTTCTCCGGCAACCATGCCGCCGAGATCGCCTGCAAGGAAGAGCTGGGTCTGCCCATCGACCAGTTCGGCATCAAGGAGGTCGAGGTCGGCCCCTTCAAGAAGGGCGAAGGCAACGACGGCGACGCGTGGGAGTGGTTCTACATTCCCTGCCCGACGTCCATCTTCTCCGATCACTGGGGAACGAACGGCGACAAGGCCGGTCAGCGTCCGCTGGCTGTGCAGGTTGAAGAGTCTGCTTCCATGTACTACGGTACGCTGGAAGAGATGCAGGCCAAGATGGCTGAATTCGACCGCCCGATGGTTTTGTTCCAGCTGTAAGGTAATGCTATGATGGCTGCGGTCACCGACCCACACGGTCGATGACCGCAGTACCGTGACGACGATTTGACAAGGAGGGCATCATGACACACGATGAGTTCATGGATCTCGATGCTCAGACGGCGGCTGATAAGCTGAACGCTCTCATCGACGAGGGCAAGAGCAAGGATGAGGCCGAGGCCGCGTTCGAGCTCACCAAGCCGGACCTTCTGAAGCTCAACGTCTTTTTCGTGAAGGGTAAGTATATCGCTCGCGCTTGGGGCGGTTACACCTCCACGAAGGCCACCGGCAACGAGGGTGCTGGCGAATTGGGTCTCGGCGGCAGCTTTAAGGACATCAAGCCGGTGAGCTAAGCTTACACTCTAAGCTTTGTGCAGAGGCAAATAAGAGGACTCGCTTTACGATGTAAGTGGGTCCTCTTTTGGAATAGTGAGCACTACTGTGCCTGGAATGCTTTCGTGGCGAAAAGCCTTACGGGCACCGTATTGGGAGCTAGGGAAATTAGTAGTGGACACCGAACCGCACAAGGAGACGAATGCTAATGGGAGCTGAGGAAGCCATCAAGGCTGAGATCGAAGAATTGGGCCGTTTGAACCCGCAGCAGGAAGACATCCTGTATAACATTTCCCTCAAGCAGGACGAACTGGGCCGCGAGTCCACGAACCTGCTGCTGGAGAAAGTGAAGGATAGTCCCCTCTACCAGCCGATGATTGACCGCGAACTGCTGACCTACGAGGTGTTCAACCACGGCAGCAAGCACGAAATTGCCAGCCTCTATGTCACGCTGAAGGGCCTGCGCTACTGCATCATGTTCGCCGACGAACTTTCACAGCGCCGCAAGCTGAACCCCGCTGGTGCACCTTGGCAGCAGACCGCCTAGCCCAGCTGGACGTCTGCTTCGGAGGGTTTACTCCCGTGGCGCTGAGCGATGGAACTGCGTCGCGTGATCAGGTGCAGGAAGCGCAGCGGCGGGCGCAGGCGCGGCGCACCTCGCTTGAACGCGCGGCTGTCGTGGAGGCGGCGCGCGCAAGTGAGGTGCGTCTTTGGGACGATGGCGCGCAGGCGACGTGGCACTACGTGGTGCTTGACGACGCCGAGGTGCGCATCGAGTGCTGCGTGGCGCGCTGCGGCTGTGTGCATATTCCCGCTGAGATTGAGGGCAAGCCGGTGGTGGCGCTGGCTGCCGAGGCTTGCGCACGCCTGCCAGGGGTTGAAAAGATTGTTTGCCCCGATTCCCTTATGTCGGTGGGCCTGTGCGCTTTTCGGGATAACCGCGCGCTGCGCTCGGTGGTGCTTCCGGCGGAGTTGGCCTCATTTGATTCTGACTGGTTCCGGGGAAGCCCGGCCGTTACTCATCTGGTGCTTCCGGGGCGCCTTGCCCGATTGGACGCGCGTATATTCGACTTGCCACAGCTCTCGGTGCTGGTGGTGGGTGCGGAAACGGCGGAGGTTGAGCCGGGCGCGTTTGCGAAGAGCGCGCTCACGGCTATCGAAGTAGACGCGGCGAACCCCTTTTTGACCACCGACGGCATTGCCCTGTATCGCCGCGAAGGTGGCGTACTGCTGGCGCTTGCCGTGCCGGTGGAGGAATACGCCATCCATCCGGGGTGCACGGCGGTTGCGGAAAAGGGCTTGAGCACGTGCGCACGGGTGCGCCGTATCGAGGTGCCCGAGGGCCTAAAGGAACTGGGAAGCTTCGCCCTTGCGCGCACGGGTATTCGCTCGTTTGAGGCCCCGGCCTCGCTCAAACGCATCGGGGAGAAGGCGTTTTTCAACTGCGCCGACCTTGAGGAGGTGCGCCTGCGCGAGGGCCTGGTTTCGGTGGGGGCCAACGCGTTTACCGGCACGCGTCTGTGCGAACTGCGCCTGCCTGCTTCTGTTGAGGAACTGGGAAACCCGCTGGCGGCAAAGACGGGGCTCACGTTTGCAGGCCCGGACGCGACGTGCACGCTTGCGGCGGGCTCGCGCCATTTGATCTTGGACGCGGCGGGTGGGTTGTACCGCGTGCTTGACCAGGGCGTGTGCCTCGTGCGCATGATGGATCCTGAGGCGCGCAGCTACGAGGTGCGGCCGGACACGGTGGCGGTGGGCGACGAGGCGTTTGCGAACCACGCGTGCATCGCGGATGTGGTGCTTCCCGAGGGTGTGGAAGAGCTGGGTCGCGCGGCGTTTAAGGCGTGCCGCCATTTGGTGCGCGTGAACATCCCCAGCAGCATGCGGCGCATCGGTGACGAGGCGTTTCTTGACACGAATCTGACGAGCATGCGCATACCGGCGGCGCTTGAGCACCTTGGGCACAACGCGCTGGTCACGCAGGGCGCGCACCACGGCGACGGGGAACCGTCGCTTGTTGACGTGCGCGTTGATGCGGGGAACGTCCGGTTCTACACTGCACCCGGCCTACTGCTGGAGCGCAAGGACGAGGGGCACGCGCGGGTGGTGCTGTGCATGGGCGGCGTGGACGTGGTGCGCATTCCGGCTGAGGTGGATGAGATTGCCCCCTACGCGCTGAACGACGTGCGCGGGATTCGCGAGCTGTATCTGTCGGACCGCATTACGAAGGTGGGCATGCGCGGGTTGGGTATTGATGGCCTGGCAGAACTCATTCATGTTGACCTGGAGAGGCCGATTGAGGGCCACACGAGCTTCGACCTTCGTTTCCCGGTGACTGATCGCGGCGCGCAGCAGATGATGCTGGCGCTGTCGGTGCCTGACCGCGTGGATGTGGCGGCGCTGTTCGAGCACTATGACAACGCCATCATCAATGCGAGCAGTTTTGACCCGAGACATGAGCGGGGGCTTGACCCCTACGAGCAGCTGGTGCGCCTGGTGGCGCGGCTGCAAGACCCGGTGTTTATGACGGCCGTGAATCGCAGTATGAGCGAGAAGGTGCTGCGGGAAGGCGTGGCCGACTTTTGTGTGGCCGCCGCCCGCCACGACGACCGGCGCGTGGTAGACGCGTTGCTTGACCTGGGATTTCTGAATGCCGATAACCTGAATGCGGTCATCGACCGCGTGGGTGCGCTCAAAGATGCCGCCATGACGGCGTATCTGCTTGAGGCGAAGCGTGTGCGCTTCCAGTGCGCCGCGCTCGATTTCGAGTTGTAGGGGGTGCGCTGATGACTGAAGCTGCTCCGCCGGATGCCAAGCTTGCGCGCCGTGCCCAAGAGGATCGCCTTGCTGCCGACATTGTTGATGAGTGCCGCGTGCAGCTCATGTTGAAGTTCCGCTTCTTGGATGCGGCGCTTTGGCGTATGGAGGTGCGGCCGCTGCGCGCGGGCGCGCGCTACCCGCTGGCGACCGATGCCACGCAGGTGGTGTGCGACCCGCCACGCGTGATTGCGCGGTTCCAGGAGTCGTTCGAGGAATCGGTGCGCGACTATCTGCACCTGGTGCTGCACTGCATCTTTCGGCATCCGTTCGACCGCGATCACAGCAATCGTGAGGCGTGGGATTTGACATGCGATATTGTGACGGAGGGGGCGGCGCTCGACTTGTGCGGTGAGCGCTTTGCGAGCGCGGATGATGCTGCGCGGCGCGAGGTGTTGGGGACGATAGCCATGCTGGTGGGCAACCTGCGGCCTAATAAGGTATATGGCCTGGTAAAGGGCCTCGTGCAGACACCCGATGGCCAGCAGTACCGCGGGTTGGGGCGCAGTACGCTCAGTGAGTGGCATGCGCTGTTTGAGCGCGACGACCACGGCGCGTGGCCGTCCCACAACGCGGGAAAAAGTGACGAGGTTGATCAGAACGCCTCCGAGGACGTGACGGAGGACGACGAAAACCCCGAGGCGCAGGCCGACCCCCTGCGTACCGATTCGTCCGACACGGCGGCGGCGGACGCCCAAGGCAGTGAGGCGGATGAGTCTCAGTCCGAAGATGAAACGGCAGCCGAGGAAGAGGCGGATGGTGTCGCGGGTGAGCCCGACGAAGGTGCTGATGAGGCCACTGACGCAGACACCGACACCGAGCGCCAGGAGCGTGAGTGGGAAGACCTCGCGAAGCAGATTGAGATGAACCTGGAAACCTTCTCCCAAGAGTGGGGGAAGGAAGCCGCGAGCCTGGTAGCGAATCTCGCCTTTGCCAATCGCCCACTGTGTAGCTACACCGACTTCCTGCGGCGGTTCATGACGCTCTCCGAAGAGATGCGCCTCAACATGGACGAGTTCGACTACGTGTATTACACGTTTGGCCTGGACTTATACGGCGATATGCCGCTCGTCGAGCCGCTTGAGTACAAGGAAACCGAGCGCGTGCGCGACTTCGTCATTGTGATTGATACCTCGGAGTCAGTGCGCGGAGACCTCGTGAAACGGTTTGTGGGTCACACGTTCGACATCCTCAAAAGTTCCGAGGACTTTGCGAGCGAGGTGAACATTCACCTGATCCAGTGCGACGCGAAGGTGCAATCCGACACGGTGATCACCTTGCTGGCGGACGTTGACAAGCTGACGGAGGGCCTTCAGATACGCGGCTTTGGTGGCACGGATTTCCGCCCCGCGTTCGACTACGTGGATATGCTGCGCAAACGCGGCGAGCTGGCCAACATGAAAGGCCTCATCTACTTTACCGACGGCCTGGGCACCTTCCCGGAGAAGCCGCCCGCCTTTGAGGCGGCGTTCGTGTTCCTGGACGAAGAGGGCGTGAAGCATCCGCCGGTGCCACCGTGGGCCTGCAAGATACTGATTGACGAAGCTGGCATCGGCCGGCTGCGGACGGGGTCGCGCGCCAGCGAGCGGCCGTTGAAAGGGGATCGTGCGCTATGAACATTGCATCGGCGAAGCAGCAGATAAAAGATGCCGTGGAGGCGTATTTGGAGCGGGACGACGCGGGTTTGCCCCTCATTGCGCCCGTGAACCAGCGCCCGCTGTTCTTGCTGGGTGCGCCCGGCATTGGCAAGACGGCCATCATGGAGCAGGTGGCCCGTGAGCTGGGCATTGGCATTGTGTCGTACTCGATGACGCACCACACCCGCCAAAGCGCCCTCGGTCTGCCGCGCATCGTTTCGCGCGAATTCGAAGGGTTCGCATACGAGGCCTCCGAGTACACGATGTCGGAGATTGTGGCTGCGCTCTACGACTACATGGAGCGCACGGGGCTGCGCCAGGGCATTCTGTTTTTGGACGAAATCAACTGTGTGTCCGAGACGCTGTACCCGTCCATGTTGCAGTTTCTCCAGTTCAAGACCTTCGGCAAGCATCGGGTGCCCGACGGCTGGGTGGTGGTGTGTGCCGGCAATCCGCCGGAATATAACCGCTCGGTGCACGAGTTCGACATTGTGACGCTTGACCGTCTGCGCGAAATTGACGTGGAACCCGACTACGCTTCCTGGAAAAGTTACGCGACGGAGTGCGGGCTGCACCCGGCCGTCACCACGTTTTTGGAGACGAAGCGCGAGTGCTTTTATAAGGTAGAGGCGAAGCCCGGCGGCGGTAAGGCGTTCGTGACGGCGCGCGGTTGGGAGGACTTGGCGCACATCATTGCCGTGCACGAGGAACGGGGCAAGCCGGTGAATCGGGAACTGGTGGCCCAGTTTGTGCGCGACGACGAAATTGCCGACCAGTTTGCCGTGTACTATGCGCTGTTCGAGAAGTATCGTTCGGACTATCAAGTGGATGCCATTCTCGCCGGTGAGGTGGGCGAGGCGGTGAAGAACCGCGCGCGGCAGGCGCCGTTTGACGAGCGCATTGCGCTGGTGAGTTTGGTGCTGGATGTGCTCGCGCGGGAGTGCGCGCAGGTGCTCGACCGCGAAGCGGTGGTGCTGGCCGTGCGCGATGAGTTGCGCGCGTGCAAGGCTGACCTTGTGGGTGGCGCGTCGGTGCAGGACGTGCTGGTTCCACGCATTGCCGAGCGTGAGGCGGCTCTCGCGCGCAAGGTGGCTTCGGGTACGGCGGCTGAATCGGTCGTGCGCACGGAGCGGCTGGTGGTGGCGCTGCTGAAAGAGTTCGCGTCTGCGTGCACGCTTGCGCGTACCGAGGCGGGTGCGGCGGCGTTCGACACCATTCAGCAGGCGTACAAGACTGAGGTGGCAGGGCTTGAGCCGGCGGCCGCGGCAGCCAGCGCAAAGATGGACAACGCCTTCACCTTTGTTGACGAGTGTTTTGGCGACCGCGAGATGCTGGTGTTCATGGCCGAGCTGGCCACGCGCCGCCCGACCACCCAGTTTGTCGCGCACTACGGCAACGAGTCGTACTACGCGCACAACCAGGAGTTACAGGTGGACTCGGCGCGCATGGGGCTGGCCGAGCGCGCCAGCATGCTGGAAGATTTGAACGAGAACATCAAGCTGGCCGAGGGCCGCACGAGTGAGGCGCGGGCCGCCGTAGGGCTGTCGGTGGGCATGCGCGCGACGGCCGAGCGCGCGAACGGGGCTGACGAAACGGCCCTACGCGAGCACTACCAGGGCAAACAGTTCGAATACGGCTTCACCAGTGTGTGCAAGATGCTGCTGCCGGTGTCTGAGCTCAAGGGTAAGACGGTGCTCGACGTATGTTGTCGGCGCGGCCGCGGCGTGTACAAGCTGGGTGCCATGGTGGGCAATGACGGCACGGCCTGGGGCATCGACTGGAACGCCGCCTACATTGAAGAGGCGAAAGACGGGATGGAGCGTGCGTGGCGCGAGAGCGGGCTTGCGCGCAACAACATGGAGTTTCGCGTGGCCTGCCCCGAGGACCTCATTGCCGCCGGTATTGGCTCGGGTACCATGGATGTAGTGTACGTGAACAACGTCATCACGCTGTTCTACGACCAGGAACGTGCCCTTGCGGAATGCGCACGTGTGCTGAAGCCAGGCGGGCTGCTCATCCTGGAGACTATTTTCGCCGATCAACCGCGCAATGAAGACGTGGTCACGCGTGCCCGAGCGCTCGGCAACAGTATCCAAGCCGCCCGCACCAAGGAAGAAAACTACGCCTGGCTGACTGCCGCCGGTTTTGACGAACCATCGGTCGAAGATGAATATGAGGTAGAGGCAAGCCGCGGCTACAAAGCCGACCATGCGGTAGCCATCGTAGAAGGCGACGAGGACGTGCACTACCGCGCCGTATCCCTCTACATCCGCAAGCCGCAGCAGGGAGGAAGGGCGTGAGCCACCCCGTTGTCATACATAGTGCGCAAATGTGTTCTACAACCGGTGAGCAGGGGCTTTCGGGGAGCGATTGCACCCGCTGTACAGGCAGTTTGTTTTTTATACTCGTAAGCGATAGTGAAACCAGATAATCGCTTGGAGGCTTGCCTATGCAGACACAACGACACTCACTCATTGAGATACTGGGAACACCCGACGTTCGCTTCGTGGTTCCCGCGTACCAGCGCCGCTATTCGTGGGGGCTTCGCCAGTGCCGGGAGCTGTGGCTTGATGTGCAGCGCGCCGCGCGGGCGCAGGCGCCGCACTTTGTAGGCACGTTGCTGTATGCGCGGGAAGCGAGCGACACGGACGGCCTGGAGCGACGCTCCATCATCGACGGTCAGCAGCGGCTGACCACGCTCACGCTTCTTATGGTGGCGCTCGTGCGTTACCTGGAAGCGCGGGGGAGCGCGCTTGCTGATGGGGATGCGCATGCGCTGCGCGACTGCTACTTGCGCGTGGGTGCGGGGAAGCGGGCGGCAGGCAAACTAGTGTTGTCGCGCAACGACCGCGACACCCTGTTTGCGGTTGTTGCGGGCGCGGCGCTGCCGGAGAATCCCGCGGAAAACATCATGCAGAACCTGGCGTTTTTTCAGGAGCAGATGGAGGCCGAGGGCTTTGACGCCACCTATGCGTGGAGTGGTGTGAAGCAGCTCTTCGTCATTGGGGCTGAGACAGGTGGGGCTGACAACGCCCAGCTCATCTTCGAAAGCTTGAACTCGAAGGGCGTGCCGCTGACCACGGCCGACCTCGTGCGGAACTATCTACTGCTTGCGGAAAGCCACGAAGAACAGGCGCGACTCTACGACGAATACTGGGGCCCCATTGAGGGCATGTTCCAGCCCGACCCCGGCTCGTTGCGGTTGGACAATGCCATTCAGGGATGGCTCAGCGTGCGCTTCCGCAAGGTGCGCGCCAAAGGGCCTGATGAGGTGTACAGCGTATTCAAGCAGTACGTGGAGGATGAGTTTGATGGCACAACGGAGGGGCTTTTGCGCGAGTTGCGCAACTTCTGCCTCGTGTGGGCCGAGAACTACCGCTATCACGCCGTGAAGAAGTACAAGTCGGCCTTCAGCTGGGCAACGAATGGGGCCGCAACGTTGGTGTCGGGTCGTCCGCTGAAGAAAAGCGACGACGAAGCCTATGCCGAGAAGGTCCGCGCGGATCTTCAGGCTGTCGACGAGTCACTGTGAGGTGAGAAGCTATGATTATTAAACAACAGATGCTTCTCGATTTTTTGGGGACACCTGACGTGCAGTTGATTATTCCCGTGTATCAGCGTGTGTATGCGTGGGGCGCGCGCCAGTGTGACGGCTTATTTGATGACATCATGCGCGCCGGGCGCGCTGAGCGCACGCACTTTGTGGGCACCGTGTTGTACGTGCCCGAGCTCGGGGCTGCTGGCGTGGGAACGCGCTTTGATGTGATTGACGGGCAGCAGCGCCTGGCCACGCTCACGCTGTTGCTTGCGGCGTTGCGCGACTACGTGCGTGATGCGGGGTATGCGCTTGAGGGTGTTGATGCTGCAGGCATTGACCAGCGCTTTCTTCATGTCGATGGGGTGGAAGGCGTGGGCAAGCTGGTGTTGTCGCGTGCCGATCGCGCCACGTTGGAGGCAGTTATTGCGGGTGCGGAACTTCCCGGCGAAGATGACGTGTCGGCGAATGTGGTGGCGAACTACGAGCACTTCCGCGCACGGATGCGCGAGGGCTTTGCGGCTGATGAGGCGCAGGTGCTCTGGCGTGGCATGCAGCAGCTGCTGGTGATAACCGCCGAGCTTGATGGCGAGGATCGCCCGCAGGTGGTGTTCGAGAGCCTGAACTCCAAGGGCATGCCGCTGACCACGGCCGACCTCGTGCGCAATCTTATGCTGGTGAGCGTGGGTTACGACGAGCAAACGCGCCTCTACGAGCGCTACTGGGCACCCATCGAGCGGCTGTTCGGCGACGACCCGGGTGGCGTGCGGTTGAACGCCGCGCTGCACGGATGGCTCGCGGTGACGGCGCCGCGGCTGCATGTGGGTAGCGCTGATGAGGTGTACGGCGCCTTCAAAACCTACTTGGAGGACCTGCACACGGGCACGCTTGAAGAGTTGCTGATTGGCTTGAAGGGCTTTTGCGAGACCTTCGCCGCCAAGTCGCAGGACTCCGGTGCGGCGCGCGCCACGGCGCATGCGACATGGGGAAACGGCAAGGTGGAAGGCATCATCTCAGAAAGGAAGCTCTTCGGCGACTAGGGGCGGAAGAGGGAGAAGATAGATGACGACGAACGGAGCAGGAATGGGTAACGAGGCAGTGGAGCGAGCGCTGGCGGAGTACGCGGCGGTGGGGGAGCGCTACGTGCGGGAACTTGAGCGCAAGGGGCTTGTGTTCGCCGAGGCGAATGCGGGGGCGTCACGCTGCGCTGAGTTGCGGGCCGAGTTGGCGGCGCGCGGCGTTCAGGTGCGCAACGCCGGGGCCAGCCTGAGTGTGGGGCACCTGTCGCCGGCGTGCGTGGAGTGCACGGGCAACCGCGGGTCGGAGACGTTTTCCACCACGTTCAAGTGCCACCGCGATTGCTACTTCTGCTTCAACCACAACCAGCCCGACTACGAGAAGTTCTTCCGCGAGGGTTGCCCCTGGGAGGAAACGCTGGCGCGCTCGGCGGCTGAAAACGAGTCGCTTGCCTGTGTGGGCTTGACCGGCGGCGAGCCGCTGCTTGACCTGGAGAACGCCCTGCGGCTGCTGAAGCGCACGGATGAGGTGTGGCCCGACGCGCACACGCGCCTGTACACCTCGGGTGATTTGCTTACCGAAGAGAGCGCCACGCTGTTGCAGGCGGCGGGCCTCGACGAAATCCGCTTCAGCGTGAAGGACGATGACGCCCCTGATCAGCAGGATCGCGTGATTGCCGCGCTGCGCCTCGCGAAGCGCTTCATTCCCTCTGTCATGGTGGAGATGCCCGTCATCCCGGGCGCGAAGGAGCACATGCAAGACCTCTTCCGCCGCTTTCAAGAGGTGGGCATCGACGGCATTAACCTGCTGGAGTTCTGCTTCCCGTTTTGTAACTGGGACGAATTCGCGCGCCGCGGTTTCGTGCTGAAGAACCCGCCGTTTGAGGTGATGTATGACTACGGCTACTCGGGCGGATTGGCGGTGGACGGCAGCGAGGAACTTATTCTGGAGCTGATGCAGTGGGCGCTCGACGAAGGGCTCACGTTTGGCATGCACTACTGCTCGCTTGAGAACAAGCACCGCAGCGAGATTCGCCAGAAAAACGAGCCGGCCGCCCATGCGCACCCGTGCCTTACGTTTGATGAGAGCGACTTCTTCCTGAAAACGGCGAAGGTGTTCGGGCCGGACATTCCGGTGGCGCGTCCCGTGCTTGAGGCGGCGGGCTGCACCGACTTCATGGAGGATACTGACGAAGATTCGCTCGCCTTTCCGCTGCGCTTCCTGGACGTGCTGCGCGACCTTACGCGCCCCGATGACACGCCCCTCACGCCCATGACCTGCTTCTTCGTACACGAGCACGACGAAGGCGGCAGCTACCTGATAGACGTCGCACTGCGCCCGGCACCCGAGCATGCAGGTTAGATGAGGGGATGCGGATGAAGCGGTTTTCGCCTGACTGAGGGGCGCTTATGACGAGGGGTTTCGATGCTGGTATGGTACAATGATCATCCCCCTTTTTACCAGGAACTATCGCTTGCGCTTGCGCGCGAGCGTTTCAGTAATCACGCAGGACATCGAAGGAGAATCCACATGCAACTTGGTTCCACGGTCACACTTATTTACACGGGCACGCTTGAAGACGGCACGGTGTTTGGTCACGCCACCAAAGAGGAACCCATGAAGTTCCAAACCGGCATGGACATGACCATCGACGGCTTTGAGGCCGCCATCCTTGAGATGAACGAGGTGGGCGAAAAGAAGACGTTCGTGGTTGATCAGTACGCCGGATATGGCGAGTACCTGGACGACTACACTACGAAGATTCCGCTGGAGCAAATTCCCGTGGATAACATCAAGGTAGGCAGGCGCATTTGGCTGTCGAGCAGCGAGGACGGCGCGCCCATGCCGGCCACCGTGTTGGCCGTGGAAGGCGGCGTGGCCACGTTCGATTTGAACCACCCCCTCGCGGGCAAAGACCTCACGTTTGAGGTGGAACTGCTGGAGATTGAGGACGCTCCCGAGGACTTCGTTTCCGCAGCTGAGAAGGCCAAGCACCTGAAGGAGCAGTCGAAGCTTCTGGGCGGCGACCAGGCCTCGGACTTCCGCTAGGAGTTTTGAGCATGTGCTGGTCATGCAATCCCATCTGCGGTGGCTGCCGACCGCCGCGCAAGCGCCCGGTGAAGTGTCCCGAGTGCGGCATGTTTAATGCCGTTGACCTGGAGCATTTCTCGGAACCCAACCCGTGTTCCAAGTGCGGTGCCGATCTGACAGAGCTGGCGCTGCCTGAACCGGTGGTGTGTACCATCTGCGGCGAGGTGTGTTACAACTCCTGTCGCAAGGGGCGCACGGAGCAGCCGGATGACGCGCGCGGCACGTGTCAGGTGCGCGTAGCGAAACCGTTCAGGCCGCAAGATGCGGTGTAGAAGCGGCGCGGTAACAGTAACAAACATTTTTTGCCTGCCAGGTTGACCGTAGGGCAAGGGCTTTGCCCTTGCCGCCAACTACGTTGACCTGGCAGGTTTATTTTTGTTGAGTAGCAAGGGAAACCTTGTCCAGCGAACTACCTGCCTGCGCTTTGCGGCGTGCTAGGCGCGGGCGGCGCACCAGGCGCAGGCGCTCGGGGCGGCGGCGATGCCACCAAGCGCGCTTTCGCGCAGTTCGAAGGGGAGTGCGCGGCCGACTGCGTCAAGCGCGGCCACCGTTTCGTCGAAGCCTACGAGGTTGTTCACGCCAGCGAGGGCAATTTGGGCGCTGATAAGAGCCACGCCCGTCGCGGCGGCGTTGCGCTTCTGGCAGGGCACTTCCACGAGGCCGCCCACCGGATCACACACAAGCCCCATGAGCGAAGTGAGCGCGTTCGCGGCGGCATTGAGGGCTGCGGCGGGCGAGCCGCCGGCCATCTCTACCGCGGCTGCAGCGGCCATGGCGGCCGCCGCGCCAATTTCCGCCTGACAGCCTCCTTCAGCGCCCGACACCGTGGCGTTGCGGGCGATGAGTAGGCCGACTGCTCCTGCAGCCAGAAGGCCGCGGCGCAAGGTGGTTGCGTCGAAGCCGCGCGTTTCTTCCAGCGCCAGCAGCACGCCGGGTACCACGCCCGCCGAGCCCGCCGTGGGTGCGGCCACAATTACACCCATGGAGGCGTTCGTTTCCAACACGGCCAGGGCATACTCGGCCGCGCGGGCGGCAGTGCCATCGAGCACGGCCACGCCCCGCTCGCGCGCACGATGCACGTCACGGGCTTCGCCGCCGATGAGGCCACCCATGGAGGGCGTGGGCTCCGTGAGGGGCTGGACGGCTGAGGCGCGCATGACAGCAAGCGCCCGATCGGCGTAGGCCAGCGTGCCGCAGGTGTGTCCATCCAGCGCAGCAAGCGCTTCCTCGCGCGCAAGCAGCGCATCGGCCAGGCCGCCGCCCTGGTGTGCGCAGCGTTCCAGCAACTCAGCGCCTGAAGTGAAGTCGCAGGCGACGAAGCGCTCTTCCGCGCCTTCGGCCGGCACGGTTGCGCCGGGAGCATGTGCGCCGTGGGGCGTGTCGGCGGGCACCACGCGCACGTCACGCACGGCGGCGCAGCGCTCGATGGCATCCTTCACCTGGGGCGGCACCTCGCCGTCCAACTCCATGATGGTGAACGCCTCCAAGCCGCGGCGCGTGCGATACACGCGCGTGGTGGCAATGTTCACGTCGTGCTCCGAGAGGCTGCTGGCAATGTGCGCGAGCACGCCGGTCACGTCGCGCTGACGCACCACGAGGCTGGTGCGTTCGCCCGTGAGATCGACGTCGATGCCGTCGATGCGCCTGATGACAGCCGCCCCGCCGCCCACGCTGACGCCGCGCACCTCAAGGATGGCGCCCTCTTCGGCTTCAAGATGGATGTCCACGGTGTTGGGGTGATCGACCTCCGTTTCGCGATCACACGTAAACGAAAACGTGAGGCCCGCCGCGCGTGCCCGCTCGAAGGAATCGCGTACGCCCAGGTCATCGGGCGCGAGTCCCATAAGGCCCGCCACGAGCGCCTTGTCGGTGCCATGTCCCGTGCGCGTGTGGGCGAACGAGCCGTAGAGCGTGAACGCGGCGCGCACGGGAGGTGCGGCCAGAAGGCTGCGCGCCATGCGGGCGATGCGCAGCGCGCCCGCCGTGTGCGAGCTGGAGGGCCCCACCATGAGCGGGCCTATGATGTCGGAGAACCCGAATGTTTCCATGCGTGTCCTTTCGCGTGGTGAATCTGGCGGTACCCGCGCGCTGCGGCGCGGGGCTGCGGCGCTATCGTAGCGCACTCGCGTCTGTTCGGGCCCGTCGGCCGACCGAATCTTGAGATTCCGCGACGAATCGGCCGCGCGCCGGGTCAAGCGCGGCGGCATCGCTATACTGGTCGCATCAGCGCCGCGAGCCCGCAGGCCGCGGCAGAATTTTCCACAAGGCAGACGATACCTGCACGGCGCCCCGCCCGGGGTTGCGTGCGGCAAAGGAGCGATACCATGTCCACAGCGGCGCCCGTCATTGTGGTGGGCCACAAGAACCCCGACAACGATTCCATTTGTGCGGCGGTGGCATACGCCTATTTGAAGAATGAACTCGCGAAACGCGCGGCCAGCAAGGGTGCGACCCCCGTTCGCTATGTGCCCGCGCGCCTGGGCCCCCTTCCGCCCGAGAGCGCATGGATTTTGGAGAAGAACGGCATCGCGGCGCCCGAGGTGGTGAGCCATGTGCACGCGCGCGTGGCGGATGTGATGACGCCGAACCCCATTTCCATCGCGCGCGATGCCACGCTGCTGGAGGCCGGGCGGCTGCTGCGCCAACACAATGTGCGCGCGCTCGTGGTGACGAACGACGACGGCCGGTATCGCGGCCTCATCACCACGCGCATGATTGCCGAGCGCTACATTTCGGCCACTGACGTGCTGGAAGAGGGCGGCGCGAATGAGATGGCCGTGGCGGGCGACCTCATTGCCTCGCTCGGTCAGAAGGTGGAAGACATCACCGAGACCGATGTGCTGGTGCTGGACAAGGATGGCCTTTTGGGTGAAGCCATTGAGGATTTGATGGCGAGCGCGCTGCGCGAGGCCGTGGTGCTTGATGACCAGGGCATGGCTATTGGCATTGTGACCCGCTCCGACGTGGCCGTGCGCCCGCGGCGCAAGGTGATTCTCGTCGACCACAACGAAACGCGCCAGGCGGCGAATGGCATTGAGGAAGCCGACGTGGTGGAGATTGTGGACCACCACCGCATTGCCGATGTGTCCACGGCGAACCCCATCCTGTTCCTCAACCTGCCCGTGGGCTCCACCGCCACTATTGTGGCGACCGAGTTCGAGCGCCACGGCGTGGAGATTCCGCCGGCCATTGCCGAGGTGTTGCTGTCGGCTATTATGACCGACACGGTTATATTGAAGTCACCGACCGCCACCGTGATTGACCATGAGCAGGTGGAGCACCTGGCTGCCATCGCGGGTGTGGATGCCACCGAGTTTGGCCTGGCGGTGTTCAAGTGCCGCGGCGGCGAGGACGACATGCCGGTGGAGAAGCTGGTCGGCGCCGACTCGAAGGAATTCCAGCTGGGAGATTCCACCGTGCTTATCGCGCAGCACGAGACGGTGGACTTGTCGTCGGTCATGAAGCGCGAGGACGAGATTCGCGCGCACATGCGCCGCCTGAAAGACGACCACCACTATGAGTTTGTGCTGCTCATGGTGACCGACATTCTGGCCGAGGGCAGCCAGTTCATCTGCGAAGGCAACTGCCGCACCGTGAACCGCGTATTCGGCATAGAATGCGCCCCCGGCGGCACCTGGATGCCCGGAGTGTTGAGCCGTAAAAAACAAGTAGCCGCCAAAATATTGGGTGCGTAAAGAAAGAAGTTACTCATGTCTCGTGTGCTTGATTTGTTTTGTGAGCTTGCTCGGATTGAGAGTCCTTCGCGCTCTGAGGGGGTTATGGCGGCGCGTTGTGCTGATGAGTTGCGTGATCTGGGGTTCTCGGTGCGCTTCGACGATTCAGCTGCGCAGACGGGGTCGGATACGGGAAACCTCATTGCGCATCTGCCGGGTACGGCGGCGGGGCACGTGGTGCTGTCGGCGCATATGGATACCGTGCGGCCGTGCGCGGGCATCGAGCCCGTTGTCATGGACGGGGTGGTGCGCTCGGCTGGCGATACTATTCTTTCCGCCGATGACAAAGCGGGCGTGGCGGCCATTCTGGAAGGCGTGCGCTCGGTGGTGGAATCGGGCGTGCCGCGGCCCGATGTCACCGTGCTGTTCACCACGTGCGAAGAGCTGCATCTGTTGGGTTCCGGGGCGTTGGCCGCTGACGCGCTGCCTGCTGGCGCACCGTGTTACGTGCTGGATGCCGACGGCGCGCCAGGCACCGTGGTGACGGGCGCGCCCTGCCACTGGGGGCTTGAGGCGGCGTTCGCTGGCCGCGCCTCGCACGCGGGCGTGGTGCCCGAGGCGGGCGTGTCGGCCATCCAGATGGCGGCGGCCGCCATTGAAGCCATGCCACTTGGCCGCATCGACGAGGCCACCACGGCAAACATCGGCGTTATTGCGGGTGGCTGCGAGACCAACGTCGTGCCGGACGCCTGCACACTGGCAGGCGAGTGTCGCTCGCTCTACCCCGAGCGCGTCGAGGCGCAGAACGCAGCGATGACGTCCGCGCTGGAAGAGGCCGCCGCCCGCTTCGGCGGTACGGTGGACGTGTGCTGGACAAAAAGCTACGACGCGGTACTTTATAGCGAGGACGACGCGGTGGTGCAAGCAGCCGCCCGTGCGGCACGCGCTGCGGGTCTTGAGCCGGCGTTTCGCCACGACGGCGGCGGTGCCGATGCCAACATCCTCGCTGCTCGCGGTGTGCGCGCCGTCACCCTCGGCGTTGGCATGACCGCCTTCCACTCCACCGACGAGCATATAACAGTAGCCGACCTTGAAAACTCCGCCCGCCTCGCCGCAGCTCTCATCCAAGAAAGCGTGGAAGCCTAAGCGCCAGCATACGTTCTTCGTGCGTGGACAGGGGTGCTTCTGCTGGCATCCCTGCACGCCCGAGCAAGAGTTTTCACCGTGAGCAAATAAATTTGAGATTACGTGGAGGCGCGGACTCACATAGCGCAACGGTATGCCTTTCATCAGGCGAAACGCAATAAAAGAAGATGGATACTCCCGGATGCGTGGCGTTTGACAAGCTGCGGAGGCGATGATAAAGTTCTCCGTCGCGCCTCATATCGGTGCGCGTTTTCGTGTGCGAATCAGCTGAGCGCACAGGAAGACATCCGTTGGTCCCGTATCAACAAAGGTAGTAACAGGCGTTTTATGTGAATGGTCAAACGATTCACCATAAAACACCGTCAGGTAGAAAAAGGAGAAGAGTTTTGCCTACCATCAACCAGCTGGTCCGCAAGGGCCGCAAGAAGACGGTCGAAAAGAAGAAGACGCCGGCTCTCAAGGGCAACCCGCAGAAGCGTGGCGTGTGCACGCGTGTGTACACCACTACGCCGAAAAAGCCGAACTCGGCTCTGCGTAAGGTGTGCCGTGTGCGCCTCGTCAACGGCATGGAAGTGACCGCCTACATCCCGGGCATCGGCCACAACCTGCAGGAGCACTCCATGGTGCTCATCCGCGGTGGTCGTGTTAGGGACCTCCCCGGTGTGCGCTACAAGGTCATCCGTGCCGCGCTCGACTGCTCGGCCGTCGACAACCGCAAGCAGGCTCGCAGCCGCTACGGCGCCAAGCGCCCGAAGTAACCACTAAGACGCGCGGGCCACACAACCGCCGCCGCCCAAGAGGGGCGTCGCGCGGGGCCTAATGGGCGAAGGAAACGCCCCGAAGCGCGCAGGAAGAAGAAGGAGATACAATGCCGCGTCGTGCAGCAGCAGTCCGTCGTGAAGTTCAGCCGGACGCACAGTACAACAACCGTCTTGTCACGCAGCTTATCAATAAGGTACTGCTTGATGGCAAGAAATCCGTCGCCGAAGGCATCGTTTACGGCGCTTTCGACATCATTGAGAAGAAGACCGGCGGCGACCCGCTGGCCGTGTTCAAGAAGGCCATGGACAACGTCCGCCCGACGCTTGAGGTTAAGCCCAAGCGCGTTGGTGGCGCCACCTACCAGGTGCCGATGGAAGTTAACTCCCGTCGTTCCACCACGCTGGCCATCCGCTGGATCGTGGACTTCTCGCGCAAGCGCAAGGAGCACACGATGAAGGAGCGCCTCGCCGCCGAGATCATGGACGCCTCTGAAAACACGGGCGCGTCGGTGAAGAAGCGTGAGGACCTGTACAAGATGGCCGAGTCCAACCGCGCGTTCTCGCACTATCGTTTCTAGGAAAGCGTGAGGATATCTTTATGGCAAAAATTGAACTGAAAGACACGCGCAACATCGGCATCATGGCCCACATCGACGCGGGCAAGACGACGACGACCGAGCGCATCCTCTACTACACGGGTAAAACCCATAAGATCGGCGAGGTGCACGATGGCGCCGCGACGATGGACTGGATGGTGCAGGAGCAGGAGCGCGGCGTAACCATTACCGCTGCCGCTACCACGTGCTTCTGGAAGTACCCCGGTGGTGCCGATGACGGCAAGGAGTACCGCTTCCAGATTATCGACACGCCCGGCCACGTTGACTTCACGGCTGAGGTCGAGCGTTCGCTTCGCGTGCTCGACGGTGCCGTTGCCGTGTTTGACGCCGTTGCTGGCGTGCAGCCGCAGTCCGAAACGGTGTGGCGTCAGGCCAGCCGCTACGGCGTGCCGCGCATCGCTTACATCAACAAGTACGACCGCGTGGGTGCCGACTTCTTCCACGCTATCGAAACCATGAAGGATCGCCTGGGCGCGCCGGCTATCGCCGTGCAGATGCCCATGGGTGCCGAGGACAACTTCTGGGGCGTCATTGACCTGGTCACCATGACCGCGTGGGACTTCAAGGCCGACGACAAGGGCATGACCTGGCCCGAGCCGATGGACGCCATCCCGGCCGAGTTCGCCGAAGAGGCTGAACTGCGCCACCAGGAGCTGCTTGAGGCCGCCGCTGATTGCGACGACAACCTCATGGAGAAGGTGCTCATGGAAGAAGAGGTGACGGTCGAGGAAATTAAGACCGCCATCCGCAAGGGCACCATCGCCTGCCAGATTCACCCCGTGTTCGTGGGTTCGTCCTACAAGAACAAGGGCGTGCAGGAGCTGCTCGACGGCGTGGTTGACTACATGCCGTCCCCCATCGACATCCCCGCCATCAAGGGTACCGATCCGGAAACGGGTGAGGAAGACGAGCGTCGCGCCGACCTGAAAGAGCCGTTCAGCGCGCTGGCCTTCAAGATTATGACCGATCCGTTCGTGGGTAAGCTCACCTACCTGCGCGTGTACTCGGGCCAGCTTGACTCGGGTTCCTACGTGCTGAACGCGTCCAAGGACAAGAAAGAGCGCATCGGCCGCCTGCTGCAGATGCACTCGAACCAGCGCGTCGACATCGACGGCTGCGCCGCGGGCGACATCGTTGCCGTCGTGGGCTTGAAGGACACGTCCACCGGTGACACGCTCTGCGACCCGGACAAGCCGATTGTGCTTGAGTCCATGGAATTCGCCGAGCCCGTTATCGACATCGCTGTTGAGCCTAAGACGAAGGCTGAGCAGGACAAGATGGGCGTGGCGCTGCAGAAGCTGGCTGAGGAAGACCCGACGTTCCGCGTGTCCACCAACCAGGAGACGGGCCAGACCATCATCGCTGGTATGGGCGAGCTGCACCTGGAGATCATCGTTGACCGTCTGCTCCGCGAGTTCAAGGTGGAGGCAAACGTTGGTAAGCCGCAGGTAGCCTACCGCGAGACGGCCACGAAAGAGGCCCTCAACGTGGAAGGCAAGTTCGTGCGTCAGTCCGGCGGTCGCGGCCAGTACGGCCATGCGGTCATCAACATGTACCCGCAGGAGACCGGCAAGGGCTATGAGTTCGAGAACAAGATCGTGGGCGGCGTCGTGCCGAAGGAGTACATCACGCCTATCGACAAGGGCATCCAGGAGGCGCTGAACTCGGGCGTTCTGGCAGGGTATCCCGTCGTGGACGTGCGCGTTGAGCTGGTTGACGGCTCCTATCACGAGGTCGACTCCTCCGAGGCGGCGTTTAAGGTGGCCGGTTCCATGGCCATCAAGGCGGCTCTCAAGAAGGGCAACCCGGTCATCCTCGAGCCGATGATGGCTGTCGAGGTTGAAACGCCTGAGGAGTACATGGGCGACGTTATGGGTAACCTCTCCAGCCGTCGCGGCCAGATCCAGGGCATGGGCGATCGCGGAGGCGCCAAGACCATCAAGGCGAAGGTCCCGCTGTCCGAGATGTTCGGTTACGCCACCGACCTGCGTTCCACGACGCAGGGCCGCGCTTCGTACACGATGCAGTTCGATTCGTACGAGGCTGTGCCGAAGAACGTGGCGGAAGAAATTATCAGCAAGGCCGGCGGCAACGCCTAGGGCGTGCGCGCGAGCATGATGGAGGTAAGGTAAGTGGCTAATCAGAAGATTCGCATCCGCTTGAAGGGGTACGACCATGAGATCGTGGACCAGTCCACGAAGCTCATCGTCGACACCGCTCAGAAGACGGGTGCCAAGGTGTCCGGTCCTATTCCGCTGCCGACGGAGCGCAACCTGTACTGCGTCGTCCGCGGTCCGCACGTCGACAAGGATTCCCGCGAGCAGTTCGAGATGCGCACGCACAAGCGCCTCATCGACATCTTGGAGCCGACCCCGAACACGGTCGATTCCCTGATGCGTCTCGATCTCCCCGCCGGCGTCGACATCGAAATTAAGCTGTAAAGGGGGTCAGGCTCACATGATCAATGCAATCTATGGTAAGAAGATCGGCATGACCCAGATCTTCGGCGAGGACGACCGCGTCATTCCGGTGACCGTTATCCAGGCCGAGCCCAACAAGGTCTGCCAGGTGAAGACGAAGGACACTGACGGCTACGAGGCCGTGCAGATGGGCTTCGGCGCCATCAAGGAGAAGAAGGTCAACCGCCCGATGAAGGGTCACTTCGAGAAGCAGGGCACGGCTCCCGTGCGTTACCTGCGCGAGGTGCGCGTGGAAAACGCCGGCGAGTACAAGGTCGGCGACGAGCAGACGGTGGCCGCGTTCAACGAAGTGAAGAAGGTTGACGTCACCGGCACGTCTAAGGGTAAGGGCTTCGCCGGCGTTATGAAGCGCTACGGCTTCCGTGGTGGCCCGGGTGGCCACGGCGCTCACTTCCACCGCGCTCCCGGTTCGGTGGGCCAGTGTGCCACGCCGTCCCGCGTGTTCAAGGGGCTTAAGCTCCCTGGTCACATGGGCTGCGAGACCGTGACGGTGAAGAACCTGGAGGTTGTCCGCGTGGACGAGGATCAGAACCTCATCCTCATCAAGGGCGCCGTTCCCGGTGGTAAGAATGGTATCGTTCGCGTCCGCATGGCGTAAACGTGGGTTTGGATACAGAGGAGTTTAACCTATGACCACGATTGAGATCAAAGACGCGAGCGGGAAGAAGGCCGGCTCTGCCGACCTGGCCCCCTCCGTTTTCGGCATCGAGCCGAACATCCACGTGATGCACACGGTCGTGCGTTCGCAGCGCGCCGCGTGGCGTCAGGGTACGCACGACACGAAGACCCGCGGGCAGGTGCGCGGCGGCGGCAAGAAGCCGTGGCGTCAGAAGGGCACCGGTCGCGCTCGTCAGGGCACCATCCGCGCTCCCCAGTGGGCCGGCGGCGGCACCGTGTTCGGTCCGCATCCGCGTTCCTACGAGATGCGCGTGAACAACAAGGAAATCAAGCTGGCTATGCGCTCTGCGCTGTCCGCCAAGCTGGCCGATGGCGAGTTGGTTGTGGTGAAGGACTTCGAGTTCGAGAAGCCTTCGACCAAAATTGCCGTAGCTGCCATGAAGGCGCTTGGCCTGGAAGGCCGCGTGACGATGGTCATCCCCGATGACGCGGTGGACACCTACCTGTCGTTCCGCAACATCCCGAAGGTGAACATCCTTCCCGCTTCCGACATCAACACCTACGAGCTGATTGACAACAAGAAACTCGTGGTGACCGAAGACGCCCTGAAGTACATCGAGGAGGTGCTTGCATAATGAAGGACCCCCGCGAGGTTATCATCCGCCCCATCATCACGGAGCACAGCTACGACATGATGGAGCAGAACACCTACACGTTTGAGGTGGCGAAAGACGCGAACAAGGTTGAGATCGCTCAGGCGATCGAGGCAATCTTTGAGGTGAAGGTTGTCAAGGTGAACACGCTGAACGTGAAGCCGAAGCCGAAGCGCGTTCGCTATCAGCTGGGCCAGACCCGCACCTGGAAAAAGGCCATGGTCACGCTCAAAGAAGGCGACACGATTGAACTGTTCGCTTCCTAAAGCGTACGTTTAGAGTTTTGAGAAAAGCCCCTGCAATCGCGGGGGCTTTTTTGTGTGCCTTAAGGTCGGGCTTCGGGCGGAAAATGTGGGGAGGCTGGCACGAGGGGATGGGTTGGTGTATCGTGAGGGAATTGAGCGTGAGCCAGGGGGAGAAGAAAGAGGTCAACCGGTGGCGTTTGTGGAGTTCAGGGATGTGCGTAAGGTGTATACCATGGGTGAGGTGGAGGTGGCCGCCGTTGATGGTATGACGTTTGACATCGAGCGCGGTGAGCTTGTGGTGGTGGTTGGGCCTTCCGGTGCTGGTAAAACGACGCTTTTGAACATGCTGGGCGGGATGGATGGGTGTTCCTCGGGCACTATTCGGCTGGACGGGCGGGAGATCAGCTCGTTTGGGCAGAAGGAGCTTACGTATTACCGCCGCTATGATATTGGCTTTGTGTTTCAGTTTTACAACCTGGTGCAGAACTTGACGGCGCTTGAGAATGTGGAATTGGCATCGCAGATTTGTAAGGACCCGCTTGATGCGGCGTTGGTGTTGGCGCAGGTGGGGCTGGGGCATCGGTTGGATAACTTCCCGGCGCAGCTTTCGGGTGGCGAGCAGCAGCGCGTGGCTATTGCGCGCGCCCTGGCGAAGAACCCCAAGCTGCTGTTGTGCGACGAGCCCACGGGCGCGCTCGACTATCAGACGGGTAAGGCTATTCTGAAGCTGCTGCAGGACACGTGCTACGACACGGGTAAAACCGTGGTGCTGATCACGCACAACTCCGCGTTCACGGCCATTGCCGATAGGGTCATTCACATTCGCGAGGGACGCGTGGCGGGTGTCGAAGTGAACGACGCGCCGCTCTCGGCTGAGACGCTGGAATGGTAGGTCTTCGGTTCCGGTGAGAAGCGCGTTCAACAAAGAAGTCGCTCGTTCTATCACCCACTCGCTCGGGCGCTTCTTGGCCATTGCCGCTATCGTGGCGCTGGGCACGGGCTTCTACGCCGGCTTGCGCATGACGGCGCCTGACATGAAGCTGGCGGCGGACGCATTCTATGACGGCACGAAGTTGATGGACGTGCGCGTGCTCTCGACGCTGGGGCTGACGGACGACGACCTCGCAGCGCTGCGCGACGTGGAGGGCGTGGACGCGGTCATGGGTGCGTATGAGACCGATGTCATGGCTACTATCGCAGGTGAGCAGTATGCCACGCGCGTGCATTCGCTCCCCGACGCGGCGCGCACTTCCGACACCTCCGACGGGGTACAGGCGCACGCGGACGACCCCGACTATCTTAACCGGCCGATTCTGGTTGAGGGCGCGTGGCCTGCGCGAGCGGGGGAGTGCGTGCTGTCGGCCGACCTCGTGACGGCGCAAAATGCGCGTGTCGGTGACACCGTGCGCATTGACGAGTGGACGGAAGGCCAAGAGGATGCGCTCGCGGCCCGCGAATACACCGTGGTTGGTCTGGTGAGCGCGTCGTACTATGCCACCTCGTCGGACTTGGGGGCAACGTCGCTCGGCAGCGGCTCCATCACCCAGTATATGTATGTGCCGGAGGACGATTTCTCGGCTGACCTTCCCTACACCGAAGCGTTTTTGACCGTGGCGGGTGCGGCGGATGAGCGTTCGGGCAGTGCGGCCTACGACGAGCGCGTGGCTGGGGTGACGGAGCGCATTGAGGCGCTGGCACCCTTCCGCGAGAAGGCGCGCGTTGATGGTTTACGCGCGGAAGCGCAGGGCGAACTTGACGACGCCCGTGCCGAGTATGACGAACAGAAGGCTGACGCTGACTCCCAGCTGGCCGACGCGAAACAGCAGCTGGACGACGCAGCGGCCAGCATTGCCGAAAACGAGCAGAAGTTCGCTGATGCGCAGGTGCAGTATGACAACGGCGTGGCCGAACTGGCGAACCAGCGTGCGAGTGGCCAGTGGCAACTCGATGCCGCCGCGCAGCAGGTGGCTGACGGTCGTGCGCAGGTGGACGCAGCGCGACCGGCCATTGAGCAGGGGCAAGCGCAGCTGGCGGTAGGCTGGGCGCAGTGGCGGCAGGGTGCTGACGCGCTCGCGCAGGCGCGCGCCGCATGGCAGGCGCAAAGCGATGCGTTGTCCGGTGCCGTTGCGCAGATGGAACAGGGCATCGCGGCGCTTGAAGCGCAGATTCAGGCGCTCGACCCGAACGATCCCGCCTACGCCGCCACAAAAGCTGCCCTTGAGGCGCAGCGCGAGGGCCTTGCGGCCCAGTTGGAGCAGTTCAAGCAGGAGCACGCCGCTGACTTTGCTGCTCTTGATGCCGCCAAGCAGCAACTTGACGCGCAGCAGGCTACCGTGGATGCGACCAAGCAGGAACTCGATACCCAGCAAGTGGCATTTGACCAGCAGAAAGCGCAGTTCGACGCCGTGGTGGCGCAGGTGGAACAGGGCGCCGCCGATCTTGCGGCGGCGCAAGCGTTGGCCGATTCGCAGCTGGCCGCCGCCCAGCAGCAGCTTGATAGCGCGGCGGCACAACTGACGAGCGGCCGCGCGCAGCTTGCGCAGGGCAAGGCTGACTACGAAAGCGGCCTCGCCGAATACGAGAGCAAGAAAGCCGAGGCCGACGAAAAACTGGCCGACGCCAAGCGCCAGCTCGATGACGCTCAGCGGCAAATCGACGATTTGGAAAACCCCGTCTGGTATGTCATGGATCGCACGGCTAACTACGGCGTAGCCAGCTTCAATGCCGACGCCGACCGCGTGGACAGCATCGCCGCCGTATTCCCCTTCATCTTCTTCCTTGTGGCGGCGCTGGTGGCGCTCACCACTATGACGCGCATGGTGGAAGAAGAGCGCATGCTCATTGGTACGTACAAGGCGCTCGGCTACAGCCGCGCGCGCATTACGGCGAAGTACCTGGTGTACGCCTCAATCGCCAGCGTGACGGGCAGTATCATAGGCATTGCGGTGCTGTCGCAGGTGCTGCCGACGGTTATCATGAAGGCGTACGGCATTATCTACTTCGTGCCGTCTCAGCCGCTACCCCTCACCATTGACCTGGGGCTTGCGGGACTCGCGGCCGGACTTGGCGTGGGCGTGACGCTGGTGGCCACCGCCGCCGCAGCCGTGTCCACACTGCGCGAGCGCCCCGCCACCCTCATGCTGCCGCGCGCACCGAAGTCGGGTAAGCGCATTCTGCTGGAGCGTATTACGCCGCTCTGGCGGCACCTGTCCTTCTCGTGGAAGGTGACCTTCCGCAACCTCTTCCGCTATAAGAAGCGTTTCATCATGACGGTGATTGGCATCGCGGGATGCACGGCGTTGTTGCTCACGGGGCTGGGGCTGTCGGATGCCATCAACGACATCATTGACAACCAGTTCGGCTCCATCACGAAGTACAACGCCCTGATCACACTTGAGGACGAACTCACGGCTGAAGAACAGGCCGAACTTGACGCGGTGCTGGGCAACAAGGAACTCGTGAGCGACCACGGACGCGTGCAGCGTGAGAATATGCTGACGGCGGGGCCCGACGACGAGGACGTGGGCGTGCAGGTGATGGTACCCAAGGACGCGGACTCCCTCGACCGCTTCGTGATGATGCGCACGCGCCTGGGGCACGAGCCCATCACGCTGGGTGCAGACGGTGTGGTGCTGGCGGAGAAGCTGGCCACGCAGCTAGGCGTGGGGGTGGGCGACACTGTGTCGTTCACCGAGCAGGACGCCATCGGCAACGCCACGGGCTCGCCGCACGAAGCCATGGTCACGGGCATCATGGAGAACTACATCTACAACTACGCGTTCATCGGCCCTGAGCGCTACGAGGAACTCATGGGCGAAGCGCCGCCGTACTCCACGGAATTGGCCATTGTTGCGCCCGACCCGCACCTTCGCTCCCAGCTGAGCGAGGACTTGGGCGCCGTCGAGGGCGTGAAGACCGTGGCGTACAACGATGAAACCATCGACGCGTATCGCGACATGCTGTCGAGCGTGAACATGATTGTGGTGGTGCTGGTGGTGGCCGCTGCGGCACTCGCGTTCATCGTGCTGTACAACCTGACGAACATCAACATCACCGAGCGCATGCGCGAGATAGCCACGCTCAAGGTGTTGGGCTTCACGCCGCGTGAGGTGGATGCCTACATCTACCGCGAGATTGCGCTGTTGTCCATCATCGGCAGCCTTGTGGGGTTGGTGCTGGGTGTGTGGATGGAAAGCTTTGTGGTGGTGACAGCCGAAGTGGATCAGGTGATGTTCGGGCGCGTCATCCACCCTGAGAGCTTCCTGCTTGCGTTTGTGCTGACGATGGTGTTCACCGTACTGGTGATGATTGCTATGCGCCGCAAGTTGGGGAACGTCGACATGGTGGAAAGTTTGAAGTCAAACGAGTGAACTCGCTTTCTGGCGGAGCCTCCGGGATGGACTTGCGGCTCGGGCAGTCCTGGGCTCGCACGAAAGCGCCACTGGCGCTTTCGGCTCGTGCGGAACTCGCCTCAAGCCCACCCCGGAGGCTCCGCCAGAAAGCGGTGACTTGTGTGACGTTCGGGGAAAAGAGGGGAAGAGCTTTCGGCTCGTGCGGAATCTCGCAGCAAACCCACCGCCAAGCCCACGCCCAAAAGGCAGTAGGGGCTGCAACAAAAATTCCACTTGCAGGTACTCCGTAGGGCAAGGGTTCTACCCTTGCCGCTCAGTGAGAACGAACCTGTTTGGTTAAATGTTGTTGACGGCAAGGGCAGAGCCCTTGCCCTACGGCCAACTTGTGGCCGAAGAAGAGGTTAGTTGGAGGGGGGAGTATCAAAACCCCTGGTGGGAAATGGGAATCAGTCTGGAGGTATTACGGGTTTTTCGACATTTAAGAGATTACAGGGGATGCGATTATTGCTCTGGGCTTGTTAGAGTGTCGCCTTGAGAGATCGAATTCGCTTCGTGTGATCGGCGCGGTTCGCTGTGCTGGATGAGTGTGCGTGAGTCGTTGCGGACACCGAATGCGATCCTCCGGATGCTGTGAACCAAGCGGGTGTGCAGCATCTGTAGCGAGCAAGCGTATCAGAGAGAAAGGACCATCCCTATGTGCTTCAGACCAGCTGCTGTTAACCTTGACAAGACCTGCCCCAAGTGTGGTGCCACGGCCCAGCCGACGGATACCGTGTGCCCCCAGTGCGGCGCCGAGCTTCCTTCCGGCCCCGGTGCTCCGGGTGCGCCGGGCGCTCCTGGTGCCCCTGCGGCTCCTGGTGCTCCGGGAACGCCGGGCGGCGCGCCGAAGGCTCCGGGTGCTCCCGGCGCTTCTGGTGCCCCCAAGGCTCCCGGCCAGTAAGCATTCCCCTGCACAATCACATTCCCTTCTGTGAGGTAAGCACAGGGCCCCAGCTTTCCCCGGCTGGGGCCCTGCCGCGTTTAGGGGGCTCAAAGGAGCGCAAACGAGAGGTCTCTTCGCAGATAAAAACTCGCGTTACCACCCTTTTTCTGCAAAAACAGGCGAAAGTGGTACGTCGAGTATGAGATGAAAAAGACGAAATAGGACCTTTGGTACAATGCGCGGATTCTCTCGACGGGGTATAGTTCTTACTGCGCTGCACGACAGGCACCGCGCGGACGTTGAGGTCAAACCCCCTGAATAGACCTCCCGCCCTTCGCCCGCAGGGCGCCGCGGAAAACTTGTCGTGCAGCTTCTTCTTTTTCCCCTCTCGCACGGGGCTCCCCTCGACAGAATCTCAGCAAAAGTGTCACTATGCCTTGGCTAACCTTCGAGGTATTGCGCGCATCTCGGCCTCGCATCGCGCGATGTGCGTTACAATTGCAAGCTAATAAGGACTGGAGAAGAAGACTGCGCACCTTTCCCGCAGGTGCCCGCATGGGGCGTGCGGTGGAGAAACGCGAACCTGCGCTTTCCGCGACACGAGGGACGCATGCCCGGGGTGGCATGAAGAGCGTGTGCGTTGTTTTCACTCCCGCCTGGCGTCACGCGCCGCAATGCTCGTAAGAAGGAGACGGAACCACATGAAAGTCACTCAGAAGAAGCTCGACGACGGCAAACTCTTGATTGATGCCGTGGCCTCAACGGCCGAGGTGAGCCGCGCGCTCAACAACGCCCATATCGGGTTCGCGCAGCAGATGGGCCTGCGCCCCGAAAAGGATAAGACGGTGGCCGAAGTGGCCGAAGAGCGCATGGGCGTGAAGGACCTCGACTCGGTGGTGCAGGCGCAAGCGGTGGAAATGCTCGTGCCGTTTGCCATTGACAAGACCGGCATTCTTCCCGCGTATCCGCCCCAGCCTCAGGTGAAATCCGCGTTGCGTCGCGGCCAGACGTTCCAGTTCTCGCTTGAGTTGGCCCCGAAGCCCGACTACGACTTGGAGTCGTACGATCCGGTGGAAATCACTATCCAGCCGCTCGTGCTGGACGAGAAGGAAATTGACGCACAGATTGCCAGCATGGCTGAGCGCTATGCCGAATTCGTGGCCGACGATCCGCACCCGGTGCGCAAGGGCGACAGCTGCCTGTTGGCCCTGGAGTCCTACGAGAGCGGCAAGCAGGTGGCCGGCCTCACTACCGACGCGCGCACGTATACGACGGGCGCGGGCCTCATGCCCGACGGCTTTGATGAGAACATCATTGGCATGGAAGTGGGCGAGACGAAGAAGTTCACGTTCGAAGGCCCCGGCATTGACGACGATGGCAACGAGATTGTGGAAACCATCGAGTGCACGGCCACGGTGAAGGAAATTCAGAAAAAGGTCATTCCGGTCATAGACGATGAGTGGGTGCAGAAATATATGCCCATGTACAAGGATGCCGCCGCGCTGCGTGGCAGCATCTCCGAGAGCATGAACAAGCAGGCCATGGCTGAGTACGAGGATTACAAGCGCAACATTGCTGCCGGCGAGCTGGCCAAGCGCTTTAAGGGCCGCATTGCTGACGAGGTGTACGAGGCCATGTCGCGCAACCTGATGAACAGCCTGCGCATGCAGGTTCAACAGCAGAACATGACGTGGGAGCAGTTCATCGAGCAGCAGGGCGGCGAGCAGCAGTTCAACATGATGATGATGATGCAGACCCGCCAGATGCTGGTGCAGGGTTACGCGCTGGATGCTCTGTTCCGCCACGAGGGTCTGGTAGTGAGCGACGAGGACGTGAACGAGGCGTGCCGCGCCATGAACCCGCAAAGCCCGCTGAGCGTGCGTCGTCAGATGGAAGAGTCGGGCCGTGGCTTCGCGCTGCGCGAGGCGGCCGAGCGCATCAAGGCCAACAAGTGGCTGCTTGAGCATGCGAAGATCACCGTGAAGGATCCGAAGGCCCCCAAGCAGGAAGAGGCAGCGGCTGAATAAGCGCTTGCGCTTGCCGTTAAAAGACTCTGTAAGCCTGCCAGGTTAACCGTAGGGCAAGGGTTCTACCCTTGCCGTCAACTACGGAAGACCTGGCAGGTTTTGTTTTTGCTGAGCGGCAAGGGCAGAGCCCTTGCCCTACGGAGTACCTAGGAAGGGTGCGAGGGGTCGGGCGATGTGCGACCCTACTGCGTGCGCTCTACCAGGTCGATGAGTTCCTGGTGGGAGTGGACGTCCAGCTTGGCGTATACGTGGCTTACGTGCGTCTTCACGGTGTTGTAGGACACGACGAGGGCCTCCTGGATGAAGCGCACGTTGCGCCCGCGGGCGAGGTATTCGAAAATTTCCTGCTCACGGTCGGTGAGGCCGTGCGCCGCGCCAATGGCGGCACAGCGCTGTTCCAGCGTGGATGCGGAAGTGGCGCCCGCCTCCGCGTCACCAGTGGCAGCTACCGGTGCAGTAACGAGGGGCACCAGCGGCGCCACTCCGTTGATGGTGCTGGTGAAGCTAAACGTTTTCTGCACGAGCACCACGTAGGCTACAATGCCGAACACCACCACAGAGGCGATGGCGGACACGGCGGAAGGGTCGGCCGCCTGCACGTTTGTGAAGCGCCCGAAGTTCGCACCCAGCAGCGTACCCCACGACGCCATCGCGTTTCCCCAGGCCAGAAGCGGCAATGCGTTCAGCGTGTTCTTCGCCCCCAGCGCTATGAGCACGTAGTACATCAGCATCTCGAAGAATCCGGTGCCGCACGAGAGAACCATGCTGGTGACGGAGCCCTGCACGTGCGCGATGGATAGCATGAGAAATCCGGCCACCGAGCACAGGATGGACAGCTGGAACAGCCGGTCGGGCGAAAGCTCGCGGCGGCTGGCTATCACGTAGACGGCCACAAGCGCGAGCGGGGCAAGCGCGCCCAGCGCCAGCAGCGGCACGCGATCCACCTCGCCAAACGTGAGCGTGTAGCCATAGATGAAGCGGAAGATGAGCAGCGTGATAAACACCTGGTGGCCGAAGGGAAGAAACGACTTCGGTGCCGTGACTGCGGCCTGCGCGGGCGAGCCCTCGGTGAATATCTGATTGAAAAGGGGCCGCGCCGCCGGTGCCATGAGTGCGAGGGAGCCAAGCGGCAACAGGCAAAACAGCGTGAGGTTAGCCTCTCCCGGCACCAGCGAAAACAGCCCGCGGCTGGCGTAGGCCAGCACGTAAGCGGACGTCACCGCCACGCCGAGGCGACGCATGCCAAGCCCAATGCAGCCAATGCCCACGACGATGTTCGCCAACCCCGTGCCTACGGTGACAAGGGACGCGCCCGCCACCAACAGGGCCGATTGTCGCAGTGCTAACCCCGCCGCCACAAGCAGCGAGCCGGCAATCATGACGGCCGCAGACGCGCCGAAAAAGCGGCCGCTATCAAATAGGTGCGGCCGCCAATAGGACACAAACGCAATGGCGCTGAGCGCGATGCCGCCCGCTATGGCGCTTGCCTCGCGCGTCCATATATACACCGAGTCGAAGAGCGGAAAGGCGCAGTAGTTCAGCAGCCAGTATTCCGCAAACGACACGGCGAGTGCAATCGTGCAAAGAACAAAGTGCCCGCGCATGGCGGGCGAAGTTGTCTCGGGCGCCGCGCTGAGCGCGCGCGACGCGGGAGAAGCGGTTGACATGATGCCTCCTCCCTCCCCGGAAAAGCATCGTGCGGTCTGTCGGCCCTCCATTCTAGCAGGGCGACGTGGCATGAGGCGGCGCTGTGGGCAAAATCACCCAAGTTGTATGAGGCGCTTCACCCGGGTCACGTGACGCTCTTTTTGGCCGGACTCGGTATGGTTGACCTCGTAAAACCCGTTCACGCGGGGAGGGAAAAGGTTGAACGATCGAAAGGGGAACACCATGACTGAATCAAGCAAAGGTTTGAGTCGCCGCGCCTTCTTGGGGCTGGGAGCAACGTCTGTCGCCGTGGCCGGCGCGGGGCTGGTGGGTTGCGCGCCCGCAGCGGCGCCGTCCAAGGAGGATAAGGCAACCGCGGCTGTGAGCGACTGGCTGGGCGAAGAGCCGGAGATTGCCGAGGATAAGATTGTCGAAACCATCGACACCGAAATTCTCGTGTGCGGCGCTGGCACGTCCGGTCTGTTCGCCGCTTGCTCCGCGGCCGAGGAAGGCGCGAAGGTGGTGTGCATCGAGAAGGGTGCCATCGGCGGCGGCGTGCGCGACAACCTGGGTTCGCTCAACAGTCGCCTGCAGAAGGAGGCCGGCTGCGTCATCGACGAGAACGAGATCTGCAACGACCTGACGCGCTACGCGAACGGCTACGCGAACCCGCGCCTCTACCATATTTGGGCGCAGAACTCCGGCGAGGCCATCGACTGGTATCAGGATCGCCTGGAAGAGGCCGGCTTCCAACTGTTCTTCGAAGCCGCCAACAACTGCAAGCCCACCATCTACAAGCACTGGGCCACGGGCCACATCCCCAGCTGGCCGGCCGACGCTGAGTTCGCGGGCCTGTCGGACGTGGTGAACGGCAAGATTGTGCTGGGTGACTACGCCAAGGAGAAGGGCGTGGACTTCCGCTTCACCACGCCGCTCGTGAAGCTGGAGCACAAGGACGGCAAGGTGACGGGCGCCATTGCGAAGGGCTCCGACGGCTACATTCGCATCAACGCCAGCAAGGGCACGGTGGTCTGCACTGGCGGCTACGCGCGCAACGAGGACATGCTGAAGGCGCTGCAGCCCCAGACCATGGACAAGTATTCGCTGTCCATTGCTATCGACGGCACGACGGGCGACGGCATTAAGGCCTGCCTCTGGGCCGGCGCGCACATGGACGAAATTCACACGGCCATGGTGTTTGACCGCGTGGCGGTGAAACCGAACGAGTTCGGCGGCTCGCAGACCACGGGTTCGCTGTTCTGGATGGGTTCGAACCCGTGGCTCAAGGTGAACCTGAACGGCGAGCGTTTCTGCAACGAGTCCGGCCCCTACGACTACATCCTGAACGCGGCGCTCACGCAGCCGAACCACACGATTGTGGACATCTGGGACTCGGATTACGAGAAGTACCTGGAGCAGTTCGACATCCATGGCTGCGCGCGTGTGTATCCGTTCGAGAACGGCGCGCCCACGAACATGAACCTGGAGACGGTGAAGGGCATCAACGAGGGCCTGCTGGCCGACGGCTACATTGTGAAGGCCGACACCATCGAGGAACTGGCCGAGGGCCTGGGCATTCCCGCCGAGAATCTGAAGAAGACGGTGGAGCGTCAGAACGAGAACTTCGACAAGCAAATGGACCCCGACTTCGGCAAAGAGGCATTCCGCCTGTCCGCCATCCGCACGGCGCCGTTCTATGGCGTGCGTACGTCCGGCTACATGCTGTGCACGCTTGACGGCATCACCATCAACGAGGAATTCCAGGCTGTGGACGACGCGGGCGAGGCTATCGAGGGCCTGTATGTGGCCGGCGTCGACTCGGGCTCGTACTACGCAGGCACGTACCCCAACATGTCCACCGGCAACTGCTGCGGTCGCTCCGTAACGTTCGCCCGCATGATTGGCAAGGCGCTTGCTGCGAAGTAGGTGTGTGCGCGAAAGCATGTGCCCGTGTGTCGGTGTGGGTGTGAGAGCGCTCGAAGTAGGTAAGTGTGTGATGTGAGCGTGTGAAGGCAGCGCATAGTGTTGCGTGTTGCCGCGCACTTCAATAACCCGCCCGGCTTAGCGCTTCCCCAGAAACGCCAAGCTGTGGCTCAAAACCCGTCGGTCCTGCGCCCCTCCCTCCCTGGCGCAGGACCGATTGGTGTTATGGGGAAGTGAGCGAGGGAGGGTAATGCGGAACGAAACGCATTTCAAAACGGTGGGACTATAAGAACGCGATAGTGATGTCCTTGCGGGCTGGTTCTTGGCCTTTGTCGAGGTAGGCTTTGCCGCCGCCTATTTGTGTGCCTTGAGCATCGAAGCTCATGCAAACGGCCATGCAGGTCTTTTCGTGCTCGCAGCCATCTTTGGCCTTATCGGCGGCAAGGATATAGCGGTTTTGCTTTTCGTTGGCGAGAATCTGTTGTTCAAGATCCTTTTTTGCCTCTTCATAACCAATGGCGGCATGTTCCTCAATGAACGCGCGGAACTTCTCTTCTCCCCTCATGGTGATGTTCACTTCCATGGAAGGAACCTCCTTGTTCGCTCTGGTGTGGCGTGCCCGACTGACACACGGGTGCAGGTCGGGCACCTTTTGTTGAGTACGGTGCGAGTGCCCCTTACCTACTGTTCGACGGTGGTGTACAACGCCCAGCGCGTCTTGCCGTTCATCTTGCCTGCCAGTTCTTCAACCTCTCCGCTGTAGAGGCACCAGGCTTGACATGCTTGGACGCACGCTGGCATTTTGCCTGTGGCGGTGCGGCTCGCGCACATATCGCACGCCTTAGTGATGGTGGGGTTGTATACCCACTCGTAGGGTGTTTCAGCGTTGATGTCGGTGGTATAGCGATAGGGTCCGACCTCAGTCACTTTGATGCCAAACTCCCCAGCGGCAAGTCCCCGTTCGTTGCGGCAAGCAACTTCGCAGGAGTGGCAACCCGTGCAGTACTCGTAATTGACCAATATGCCTTTCATGCGCTTCCTCCTAGTTCATAACCGTGACGACGGGTTCTTCGACCGGCTTATAGGGCTTGCCCGGCTCATAGGAAGCGAAGTCGCCCTTTTCGGCAATGATCTCGTGCGGTAAGGTGTCACCTTCTTGCACGGGGTAGATCTTGCAGAGCATGCTCTTGATGGCCGATCCAATGCCGCCCTGTCCGGTGCGGAACGCCTCGGTCATATTGTTCAGGTTGGATTCGTAGGTGCCGTAGAAGTTGGGTTCGGCTCCGTCCTGTTCGGGGAACCACCAGCCGTGCTCGGCGTGAACGCGGCCGGGCATTACCTCTATGGTTTCCTTGACTTTCTGCTTGAAGCGCGCTCCGCGGCTGTTTTCGACCCAAATCCAGTCGCCATCCTTTACGCCGTATTTCTTGCAGTCTTCGGGGCTCACCATGATGAGCGGGTCGGGGTGGAACTCGCGCATGGTGGGCAGCTGACGATGCTCGGAATGGAAGAACTCGAACGAACGACCGCCGCCGGACAAAATGATGGGGAACTCTTTGTAGGTTTCAGGCGTGGATAGAGGGCTCTCGGGTGGCTCGATGTGGTATGGCAGCGGGTCGACGCCCCAGTGGTCGTAGCCGAACGACCACAGTTCTATGCGGCCTGTGGGCGTGTTAAAACCGGGCTGGCCGTCGGGGCGTAGCATGCCCTTCTCGTACTTACGGTATGTGGCGTCCCAGTCCCAATACGCCGTGCCGTTGCAACTGTTCTCGCTCGGGTTTTGCACCGTGTCTTCCCAAGTACGGTTATATTCAGTACCACCAGGTGCCAGCTGATCGGTGAGATACCAGGTGCACCATTCTTTGTCGTCTTTCCATGGCCAGTGTTCGGGCTTAATGCGCTTGCCCAGTTCCAGGCAAATCTGTTCGTCAGATTTTGCCTCGTAATAATCAGTTACTTTTACCATGGTGCGCACGGGTGTCCACCAGGTGCGACAGGAGTTGCGCTCGCAGCTCATGGCCACGGGCAGCACGATGTCAGCCAAAGCTTGCGCTGTGGGCGTCATGAAGGGGTCGGCCACAACAATAAAAGGAACCTTCATAAGCGCAGCGCGCGTGCGTGCGGGGTCCATGGATGCGCAGGCGAGCGCGTTGGAGCTTTGAATCCAGAACATCTCGATGGAGTAGGGTTCGCCCGTTTCAATGGCGGCCAAAATGGCATCGGTGTCGGCGCACGACACAATGTTTGATTCGTTAATGCCCGAGGTGGCGGGGATAAGCTTTTTTGCATACACTTCAGGGTCGATGTATTCGTCCCCCAAGCCGTAGCGCTTTTCAATAAGGTAGGCGCAACGGTAAAGCGCGTTGCCGCCCGGGTTGTCGATGTTGCCCGTGATAGCCATGAGATCGGCTACTGCTTCGGTCACGCCGAGCGCCGCGATTTGTTGTTCGAATGCGAGGCCCCATTGGCATGCGCAGCTCGACGACGTGGCGATGAGGCGCGCAGCACCACGTAGGGTGTCGGCGTCGACCTCGCAGAGCGGACTTGCCCACTCGGGAGTTTTGTCGGCAACGCGCTCGGCGAGTGCTTCAAAACCGTAGCACCAGTTATCAACGAACTCGTGATCGTAAAGATCTTCGGCAATAACAACGTTGAGCAGCGCCATGGCCACGATGGCATCGGTGCCAGGTCGGACGGGAAGCCAATAGGCTGCGCGTGCACCCCACCACGTGAGACGGGGGTCAACGGAAATAATCTTCGAACCCATTTGCACGCACTGCACCAACCAGTGACCCAAGAACCCGTCGGCATTCGACTTGATGGGTTCGTTGCCCCATACGAGGATCACACCGGGCACCTGCCACTCAGGATTCGCATAGCGATCGTGATGGGCTTGTGAGGCATCCACAATGATCATGTCGCCGTACTTGGCTGATGTCCCGATCATGCGGGGCAGGTAGCACGCGAAACCAGTGAAGCCGAACGTGGACACGTTGGGCGTTTCCATGCAGGCCGATGCGAAGTAGGGCACCTGCCAGCCAATGTTGCGGCCGGTACCGTGCACGACCACGATGGACTGGGAGCCGTACTCCTTCTTAATGGAAAGCACACGCTCGGTGATCTCGTCGTAGGCTTCGTCCCAGCTGATGCGTTCCCACTTGTCCTCGCCGCGCTCACCGGCGCGCCTCATCGGGTACTTCAGTCGGTCGGGATGATTGACGGCTTCAGGCATATCGAGGCAGCGCATACACAATTTGCCGTTGGCGACGGCGTTGAGCGGGTCGCCTTCCACTTTCTCAAGCTTGTTATCTTTGGTGTACAACAGCACGCCGCAGCCCATGTGGCAGCCAGGAGGCGACCAATGAGTCGTGCGCGTGACGGTGAATTCACCTTCCTGCCACTGCCATTCTCCCTCGTGATAGGCTGTGCGGTCGATCTTGTCCAGATACTCTTGGTAATCGGCCATGATGCTCCTTTCCTCGTTTCATGCCGCCCGTCTGTTGCAGGCTCTCGCACTCTTCGATTCTAGGGAGGGGGCTGGTGTGTGACATGCCGCCTCGCATCCTATTTTGATACGCGCCGGCGCTCCGCCATGGGGTGCAGATGCTAATTTGCGCAGTCGGACAGCAAGCATAATGACAACATGAGAGAAGAAAGCGTCCAGTAGACGTCAGGCTGTGGCCGATCCATGCGAAGGTACGCCTTATCTTGGGAAAAAGGCCTAATACCTCACGCCCTATCTTAGTTCGGAGGTGCTTTCCTGTGGTTTATGCTAAACGCAAAAGGAGCAGATGAAGAGAGAAGAGGTGTTAGCTGAGCGGTTTGCGGAGGTTCGAGGGTGCGTGATATAACAGGCGGGCGCATCCGTCCCTTGAGGAGTTGATGAGGTGCGGACCGTCGAATACATCAGGGGGATTTCGGCGAGATAATGGGGGTTTGATCGTTGAAACTAGATCATGAAACTGATTTCATGCAGGATTTGATTGGCGATGGCAAGAGTGAATGGGTGCTTGTCAATCCTCGCATGTTGCTTGGCCTTGTGGGTGCCGTTGCCTGTTACGCATGGTTGTTTTTGATGATGGGCACCTCGGCGTTTGTGCCCTTTGTAGGAGTTTTGGATGGGGCCGTGGGCGGCGCTCACTTCTGCTTTGCCTTCGGAATTATGGCTTCACTCACGATAACATGGTTCTTCTCGGACTTCTTTTCGCCGCGCAAGCGTATTCAATTTTCTCTAGGATTTCTCTGTACTGTTTTGGGATCGGCGGGACTGTGGTTTCTCGGCGGGGATTGGCTGTGGCTTATGCCCTCAGCGGCGCTTATGGGTATGGGGTTTGGTCTGATCTATGTGTTGTACGGCGAGTTTGTGTGCGTACATTTTCATGCTTCCATCAAGGCGTATCTCTTGGGTATTTTTTGCTGCGCCTTTGTGGTGTGCGCGGGTCTTCTGTTTGCGGGCCCTCAGATGGGGTTTTTCTTTGGACTGTTGTTTCCTACGGTGGCTTTTGCGGCGTATGCATGCGTATATGCGTTTTTCCGCTTGGGGAGGCGTCCTATTGTTGACAAGAAGACGTCCGACGCGCGCAACCGTGTTGTGTGGCGGTCGTACTTGGCGACGGCGACTGCTGGTATGGCAGCAGGATTTGCGGTGGGGTGCCTTCTCTCAAGTGAGCCGGTGCACTCGTGGGCTTATGGCATCGTTGAGGTTTTGGCGGTAGCGACCAGTGCCTTTCTGCTGGTGGATTCCTGTCGGAAAAACCGCGTTAACGAAACTATCACCATGCGCTTTTTCCTGCCTTTTGCGGCGGTATTGGCGTTTCCTCTTATGTTTGTGCCTCAGCCGTTCAAGTTTGTGTTTGCCGTGCTGCTGTTGTGTGGGTCGTTGTTTCCCATTACCTGTTCGCTTTCGGCTATCTGCAAGCATATCGTGCTCTGCGATTTATCGGCGGTGCGAGCCTTTTCCTTTGGTCGCCTTATCTGCTTTGCGGGCATTGCTCTTGGTATGGCTTTAGCGTTCGTTGGTTTTTCTCGCTCTGAGGTTTCGGGCTACCCTTATGAGGTTGCTTCGGCCGCAGCGGTAGTGGTGTTTATGATATTAGTCATTTTTTCGGCTTCATTTGTTATGACGGAGGATAATTATCCCGACGAAGCGCGTATTAAGCCCACGGGACTTGACGATTCCGAGGGTTCGGTGGCTGCCGATGTAGGCAGGGGCGTGCCCATCCGCAAGTTGGAAACCGTCGAAGCAGAAATGGCAGCCGAGCAAAACGGCGAAGGTGCATCAGGGGAGGAGCATCCCAATCGTCCTGGCATCTTCCACATCAAGTGCGAAATAGTTGCGCGAACGTACGGCTTGTCTAACCGGCAGCGTGAGGTGCTCGGCATGTTGGCGAAGGGTCGCAATGCCGACTATATAACTGAAAAGCTCATTATCTCTTCGCACACAGCCAAGGCACATATCTATAACATCTATCAAAAGACCGGCGTCCATTCGCGCCAGGAGCTCATGGACTTGGTGGAGAATGTCGACGTGAGCAACGCCGGTTCCCTTTTGCAAGACATTCTGAGCGATCGTGCATAAAGGCACTTCAGGGGCCTAATCCCTCACGCCTTACTCTTCTGTTTAGCGTCTCGCACCTCATGAAAGGTCGCTCCTTTTTTCCTATTGTTCGCTGCGAGAGCTGGCGGTGATGTGTCGCTGCTGGCTCGAGACCAGAGAGGAGAGAAGGCAGATGCTATTTGATTATCGCGCGTTTCTCGACAGTGTCGACCGCAAGGCCTACCACGAAGGGGAGTGGCAATGGGAGGAGGATGGCTACACCGTCACCAGAACCTATACCTACTCGGCTCCGGGGTGCCACGATTCCTGTGGTGTGCTTATGTACACCAAGGATGGCACGTTGGAGAAAGTGGAGGGCGACCCGCTTGACCCCTGTGCGAATGGGCGGTTGTGTATGCGCTGCCTCAACCTGGTGGAAGGCGTGAATTACGCCGACCGTCCGAAGTACCCGCTGCGTCGCGTAGGTGAGCGCGGCGAGAACAAATGGGAGCGCATCAGCTGGGAAGAGGCGCTTGACGAGATTGCCGAGTGGATTCGCGTGCACATTGATGAGGCGGGCCTTGGGCGTGAGTCTATCTTTGTGAACCACGGCACCGGGCGCAATATTTCATCGTGGGTGCCGTTTTTGGGTGGGGCGTGTTTAGGCACGCCAAATATTGGCGCTATTGGCTTCTCCGGCTACTCGTGTTATCTGCCGCGTACGTGCGGCACGGCGGCTGGCATCGGTGACTTCCCCATTGTGGATGCTTCCGAAGGTCACGAAGATCGCTACGCGAACCCCGAATGGGAGCGACCCGATGTGGTAGTTATTTGGGGCTGTGAGCCGTTGCGTTCGAATGCCGACGGCTATTTGGGTCACTGGCTGAATGTGTGTATGCAAATGGGAACGGAGTTCATCTCGGTAGACCCGCAGCTTACCTGGTGGGGCGCGCGGGCGGAGTACTGGCTGCCCATCAGACCTGCCACCGACCTGGCTCTCGCGCTGGCGTGGCTTAATGTCATCACGTCCGAAGACCTTATTGACCATGAGTTCGTGGACTGCTGGTGCGCCTACTATGACGAACTGAAGGAACACGTGGCGCAGTTCACGCCGGAGTGGGCGTCCGAGATTTGTCTCGTGCCGGCTGAGGACATAGCAGCAGCTGCGCGCTTCTACGCGAACGCCGAGCGTGGTGCCATCCAGTGGGGCCTCGCGTTTGACACGCAAGTGGACTCCATCCAGCTGTGCCAGACTGTGAGTAACCTCATGAGTGTATGCGGCAATATCGACCGTCCGGGTACCAATATCCTCGTTCGCAATGGGTTCGAAATCAACCCTGGGTACGCTACGGCGCAACTCTACTGCGATCCGGATACGTTCGCAAAGAAACTCACAGTGGACCTGGTGCATCCGGGTTGCGTGCAGTTCATCGGCATGGCTGATTGCGACGCCGTGAACCGTGCCTTCGAGACGGGCGAGCCGTATCCCATCAAGATGTTCTGGTCGCAGGGCTCCAATGGCATTGCCTGCTCCGCCACAGCAGCGCCGCGTGTGCACAAGATGCTGCAGAACGTGGAATTTTGCGTGGTGGCTGACCCGTATATGACGCCGACTGCGGTCGCGTATGCTGACATCTTCCTGCCGCTGAAGACCACGGCTGAGCGCGATTCCATGCGCGTGTGGTGGACGCCGCTGCGCGCCATGAAGGCTGTGAGCGAATGGTACGAGGCGAAGTCTGACGAGGAACTTATTGTTGCGTTGGGCAATAAGCTGAACCCCGAACTCTTCCAGAAACGCTGGCCCACGTTGGACGCGCTTTTACAGGACTACCTGGACGTAGGCTTTAACATCTACGACCCCGACACAGGCAAGAGTTACAAGAGTGCTGGCCGCTCGAAGGCTGGCATGGTGGAAGTGGACGACGTTCACACCGACTACTGGAAGAAGCACCACGACGACGGGGAGTGCTCGTTCGATGCGCTCGTGCGCAAGGGTGGCTACGAGTACGACGACTTCTGCGCCACGTATCGCAAGTACGAAAAGGGCATGCTGCGCCCCGACGGTCAGCCCGGTTTCGCCACGCCGACGGGTCGCATCGAACTGGTGCCGTTCAACACGTTTACCGCATGGGGTATTCCGCCTTTGGCTGAACACGTGGAATCGCTTACGGCGGATCGCTGGCTAAACGACCCCGAGTTCCACAAGGAATACCCGTTCATCTGCATCAACGGTTCGCGTTCCTATGAGTTCTTCCATTCAGAGAATCGCCAGCAGGCCACCATGCGCGAGTTCCATCCGTGGCCTCTTGTTAAGGTAAGTCCGCAAACGGCCGAAGAATATCAGCTGACTGAGGGCGAATGGATCTGGCTTGAGAATACGGAAGGCCGCTGCCGTCAGAAGGTGACGATCGACCCTACACTCAATCCGAACTACGTACACGCCGAGCACGGCTGGTGGTTCCCCGAGCAGGAGCCAGCTTTCCCGAACCTGTATGGCGTGTTTGACTGCAACATCAACAATCTGACCGCCTCCTATGAAACGGGCTTCGGCGGTATCGGCAACCCGCTTAAGAGCATCTGCTGCAAGATTTACAAGTGCACTGATGAGGTGGATGAACCTTCGCCCGGTGAGGTTGTGACGAAGCTCGGCGGATTCCGCAACGACTACGTGGCCGGCCAGCCCTTTGCATGGACGACCGACAACACGACGCGCGAGGGAGGGCGTTTCTAATGAAAGGCATTCTGGTTAATTACGAATTCTGCACGGGCTGCCACTCCTGCGAGGTGGCGTGCAAGAAGCACCTGGACCTGCCGGCAGGCGAATTCGGTATCAAGCTGACCGAGACAGGCCCTTACGAGTACGAGGGCAAAACGGGCAAGGAGCGTTGGGAGTGGACGTGGCTTCCCGTGCTCACCAAGGCGTGCGACATGTGTGTCGATCGCACTGAGAAGGGCAAGCTGCCCATGTGCGTGCAGCACTGCCAAGCCTGGTGCATGTACTACGGCGAGGTGGAGGAACTGGCCAAAAAGATTGACGGCACCTCACGCTGCGCTTTACTCACGCAGTAGCCAGTGCGTCTCCTTCGGCATTGTACCTGATCAACAGCTTGTGTAATCCCTCGTTTCCTATGTTTGTAGAGCCTTTTTTGCAAGATAGGAAACCGCACCTCATGAAACTTTGGACGAACGGGAACAGAATCCTGATCGTCCGCTCGAGCGGACACCTAAGGGGAGCTGTTTTTGAGAGAGGAGGAGACGTCCACCATCCTTTTGTCCAATTCGCATCAAGCAAGGAAAGGTGTAAGACATGGTAGAAGAAAAGAAGGGGATCCATCGTGCTTGGCTCGTCTTCATCGGTGTATGCATGATGATGGCTGGCGGCATGGGGTTAGTGCTCAACGTCATGGGCAACTTCTTCGTGCCGATGGCGTTGCAATTCGGGCTCGTGACACCCGAGGGTAAGCCCGACGTGACGCAGGTGACGTTGCTCATGACCGTGTACTCGTATGTCATGCTTGTATGGCTGCCGTTTGCTGGCCGCCTGTTCGACAAGGTGGACGCGCGCGTGCTGTTCGGGGTCGGCGGCCTGTGCGTCGTGGCGGCTGTGGCGTTGCTCGGTGTGTGGGGCGACGTATGGCAGATCTACATTTCCGGCGTGCTGCTTGGCCTCGCTGGTCCGATTATCTTCCTGGTCGGTCCGTCGGTTCTGATCAACAACTGGTTCGCGCCGAAGCAGGCCGGCAAGTTCCTCGGCATCGCCTCAGCGTTTACGGGTGTCGGTACGTTCGTGTGGTCTCCGCTGTTCGCAGGCCTCATCAAATCCATAGGCTACCAATCGTCATTCTTCGTAGAAGCCGCGATCTCAGCTGTGCTTATACTCATCCCCGCCGTGTTCTTCTTCCGCACGCGCCCCGAGGATGTGGGACTTGCGCAGTACGGTATTGAGAAGGAGACGGCCGAAGGTGCCGAGCCGGCGAAGAAGAGCGGCGTGTCTGGCAAGTTTGCTCTCGGTACCGTGGCGTTCTACTGCATTTTTGTGGCGGCCTGTCTCATCTCGCTCGGCGGTGGCTACAAGTCCATGATGCCGACGGCTGTGCAGTCGGTTGGTGGCACGGAGCTTGCGCTGCTGGGAGCTTCCATGATCTCAGCCGCGGCTGTAGGTAATATTCTTGGCAAGATTACGCTTGGTACTCTGTCGGACAAAATTGGCATTATGAACTCCATGGTGGCGTTTGCCGTGGTGAGCATCATCGGGTTTGCGCTCATGGTGTTCATGATGGGCGACAACCAGGTACCCATGCTGGCTGCTGGCTTCTGCATTGGTACAGGCGACGCCATGATGTCGGTGGGTCTGCCCTTGCTCACGCGCCATTGCTACGGTGACCGCGACTACGCCAAGATTTATTCGTATCTGAACATGGGCATCGCCGTACTCGGTGGCCTCGGCGCGACGTTCGTCGCCCTTGTGGCTTCTATGGCGGGAGGCTTCCAGGCAGCGTATGGCTGCGGTATTGGGTTCGAGATTGTCATCGCCCTGGCCATCATTGTGGCCGTAGTGACGGCGAAGAAGTTCCGTGACAAGTGGACGGAAGAGGGCGAGCCCGAGAAATCCCGCTCGTAGAGACTTGCTCCGCCGAAGGATGTTCGTTTCGCGCGTGCTGCTGCGTCTGAGCTGGCGGCAGCACGCGTCCTCTAGGCTGATTTTGTACACGGGTGGGGAAAGCGACGCCGCGTGCGGCGCGCGACAGATAGGTGGTTTGCAATGCCGGCACCAAAAACACGGTTTCACTACGCATGGCTCATCCTCATTGGCTGTTGCTTTATGCAGGCAGGCGGTCTGGGTGCCGTCCTTGATGCGGCGGGAGTGTTCTTTGTACCCGTGTGTGAGGACTTAGGTTTTTTGCGCTCAGAACTCTCGCTTTACCTGACGTTCTACTTCATCGCGACGGTGTTTGCCATGCCAATTGTGGGGAAGTGGATCACGAAGTTCGATCTCAATCGCGTGCTGAGCGTGTCCTTCGCGCTTGTAGTTGCTGCTGTGGCGGCCATGGGGTTCTATACCGAACCCTGGCAGTGGTGGATATCGGGCGTCGTGTTCGGGTTGGCGGGTAGTTTTATCTTTGTCGTTCCCGCGCCCATTCTCATAGGCAACTGGTTTCACACTCACCGGGGTTTGGCGCTCGGCGTAGCCATGTCATTCTCCGGTATAGGCGGCGCGGCGCTTGGACCCGTATTTACGCTGCTCATTCAAACGGTCGGCTGGCGGGAGGCGTACTTCATTGCGGCGGGTATCATGGCGCTGCTCGTGCTGCCGTGGACCCTTGTTGTGTTCAAGTTGCGCCCTGAGGACATGGGACTCAAGCCTTACGGATGGACAGAGGCCGACGAGCAAACCGAACGTGTGCGTGAGGAGCGCCACGAGGGCTTGCCGGGCGTCCCGCTGTCGAAGGCGCTCAAGACGGTTCCGTTCGTATGCATGTTTCTGTTTTCGGGCCTCATTGCCTACTTTGCCGGCTTTAACTCGCACCTGCCGGGTTACGCGCAGTCCATCGGCTTCTCGGCGATGGTGGGATCGTCGCTGCTCACAGCCGTCATGGTGGGTAACGTGGTGGAGAAGCTGCTCATTGGGTGGCTGAACGACAAGGTGGGAGTGCAATTCACGGTGAATATACAGCTAGCTATGGTGGCGCTCGGATTTATGGGTTTCATACTTGCGGGTGACAACCTTGTGCTGTTATATGTGTCGGCATTCTTGTTTGGTGCGCAAAATTCGCTCGTGTCCGTATCAACGCCGCTGCTCATTCGCCAACTTTTTGGCGAGCGCGACTTCCCTGCCATCTTCACGTATGCCCGTATCGGTACCGGTGTCATTGGATGTTTGGGTCCTGTGACCGTAGCTGCTGTGTTCGACGCTACGGGCAGTTTCGTTCCCGCGTTCATGTTGGGCATTGGTATCACGGTGCTTGGGTTTGTCACTGTGCGGTTGGCGTACGCATTTCGTGGCCGTCTGCACTGGATAGAGCGTGATCAGGATGAGGCGAAGTCTGAGGATACGCGAATCAAAGCTATTTCATAACGAAGAGAAAGAGAGGAGCGGTATGGAATTCAAAAATGACCTGGGTAAACCGTGGAAATATGAGGAAGGCGATTTTACGGTTGTACGCACGTCTATGTGGTCGCCCCCGGGCTGCCATCCGGTGGGTTGCGGCCTCAAGCTTTACGTTGACGCAGATGGACGTCTTGATCACGTGGAGGGAGACGAGAACAACCCCATCACAAAGGGGCGCCTGTGCGCTCGCTGTCTTGCCTTGAAAGACTATGTATACAATCCGAGCCGCGTCATCTATCCGATGAAGCGCGATCCGAAGGATCGTGGCCAGCACGACAAGTGGGAACGCATTACGTGGGATGAGGCGTACGCCCTCATCAAAGAGAAGCGCGACTACTTCCGCGACACGTACGGTCCCGAATGCATGGCGGTGTTCTCCGGCACGGGCCGCTCGGGTGGCATTTTGGTAGCCGACATGGCGCAGGCCGTGCTTGGTACGCCGAACGCTTGCTACACCCAGTCGGGATACGCCTGCTACCAGCCCCGATCCATGTCCTGTTCGCACGTGCTGGGTGCGTACTACCCTGAGCTTGACTACGCGGGCGGCTTGGAGGGCACCTACGATAACCCGGCCTACCGCGTGCCCGAGGTTATGGTCATGTGGGGTAAGATGCCACTCGCTTCTAACGGCGACGGCCTGTGGGGCCATGCCGTTATCGATCTTATGAAGCGCGGTGCGAAGCTCATCAGCGTTGACCCGCGTGTCAACTGGCTTGCCACGCGCGCCGAGGTGCATCTGCGTGTTCGCCCCGGCACCGACACGGCGCTCGCCATGGCGTGGCTGTGGGTTATCATCAATGAGGACCTGTACGACCACGAGTTTGTGGAGAAGTGGACGTACGGCTTCGAAGAGTTCGCGGCCCGCATCAACGACCCCGAGAAAGGTATGACGCCTGAGCGGGCGGCGGAGATCTGCGAGGTGCCGGTGGAAGACATCTACCGCGCCGCGCGCATGTATGCCCAGGCCACTCCGGCGTCCATCGCCTGGGGCCTCGCGTTCGACCAGAACCAGAATGGCAACCAGGCGGCGCACTGCGTGCTGGCGCTCATGGCTATTACGGGCAACATTGATGTGCCCGGCGGCCAGATCATCGCCGAGATTGACCCCGCCCCTGGTGTGGAAGAAGATGCGGAGGCGCAGGCAGCCGCCGAGGCCGCGGTGGCTTGCGGTTCCACGCTCGATATCGACAAGGCGGATGACACGTCGGCTGAGGATGCCGCGCGTCCCCAGCGCCGCATCGGCTGGGACAGCCTGCCCGAAGACCTGCGGGATAAGACTATCGGCTACGCCGAATATCCGCTGTATGTAGACAACATCCGCAACGCCCAGGCCGACATGATGTTTGACGCCGTGACCACGGGCAAGCCCTACCGCATCCGCATGGGCTGGATTCAGTCCACGGCGCTACTTACCCCGACGTGCTGTGCGCAGCCAACTGGCTGGTATGAGGGATGCAAGAATCTGGAGTGGTGTATGGCCACCGACTGCTTCATCACCCCGGCCATTGAGGCGTTCGCCGACCTTATTCTGCCTTTGGCATCGTGTGCTGAGAAGGATGACGTCGTCATGACGCACTACGCGGGCTCGCCCGTTACGCTGGGTTCAGTGAACAAAGCCGTTGACGTGGGCGAAGTGAAGTCGGACATCCAGATACTCATCGAGTTGGGCGAGTATCTAGAGATGGACTGCCTCAAAGACGAGAACGGCGAGCGCTTGTTCAAAGACGAGGATGACTTCCTTACACAGCGTCGCGCCCGGCCTGCGAAAATGCCGTTCGAGGATTTGCGCGAGAAAGTGGTACACCAGCGCGGCGTGAACTATCGTAAGTACGAGACCGGCAAGTTGCGTCCCGATCGCAAGCCCGGCTTCCTCACGCCGACCGGACGTGTGGAACTGTGGTCGACGGCGTACGCTCACTATGGCGAAGACCCGTTGCCCTACTACCAGGAGCCGGCGTTTAGCCCGCACAACGACCCCACATTGGCAGAGAAGTATCCCTTCATCCTGACGACGGGCGCCCGCAACTACGCTTCGTTCCATGCCGAGCATCGGCAGATTCCTGTGTTGCGCGAATTGCATCCCGATCCAATCATCGAGATCAACCCTTCTGATGCGGCCGAGTTGGGCGTGGCAAACGGACAGTGGGTGGAAATCAAGAACGACTATGGCCGCGCCAAGTTTAAGGCTGTTGTGTCGCCCATCGTGAAAAAGGGCGTAGTTCAGGCTGATCATGGCTGGTGGTTCCCCGAGCGTCAGGCCGATGATGACGCGCGCGGCGATGTGGTGCCCTTGGGCGAAATCGTGGAGCCTAACGAGGTACAGGCTGTCATCAACGGCACCGAGATCAGGGATGGTTTCGTGAAAACAGATCACGCCGACGAGAAGAGCCTGTATGGCGTGTGGCAATCGAACTGCAACGACCTCGTATCGAACCACTACAACTCCAAGCTAGGCTACGGTGGACCTTACAAGTGCAACTGCTGCAGCGTCACGCCTTTGCAGGAGAGCTACGACACGGACATGAGCCTGGTCGTCGAAAAATTCGGAGAATTGGAGTAGCGCCATGACTGAATGGGGACTGTTGATTGACTACGAGTACTGCACGGGCTGCGAGACGTGCGTGGTAGCGTGCAAGGAAGAGCACGGCTTCCCGGTTGGGAAGTGGGGTATTCGCGTCCTGGACGATGGGCCCTGGCAGAAGGACGATTCCGGCGAGGGCGGCAACTGTTTCAACTGGAATAAGATTCCCGTACCCACCGATTTGTGCGACCTGTGTGCTGATCGCGTGGCGGCGGGCAAAGACCCTTCCTGCGTGCATCATTGCCAGGCGTTCTGTATGAAGTTTGGCCCGCTGGATGAGTTGGCGGCGGAATTGAAGAAGAAGCCCAAGCAAGTAATCTGGGCACCCTGCGCCTAAGTTGGAGAGATGACGGTGTCGCCCAGCCAAGCGACACCGGGGGAAGGGAGCGCACCATGTGCTATTGCTGCAACCTATGCAACCGCTGTGGTCGCGCCGACGAGATGAGCGCACAGTTGGGACACCGGTTGTGCCCAGCTTGCGGCGCGGAGGCTCCCGACAAGGTCGCGCGTGCGTGCCCCTCCTGCGGCGCGGCGCTGCCGCCACCGTTTCCTGCTTTGCCGGATAGGCCGGAGTCAACTCAACAAATCAAAAACAGTGTATAGTGAATGAAGCCGCCAGTGAGGCGGCTTCTTTATATATAAGATGTTTTGGCTTGAGTTTGCGAAGGCGTTACGCCCGCTGGGTGAACGGGTCGCCCACTTCTATTTCTGGTTCGGTGAAGAGGTAGCTGGGGGATATGCCGAGGGCATCGGCTATGCGGAACAGCTTGTTAATGCTGATGTTGCTGATGCCGTTTTCCACTTCAGAGAGGTATCCCTGGTTGATGTTCGACATGAGGGCAAGCTGTTTTTGGGAGATGTTTTGAGCCTTACGCGTCTCCACGATGCGCTGCCCAAGCTGCCTTCTTTTGTCGAAATAATCCATACCGTGAAGGCTATCTAAGCCGCGATCTAATGAATCGGTTATATCCGAACTGGCCAAAAAAGAGCGATAATCTGCAGCAATTCCCGACCTATTCGCAAAGAAAACGCGCTTTCTGGCACTTTCGCGCATTCGGCAAGCGTCAGACTTTTCGGTCCAAAAACCTCAACAAATAGGGCCAAGACGAAAGTTCTGCTTCTCTCCGCACTTTGTAGGAAAAGCGGCCCCGTAAAACCCTTCTCAATGAGGATATGCAGGAAAAACGCTGGCAGATAGACTAACGGTACGCCATGGCTCGATTGAAAGCAAGTGGGGCGGAACCCCGCTTGCAAGGTTGCTTCTTCGTGAGAAGGAGGAAGCCTCTTGCGGGCCGGCATCTTCACTCATTTCCGTCGGCTCCCTTCGCACGTGGCGAAGAAAGAGGAGTCCTTCCCCTCACGCGCTGCGATCAATCAAGCCAGCGACCCCTGCTTTGGCATGTGCTAATCGGGTCGTTCAACGAGAAAGGACGTACGCTATGTGTTTCAGACCGCCAACTGTGGAAGGGCAAGCAGAGAAGGCCTGCCCTTCGTGCGGTGCCGAGAATTCCGCCGACGCTGCCGTCTGCGCCTCCTGCGGCAAGCCGCTGCCTGCGGTTCCGCAATCGCAGGCTCCCACTGCTCCCAAGAACCCGGGAGCGCCCAAGAATCCCGGCGCGCCCAAAAACCCGGGAGCCCCCGTGGCCCCCAAGAACCCGGGAGCCTCGCAGTAGCAAAGAGGTGCTTTTACCAACAGAGGAGGGGATAGGTTCATGGCAAGGAAGAAAACGCACTATGCGTGGGTTGTGCTGGTGGCCTGTTGTGCTCTGACGAGTGGTTTGGGGATATTGATTTCATCCGCTGGTCAGTGGTTCGCCCCGGTGACGGGGGAACTTGGTTTCAGCGTCACGGAACTGACGCTGTACATGTCCGTCTGTTGTTTGGGGTTCGCCGTGGTTTCGCCCTTTGTGGGGAGGGTGCTTGCCAAGGTGAATGTCCGTTTGTTCCTCACCCTTGGGTATGCCATATGTATCGCTACCCAGGCTGCCATGTCATTCTTTAACGCCCCTTGGCAGTGGTGGATATCGGGTGCGGTACTTGGCTTTGTAGGTGGGTTTGTATTCATGATTCCTACCCCCATCATTCTGGGAAACTGGTTCGCGAAGAAAACGGGGCTCGCGGTAAGTATTGCCATGTCCTGCTCGGGCATTGCGGCTGCCATCATGAACCCTATCGCAGCAGCGCTCATCGCCGGCGTGGGGTGGCGCACCTCCTACCTGATTGCCGCCGCCATTGCTGCAGTAATTGTGTTGCCTTGCACGCTGTTCCTCATCCGCTTCAAACCTGAGGACAAGGGCCTTTTGCCGTACGGCATTGATGAGGCAAGCGAAAGTGGTGCCGAAGAAGCAACGTCCATCATGGCCGAGGGTGTGCCTGCGCGTCGCGCCTTCCGCTCCCCGTCGTTCTGGCTCCTAGCGCTGGTGCTGGCAATGATAGCCATTCTGAGTTCGTTCTCGCAGCTGCTTCCTGTGTACATGGAGACTATCGGCATGGTGGCCATGGTTGGCCTCATCGCTTCTATGGCCATGATCGGGCAGTTTGTGGGCACGCTTGGCTTGGGCGCGGTGAGCGACCGGTTCGGTGGCACGGCTACCGGCTTGGTGGGCTTTGCGATAGCGGGAGTTGGTTTCCTCCTGCTGATCTTCTTCGGCCAAATGGTATTCGGTGATCTTGCTGGTGGCGTTCTCTATGGTGCAGCTTTGGCGCTGGGTTCTGTGGCACCGCCGCTCCTCTGCCGCAATGCCTACGGCAACCGCGACTTCGCCAAGTTGTATTCATCGCTCATGTTGGTCATTAACGGTATGGCGTTTGTTGGTATGCCCCTGTTGTCGCTCACGCTTGACCTGACCGGCAGTTTCTACCCGGCACTGTGGCTCGGCTTTGTCCTGTGTGTTGTTGCCATCCCCACGCTCATGGCTTCTATGGGTATTGCGAAGCGCCTGCCGCGCGAAGGTGGCGCTGAAGAGGAAGTGCAAAAGGAAGGGGGTGCGCTGGAAGAGACCGTTGTGGCATAGCGTGCAGTTCGCGTAAGCGAGAGAGATACAAGAGAAACGAGAAAGAGGTCAAAATGAGTGAGAACGAGAATTTCGTCTACACTGCCTGTCAGGGATGGGGGTGCCATGAGCACTGCGTTCTGAAGACCTATGTGAAAGACGGCGTCATTGAACGTACCGAGCGCGCTATTCTGAAAGGGCCGCGTGCTGAGCGTCACCGCGTCTGCCAAAAGGGCATGGTTGTGGGCAAGCTGCCCTACATCAAAGAGCGCATCCTGCATCCGCTCAAGCGCACGGGTGAGCGCGGCGAGGGCAAGTTCGAGCAGATCAGCTGGGATCAGGCTATCGAAGAGATCACTGAGAAGATGCAGGATTCCATCGAAAAGTACGGCCCCGAAACAGTCATGGTCAACACGTTTTGCTGTGGCATCGTGGGCGGCGTGGGCGCTCTTGAGACCGCTCTTACCCTGCGCCTGATTTTCACCTCGGGTGCCACGCGTTTCCACTTTCCCATTATCGACGTGGCGGGTCAGTGGGAATACAACATTGAAGACGGTGACGGTGGCTTCACCATCATGTCCGACACCGATGCCCTCGCTGATGCAAAGTACCTCATCACCTGGGGTGGTAACCCGGTTGGGTGGACGCGTGCGGCTCACACCACGCGTACCATCATCGACGCGCAGGAAAAGGGTATGAAGCTGGTGCACATCGGCCTTGTGTATGACTGCACGGCTGCCAAGGCGGATCAGTTTATTCCCATTAACGCAGCGACGGATGCGGCACTGGCTCTGGCCATGGCTAAGATTGTGATTGACGAGGACCGCGTAGACGAAGACGCCCTGCTCAAGTACACGTGCGCACCGCTTCTTATCCGCGACGACAATGGCCAGTACCTGCGCGAGGCCGACATCAAAGAAGGCGGCGACCCAAAGACGCTTCTGTGCTGGGACAAGACCACCAACGGTCCTGCGCCCATCGGTCCTGCCGAGAGCATCGACCGCGACCTGGAAGACCGCACGTTCAGCTCGTTTGCGAACTACCGCACTAACACCACCGTGTCAGCTGAGGACCTCGACCCTGAACTGGACAAAATCGTTGAGATCAACGGCATCGCCTGCAAGACCGCCTTCGCGAAGCTGAAAGAGCACCTGGAGCCGTGGACCCCGGAAAAGCAGGAATCTATCACTGGCGTACCCGCGCAGGTGGCAATCGATCTTGTGCACGAATACATGGACGCCGACCCCGGCTGCATCTACTTGAACGACGGCCTGCGCTACTCCAACGGCGGCCAGGCGTACCGTGCCATCAACCTGCTGCCCATTCTCACGGGTAACTTCGCTAAGCGCGGTGGCCGCATCACCATTTCGCCTCTGGGCGACGGCGAGACGGTCTATCTGAACGACACCGAAATGACCATGCCTGATGGCTACGAGAACATGAAGGGCAATCAGGTCTCCTTCGATGAGATTCTGGAAAGCTTCGATCATCCTGAGCGCCAGCAGTACCGCGTTTATCTCAATACCTACGTGAACCCGGTGCACGCGTGGCCTAATCCTAAGGTGGTGTGCGACCAGTTCCTGAAGCGGCTCGATCTCATGATTGACATCGACTTCCGCATGACCGACTCCACGGCTTGGGCCGATTACGTGTTGCCGGTGTGCACGCCGTTTGAGCGCGAGGAAATTTTGGCCACGGCGAACACCATGACGCTGCTTGAGGCTGCCATCGAACCGATGGGCGAGTCCAAGCCTCCTTCGTTCATCTATTCAATTTTTGCCAAGGCTATGGGTGTGGGCGACTACTTTGAGGGTATGGAAGACGCCGATTGGCATCGTTTGCGCCTGTCCGGAGGCGACCCGAAGCTTGGCGGACCCGAGCCCATCACCTATGAGCGCCTGAAGGAAGAAAAGACCATCCCGCTGTACGGTGCGGTGGATGATACCGATGTCTACGCACGCAAGGCGTGGAAGTTCGACACGGTTTCTGGTCGCTACGAGTTCTACTGCGAGGACCTGGCAGGTGCCGGCGGCGGCTTCGGAACGTACGAAGAGCCGCGCCTGCACGACCCGGAGAAGCTGGCCGACTACCCGCTGCAGATGTATCCGGGGCGCCACCGCGTATTCATGCAGACGCAGTTCACCGAGTTCCCGGAGCTCACGGCTATCGGCGGCGACAAGCCACGCGTGTCGCTGAACCCCGCCACCGCTAAGGAGCGCGGCATCAAGGAAGGCGACCTCATTGAGGTGTACAACTACCAGGGCAAGATGACCTCGGTAGCCACGCTTTCTGAGGCGTTCCCGCCGGGCATGGCTCACGTGTGGTACGCCTATCCGAAGAAGTTCCACCGCGACAATCCGCCGACAGTTTTGTCGACCACGCTCACCGGTCCTGAGGCGCACACCCCCATGGCGGACGAGTGGGAGCGTATCAACACGGCGAAAAGCCTGGCCGCAGGCGTGCCGAAGGCGCTGATCTACAACGGCCTCGACCGCGTTGAAACCTACTGGGAGGACCTCTGTGAGGTCCGCAAGATCGAGGAGGCATAAACCATGGCTACACCCGCTATTTTGGTGAACGTTAACCGCTGCACGGGGTGCTGGACGTGTTCTTTGGCCTGCAAGGTAGGCCACAAACTGGGCACCGACGAGTGGTGGCAGTATGTCAATACCATCGGTGACGGCAAGGGTGTGGACAGCCCCGGCGGCACCTGGCCAAACCTGTTCATGAAATGGGAGCCCGTTTACACCAAGAAGTGCACGTTGTGCGCCGACCGTACGGTGGAGGGAGATCAGCCCTTCTGCGTGTTTAACTGCCCGACTGAGGCACTCACCTATGGTGATGCCGATGACCCCGAGAGCCCCTTCAACGTGCGCATTGAAGAGTTGAAAGAACTGGGCTTCGGCGTATACAAGCGTCACGCCTGGGAAGGCACCCGCGACAACATTTACTATGCGGAAAAGGTAACAGCCATCTAGACACTTCCTTCTGTCCCTGCGCGTCCTGCTGAGGTGGGGCGCGCAGGGACACCTCGTAGTAGAGATCAAGGACAAAGTAGAAATGAAGAAGAAGTTGCATTACGCATGGATCGTGCTTGTAGGCTGCTGCGGACTCACCTCGACGATGGGTATTATTCTGAACACGGGCGGGCAATGGTTCGCCTCAGTGACGGGGGAATTGGGTTTCAGTACCACAGAACTCGGGCTCTACTTGACGGTTTGCTCGTTGGGCCTGGGTTTGGCGGCACCGTTTGTGGGGAGGCTTTTGCCCAAAGCGAACATTCGCGTATTGCTCACTGCCTGCGCGCTGGCGAGCGTTGCCGCGTTGGGCGCCATGGCGTTTTACGATGCCCCTTGGCAATGGTGGGTCTCGGGTGCAGTTATTGGCCTTGCGGGTGGCTTCGTGTTTCTGGTGCCCGCGCCCATAATTTTGGGAAACTGGTTTGCCAAAAAGACCGGGTTCGTTGTGGGTATTGCCATGGCATGCACCGGCATTGCTGCGGCTATTATGAATCCTATCGTTGCGACTCTTATCGCGTCGCTGGGTTGGCGTACCACGTATCTGGTGACGGCGGCCATCGCTGCAATCATTGTGTTGCCCTGCACGCTCTTCCTCATCCGTTTTAAGCCTGAGGACAAAGGCCTTCTGCCCTATGGTGCAGAAGCTTTCACTGCCGAGGGCGTACAGTCTTCTGGCGCGCCCTCGTCCGCCTCTGAGGGTGTGTCGGCGAAGCGCGCCTATCATTCGCTCGCATTTTGGCTGCTGTTCTTCGCATTTGTGGCGTTTTCTATGCTGGGCGGCTTCTCGCAATTGCTTCCGCTGTACATGAGCAACGTGGGATTGACGGCTATTGTTGGCCTTATTGCCACCATGGTTATGATTGGGCAGTTCAGCGGTACGCTGGGTCTGGGGGCGGTCAGTGATCGGTTCGGTGGACTGGTCGCTGGCATGCTGGGTTCCGGCATTGTGCTTGGAGGCTTTTTGCTACTCATCTTCTTCGGAAACCTCGCGCCGAGCGCGCTGGGTGGCGGGCTCTTCTACGGCGTAGCTCTGTCGCTTTCAAGCGTGACGCCCGCGCTGCTCTGTCGAGATGCGTTTGGCAACAAGGATTTCGCTTCGCTGTACTCCACGCTCATGTTTGCGGTGAGCGCTGTGGGGGCGTTCGGCATGACCATTATCACACTCATTCTTGATACTACCGGTAGTTTCTATCCGGCGCTGTGGTTTGGCGTGGCGCTTTGCGTGGCCGCCGCAGCGGCGGTTATCACGTCCCTCAAGCTGGCGAAACGACTCCCACGCGAAGCGTAGTAGCTCGGGTGTAAGAGGGTGTGGCTACGAGGCACCACCGCGACATCCAGCAACAAATGAAGAGCCGTGTCGCACCTGCGGCGACACGGCAGAATACGACAAGGAGCAGGGATATGAAAAAGGTACGGACGGTATGCGGCGACATCGCGCCTGAACGTCTGGGCACCACCATGATCCATGAACATGTCGCTATCAATCTGAGCCCCGTTACTGCGGGGTCGCGGACGTTCTTTCCCCAGATAAAAGACGAGCAGCTGACACTGGAGAATCGCAATCTCAAGTTTCTCCAGAGCGGCGCGTGGTCCATGGCTCCCGAGGTGATGGATACGTCGGGGGATGACTATCTCAAGTTTATTGTGAATGAATTGAAGGAGTACAAGGCGGTTGGCGGGGAAGCGCTGTGCGAGTGCTCGGTCTACGGCATCCTGGGCAGGCCGTACGAGGATTTGGTGCGCGCGTCTGAGGAGTCGGGCGTCAATATTGTTTATGGTGTGGGGATGTATCGCGACTCCGTGCGCCCGGCCAAGTTTCAGGGCAAGTCTGAAGACGAAATCAAGACGCTATTTGAGGCTGACATCGACAATGGTTTTGAGGAAACCGGCATCAAGCCGGGCTTTTTGAAAGCCACGTTTTCCGGCTTGGCTGACGGGCGGCTGCCCTTCCCCGGAGAGATGGATGTGTTTCGGGCGGTTGCGCGTATTTCGGCCGAGCGCGGCATGCCCATGATGGTGCATCTGGAAGTGCCGCCGCTCAGCGGCGACCAGATTCTTGGATTCGCTGAGCTGGCGATTGCTTTGGGGGCCGACCCGAAAAAGGTGCTCTTCTGCCATGCGCAAAGTCTCGTGACTTCTCCTGATGGTCGTCCGGAAATGATAGCCGACGTTATCAAAAGTCATCAGCCGCGCTTCAGCATTGAACCCCACCAGCGGCTACTTGATTTGGGAATCAATATCTCCTTCGACAGTTTCGGCAACCAGGCCGTTCAGCCCTTCGAGTTGGGTGGCGCGAATGTGGTGAGCGAGTATCTGGAGTTGAGTGCCGTCTACGAGTTGTTGAAGTTGGGCTATGAGGGACAGATCATGCTGGGCCACGACTTCTGCTGCAAGTTGTCCGCCAAGGCCTACGGCGGCTACGGCTACACGCGCGTACCCACCTTCGTCTGCGACATGCTGGGCCAACTAGGCTTCGCCGATGCCGCCCACCGCATGATTACAACAAACCCTGCCGAGTTCCTTGCGTTTTAGGGGTTGAGCGGCGCGCGGGCGAAGCTTTTGTTTGAAGTTGGTGTGTGTCGGTGCCAGCGTCTGGTTCGGCACACACTGGCTGCACATTGCTCGGTAGTGTGCATTTTTGTTATCATCGTGGTGCGGGCAAGTATCCAAAATGCGCAGGTGATGAGGCGCATCCAAGCCGAATAGGGGCGGCGTATGGAACTGGGATACGGCTATATACGTGAGTATATGACAAAGCGGTTCACCGTTCTTTCTGCGAGTAAAGATAGGCGCGCGCGTTATGCGATGCCTGCGGTGTATAGCAAGGGTGTGCCTGTTGAGGCGAAGCGCATCTACCTGATGCGTCTGGAATCTGCAAATGATGAGCGCGTAATTTGCGAGGACATTCTATCTATTATCTGCTGCGAGTCGGGTACGTACTTGTCGGAGAGTGAGGCGCTCGGGCGTCCGCAAAGGAAAGGTCGCACGCTGTACCTTGAGGTTCCTGATGGTGGACTTCTTGAAGTGTGCGCGAGCCTGCTGGATCTGTTCCATCGCGAGGGTGTGTGGCGTGAAGCGCTCTGGCGCTTGCATCAGGACCGTGAGGGCAGTACCATTAAGAACTTTTTGGACGCAAGTGTGGATTTGTTTGACGGCATGCTTGTGTACTATCCCGCTGGTGAATGGCGTGGTTGCGTTTTCTCGACGGCGGATGATTGGAAAGCCACCCGCGTGTGGGGTCTGGTCGATGAAGACGGCCGTTACTCCGAAGAAATTGATTATAGCTGTCTTGAAGAGGCTATCGGCTCCACCGAGCCGCTTGCGACGCAGATCACTGACCGGTTCGGCGATGTCTTAGACGTATTGGCGGTGCCGGTGAGAGTGAGTGACGGGTCGTGTTTGGGACTGCTGTTGGTGCCCCTTCCGGATGGACTGGCAACTGAGGCGCAGACGTGGCATCTTTCCCAGCTGCGAGTTGCCCTTGAGGCGTTCCTGAACACCCAGACTTCCCTTGATGGGAAAGAGATCGTGTCGCCCCATTCCCTTCTTAAGCTGCTCTTGTCCGACAAGACCGAGAACCTGCGGTCGATTAAGCGACATCTCAAGGCGTTTGGGTTTCCCCACTGCGGGAACTATGCGTGCGCTATCGTTGATCTTAATACTTACGGAAGCTACAAGACTATTCCCTTGCAGCAGAATTGTGCCATCATTGAGGGCATGGGGGAGGGGTATTTGACGGTTCAGCACGAGTCGGATGTGTTTGTCCTGGCTGATCTCAGTCGCTGCAAGCCGGCCCTGCCGGAGTTCTTCCAAAAGGTGGTCAAGTATTACAGTGCCTATCCGATGCAGATTGGGGTTAGTTTTCCGTTCTCCGACTTGTTGCAAGTGGGTAAGTATGTCCAGCAGGCCAAGGCGGCGCTTGAGTTGGGCGCTGAAGCCCATCCGTCGCGGAAGACTCACTGGTTCACTGACGTTGCGGCAACGTACATTCTTTTGCATGGCACCGAGCGGCTGCCGGCTCGTATGCTTTGCTCACCAGGGGTGCTGGAGTTGCAGAAGCAGTCCGACAGCGGCGGTGTCGACTACCTGGAAACACTGACCTCTTACATCGAGAATCTCTATAACGCTTCGCTCACCGCCAAGGCGCTGCATATCCATCGTAGTACGCTGCAGTATCGCCTTGAGCGCATTGCTGCCATCACTGAACTAAACCTCGAGGATCCCGACGACCGCCTCTATCTAGAATTCTCCCTCGCCCTACTACGGCAACGGTAGACGGGTGGGAGGGGGAGGATAACCTTCTCGACTCTGACTTGAATGCATGGAAAACCTCGCGCTAGGATGGCTGAGGTTGGTTGAATACAGCCTCGTTTGTTATAGCTGAGCGCTTGAAGCGCTGCGTTTTGGACAAGCTGCGAAAATCACGAAAAGTGGTGTGCAAATCGCCAAAATCGGCGAAAAGGGCCTCGGAAAGGGCTTAAAAGGCCTGTGCTACACTGGCCTTGCCGCAGGGAGAAGTCGGGCAGGGGGAGACTTTCATGCAACGCGAGCGGGCCGCTCAGTCGGACATTTCCATCGATATGAAGTTCCTGCATCCCAATGCTGGGCAAACGCCGTTGCGCGAATTCACACTTCGTATCCCTCTGTTATGTGTGTTAGGTCTTTCCTTTTACCTGGGTTGGATATTCTGTCTATTCTGGAGTCCGTCACTGCTTCCTCACAGCGTTTTTGGTGACTTTGGTGCACATATTGTACGCACGGCTATGACCGTTGCTATGTTTGCGGCTTACGTTGTATTTGGCGTGTTTGCTCGATTCTTTGCCTCTCGTAGGGGTGAGACTGCCTTGCGTGTGGTGGCGCTCTTGTGCTGTCCTTTTGCTGGCGCAGTTGGACTACTTCCTGCGAATACTGATGTTGCTTGGGGCATTTTCCTTTGGTGTGCGAGTGGAGTGGGTAGTTCCGCACTGCTGCTTGTGTGGTCTAAAAAATTGGTAGTACTCAACCGAAAGCAAATTATCTTTTCAGCATCGAGCGCCTTCCTTGTAGGATCGCTTTTCTATGTCGCCACAGCGTTCATGCCCTCGGGTATTGCCTATACTGCCACGGTTTCGCTTCCTGTAGCTTCTGTTGTACTTGCGTGGTTGGCTCTTTCGCCTTCAGTTGTGTTCGCGCAGTTTGACGAAGAAGGTACCAGTTGTGCAGTGGAAGACAGTATTGCGTTTCAAGATGATGATGTATCAAGTAATATATGGGTCGATTCGGACGAAGGCGAAGTTCTGGCTGAGGGTGTTGAAGCGGGACAGCGCTTCTCCTTCATGCGTACCGTGTTATTAGCATTTGCTTATAGCGTCGGCATCGGTTTTGTGGGAGCTTCTGCAACGGTGGAGGCGTACTATCCTTTTACCGTGCATGTAATAGCCATGGCTAACGTGATTGCTGCTGTATTTACGGTATTGTTTTTAGTTCGCAAGCCTCGCAACATTGCACTTATCCTGACAGAAGTTTTTTTGCCCATTATGCTTATAGGGATCTTTGCGTTCTCGTTCGCAAACTATGTAGGGCAACTTCTCTGCCTTCTTGTTTTGTTTGCCCTGTTGGCGTGCCATGACATTGTGGACATCGCTAGCGTTTCTAAGAGTTTTCGCCTTTTTGACGAAAACTATGTAAAAACCTTTGCGGTAGGGCGTACGTTAAATGGGCTAGGATGCACATTGGGGTGGATTGTAGGTACCGTGATGTGCTTCGGATTTGCCGGTGACCCGCTCGGGCGTATGTTTATCTGCTTTGCTCTTGTGGTGTTTCTTGTAGTGGCCACCAGTTTCGCTGTATTTCATCCCGGGCCTCTTTCCTATGTTCGCGAGGTAAGAATTGATGCGGAACGCTCGGCGCGTCAAGCTATATCCGGTGGAATAGGGGAAACGCTAAAGCTTAAAACGAGTCTCGTGGCGCAGCGCTACGAGTTAACTCCGCGCCAAACAGAGGTGCTGTGCTGTCTCGCACAGGGTCGCAATGCGGGTTATATCGCCGATCGTTTTACCATATCGGCACATACCGCTAAAAGTCATATCTACAACATATATAACAAATTAGGGGTCCATTCGCAGCAGGAGTTGCTCGATATTGTAGAAGCCGAGGAGTGCCTCTTTCAGGAAACGACTGAACCTCCTGATGATCGGCTCGTTTAACGCCTTCATACTCAGAGTCTGATCTTGGGCGCGTCAGGTTCTGCGTGCCTTGGCCGGCAGCGTTGGCCGCTCTAACCTGCCACTCATACACCGATGCTGAAGTTGCTTCCGCATCTTGGCCAAAGGAGGGCTTTTATGTCCAATTCCACCATACGTCATCGATCAAAGCTTAGTACAAAGGCCACATTGCTTCTATGCGCCTGCGACAGCAACGCGCTTGGCTCTGAAATGACGCCTATCCTAGCGGTGATGGCGCTCGCGTTTCCGGGGGAGAACGTGAACCTGCTCGTCGCTTTGCCGCCGCTGTGTATCATTCCCGCATCGCTCATTGCGGCAAAGTTGTCGTATTACATTAGCCGTAAAACTATTCTTACCGTGGGTCAGTTGTTGTTTGTTCTTGGCGGCATTGGGGGTGCATTCGCGCCAAATTTCGAAGTTTTACTATTTACGCGAGTACTCTTTGGGCTGGGTTGCGGTCTTGTGTACCCCATCGTGCCCACGCTTATCTCGTACTTTTTTGCGGGACAGGAGCGCGCGGGAATGATGGGCGGTGCGAATGCGGTCGGGTCAATCATTGCCATGGTGTTCTCTACCCTTTCGGGGACGTTGGCTGTTATTGGTTGGCATGTGCCGTTTTTTGTGAACGTCTTCTTTGTGTTTGTACTGATTATGCAAATCATATTTCTACCAAAAGTACCGCCCGAGAAAGATCTTGCGTTTGCCCAGGAGGCCGCCGCGCTTTCGCCGGAGCAAAGGCGTATCGGTGGGCGAGCATGGATGGGTATTTTGCTCATGTTTGTATCTATGACTATAGGCATGGTGTATCTGTTGAAAATGGCTATTTTCATTCAGGAATCGGGCATTGGTGATTCTGTTATGGCTGGATTCGCTTCGTCGTCTACCACGTTTACGGCACTTCTCATATCGCTTGTGTTTGCGCAGATATTTAAGCATCTGCGGCGCTATACCGTGCTTGTTCCTATGGCAGCTATTGCGGCCTCATTTACGCTGCTTGCGTTTGCGACCACCCCTGCGGGAGTGTTTGTGGGTGCTATTGTCTATGGTATATATTTGGGCACCATCATTCCGTATTTACAAACCGCTCTCAGCGGGCTGGTGCATCCGTGTCGACGAACCTTTGCGCTTTCAGCACTTTCAATTGCCATGTTTGCGGGGCAGGCGTGCTCGTCGATATACGTCGCATTTGCTGAAGGTGTTGTTGGCGGAAGCACAACGGCTCTGTTTGAACTTATGTCTGCCATGTTTGCAGTGCTCTTTGTAGTTGTGCTTGTTTACCTGGTGCTAACGCGAAAAGATGCAGCGTATCCATACGGCGACGTGACGGAGTAGCTCATGTGTTGCCCTTGTATTCATTGTGGGAAGTGCGTTGAAAGGCAGGGTCGCTGTATCGCTTGTTACGAGAAATTGCCAAGTGCAACAGTGCGCTGCTGTCCGGTTTGTGGTGCCGCGCAACCACCTCCTCCAGGCGAACGGTTGCTTGCGAGATCAATACAACAAAGTGCTCGATACGGCGCACGAAGTACAAAATGAGACTTCTCGTCACATGCGTACTTGAAGCAAAAAGGGGGTTGCATGATGGACGTGGAGAAAGCTTTGCTGATTGATTATGAGTATTGCCTCGGCTGTTCCGAGTGTGAAACGACGTGCATGGAAGCGCATGGACTTGGACCCGACGCACTGGGTATCAAGGTTACAAAGCTAGGTCCGTGGAAAACGCGGGATGGATCGTGGCAGTATGACTTCGTTCCGTTGCCTACTGATTGGTGCGACTTATGCGAAGAGAGGGTAACCCAAGGTGGCCGTCCTGCTTGCGTACGAAGGTGCCGCTATGGTGTTATTACCTATGGCTTTGTTGATGAGTTAATGGAGTTGTTTACCGGTAAGTCCAAGATGTTGCTGTTCACGCCAAGGAGTGCGGATGGACGGTAGTGGTGCGCTGGTTCTTACCCTGTCGCACTAGTCCATGGAGCTAAACAAATGCTTGTCAATACCTCGAATACCTTTTGCTGACTTTGCAAGCAGCGTGTGATGAAGGGAATCCCAGATCGCATCAATGTGAGTGGCATAAAACGCGCGTAAATCACTCTCATCAAAGGTACCCTTTTTCCTGAACCGGTACAAGTCGTTGCAGTGGCGGTAGAGTCCCATGACAATGGATGCGCATAGAGCCACCATTTCATTGGGCTCTATGCCTGCACGCAGTTGCTCTTGCTTGAAGAGATTGCAGTAGATCGATTCGCTCGTGAGAATGTTTTCTAATTCGAAGCGCGCGAACATACCGGACTCGTCGCGCGCGGAATGTAGGATATAGCTGACATCAAACAGCCCAAACATCAGCTTGAAGTCTTGCACCATGGTTTGGAGAACCTGTTCTTTGAGTGGCATGTCGGAAGGCAATCTGCCAGCGAAGGCCTTGAGCGCAAGAATATTTTCCTTGCCGAATTTTCGCAGAATAGACTCTTTGGTGGGGAAGTACTTGTAGAGGGTACGTGTGGATACCTCTGCCTCTGCGGCGATGTCGGTAAGCGTGGTTTTTTGGTAACCCAACTCGCAAAACAAACTGATGGCGGCATCGTAGAGCCGCTGTTCCATCGCCTGCTTGTTCTCTTGTCGACTCGGCATAACCGCCTCGTTTCTTTAGATGCACCTGGGAGCCATTCTAACGAGAACCGTCTGATGTGCCAAGTCGGTGCGGGGGGAGCATTTCCTTCACGAGATGAAACTTACTTTTTTCTTGTTAGCCTTCGTGCCGAGGCGGCAGGGACGTATCGGGCTGAGTGAAATCGGTATCTGATGGTGTTTCTGCCCCAGGCGGTTGGGGAAAAGCAACGATAAGGAGGACATCATGCCGACATTGCATTTTAGCGAGCACGCTTCGCCGGCTATAACAGTGCTTGAGGATGGCACGCGCGTGTATCGGACGTGCTCGGCAGGTATCGGGTGTCACAACCTGGGCTGTGGGCTTAAGGTGCACGTAAAGGACGGGCAGCTGGTGAAAGTGGAGGGCGACGAGGAGCATCCCATAAGCAAGGGCCGCCTGTGTGTGCGCTGTTTGACGGCTAAGGAGTACTACTACCACAAAGACCGCCTGCTCTACCCGATGAAGCGCGCCCGGGAGGATCGTGGGCGCAACCGCTGGGAGCGCATCAGCTGGGATGAGGCGCTTGAGACCATCATTGCTCAGTATCGCAAGACCGTAGAAGGCTATGGCATTGGTGCGGTGAGTGTGTGGTGTGGTACGGGGCGTGAGGCAAGTCAGATTCACTTTCAGATGGCCAACGATGTGTTCGGCACCGTGAATGCTGTACATCCCAACAGCGGGTGGTCCTGCATCGTGCCGCGCATGGCGGCCATGTTGTGGACTATGGGTAGCTCCTATATCGAGGCCGACAACGCCATCGGGTTTCCTGACCGCTACGACGATCCACGTTGGGAATGCCCACGATACCTTCTTGTGTGGGGACGTGACCCTTTGCGTTCTAATCCGGATGGTCTGTTTGGGCACTCTCTTGTGGAGATGATGAAGCGTGGGATGAAACTGGTGGTGGTTGACCCTCGTGTGAATTGGCTGGCGACGCGTGCAGAAGTGCATCTGCAGCTGCGTCCTGGTACGGATGGTGCGCTTGCTCTCGGGCTACTGAACGTGGTCATTGAGGAGGATCTCTATGACCATGGCTTTGTGGAACAGTGGTGCTACGGCTTCTATGAGCTGGCTGAACGCGTGCAGGAATACCCGGTGGATCGTGTGGCGAAGATCTGTGAGGTTGATGCCGACGACATTCGTACAGCTGCTCGCTGCGTGAGCCAAGTTCCCTCAGCGCTTTCCATGGGGCTGGCGGTCGACCAGAACCCGAACACGTTGCAGATCGGCCATGCGCTGCTCTCGCTGTTTGCCATCTGCGGCAGCATGGATGTTCCGGGCGGCTGCTTCATGGGCCTGCCGCCCATTTTCGCCGGCATGGCAGAGAACGCACCCGTAGCCGACGGGGTGGGGGAGCCCGAGGGGCTGGCCAAGTTCGGCAATGTCGGCGTGGAGCCGCTCGGGCACGACCGCTACCCGGCCATGAGCGCCATTGTGAACACGACGCACCCCGACGCAACGCTCGATGTGCTGGAGACAAACGTACCCTACGGCATCCACTTTGCATACGCATTTGGGCACAACACGCTCTCCTGCATGGTGCCGCAGCCTCAGCGCTGGTATGAAGCCATGCGTAAAATCGACTTCATAGCTGTGGCTGATCTATTCATGACGCCCACCATCATGGGCTTGGCGGACCTCGTGTTGCCAGCGGCGACATTCTTTGAAAAGCAGGGCTATGTGTCCAACAACAATGCCTCGCAACCTGGGCAGATGGGTGCTATCGTGCCAGTGCTTGAGCCGGCAGGTGAATGTCGCGCCGACTTGGAAATTATGCTCGAATTACATCGCCGTTTGTATCCGGATAGTGAAAAGCCAGGCTGGGCGTCAGCAACTGACTTCATCGACAGTCAGCTGGGGAAAATGCGTGGTGTGGATGCCACATACGACGATCTGTGCGAGCATGTCATTGGTCAGTACGAAATAGAATACCGCAAATACGAGAAGGGGCTTTTGCGTGCTGACGGGCAGCCCGGCTTCAACACGCCTACGGGTCGCATAGAGTTGTACTCCACCGTGCTGCAGAACCTTGGCGACGACCCGCTGCCCTACTACTTAGAGCCCAAGTTTAGTGCCGTATCGCGCCCCGACCTGGCCGAGGAGTACCCGCTCACGCTCACGACCGGAGCACGTCGCTTTACGTCGTTTCACTCAGAGAACAGGCAAATTGCCACATTACGTGAAATTCATCCTCAGCCGACTGTAGATATTCATCCCGCTACCGCTGCGGGGTACGGCATTGCTGAAGGCTCGTATGTCTGGGTGGAGAACCACTTGGGACGGGCGAGGATGATGGCTCACCTTACACCCATTGTGAAGGAAAACGTCGTGAGTTGCGATCATGGGTGGTGGCTGCCCGAAGCTGACCCAGAAAACCTGTTTGATGTGTTCGAAATGAATGTAAACCAACTTATCCCACATGAGGAAAATGGCCCCTTGGGATTTGGAACCCACTACAAAAGTATGCCTTGCAAGATCTATCGCACTGAATGAGGAGGAGAATTATGACGAGCTTTGGCCTATTCATCGATAATGAATACTGTACCGGATGTCATTCCTGCGAGGTGGCATGTAAAAACGAGCACGATCTTCCACTCGGGCAGTGGGGTATCAAGGTGCTTGAGCTGGGTCCCTGGAAACTTCCCGATACTAAACGGTGGGAGTACCGCTTCGTGCCCGTGCCGACATCGCTTTGCGACTTGTGTGTTGATCGTATAGCCGCAGGTAAAAAGCCCAGTTGCGTGCATCACTGCTTAGCTCAGGCGCTTGAGTTTGGGTCCTTGGACGAACTTGCTGCTCGCATGGCCGACAAGGGTAAGATGGCTTCCATCTTTATCCCATAACCCCCTGTTGAATCCGTTTCACCCAGTGTTCAAAACTTACTTTTTTATACGTATGCTCCCGATGTGCGCACCACTGTAGAGGCATCCATTGAAAGGGGAAATTATGTCAGATAAAACGAGGATATCAGGTGGACAAATAGGCGTGTTTGTTGCGCTGATGTGTATGTACTTTATTGCACCGACGCACAGCGCGGTAAATGTAGCGTCCACTGGTCTCATGAGCACCTATGGTGTTGATGCAAATGCTATCTCTTATATGGTGTCCATTACCAACTTGCTTGAAATTCCTGCAGCGTTCGTCATTGGTCTTGTGGCTGGTCGTAAGTTGAGTTATCGCATCTGCGCGCTGCTAGCTACTGCACTCGTGTTTGTGGGGGGTCTACCTACCTTTTTGGGTGCGGCGCTGCCTTGGGAGGGAATCCTTGTGACGCGCGCTATCCTCGGTTTGGGGCTTGGCTGCTTTATGCCTGTTGTTCTGGGTGTTATTTCGCTCATGTTCCAGAAGGAATCGGTCCGCGCCACCATGATGAGTATCGCATCGGTGGTGTTCAACGTGGGTATGATCGTGACAACGAATGTAGCTGGCATCTTAGGTGCCATCTCGTGGAACCTTGCGTGGGGTATCTACTTGTTTTCACTTTTGCCCTTCGTGCTCTGCATCTTCTTGCTTACGCCTAAAAACGTTCCGGCTGTTCCCGCTACCGATGCAAAAGGTGAGAAGGTTAAAATTAAGCTGCCTGTGTCCGGTTGGGTACTGCTTGTACTGTTCTTGGGCGGCATCATTATGAGCCAGTCGCTGTTCAACCTTGGTGGCGCAACCATCGGTGCAGTGGTGGACAACCCAGCTGTTATTGGCACTATCTTTTCGTTGTTCTCTGTGGGAGCTATCGCTTCTGCCGTGTTATTTGGACCTGCGTATAAGTTTCTCAAGGCCTATGCTATTCCAGCATTTTGGATTGTGGGTATCGTCGGTTACGTGTTGTGGTATATCGCTCATGTGACAGGCAATGTTGCGTTGTTCTACGTGGCTATCGTGCTTGCCGGCTTTGGTACGAACACCATGACGGTGGGCGTCCCTATGCTGCTGTCCACCTTTGTGGCACCTGCCATTGTTGGTACGGTTATGGGCTTTAGCTACGTGTTCCAGAACGGCGGCGGCTTTCTCGCGTCACCCATTGATCAACTTGTCTCTACGGTGGCAGGCGCCGACGCCATTATGAGCTCCGTGTGGATCTTCGACATTGTTGTAGGAGTTGTAGTGTTGCTAGGTCTGCTCTACGTTGCGAAAAAGGCGAATGCCATGAAGCAGGAAGAAGTAGTCTCTGAATAGTAGTGTTCTCTAGCACGTAAGGGGAGTTCAGAAAACGGAGCAGAGGTGTTATGCCTCTGCTCCGTTTGCTCTATTTGGGTTAATTTGCAAGGTTAAAAAAGGCCCCTTGGCTGTTGCAAGGGGCCCTGAGAAGGTGCTCTTTTGTGAGGGTACTTACGGAAGGAAGATCACCGCTTTAGAACCCTTTTCTTCAAGTTTACGGGAAAGCTCTTCGATAGGCCCCCATTCGATAACATTTGCCAGACAGTGCAGCGCACAGGAAGGAATGCCGCCTGCCGCTATGCGATCGGTACACATATCGCAGTAGCTTGTGGGGAAAGGCAGATAGTTCCATTCCAGTTTGCCCTCGTCCATCTCGAAGGGGCCAAACTCCATCATCTTGATGCCCCACTTGTCCAAAGGGAAGCCATGCTCGTTTTTGCAAGCAAGCTCGCAGCTTTGGCAGCCTGTACAGTACTCGTAATCTATCATCAGCCCTAACTTTTGCATGAGCGGACTCCTTTTCTAAAGCACGCAGGCTTCGCTCGGGGTTCGGTACACTTTGACCGGAAGCTGCTTGTAGGGGGCTCCAAAGCCCATCTTGCCCAGCACGCGGTGCGGTACGAGACTGTTTACGTTGGATTTCCACACGCCGAACAGGTTCGGCTCCTCGCCATCCTCTTCGGGGTACCACCAGCCGTGTGCGGCGGCAACCACGTCCTTGCGGACAACGGGCGTCACCTTGGCTATTTCGTGCGCCTCGCCCCACGGGTTCTCTATGGTTACTTCGTCGCCGTCCTTGATGTCCAGCTCCGCGGCCGTTTCCGGGTGAATTTCGAGGTACGGGTCGGGCGTCAGCTGGCGCAGGCTGGGAATTTGCCGGTGCTCGGAGTGGAACGACGCGTAGTAGCGCGCGCCTGTGGTGCACATAAGCGGATACTCCTTAGCCAAGTCGGGCCGCTCCTCGGCGCCGAGCTTCGGGGGGAAGTAGTACGGCAGCGGGTCGTCGCCGAGCGCCTGGTAGCCGGTGGACCACAGTTCCACGCGGCCGGTGGCCGTTTGGAAGCCGGGTTGTCCGTCGGCGCGGATGAGCCCACGTTCGTGCTTGCGGTAACCGCCGATGTCGTTCGTGGCCACCACCTTCTCGGACAGCTCCTCCCACGTCATGTCCATCTTGCCTACGTCATCGGTCAGATACTCTTCCACCGTTTTGAAGGGGTATTCCTCGTGATAAGCATGCTCGTAGAATGCGTTGCCGAAGTGGATAAGCATTTCCAAGTCGGACTTACATTCGCCCACTTGAAGACCTTTGTTTATGGCTCCGGCAATACCCATTTGGCATCCCTGGTTCGTCATAACGATGCCATCGTGCTCGGCCCACGTGGCCAAGGGCAGCACGACATCGGCAAGGGCCATGACGGTGGGCGTCATGAACATCTCCTTGGCCACGGTGAACTCCATCTTCATGAGCGCGTCGTGCCAGCGCTTCGGCTGGGCGGAGCAGGTGGGGGACAAGAGGTTCGTGGAGTCGATCCAGGCCATTTTCAGCTCGTAGGGGCGTCCCGTCTCAAGCGCCTCCAGCGTGATGTCGGGATGCGTGGTGTTCAGCAGCACCTTCACGATGGGGTAGACGTCCCAGCCAATGCACTTGTTCTTGAGTTCCTCACTCATGAAGTCGGTGGCTCCGGTCATTTCGAACTGCATTTGTACGCCCACGACGGTACCGCCGGGTACGTCGAGGTTGCCCGTGATAGCGGCTATGGCGATGAGGCCCTGCGTCACCTGGCAGCCGTTGGGGTTCTGGTCCACGGCCACGCCCATGAGCAGGCTCCAGCGATGCACGCCGTCAAAGCCCAGCTTGCGGGCGCACGCGTAGATCTCCTCCGCTGTGATGCCGCACGTTGTGGCGGCGAACTCGGGCGAATATTCTTGCACGCGTTCGGCCAACTCATCAAAGCCATAGCACCACTTTTCGATAAAGTCATGATCAATGAGATCTTCGTTTACCAGTACGTTCAAGATGGCTAATACGAGCGCGGCGTCCGTTCCGGGTATTACCTGCAGTACCTGGTCTGCGCGCGTGGCGAGCCAGTTCAAACGCGGATCAACCATAATAAGTTTGCTCCCGCGTTTCATGAGCTCGATAAGTGCATGGCCCCACAAACCGTCAGGGTTTGATTTGAGCGGCTCCTTGCCGAGGCAGAATACGTAGTCGGGTACAACGAACTCCGGGTTGTTCCATACGTCTACGTAGCCGCCGCCGTAATCAAGCTCAATGTAAGCGCTCCCAAGCATCATGGTCATGGCTGTTTGCCGAGGTCCCATGCATGACCAGCCCGATTGCGCGTAACAGTTGTTTGGCGTGCGTAGCACCTTGGACGACAGCGTGAATCCGTAGCGTACGGCCTCACGCCCCGTGCCCATGTACACACAGATGGCTTCGGAGCCGTATTTTGCGCGAATCTCCTCTGTCCTGGATACAATGAGGTCGGTGGCTTCGTCCCAGCTGATGCGCTCCCATTTGTCGAGGCCGCGGTCCTCGCGGGCGCGCTTCATGGGATATAAAATGCGGTCGGGGTGATACACTGCCTCTTTTAGCGCGAGGCACCGTGGACACAGCCTTCCTTGTGTGAGCTGGTGATCCGGGTCACCCTCTACTTTGACAAGCTCACCATCCTTTACAAAGAGCTTGACTCCGCAGCCTACGGCGTGACAGCCCGGTGGCGACCACGCGCACGTGCGCACAACTTCTGTGCCATCATCGAGCACGGTCTTCTTCGGCGTTGGATGATCTTTGAAATGAAACGCCATAACGCACTCCTCTCCTCAGGTTTCCTTCTGCGACCCACTACCGCTATCTCGGTACGGGTTTGGCAGAGCTTGCCGATGATTCGGCGCTTCGATGGTACGAGCCGGCAGGTAAGTTTCCCAGCCTTCAGCCGCGCCTTCTCGTGAAGCTTTGAGCACGCTGAATAAAGGAGGACGGCACTTACAAACTTACTTTTTTGCCCGTATTCTGCGGCCAGTTCGGTAAACGAGAGGAGCGAGTATGGTGAAACGCATCGATATGGAAGTCGAGCAGGGCGGAACCAATGAGGTGCGGCCTGATTTCTTCCGCGAACCCCCGGTGAAATATACAGGCGGTGATCTGCCGTGGCAGTGGGAAGAAGATGGCCTGGTTGCAACCCGCACCGGAGCGTGGGCGGCTCCAGGTTGTCATGACGGCTGCGGCGTCATTGTGTACACGGATAAAGAGACGGGCCGGTTCGTGAAGGTGGAAGGCGACGAAGAGAGTCCCTACTACCAAGGGCGCCTGTGTGCCCGCTGCATCGCTCTTAAGGAGGCGGTGTACCATCCCGACCGCGTCCTGCACCCGATGAAGCGCGATCCGCGCGACCGCGGCAAGGCTGACAAGTGGGAACGCATCTCGTGGGACGAGGCGTACGCGCTGATCAAGGAGAAGTTCGACACCATCAAGGCCGAATCGGGCGCGAAAGCCGTCGTGTTCCACCTGGGAACCGGTCGCGGCACGGCACCTTATATGACACGGCTGCAGTACGCGTTCGGTTCCGTGCAGTACGCCTACATGCTGTCGGGCAACAGCTGCTATGTGCCGCGCGTGGGCGCCTCCAACGTGCTCATGGGTACCTACACCGTGCCCGATTGCTCGCAGAACCACCACGACCGCTACGATCATGAGGGCTGGGTGCCGCCCAAGAACATATTCATTTGGGGTAACAACCCGCTCGTGTCTAATGCCGATGGCAACCTGGGCCACTGGATCGTCGACTGCATGAAGCGCGGCAGCAAGCTCGTGGTGGTGGATCCGAAGCTCACGTGGCTTGCTGCCCGCGCCGACCTGTGGCTGCAGATTCGTTGCGGCACCGATGCCGCGCTCGCGCTGGCTATGGGCAAATACATCGTCGAAGAGGATCTCTACGATCATGAATTCGTGGAGGGCTGGTGCTACGGTTTCGAGGAGTACTACGAGGCAACGCGTGAATGGACGCTCGAGCGCGCGAGCGAGGTCACCTGGATTCCTGCGGAGAAGATCGCCTGCGCCGCGCGTATGATGGCCGAGAAGCCTACGGCAGTACAATGGGGACTTGCACTCGACATGACCATGGAGTGCCTCGCTGGCTCGGCTGCCGTCATCGACCTGTGGTCTATCACCGGACAAATTGACATCCCGGGCGGCATGGTGACAGTGCACCAACCATTCAACATTCAGACGTGGAACCCGCCCGATCCAGCCGAGTGTCTCACGCTCGAAGAGCAGAAGCAGCGCATCGGCGGCGAGGATTTTCCGGCGCTCAAATATTCGGGTGTGGTACTGACGCAGGCTGACATGACGGTTGATCAAATGCTGTCGAACCGCCCGTACAAGATACGCGCGAATTGGATACAGTCCACGAACCCGCTGTCGTGCACGGCTCAGGAGCCGAACACGCGCATGGAGCAGGCCTACCTGAACGCGGAATTCAACGTCATGGTGGATCCATTCATGACACCTACGGCGCAAGCGTGTTGTGACGTGTTTTTGCCCGTGTGCCTCTACCCCGAGCGCAACGGCATTCGCTCCATCTACTACCACGTTCAGACCACAAACAAGGCGTGTGAAGCGCTTGGCGAAAGTAAGTCGGACATGGAAATATGCTGGGAACTCGGACGCCAGTGGAACGCGGACATGTGGCCAGGCGAGACGCTGGAAGAGTTCTTCACCTTCACGATGAAGGAAACCGGTATGACGTTCGAGGAGGCGCGCGCCGAGAACTGGATCTACCCCGAGTATCACTACGAGAAGTTCCGCACGGGTGAGCAGCGCCCCGACGGCAAGCTCGGCTTCAACACACCCACGGGCCGCATTGAGTTGTACTCCACGCTGTTCGGCCAGTGGGGTCAACGCCCGGTGCCCCACTTTGCCGAGCCGCCCTACAGCCCCAACCAGGTGCCCGCGCGCTTTGACAAGGGCGAGTATCTGGCGAAGTACCCGCTTATCATGACCACAGGCGCGCGCCAATGGGCCTCGTTCCACTCCGAGCATCGCCAGATTCCCCACCTGCGCGCACTGCATCCCAACCCCGAGTTCGAAATCGCACCGGCGACGGCTGAGGCGTACGGCGTGCGTCACGGCGACTGGTGCTGGATCGAGAACCATCTGGGTCGTGTGCAGATGAAGGCAAACGTGTCGCCGGTTCTGGACCCGTCCACCATTTCGCTCGACCACGCGTGGTGGTTTCCCGAGCGTGACCCGGAGGACGATGGAGCCGGATGCTATGACACGTATCTTTCCAATCCAAACGTCATTGTGGAAGCGGGATGTGGAGAGAGCGGTTTTGGCAACAATTGCAAGTCGCATATGTGTCGCGTGTACAAATGCGAGCCGGAGGAAATTGTCGGCGACACCGACATGGACTATATCGTGGAGCGTTTCGCGATGAACGAGGAGCTGGTGTAAATGGCAAACGACAAGGTCTTCGGTCTTCTGATCAACTATGAATTCTGCACTGGCTGCCACTCGTGTGAGGTGTCGTGTCAGATGGAGCACAATTTGCCACCAGACCGCTGGGGTATCAAAATTCAGAAGGTGGGTCCCTGGCACATTGGCGGAGATGACTACCAGTACGATTTTGTACCTGTACCCACCGACCAGTGCAATCTCTGTGGAGAGCGCACGACGAAAGGCAAGAAGCCGTTGTGCGTGAAGCACTGTCAGAGCCTGGCTATGCGTTTTGGTTCAGTGGACGAACTTGTGCACGATATAGACGGCACAACAAAATACGTCCTCTTTGTGCCCAAGGCCGGTACGCTGCGGTCATAAAAATGATTGCATCTTAGTCTGCGGAAAAGGGCCTAGCGAGGGGTCCTTTTCCCTTTTACGAAGGAGTTCATCATGGTTGCTTACGGCACGACCGTACGAGTGCACTACGTGGGAACATGCGCAGACGGCACGGTGTTCGATAGCACTGAAGGTTTGGAACCTCTTGAGTTCACCGTGGGTTCGGGAAAGGTAATTCATGGCTTTGACGAAGCGGTTGCGTCCATGAAGGTGGGGGAGACAAAATCTGTCACGGTACCAGCGTGTAACGCATTCGGCGTATGGTGCGAAGATAAAGTGGAATGTGCTCCCTTGTATGCACTTCCGAATGCGAAAGACGTACGTGTGGGCAAGTTGTTCTACTTCGTGACGGAGGTGGGTATACGCATTCCTGCCAAGGTGCTGGATATCGAAGCGGGAGTGGCGCGCATCGATTTTAATCATCCTCTCGCAGGTCAGGATCTTACGTATCAGATCGAACTGCTGGATGAGTTGGGCTGACGTAGCTGTATAGATTTTAGCTTCGGGTTTAGCGCTCTGCTGGAGCCAGAAACTCCATGTTGGAGAGGCCGTAAAGGTCAACAAGTTTGAACGAAATAAGCAGTAAGAGTCTGACATCTGGGTTGTCCAGATCGAGTGCCAGTATCTTTTTGGCTTTTTCGAGCCGGTAAACGAAGCTACTGCGTTGCAAGTTAAGGTGCTTGCTTGCCTCGCTGGAGTTGCAACCTGATACGAGGTATGTTTTCAGAGCAAGGTATAGGTCCTGGTTTTGCTGCGCGAGTTCGATGAGTGGTCGTGGGCAGAAACGCTCAGGATTCATTTCCTTCATGATGAAGTTCATACCAATGTTGAGTGCATGATCGGTGAATAGAATAAGCTGGTCATCGTTTGCGGCATAGCCTTGCCGCAAGGCTGCAAATGCCTGTCGGTAGCTGTCTCGCAAACTGCGTAGTCCGTAGTACGGTGCACTTGCACCTGCGATGAGGTGGTGCTCCTTGGCGAAGTGCCTAAAGTTGGTAAAGAACTGCTCGTGAGGTATATTCATGCGCGAGCAGTTCACCACGGCGATAATGCGGTTCTCTGCAACGAATGCCAAGCAATCGAACGTCGCCTGGAGGCGACTGCATACGGCGGCATAGGGGCGCATGAAACAGCAGTCTTGAATTTGCAGGGATGACGCAAAATCGATGCACAGACAGCGATACTCGTCGGCGTCTTGGCTCCACCCTTGCGCGATGGCGCTTTGAATAAGATCGGCATCGGACACCTGTTTCCCCTGGATAAGCGCTTTTAACGAGGAATGGGCATTGATGAACGGCTGACTGCTCCCCGTGGCACTATTCGCACGAAACAGCCGCTCGATAGCAGCAGCAAGCGTGAGCATGGGTGCGCAGTCATGCTCACCGACGGGCTGGTAGTTAGGATGGACGGAAAGGACAACAGCATATTCGGGTGACAGTGTAATAGTTGAACGTAGCACGGTGCAGTGAAACGCGTGCATCGTGGAAAACGTAGGAACGTGAGACGCAAAGTTTTCGCCGCCTTGCTCGTCTTCTACGCCATCGAACATCATGCTTGTGGGAAGATACTCGCCCTCTGTGATGAGATCGGTTTGTTCGCGCGTAAAGCGTTCATTGCGGTACACGCGGTAGGCAAGAACGCGGCTGAACGGGTCGGTAATGCACAGATCGTTTTTGAAGATCTTGAGGCTTGCGTTTACGAGATCGGGAAGCTCGCCGCCTCGCTCAACAATCATACCGAGTTCGCGTTCCCAAGCGTTGAGACGTTGGAATGCCTCTTGGACAGCGTTAAAGGTTTTGCTCTCCTGGTACTCCGCATTGACCCACACAATATCGCAGTTCTTTGCTTCGAGGCAGTATGCAGGAGGCACGCCACGACACACGAAGGTGAGCGCGAGGTGCGGGTTGCGGCTCAGTTGTCGCTTAATTTTGTCTTTAGCGTTTTCGAGATCTTGGTGGTTAGTTACATAGACGATATGTTCTGAGAGACGGGGTTCGCCGGCACCAAATAGTGCTGGATAGTCAAGGGTTGGCTCGCATGCATTTGAGCATATGCTGGAACCTGCGACTGCTTCGCCCAGTTCGTGCTCGATGGTTTGAAGACTCAATTTCATGGCACGCCTTCGGAGAGGTTTTGTTGATGCTGCTATTTTACCATCGAGGTAGGCATGCTCGCCTCTCTTCCATTTTGGGAATGCTTCTTCGAAAGGGGGTGTGTTACAATGCACATACAATCGGAACGGAGGATGCCATGAGTACCACGTATACCATGAGGATGCAGGAAGGGCAAAAGAAGCTCATCAGCGAATATGCCAAGATGCAGGGTGTGTCCATGGCCGATCTAATGATTTCCTCAACGCTTGATGTCATTGAAGACGCTTTGGATTTGCGCGATTGGAAAGCCGCGAAGGAAGAATTTGACGCGCATCCGGTCACGTATAGTAACGATGAAATTATGCGAGAATTCGGGCTGAGATGACCGCCTGGAAGTTGGAGTATTCCGAGGCTGCTCGGCGTCAGCTTCATAAGATGGATGCCGGACAGCGTACGCTGGTGCTGTCGTGGATGAATAAGAACATCGACGGATGTTCCGACCCACGTTCGCAGGGAAAGTCGCTAACCGGCCAGCTGCCAGGCATGTGGCGCTATCGCATAGGGAATTACCGTGTGTTATGTGATCTACAGGACGACCGCGCGGTGGTGGTTTCTATCAAAGTGGGTCACCGTCGCGATGTGTATAGATGACGGGCGTGGGGAACGTGATTATCTGAGAGATTGTGCTCGCAGGGCAGAAAACAACCTAACTGTTAGCGAAACAGTTCGTCGTGTGATCCGGTGCGTTGAAACACTGCCAAGCCTTCGCCTGTTTTCCAGATGAGAAGCCAATCTCCCGCGTTTGCGACATGGCATTCATAGCTGCCCTTCCAAACGCCAGTGAGCACATGCATATTGTGACGACGCACAAGTTCGTTGTGGCTTCGCTCGCTATTCTCAAGCACGAGGGCGAAAACGCTTTCAAGAGGTGCTGTGTCCACGTGCTTTTTTTGAAGCTGTTTGAAGTCGCGCTTGAATTGGGGAGTGAATCGAGCACTCAGGCGCGCCATTTAAGCCTCCAGGGCTTCCATGAGTTCCTCGACGGTTTTGTATCCCGGTTTCCCTTCGGCAATGATGCGATCCGCTTCTTCGATGGCGCGCAAAGATTCCTCGTTGGGCAGCGGCGTGGTGATGTTAAGGGGAATGGCTCGCTCGCGCACCATTTGGCGATAGAAGGCGCGCGTGACCGAAGAAAGATCGAAACCAAAGCTCTCGGCGATGCGGGCAGCTTCTTCTTTTATGCTCTCGTCCACGCGGACGGTAACCGATGCCATAGCCATGAGATCCTCCTTGTGCTTAATAATTTATAACTAATGCAAGACGATAGTATCAGTATGTCTTACATTTCGCAAGAAGGAGGGCTGCCAAAAAGAGGTAAGGAATGTTTCGTGAGTTCTCTAAAACAGCACTTATCGTTATAACGAGGCAAGTTTTCATGGTTAGCGTACTTGGCAATCCGGCGCGTTCAAGTGTGACGCGCTTCGCGCTACAGATTACACCAAGGGCTGGTTGCCATCCCTACCGTAATGACGAGGGCGTGTTCTCCTGCGATTAACGTGCTTGCATGGTGGCCCCCCGTAGGGTCACTCCAGTGCACCCGCTCCGCCATAGGCGGAGAACGCAACCTCAACCTGTGTTTTCGCGCTTGCGCGCGAACGGGGCTGTAACAAAAGTTCCCTTTGTGAGTTTTCGTAGGGCAAGCTGGCAGGTTAAGTGCTTTTGTACCTCTCCCTACGGAGGTTTCCCCAACTGCATGGCAAGACCAACAAGTCAGTCAGCCCGCGTCGTAAAGCTAGGCAAGGCAGCCGCCTCATGGTGAAATAGATAGCGCGATAGCGCGCCACACTTTGATGGGCGACGATCGCTCTGCCAGAGGTGGAAACGCAATCGGCAAAAGGTATGCCAAAGGGAGGCTGACTCTGATTTCAGCTTTGCGCGACACTCAGTTCCCGAGAAAATGGCAGGGATCGCCGTTTGGGTACGGATTTTCGAATTCGAAAGAGGCGAATATTCTCTCCCGATAAAGAAATGCCTGGTCGTGATTTCCCAAAACCCATTTCAACCCTCGTAATCCGTACCTAAACGGCGATCTCTGCCAACCAGTTCCCAATCAAGTGCCAAGCTGCGATCATTCGCTACCATCCCTCTCAAACAACAATCGGCCGCAGGCTTGTAGCCTGCGGCCGATCTCATCTCGGCGAAACGTGGCGTTCAGGGGGTTGCTGCGCTTCGCGTTGATGGTTGGTGAATCCTCGCCCGCCAAGGCGGGGAGGGGTGTGATGTGCGGAAGAACTCTGCTACTTCTCGCCTTCAGCCTGCGAAGACGTGGCATACTTGCTGCAGCGTGCCATGAATACGATGGCGCATACCACGCCAATCACGCCCACAATACCCAGCGGCACGGCGGTCATCGCCCAACTTCCCGTGGACTCCACGATGGCACCCGCGATGGGGGCTGCAGGAATACCACCGAAGTTCGACCCGATAGGCAGTGCGGCCATGACCAGCGCCACGCCAGCCGGGGTCTTAGCGGCCCATTGTGCGTTCGAGAACAGTGCCGGCGGCACAATGTTGGTGAACAGGCCTACGAGTACGGCAACCACAATAATCATTGCCTGACCAGTAAAGATAAACTGGATGATGCCCGCAACGGTGCACAGCACCATGGTTCCCACCAAAATCAACGGCTGGTTCTTCACCTTGTTCAGCACCACGCCAATGATGAGCGAACCAATGATGCCGGTGACGGTGGTGATGGACGAGATGGAGTTCGCGGCCGCCATGTCCATACCCACAAGCGGGGTCTGCAAATACGTGGGCGCCATGGCCGACCACACGGAGAAAATGAAGGCAAAGCATGCGAAGATAATAACCAGAAGCCACGAGTTCAGCGAGGTCAGGCCTGCCCACGGCTTCACGTCGCCGCTGCCAGCCACCATCTGCATCTCTTCGGCGTGGTTGATGCGTACGCCGAAGACGGTCAGCACCAGGCCTACAACCACAATGGCCAGGCATACCCACCACACGCCTTGCCAGCTGCCCGTGGCATTCAGAATAAACGCGTAGGAGTTCAGCATAATGAGGGATCCGGCCGCGGTCCAGCAGGCCCAAATGGAGTTCGGCAGGCCGCGCTTGGCCGGATCCTTAAACAGAAGGGCAATGAGCGTCGGGCCGGCCGTGGCCAAAAAGCCGTTGCCGAGGCCGCCGATGAAACGTGACGCAATGAACACTTCCACGTTGGGGGCCAGCACGCCAATGAGCGAGTCGAGCGCCATGCACACCAGCGCGGCAATGAGCATGCCCTTCGGCCCGATCTTCGTCTGAATCATACCTGTGGCAAACGCAATGATAGTGCCGGCCACCGAGCAGGCAGACATGAACCATCCGGCCTGGCCCAGGTCGCATTGGAAGTACGCCATGAGGCTGCCCATGGCGGGCGGTACCTTAAAAAAGCCAATGGCGAAAATGGCTCCCATAATAAATATGAGAATAAAGTTCGCCCACGCGTTGCCGGTCTTTGCTTTTTCCATAATTTCCCTCTCCTCTTGTTGGCAGGTCCTGCCAGGTTGACCGTAGGGCAAGGGCTCTGCCCTTGTCACCAACTACGTTTGACCTGGCAAGTTCGTTCTTGTTGAACGGCAAGGGTAGAACCCTTGCCCTACGGTCAACCTGCAAAGAGCTTTTGTTGCGGCCTGTCGTCGGTCGTGTGGATGGGCTGCGGTGCGGTCGACCTCGCAGGCGTGGCGGGATCGGCCGCACCGCACGAGCGCTAGTTCTGCCCCGGAGCTTTCGGTGCTGCGGGTGCACCAGGGGCTGCAGGAGCGCCAGGAGCACCGGGCGCCGTGGGGGCACCGGGAGCGCCCGGTGCGCCGGACGTTGCGGGTAGCTCAGCGCCGCATTCGGGACACGTTGTCAGGTTCGGCTCGCAAGAGTGACCGCACGCGGGGCACTTCTTGTTGAGCTCGACAGCTGCTGGTCTGAAGCACATGGTCAAGCCTCTTTTCTGTTGGGGATTACTGGAGGGCCGGCGGGGGACCGACCTCACCAGCAGTATAGGAAACGCCTCCTTTCGCAGCCTATGGAGGAACTTCCAAAACTCCCCTTGCTTTTTTGGAACTTCCTCCGTATCGGCCACGGGAGCGCCGTCTCTAGAATGGGCGCTATTCGGCGAGCGGCTCGCGCTCAAAGATCCCAGAGGACGAGGTAAGAGAGGAATAGGTATGGAGTACAACAACGAGTACAACCTTGACCTGTACCCAAAACAGCTGCACTGGAAGGAGGGCGACCTCACCGCCACGCGTACAACCATGTGGTCGGGCCCGGGTTGCCACGAGGGCTGCCAGGTCATCTTCTACACCGATGACGACGGCAAGCTGGTGAAGGTGGAAGGCGACCCGAACAGCCCGTTTAACCAGGGCCGTTTGTGCATGCGCTGCCTGGAGCTGCCGGAGCTCGTGAACCATGAGGAGCGCCTGCGCTACCCCATGAAGCGCGCCGGCGAGCGTGGCGAGGACAAGTGGGAGCGCATCAGCTGGGATGAGGCGTACGACATCATCGAGGAAAAGGTGCGCGCGTTCCAGGAAAAGGATGGCCCCGAGTCCATCATCTCCATGATTGGCACCGGCCGTAACGTTTCCCAGGTCATCGCTCACAACCAGTACGCGAACTTCGGTGGCCCAGACCTCACGCTCTGCTTCCTCTCGGGCGACTCGTGCATGCTGCCTCGTACGGCGCTTTGCTACGTGGTCATGGGCAACCAGTGGGTGGCCGACATGAGCCAGTTCCGCCCCGACCGCTACGAGAACGACCCCGAGTGGCAGCTGCCTGAGTGCATCGTCATCTGGGGTACGAACCCGGTCGTGTGCAACTCCGACGCCTTCCTCGGTCACTGGATTGTGGAGTGCATGAAGCGCGGCAGCGAACTGGTGGCCGTCGATCCGCAGCTCACGTGGATTGCTTCAAAGGCGAAGTACTGGTTGCGTTTGCGTCCCGGCACTGATGCGGCGCTCGCGCTTGGCATGATGAACGTCATCATCGGCGAGGACCTGGTCGACCACGAGTTCATCGATAAGTGGACGTACGGTTACGAAGCCCTGGCCGAGCGCGTCAAGGACTACCCGGTTGAGAAGGTGGCCGAGATCTGCTGGGTCGAGCCTGAGCTCATCGTGGAAGCCGCGCGCTTCTACGCGAAGGCACATCCGTCCACCATCCAGTGGGGCCTTGCCGTCGACATGTCGAAGATCGGCACACCCACGGCCCACGCCATCGCCTGCTTGGCGGGCATCACCGGCAACATTGACAATCCGGGCGGCAACATCCTCATTGACCAGGCGTGCGGCCTTGAGTTTGGCTACAACTCCGGCATCGAGTACCTGAAGGAGGGCATGGTTGAGAAGCGCCTCGGCAACTCCAAGTACAACCTGAAGAAGTACGGCTTCACCGCGTCTTCCCAGTCCGACGCCATCCTCGTTGCCTGCGAGACGGGCCTCGACGAAAAGGGCGACCCGCGTCCGGTGAACATGCTGTGGATTCAGTCGTCCAACCCCATTACGAACATGGGCCAGGATGCTCCGCGCATCTACCGTGCCATGAAGAATGTGCCGTTCATCTGCGTGGTTGACCTGTTCAAGACCCCGTTCATCGTGGCATGCGCCGACCTCGTGCTGCCCTGTGCCATGTCCAACGAGCGTGACTGCATCCGCGTGTGGTTCGACCCGGTACGCTCGCTCACGAAGTGCTCCAGCTTCTACGAGGCCAAGGAAGACGAGCAGATTATGATCGACCTCGGTCATCGCCTGGCACCCGAGAGTTGGCCTGAGTGGGTTCAGGAGCCGCGCGACTACATGAACTGGCGTCTTCAGGTTGGCAACTGCGGCTTTACGATGGAAGAGCTCGAAGATAAGGGCGGCATGATCTACAACGACTTCCGCTACTATAAATATGAAAAGGGCCTGCTGCGCCCCGACGGCCAGCCCGGCTTCATGACCCCCACCGGCCGCTACGAGTTCTACATCAGCCTGTTTGACAGCTGGGGAGTGGACGCGCTGCCCTTCTACGAAGAGCCGCCCACCTCACCGGTGTCCACGCCGGAACTCGCCGAAGAGTATCCGCTTGTGCTCACCACCGGTAAGCGTTCCTTTGAGTTCTTCCACTCAGAGTGGCGCCAGGCAAACACCACCTCGCGTGAGCTGCACCCGGTTCCGTACTTTGACATTCATCCCGACACGGCCGCGAAGTATGGCATCCATGAGGGTGAGTGGGCCTGGATCGAAAACCAGATGGGCAAGTGCCGCCAGGTGGCGCGCTTCAACGACACGCTTGATGCGCGCGTGGTGTCCACCGAGCACGGCTGGTGGTTCCCGGAGCAGAAGGCCGCCGAGCCGAACCTGTTTGGCGTGTTTGACTGCAATCCGAACAACCTCATTCCGATGTGCGAAAACGGCCCCTCTGGCTACGGTGCGCCCATCAAGTGTGGCATGGCGAAGGTGTATGCCTGCACGCCCGACAACATGAAGCCTGAAGATCAGCCCACCTACCAGGTGACGGCCACCAATGGCTACACGCATGGCCCGTCCCACAAAAGCGACGAGCCCAGCTTCTACGACTACCGCGCCGAATAGAAGGGGAGAACAATGGCTGAAAAGGGACAATACGGTCTTTTGATCGACTACCAGTACTGCTCGGGCTGCCATGCATGTGAGGTAGCCTGCAAGAAAGAACATGACCTGCCCAAGGGCGACTTCGGTATCAAGATTGTGCAAGATGGCCCACGTCAGTGCTCCGATGGCGTGTGGGAGTATGACTACCTGCCGGTACCGACGCACCTGTGCGACCTCTGCGCCGACCGCGTGGCCGCAGGTAAGCTTCCCACCTGCGTGCATCACTGCCAGGCTGGTGTCATGGTGTATGGCGCGCTCGACGAACTTGCCGCCAAGGCAAAGGCTGCTGCGAAGGACAAGATGGTGATCTTCGCGAAGTAGCGCCTCACGGGATGAGCCTGCCCTGCCGAGTGCGACGGGGCAGGCTTCCCGCAGTGTCTCACCTGGTCGTATGCACGTGTGACCAGGCATCCCCGCAAGGTGTTTTCTGGCTGGCCCTCGAGGTCGGCTGGCCCTGTATGCGGCGGATTCAGGGGGATTTAACATACAAGGAGGTTTCCTATGCAAGAGGAAAAGCTCTATCCGTGGCGATGGGTCATCCTTATTGGTATGACCGTTTTGCTCATCAGTTTGCAATTCTCGTTTATCGTTCCCGGCGGCGCTGCCATCCTGGTCATGCAGGAGTATCAGTGCGAACCGATGATGTTTTCCATGATCATGTCTATCCCGTACTTCTCGGGTGTGCTGTTCTGCATGGCGGGTGGCGTGTTGGCGGACCGCCTTGGCTTGGGGAAGGTGTTCGCCGCGGCTTTCATCGTGTCGCTTTTAGGCGCGCTTGCCCGGTGCTTCTCGGGTGATTATTGGACACTGTTTATTTCCAGCTTCTTCATGGGTATGGGTGTGGCGGCCTTGAACGCGAACTCCGCGAAGCTGCTGCGCCTGTGGTTCCCCGGTACGGCGAACTCGTTTGCCATGGGCGTGTACACGGCTGGCATGTCGGCCGGTGCTGCGTTGGCCATTTGGTACGGCTCGCGTGTGGCGGTCATTCAGGACGCGTGGTGGTTCAGCTTTGGCCTGATGGTAGTAGGGGTTATCGTGTGGTTTGCCGTGTATCGCAAGCATCCTGATGGCGAGCATCGCTCTGTGGAGCCTGTCGGCCAGTACCTGCGTGTTGTGGTGAAGAACTGGCACGTGTGGGCGGTGGCTATCGTGGCGTTTTTGGTGTTCGGCATGACGAACGTGAACGGTTCGTACATGGTGGCGGCGGTGACCACCCTCATGGGCGACCCGAGCCTGACCAGCATTGCGGGCGACATGTCCACCATCAACACGGTTATCGCGTGCGTGGCTTCCATGGCGCTGCCGGTGGTATTCGCGAAGCTGTTCAAGAATATGCGCGCGCCGTTCATCATTTGTCTGGTCGGTACTGCCCTCTGCTTCGGTGTGGTGTTCTTCCTGCCGTATGGCCCCATCACGTGGGCGGTGTTCTGCATCCAGCCCATTTTGATGGCGTCGGCCATGCCGTTCACGAAGATGCTGCCCACGTTGCTGCCCAGCGTGAAGACCGAGCACTATGGCGTTGTCGGCGGTATCCAGGCGACGTTCCAGAACTTCGGTATGTTCCTCATTGCGTCGTACATCATTTCGCCCATCGCCATTGCGGCGACGGGCGCGGTGGATGGCGTGCCGTACTACCAAGGCGTGTACGTGGCGACGGCTGTGTTGTGCCTTGTTGCGGTGGCGTCGCTTTTTCTGTTCCCGAACGTACGCAGCTCGGTTGCCGGCAAGATTGCCGACGAGCAAGCGGCGGCGAAGAATGACCAGGTTTAAGGCTAACTGCTGCGGAGAATGAATGTGTTCGCATAAAGTGAGAGGGGGCCGGACTTGTTCCGGCCTCCCGTGTGGAGAGGGACGTGTATGGGCAACTGCCATTACTGCATGAACTGCGGTCGCTGCCGCGGCGAGAAACCAAAACCCATCCTCGTCCGCCGTTGCCCCACCTGCGGCCATATGAACGAACCCGGATCAACCGCGTGCGCCGCATGCAGCGCGTCCCTCACGCTCCAATCCGGCACCACGAGCCTAACCCCCGGCGCGGCACTACCAAAGGCCGAGTCCGCTCAGTAAACCTCCTGCTCAAGCTCTTGCCGGTTATGTTCCAAATAACGTGCCATATAAGGAATGGTAAAACTGACCTTCCCTCGATCAGCCGCTTCAATGATGCCATCCTTGATAAGCTTCGCGCGCACGGGGCTGGCACCGTTAAGGCTCATGCCCAGGCGAGCTGCCACTTCGCTTGTTTCGCTTGCTTTTCCCTGATCTTCGGCCATTGCGAGCAGATAGCGCATGGCTGAAGGCGATACATGGTGGACGGCGGGTTCAATAACCATGGCATCAAAGCGGGCAAGAGCCTCGGAGATTCCCTTTTCGACATCGGCGGCCGACACCTCGCCTGCTTCGCGGCCAAGTCGTCTAAAGGCGACCTGCCAGGTTTGGTAGCCAACCAGCTGCACCATGAAGGGGTAGCCAGCGGATGCGTGTGCGAGTTCGTCCACAAGATCATCCTTGATAGTCATACGACCCAGGCGGCGCATAGTGTCGGCGAGCGAGAAAGCAACCTCGGAAATGGGGATGGCTTCAAGATTCACGGGAATAGCGCGCCTCAGGAAGGTGAGCGTGTTGCCATTCACCACCTCGCTTATCATGGACGGAAGCCCTGCGAACACGAAGGCGATATTCCTATCTTCGCTGATGATGTGCTGGACGGCGATGGCGAGGGCCTTCGTTTCCTCAAGCGAGGCATCCTGCACCTCATCAAGAGTGATGAGCAGGCCCTGGTTCTTCTCGGTCGCTTTTATCATAGCTTCACGCAGATCAAGGGAGGCCCGTTCAATTTCCAGGCTACCCAGGCTCACGCCGAAGGCGGTCGGTTGAATCTTCATGCTGGAGGCATGGCTTGTTCGCGAAAGCGCTTCCAGAATGCGGGCGGAGAAGCCGGGGCTTGCCGTTTCACTGACAACGGTCCATTTCTTGGGTTCTACAAGCGCAATCCGCTTGAACTCACTGAGCATGACCGTTTTTCCCATGCCGCGCACACCTGAGACGCGCATTAAGCGCTCAGGCGCTCCCGGCCCGTTCGCAAGGCCGTCACGGAATTCCTCGATGACCTGGTCGCGTCCAATCAGCTCCGGCGGCATTTTCCCCGCGGTGGGTTTGAAAGGGTTTTGCAATGGTTGCTTGGTGGCGGACATAGGCTCAGCCTTTCATCTCGCAAGAAAGTGAAGGCTCTTTGCGCGGCGCTCTCTTTGTGGCGAGTGCGAGCCTTCTCGGTGTCTTTCTACCAATTTATATCACTTTATACTATTTTATACTAAAGTATAGCTCTTTATAACAAAGTATAGTGCTTCTCGCTGATTGCTATAGGTTTGTCATTCGCAGGCGCGTCACACTGTTATCTCTGCTCTTCGTCCTCTTCTTCCTCACCCTTTGGCACCCCTACCAGCACTTTCTCTATGGAGTCTTGGCTGGTGTTGAGGAAGAAGGCTTTGAAGTCCATGAGCATGCGCTCGTGGGCGCCGGGCATGGAGAGGTCGAAGTCGAAGCGCTTTTGGATTTTCTCTATGTGGTAGAGCACGGTGTTGCGGTGGAGGTGCAACTTCTGCGCCACCACGGTGGCGTTGCGGCCGCTGTGCAGGTAGTGCCAGAACAGCGCCAAATAGTTCGTGTTGTTGCGCACGTCTTCCGCGTGGATTTTCTCAACGACCGTATGGGTGAAACAGAAGCGCATGAAGCGCTCGTCTTTGTCCGAGGGGTCCACCAAAAAGTACATGAGGGCATCGCCAAAGAGGTACACGCCGCGGTCGGCATTCTCGTCGGCGGCGAACTGCAGCCGTATGGTCTGGCGCAGCCCAAGCGCAATCTTCGCCTGTCGGTATGCCAGGTCGAGGTTGGTAATGCCTTCGAAAATTTCCGATACCCCGCAGGCTATGTCGAAGGGCTCGGTCACCCGTTCTTCCAGTTCATCCATGGTGCGGCGGTGCGAAAGCAGGCTGTCGCTCGGTGGCGCGTAACACAGCGCCAGCACCTCGGAGCGAAAGGCGAAGCAGTGCACGTTGCCCTGGTTCAGGTGCGCAGCCGCCTTCACCACGCGCGCCGCCTTCTCGGGCTCGGCGCCCTCATCCACCTCCATGACTATCAGCTTGTACTGCGTGTCCCACCCCAGGGATGCCATCTCCAGTTGCGTGCGCACGTATTCGTCGGAGACGGGCGTGTGCTCCAGCAACTTCTCGAAGAAGAAGTAGTGGGGGATGTTGAGGCGCACTTGGAGGCGCCATTGCCGCTCGCAAATGGGCATGACGTGGCGAAAGAGGAGGGAGAACAGGTCCTTAAGCCCCTCGGTGAGCGGCACCTCGTGGCAGGACATGGACAGCGAGCCGAAGTACGTGTGGCTCAGGTAGAGCGGCCGCGAGAGGCGCGCGTAGGGTGTCACCTCGGAGGGTTCTTTGATGTAGAACGTTTTCTCGGGCAGGTGGAAGCGCTTCTCGGCGATCATCTGGGGCGAGAGGCAGCCGGTCTTCACCAGACGTCGGTGTAGGTCATCGGGTGGTTCTATGCCGGAAGTGCGCGCTATCACGTTAAAGTCGTTGTCGGTGACGAACATGAAATTCTTGATGATGGGCGCGCTGGCATCGAGCGCTTCGGCGAGTGTACCTTGGCGCGCCGCGATGCGATCGAGTTCGTTTTCCCACATCAGCAGCCGTAGAAAGTAGGTTTGCAGCAGGAAGATAAAGTAGGAAAAGCGGTTGGGTTGCCGAATGACCAGCAGACGTTCCGCCTTGTCGTGCAGCTCATCCGGGAAGGTTTCGCCTTCGTCTGCTAAGGCCAGCGCGAACGACGAAGGCCGGTCGCGCAGCGCCGCTTCCGCGTGGCTGAGGCGACACACGAACAGCACGTGGGCATCTTCGATGTCGTTCGGCATATCTGCGGCCACGTTATCGCGCGACAAGGCGGCGAACCAGCGAAACGTTCTGCGCGACCGCGTGGGGCGATGCACTATCTCGGCATCCGAGAGGAAATCCAGCAGCATGGACAGTGTCACGGAGGGCAAACTGCTCCCCGAGACAGATGGAAGGAAGATATCGTCGCCAAAGTCATGCGATGTCACAGCGAACCCCCTTCAAATGTGACAAAAGACCGCCGAGAATATGTGTCGAGTAACAGTAGTATACCAGTGGCTTTTGCGGCCTCCCTAGCGAGGCGAGGCGGGTTCACGAAAAACGGATTGCGGAGAGCGCGGGTGAAACAAGCAGGTGCTGAAGGTTCTTACCCTACGGATAACCTGGTGGACTGCGGGATCTGATGCTTGATGCCCTCGTCATAATGATAGGGAAGCGCAGCACATTTGGGCGTATTCGCTAACGCGAAGCGCGTCACACTTTAATGTGCTGGACATCCTGCTCCCGCTTGCCCCCCCATTCCCTCATTTAGTCGTTCATAACAACTATAAGACTTGCATTATTACTAGACTAAGTCTTATAGTTGTATAGGTCGCATAAAAGAATGCGGTGCGAACGAAAGGGAGGCTTGTCATGGACTATTCTGCTTACTATCGTAAAGCCACTTCGGAAGGGTACCAGGCGTACTATGATGTCGTCGCTCAGGCTGGGGGGATTGACCCGCAGGCGACGGCGCGGACGCGTAACGCGGTTGACGCCGTGCCTGGTGAGGCCAAGGACAAGCTGTTCAACGTGGCCGCCGAGATCAAGAATACCTTCCACGAGTTCGGCGCTCCGTTGCCGCCGCTTCTCGAGGGATGCACGGTGGTGGATCTCTGCTGCGGGTCGGGGCGGGATACCTACCTGGCGGCGCAACTGGTGGGGCCTGGCGGTAGAGTCATCGGCGTGGAATCTAACGAGGCGCGCCTTGGCATCGCACGCAAGTACCTCGACAAGGAAATGAAGCAGTTTGGCTTCGCGGAGGCCAATGTGGAGTTGGTGCACGGCGTGCCCGAGGACCTGTCCTTTATCCCCGACGACACGGTTGACGTGGTCATTTCCAACTGTACGTTCAACCTCTCGCCCGACAAGGCGGCCTACATTGCCGAGGTTAAGCGCGTGCTGAAGCCCCAGGGCGAGTGGTACTTTACCGACGTGTTCACCGACCGCCGCATCCCGCAGGCAACCTCAAACATCATCGAAAACGTGGCTCTGCGCCTCGGCGGCGCGCTCTTCGTGGAGGACTTCCGCCGCATGGCTCAAAGCCTCGGCTTCCACGACCCGCGCTACGTCATCACGCGCCAAACGCCGCTGACCGATGCTGAGGCCGCGCGCTTCCCCGGCATCGCATTCGCCACCATCACCTGCCGCCTTTTGAACTCCGAACTCACGTCGGACCATTGCGAAGACTACGGCGAAGAGATCATCTACGACGGCTCACTGCCCGACTACCCTGAGTTTTTCCTGTTCGACAAGGACATCAAGTTCCCCGCCGGCAAGCCGTGCCACGTGTGCGACAACGTGTCGGTGCTGGGTCTCGAGGGCTGCCGTTATGCGAAAGTCATCACGGTGAAGGGCAACCGCGAGGTGCATTACGGCGACATCCACGGCGACCAGATTATCAAGACAGCCCCCGACTGGGAGGGCATCGTGGACGAAGACGACCAGCCCCTCATGGTGAGCTGCTGCTAGCAGGCACTGCGGCGAAAAGGTAGACGAAGGCGGGCGGGCCAGATGGGTTCCGTCCGCCCTCTCGTGAAAGGTACGAATATGGACAAGATCAGATTTATGGTGGTGAGCGGGTTTCTGGGCGCCGGCAAAACCACCACGATGATAGCCCTGGCTGAGCACATGAACAAAACCTACGGCGAGACGGCTATCATCGCCAACGACCTGGGCGCGAACCTCGTGGACACCAACCTTACCCAAACGTCGGGCTGCACGGTGGCTGAAATTGCCTCGGGCTGCATCTGCTATCAGATGGACAACACCATCGACCAAATCCGTCGGCTGCGCGACAAGGACGGCGCCGTGTTCGTCATGTCGGACATCCCCGGCTGCGGCGTGGGCGCGCTCGACCACGTGTACCACCGCCTGGCCGAAGACTGCGCCGACGAATTCACGCTGTCGCCGTTCACCGTGGTGGTAGACCCGGAGCGGCTGCGCATGATCATGCCGGAGCGCGCCGACATCAACCTGCCCGAAGAGCTGGTATATCTGCTGAAGCTACAGCTGGAAGAGGCTGACCTCGTTGTGCTGAACAAGGCTGACCTGCTTGAACCCACCGACATCGAGCGCTACGTCGACTTCCTCAAAACCGCCTGCCCGGACATTCCGGTCATCGTTATTTCGGCACTTAAGCGGACGGGCATTGACGAGTTGGCGGCGTTTATCACCACGCACGAAACCCAGTTGAAGAACTTCTCCGTGCGTAACAATAAGGAATTCGAAGATGCCGAGGCGAAACTCACCTGGTACAACCGCCGCCTGTACCTCAAGACGAACGACGGCAACAAGATTGACTGCAACGCGGTGGTGGAGGACCTCATTGAGGGCATTCGCATGGGCTTCATTGAGCGCAAGCGCAATGTGCCACACCTGAAAACGTTCGCCACCTCGGGCAACGGCGACTTCAACAAGGCATCGCTCATCGGCGTGGACTACGACGTGGAATATGCGCAGCAACTGTTGCGGCCGCACAAGAACCTGCGCATGATTATCAACGCGCGCGCCGTGTGTGAGGCGCGACCGCTCGCACGGCTTATGGATGATGCGCTGGATGAAGTATGCGAGAAGTACGGTCTGGACTGCCAGGTGTTCTTTACGGAATGCTTTGGAATGGCGGACGAAGGACGATAGGACCTGCGGGGTGAGGCCTGAAGTGGGCGGGAGGGGCCTCGTGCTCAAACAGTCCTCGCTCGGTGGAACAGTCCGCTGGACTGTTCCATTCGCTGCGGAACTGCGCGCGAGACCCCTCCCGCCCACTTCAGGCCTCTAGGCATGTCCAATCACCAAAAATGAGGGGGGGGGTTCAACCTGTGAGGGGTTGGCGGTTAGATCGTTGGGGGAGGAAGAGGGAGGTCGACATGGGGTTTGATGAGGGTCGGGATATTCGGGAGCTGGTGCGGGAGTATTATGGGGAGGTGCTGCAAGGCAGTGATGACCTAAAGACGGATGCGTGTTGTTGTACTTCGCATACGCCGCCGAAGTATGTTCTTGATGTCATGAATGAGATAGATGACGAGATTATGGCGCATTTCTACGGGTGTGGGTCGCCTATTCCGCCGGCGCTTGAGGGGGCGACCGTACTCGATTTGGGGTGCGGGACGGGGCGCGATGTGTATATCTGCTCGAAGTTGGTGGGCCCGTCCGGGCGTGTCATTGGGGTGGATATGACTGAGCAGCAGCTCGCGTTCGCGCGTCAGCATGAGGCTGCGCAGATGGCGCGGTTTGGGTTCGAGCGCTCCAACGTGGAATTCCATTGCGGGTTCATTGAGGATTTGGCCGCGCTTGGCATTGCAGACGAGTCGGTGGATGTGGTCATATCCAACTGCGTCATCAACCTTTCTCCCTTCAAAGACCAGGTGTTTAAGGAAATCTGCCGCGTGTTGAAGCCCGGCGGCGAGCTGTACTTCTCGGACATCTTCTCCGACCGCCGTGTGCCGCCGAAGTTCTATGACGACCCGGTGCTGCGCGGCGAATGCCTGTCGGGTGCACTCTATATCGAGGACTTCCGGCGCATCTTGGCGAAGCATGGCATCGCTGCGTTCTATGACGTGGAGACCGAGCCATTGCACGTGGGCGATTTTCAGATTGAGACGAAGCTGGGCTGCATCGGCTTCGCTTCGCATACGGTGCGCGCCGTCAAGTGTGATGGCTTGGAGGACCGCGAGGAAAACTACGGCCAGACGGCCACGTACCTGGGCACCCTGCCCGAAAACGCGCGCTACTTCGACTTGACCGAAGACGTGCGCCTTATCAAAGGGCGGCCGGTGGCGGTGAGCGGCAACATGGCTGCGCTGCTGCGGACCTCGCGCTATGCGCCGCACTTCACGGTGACGGGCGACACGGCGCATCACGTGGGCGCCTACGACTACGGCTCAGCCCAGGAGGCGCTTGAACTCAGGCGCGGCAAGCGGCACTTCGGGCTCGCCGACTTGGAGCAGGCGTGCGATGACTTAGGCATTGAGCCTTTCGCCGAGCGCGTGCACGATAAGGAGTTGCTGCGCAGCGCGCCCAACCTCACAACCATGCAGGTCAACGTGGGGTATGGCTGCAATCTGGCCTGTAGTCACTGCTTCTTGGAAAGCGGCCCCGCGCGCACCGAGGTCATGGAGCGCGCCACGATGGAGGCGGTGCTTGCGGCCTTCGAAACGGGCGGCTTCCGCACGCTTGACATCACCGGCGGCTCGCCCGAGATGAACCCCCATCTGGAATGGTTCGTGCGCGAAGCGGCGGCGCGGGCAGACAAGGTTATTGTGCGCAGCAACCTGACCATTCTTGATGACCCGGCGTACCGGCACTTCATGCAGGTGTACGCCGACAACAAGGTGCACCTGGTCACCTCGCTGCCGTACTTCAACGAACAAGGCTGCGACCTACAGCGCGGCCGCCAGGTGTTCGATCGCGTGATCAAAGTGCTGCGCAAGCTGAACGCACTCGGCTATGGCGTGAACCCTGACCTCGTCATCGACGTGGCCTACAACGTGTCCGGCCCCTTCCTGCCGCCTGACCAGCGCGAACTGGAGGAATTCTACGCCTTCGAATTGGAGCGCGAGCAGCACGTGAAGTTTAACAACCTCTACGCCTTCAACAACTATGCCCTCGGGCGCTTTGCGCACCAGCTGAAGCACGAGGGGAAGTTTGACTTCTACCTGGACTTACTCTCTGAAAACTATAACGCGGCGGTGGTTGCACGCATGATGTGTCGCACGCAGGTGAACGTCGACTTCGACGGGCGGCTGTACGACTGCGAGGTCAACCACGTGTTGGGCCTGCCGCTCGACGGACCCAGCACCATCCACGACCTGGTGGATAAGCCGCTGGACGTGCGCACCATTGCCACGAACCCCATCTGTTACAGCTGTGCCGCCGGCTGCGGCAGCTCCTGCGGCGGCAGCCTCATGGAAAAGTACGGGGAGTGAGGGGGCAAGCTACCAACCCCCTCCTCTATCCTCGCGCGCAAATATAAGACCTGGTCAATCTCCATCTTTTTCTTTCCCTCACTAGCCAGCGGGACGAAGTTGGATAGGGCGCGGGCGTGCCTCAAGCGCGCATACTAGAGCCATGTTCAAGCGCCCGCACGTACGGGCCCTCCCGTTCGAGCGGACGCGACGTCCGTCTGAAAAGACGAGTGAGGAGGAGGTATCATGGCCGACCAAGTGGAAGTCAAGCGAGCAGGTTGCTTCTTCTGCCACGTGCGCTGCGGCGTGCTGGTAACGAAGGTGAACGGCCGCATCACCAAGATCGAAGGCGACCCAGATTGTCCGCACAACAAGGGATACATCTGCTCGCGCCTCGAGAAGGAACGTTACCTCGATGGGTTCGTGTACAACCCGAATCGCCTGAAGAAGCCGCTCAAGCGCAAGGGCGAACGCGGCGGCGGCCAGTGGGAGGAAATCACCTGGGATCAGGCCTTTGACGAAATTGCCGAGAAGCTGGCGAAACTCCGCGACGAATACGGCCCCGAGACTCTCGCCTTCACCGAGGGCACGGCGCGCACGTGGAGCTGGCTGCATTACAAGTTCACCAACCTGTTCGGCAGCCCGAACACCGGCGGCAACGGCACCATCTGCTACTCGTCTGACATGTGGCTTGAGCCGTGCACGTATGGCGGCTTCTGCTCGGACAAGTCCGACTGGGTGAACGCCGACCTCGTGGTGCTGTGGGGCCGCAACACCATTGCATCCGAGCCGCTTCTGTGGCACTGGGTGGACACCAATCGTAAGGAACGCGGCGCGAAGCTCCTGGTCATCGACCCGCGCTTTAGCGAAGTGGCCCAGCAGGCCGACCTCTTCCTGCAGCTGCGTCCCGGCACCGATGCGGCGCTGGCGCTCGGCTTCATCAACGTCATTATTGAGGAAGACCTCTACGACCACGAATTCGTCGACGAATGGTGCATCGGCTTCGACGAACTGAAGGAACGTGCGGCCGAATATCCGCCCGAAAAGGTGGCGGAAATTACCTGGGTTCCCGCTGACAAGATTCGCGAGGCCGCCCGCATGTACGCCACCATCAAGCCCGCGTGTTTGCCGTGGGGTCAGAAGGGCGGCGACGCCAGCGGCATTAACGCCTCCAGCGCCATCCAGGCGAAGGCAATCCTGCGCGCCATCACGGGCAACCTCGACAAGAAGGGTGGCGACCAGCTGGCTCCGCCGTCGCGCTTCCCCCCGGCGTTCTACGAGCACTACGCCCTTTCGCAGGAGCAGCGCGACAAAATGATTGGCAACGACCGCTTCCCGGGCCTCACGTTCAAGGGCTGGGACGTCATCTCGCAGGCCTATCCGTCGTTCTACCCGTACAGCAACGCGCCGCTGCTGTTCCGCGCCATGCGCGACGGCGACCCGTACCCGGTGAAGGCGCTCATCGTGCAAGCCGATAACCCGGTTATGGCGTTCTCGAATACAAAGCTGGTTGTTGAGGCGCTCATGAACCTGGAGCTGCTGGTGGTGCACGACTACTTCCTCACGCCCACTGCGGCGCTGGCCGACTACGCGCTGCCCGCGGCCACGTGGCTGGAGCGTCCGGACAACTGCTATGCCGTCATGAACCACCGCCCGATGTACTTTGGTGCACAGGCGCGCGTCATCGAGCGCTTCGAAGGCGGCACCGATGTGGACTTCCGCGACGACTATGAATTCTTCTATGGCCTGGCCAAACGCCTCGGCCAGGAAGACAAGTGGTGGGGACCCACCACCGAGGGCATGCTGGACTTCCAGCTTGCGCCCATGGGTATGACGCACGAGAAGTTCTATAACGACGTGAAGTACATGGCCGGTCAGAAGAAGTTCGAGAAGTACAAGGAGCCCGGCTTCAAATTCCTCACGCCCTCAGGCAAGGTGGAGCTGAAGTCCAGCGTGGTGGAGAAGCTGGCCGAAGAAACCGGCATCCCGTTCGACCCGCTGCCGCACTTCGAGTATCCGGGCCTCAGCGTTGAGAAACACCCCGAGTGGGAAGGCGAGTACCCGCTCATCATGATTACGGGCGCGCGCTTCATGCCGTTCTACCATTCGGAGCACCGCCAGCCCGGCCCCTACCGCGACCTGCATCCGGACCCGATTTTCGACATTCATCCCTCTACGGCGGTGGATTTGGACATCCGCGACGGCGACTGGTGTTGGATTGAGACGCACCTGGGCCGCATCAAGCAGCGGGCACGCAAGACGTCCATCGTGGATCCGCGGGTCATCAGCGTGCAGCATGACTGGTGGTTCCCGGAGAAGGACGAGGCGCTGCCCAGCCTGATGGGAGCGTTTGAGTCCAACGTGAACATGATTTTGGACGATGATCCCGACACGCTTGACCAGCTCATTGGCGCGTGGCAGCAGACCGGCGTTGCGGTGAAGGTGTACAAGTGCGAGGAGCAGGACGCGTAACGCATCCTGGCTGGTAGACACCCGGCGTTCGTTCAAAGGCCCCTCGCGCCTGAGTGCGTGAGGGGCTGCACCCGCAAGGGGCGAGGCGGCGCCCGCAAGAGAAAGGACGATGACATGGCGAATGACATCGCGAGCCTTTTCGGCATGGATCCCGAGGCTGCTGAGAAGATAAAAGCTCAGGGTATCGAAACCATCGAAGCGTTTTACGAGGTGGCTAAACACCCTGATACGCGTGCCGATTTGTCCGAAAAGATTGGTGTGGATACGTTTAAGTTGGAAGAGTGGTCGGCCACGGCCGGCAACTTTATTCTCATGTCGAATTGCGAATGGTGAGGGGGTGGGCGTATGTGCTTTAGACCGCCAAGCGCGGAGGCGGGGGAGATCGTGTGCCCCCACTGCTACACCGTGGCCGAGCCCGATGCTGAGGGGAAGTGTCCGGAGTGCGGGGAGCTGATGAGGCCGGCTGATGAGGCGCCTGCGCCTGGAGCGCCCGGGGCTCCTGCCGCTCCTGCGCCTGGGGCGCCTGGGGCGCCGAGTGCGCCGAAGCCGCCAACGGCGTAGCGCGAGAGGCTTGGGCCCGCTCCGCTTCGCAGAAGGGCTGACAAGCAAACCACGTGAGGTTCCCGTTGCTTTGGTGGCGGGAACCTTGGCGTGCTTTGGTTCGGTGAACTAAAACGGCAGGTGTCGGTGGGTAAAAAGGAGTATCTGTCGAAGGGGATGCGCTGCGCCGCGCAACACGCTAGGATGGGCCCAGGGCGCAAGGGGGATGATCGGATGGCGGGATACGACTCCAAACTGTGTGTGGCCGAGGCGTTTGCTTCGCTGGTGCAAACCATGCCGCTTGAGCGGGTGACCGTGGGCATGGTGGCCGAGCGCATTGGCAAGCATCGCAAAACGTTCTACTACCACTTCTCCGACAGGGGCGAGGTTATCACGTGGCTCTTCCGCTACGATTTGGCGCAGGGTCTCAAGGCGCTGTTCGATGATGGTCTGCTTGTGTGCGAACCTGCTGGTGAGGGGGCCTATCCCACGTTGCCGTTCTACGTGCGCAACATGCAATCCGACGGCCGGTTGTACAACGCACCGTTTTTTGACGAGCTGTCCCGCACGCTGGAGCGCCGGCGCGCCTATTACCGCGCGGTGCTGTCGGTCCGCGGGCCGGGGTCGCTCGAAGAGTATCTGTATCGCCTGTACCGCCCCCAGATCAAGCAGGACATCATGCTACTGATAGAGCGACGACTGGCCGATGAAGGGCCGCTTGAGCGGGCGGTTGAGCAGGAGTTATTGTCTGGGGGCTCGAATGTCGATTTCCTGGCTGAATTCTTTACGGGTGCGTTCATCCAGCGCATGGTCAAGCGCCTGTTAGATGAGCCCTGCCAGCGCTCGCTCGAAGAGGTGCGCCCGTACGAGAACATCGTGCACGACTCACTTGCGCTGCTCATTGAACGCTCGGTGAATTCGCGTCGACAGACGGGTGGGTGGACGAAGGGCGGTCAGCCTGGTTCGCCGCCGTTCGCGGCGGAATGAACGTGTAGCATTGCGGGCAACTAATAGCATCCGGAGGAACTGGCGAACCGCACTCCGGGCACACGCCTGACGTCGCGGTTTGGCCCGCGTCATCCTGCCAACAAGCCCCACACATCACGCAAGGAATACACACCCTCGCACTCCCCTTCCCGCGCCGCCACACACGCCACCCGCCGCGCCACTGTCGCCCCAATTATACGCTCCCCACAAAGACGTTTCCCTAACCAAGAAGCGAGAAGTGTGGTGAAGAAGACTTTGCGCGGAGGGGCTGCGGAAGGGGCCGTGTGGAAGGGGCCGCTGGTTGATGGCGGCCCCTTTCTTCGGTTGAATTACTCCTTCTCGCCGGGCGAGAACAATACGCACTTTTTGATGTACGTCATCTTCTTGGCTAGTTCTTCTACGTCTCCAAACTCCATGACTTTCGCCTGGCAATTATGTACGCAAGCGGGAAGTTTGCCCATGTCTACACGCTCGGCGCACAGGGTGCACAGATCGGTGGGTACGGGGATGTAGAAATAGTCCCATCGTCCATCTGGCTTTTTGGCTGGCCCATATTCCATTACCTTGATGCCGAACTCACCTTTGTCGAGGCCGAGTTCCTTTTTGCATGCCACTTCGCACGCATGGCAGCCGGTGCAGAAATCGTATTGAATGATAAGCCCTTGGTTAGAAGTCGAGATGGCTGCGCTCATAGCTCCAGCCCCCTTTCTCTGTTACTTGCTCGGTGGGGAGAACTTCGCTGTTGGCTTCGGTGCATCGATATATCGTGCAGAGCAGTCCGTTGTAGGGTGCGCCGTAGCCGCTTTGGCCGATATTGCATTGCGTGGTCAGGTTGTTGATGTTTGAGTCGAACACGCCGAAGAGCCGCTCGCGATCGCCTTCAGGGAACCACCACCCATGTTCGGCCATGACGAAACGAGGGTTCAGACCTGGGGTAATTTTGATGCGTTGACGACAGCGGCCGCGGTGATTCTCAACCCACACCCAATCGCCTTCTGCAAGGTGGTGTTCTTCAGCAAGCTCGGGGGATACCTCAATCAGCGGGTCGGGATGGAACTCACGCATCGTTTTAAGATTGCGGTGCTCGGAGTGGAAGAATTCCCACGAACGGCGGCCGGTCATAAGGATAAGAGGATACTTTTCGGCAAGTTCGGGAGTTGAAAGCGGGCTTTCTCGCGGCTCTTCGTAGTAGGGCGTTTGCGGGAGGCCGAACTGCTCAAGCAAAACGGGTGTGAATTCGAAGCGACCTGTTACGGTGTTGAATCCGGGCTGGCCGTCGTAGCGCACCTCACCGAGTGCGTACTTACGATAGTGCCACTCGGGCCATTCGATAACCTTCTTTTTCAAGTCTTCAAAGGTAAGATCGGTATTCGATTCCGAGAGAATTTGGTCCATCCAAGCAATGTCGTTGTCAGGGATGGGGCTTTCCGGGTTCAAGCGATTGCAAAGTTCGGCCACCAACTCCTCGTCGGATTTGCACTCGTAGTACCGCTCTGAGGTTTTACGTATGGAGCGTAGAGGCCACCACCAGGCGCGCAGGGAATTGCGCTCGGGTCCCATGGCGATGGGTAGTACCAATTCGCAGTACGCCATGGCGGAAGGGGTAAGAACATAGTTAACGTCAACATTAAATTCGGAGTGGTTCACCATAGCGTCATAGATGCGCGGTGCCTCGGTTGCCATGTTGGCGATAGGGTTGGTCGAGTAAAGGACGAACATCTTCAAAGGCATATCACCTTCGACGTCATTGATCTTGCCGTCGGACTCAAGCGCTTCGAGCACTACATCCTCTTGGGCCATGTTACCGACATCTCCCTGTGCATGCATGGGGAAGACGTTGTTTCCGAGAATCATCTTACGTTGGTCTTCGGGGACAAAACGCCAGTTGCTGCCCGTCGAAAGAGCCAGGTTGAACGCGTGGTCAACCATGAGTAGATTGCCACCTGGAACGTCTATGTTGCCGGTCATGGCAACGATGCCCAGAATTGCTTGGCCTGCAGGGGTAGCGGCTACCTGCTGGTCGAGCTTAAGACCCCACTGAAGTGACGTGGGATGAGAAGAACCGATGAAGCGGGCGGCAGCGCGGATGGTATCGGCATCGAGCCAACAAATCTCCGCAGCTTTCTCCGGTGTCATAGTGCGGCACGCTTCGATGAACGTATCGTAGCCGAAGGTCCAGCAGTCGATGAACTCGTGATCGATGAGCCCTTCTTCGTCGATGACGTTGGCGATGGCCATTGCCAACGCCGCATCGGTGGCAGGACGAAGTGGCAACCAGTACTTTGCTTTTGCTGCCATCCAGGTCAAGCGCGGATCGATGACGACAAGCTCGCTACCGCGCTTCATGGCTTCAACCATCCAATGACCAAGAAAGCCATCTGGATTTGAAACAATGGCGTCGTTGCCCCATATAAGAATGCACTCAGGCAGCACATAGTCAGGAGAGTCGAAGCGCTCGGGCAACGCTTGGGACATATCGGAGATCAGAAAGCATCCAGCCATGAGTGCCATAATGGACGCACGTGGCCCATAGCAGGAACTGCCGGAAAGGAAGCCTCCGGTATCCGAGGGACTGTTAAAGCCGATGTAGCAGAGTGCCGTCGAGTGGAAAAACGTCGTGTTGCGACCTGTTCCCTGCTGAACGACGATTGAGCCGCTTCCGTAGGTTTCTTGGAAATAGCGTACCTTCTCCTCAATGAGATCGAATGCTTCGTCCCAACTGATACGTTGCCAAGCATCCTTGCCGCGATCTTCGCGAGCGCGTTTCATGGGGTATTTTAGGCGGTCTTCCGCATACATGGCCTCGACGATATCAAGACAGCGCATGCATAAGGCACCGCGGTTGTACCCATTGGCCGGGTCGCCTTCAATTTTTTCGAGCTTCCCCTCCTTGTTTACGTAAGCCAGAATGCCACAGCCATCGTGGCATCCGGGGGCGCTCCACTGGGTGGTTCGATAGACGGTGTAATCGCCTTCTTGCCAATGGTCGAGATCGCTCCGGTAGATGTCGGGGTTGTAAGTGTTCCCCTCCAAATACTTTTTTGTCATGGTGTCACTTCCTTCTCCTCTTGCTCGTCCTCGTTCGAACTCTCCGTGCGGTGCCGAAGCACCTGTGCGGAAAGCCGCTTACTTACTTGCTGCCGGGAGCTTTGGGTGCCTGTGGGATACCAGGGGCCATCGAAGTGTCGGGGGCGCCTGGTGCGCCGGGTGTGCCAACGTTTGGAATCGGCAGCGTACTTGCTGGGAGTTCGGCTCCGCATTGGGGGCATACCGTCTCGGTGGGTTGACAGGTTGCTTTACATGAAGGGCAGGTCTTGTCGGTAGACACTGCGGCAGGTCTGAAGCACATAAGAATCTCCTTTCGGGAAACGGTGAATGAGGTAAATCGAAAGAGCCGGGTCGGCTTATTGCATCGTAGCAACGGTAAAAATTGCTGTCCCTCGTCCGGTGGTTTGTTCGTGAAAAAGGGCCTTCATACCGATGGTATGAATTGGGATCGAGGAGCGAATGCATACTTCCTGATAATGGTGTGTGCTCCAAGATTTTGAGAAGGTGGAATACATCGAAAGAGGGGGCTCGGCTTGGGCGGGACGTGTGCAGCTTTGACGTTTGAACTGGGAAAATCATCTCTCCTTTTACATTAGTTGCTCTGCGGGGGGAAACGATGGTTTACCTGAAGAGGGCGCAGAAAAAGTTGCTCTTCAATAGCAGTGAGCCCGTGAAGTCTGAGGGGGAACAGGTTGTTTTAACCGGACGTGAGGATCGGGGGCGTACCGGCCCGGTAACACCGTTTCCTCGCATCGGCGTTTGTTATGGAAGCACGGTATCGTCGGGCGTGTGGCGTCTGCGTTTCCCTGACGAAACGGTTGGTGCGAAAGATTGAACGTTCTGTTTCTGCGGATCAGAGCTACAAGTGGAATACGTGCAAGGGGGTTTCGATGGGCTACGCGCGCAAACAAGATGAATCACAGTGGGGCACAGGTCGCACGTCGAAAAACGGAGCCAAGATATCACTGTTGCTGAGTGGCGATGACGGAATGGTGCAAACGGCGCTCATCTCTCCGCTCTTGGCTAGTATCGCGATAGCGTATCCGGATGCCACTGAGCTTATGCTCGATCAAGCAATGTCGGTAACGGCAATGACCATGTTGCCTGCCATGCTGTGCTCAAGCGTTCTTGCTCGCTATTTCAACAAGAAAAAGCTCATCATGTTCGGCACGCTGTTGTTCATGCTTGCCGGCTTATCGGCGATGTTTGCACCGAACATGGTCATTTTGGTGCTGACGCGCGCGATCCTTGGTATTGGAGCGGGCATCGCGTTTCCGCTGGTGCCTTCATCGATTGCCTACCTATTCAATGAGCATGAGAAGAACCAAATGCTCGGATGGATGAATGCGTGCGGTTCGCTCCTCTCATTCACGTTGAGCATGGCGGCTGGATGGGTTGCGCTTGTCAACTGGAAACTTGCCTTTCTCTTCTATCTCATCTTTGTTCCGATTCTTGTGTTGCAAGCGATTTTTCTGCCGGATTTTAAGCCCGAGAAAAAGGAGGCGATCGACAGGGGGCTTCGCAAAGAGCCACTGAATTGGAAGATGTGGCTCGTTGGCATAGGCATGCTTTTGTTCATGGTCCTTGCGATGGTTGCAACGTTCAAATTATCTTTGTTTGTTGAACTTAACGGTTTGGGTACGTCGGCCGACAGCGGAACAGGCGTGTCCTGCATGACTTGCGCCTCGTTTCTTATTAGTTTGTTTTTTGCGACGTATTTCGAAAAGCTTACACGGTTCGCTCCGGTTGTCTCGTTGTGCTTCGCCGGTGCTGCGTTCATTACGCTTTCGGTTTCAGAAAGCATCCCCGCTGTGTTCGCCGGTATGGTTTTGCTGGGATTCTGCATGGGAACCATCAACCCGTTCTTTATGTCGACCATGTCACGTGTTGCTCCTGATACGCGAAAAACGCTCGGCATGACCATGATGTGCATCTTTCAGCTGGGCGGGCAGATTTTTACCCCGTACTACATGATGCTGGTCGGATCTCTCGGTTTTTCGTCCGAACGTTCCCTGTTTGGTTTTACGGCGGGCCTGTTCATTGTGGCAGCTGTTGTCGTGGCTGTATTCGCTCTTTACGCAACGGCGAAGGAAAGGAGGCGGCTGACACCTTTGTACCGGAATGCAGCTTATCTGCTGCGTTGTCTGTTTGAAGTATTTAGGAGGGGTTCAATGTCAAGTATTGCTAAAGCCTTAAACATGAAAGAGGCTTGGGGCGTGTATGCGCTTTATGTCATGGTTGCAGGTGCGGGAGCGGTGACACCTGCCCTGGCTGCCTTTGGTGCGGCGTTTCCGGATGCCAACCCGGTTACTATCAGCCTGATTCAAAGTCTGCCGTCTCTTACAACTATTATTGGTACGTTGTTCATCGGGGCTGTTGCGGGCAAGAAGATACCGTTTAAAGTAGCCGGCATCATAGCGCTTGTTGTGTACTTCGTTTTCGGGTGCCTACCTGCGGTGTGGAACGACTCGCTCACCTCAATTCTTATCGCGCGAGCGCTGGTCGGATTTGGTATGGGCATGGTGTCGCCTTTGGGCGCGGCAATCTTCCTGCGCCTTGTCGATAACAAGCAAGAGCGCTCCAAGTACCTTGGTCGTGGTGGAGCTATGCAGCAAGCAGGTTGTGTTGTACTGACACTGCTCGGTGGCTTTTTATGCGCGATCGACTGGCGTCTAACATTTTGGGCGTATGGTCTTGCTCTTGTCGCGCTTCTCATTTTTGTCATCTGCTTCAAGGAGCCCCCGTCGCTTGCTGAAGAGGCGGCTGCAAAAGGCACCTCGGAAGAGAAGTCGCGCATTCCTGGAACGGCTTGGTTCTTCATCGTTATCTTCCTGCTTGCCCAGGTGGTGTGCAGCCCAACTATGATGAACTTCTCAATGCTGATGGCAACTAACATTCCAGGCGAAGATCCAACAACGGTAGCAGGTATCGCAGGCACGCTCCTTTCGGTGTTTGTGCTTGCGGGTGTTGTCTCTTCGGTGCTCATGGACAAGCTGATAGGCCTGTTCGGGAAATATACCGGAGCGGTTGCCCTAGCAATTACGCTTATTGGTAACATCATTATTGCTAACGCCAATTCAGTCGCGCTGTTTACTATTGGCATCCTTGTATTCGGCTTCGGTTGGTGTCTTGTTATTCCTGTTATTAACCTTGAGTGCGGCAATGTGACCAACAAAGCAGGCCTTGCAATGGTTGCCTCGCTTGTCATGGTTGCGATGAACCTCGGCAACTTCGTTGCCTCCTACTACATGGGTGCCGTGTTCTCAGTCGTGGGAAACAATCCGTCGATGTGTCTGATTGTCGACTCGGCTGCATTTGCCATTCTTGCTATCGCATGGGCGGTCTTCAACATGCGGAATAAAGCATGGATGAAAGACAGTTCTTCGGAGAATTAGCGTTCGGCAGTCTTGCAGGGCTGTTTGGCAAAACCGCAGAGACGAAGCGCAGCTGGGCGGCACGCATGCTTAGGCCGTCCAGCGCGCGAAAGATTGGAGAAGCAATGGCATTCGGAACAATCACAACGCCGATATCATGGCAAGAGGGGGACTATACCGTCACGCGCACCAACTCGTGGTCACCTCCGGGAGATCATCCGACGGGCGCAGGCATGCTTCTGTATGTGAAAGACGGCATTCTGGAGAAGGTGGAGGGAGATCCTGAGCAGTCTATCACCAAAGGTGCGCTGCCCATTCGCATGCTGTCGTTACCGGAATACGTATATAGCCCCTACCGGATTCTGCATCCCATGAAGCGCGCACGCGACAAGCGTGGTGACGATACGGCATGGGAACAAGTGTCTTGGGATGAGGCATACGACCTGATCGTTGCTAACGTTCGTCGCTGCACTGAACAGTATGGGTCTAACTCCATTGCGACGTTTGTTGGAACCGGTCGCGAGGCTGGCAACTGGGGTCCCACTATGTCGTGCCGAGTATTCAATAGCCCTAACATTGTATACATGCAATCGGGCTGGTCGTGCTACGGCCCCCGCATGGCATGCACATCCTACGTGCTGGGGGCACCGTATCCTGAGCTCGATTATGCGTCTCAGTATCCAACGAGTTACGAAGATCCTCGTTGGCGACGCCCTGAAGTCATTCTTATATGGGGCAAAGAGCCTTTGAAGTCGAACCCTGACGGGTTCTGGGGACACTCGATTGTTGATATGTATGCCATGGGCACGAAGTTCATCGTTGTCGATCCTCGTTTGACCTGGGAGGCTGCTCGTGCTGAGATATGGCTTCAGGTGCGTCCTGGCACCGATGCAGCGCTCGGCATGGCGTTTTGCAACGTGATCATTTCAGAGGATCTGTACGATCACGATTTTGTTGAGAAGTGGTGTTTCGGATTCGATCAGTTCGCCGAGCGCGTGCAGACGATGAGTCCGGCCGAAGCGGCGAAGATATGTGAAGTGCCGGAAGAAAAGATCGTCGAAGCGGCGCGCATGTACGCCAAGGCAAACCCAGCAGCTTTACAGTGGGGCCTCGCCGTTGACCAGAAGCCTAACGGAATTCAGATGGGTTTCTGCTGCCTAGCTATGATGGCAATAACCGGAAACATCGACAACCCTGGCGGCAACATTATGGGCGCTATCGATATTGGCGGTTTAGGTTCGGGCTATACCGACCTCGACCCGCAGAGCAAGGTCAATGAGATGGTGGGTGTCGACGAATATCCCGCGATGGTGAGAACGCAGCAGTTCACCCATCCCGATACCGTGCTCGACGAGCTAGAAAAAGAGGACTCTCTCTTCCATATGGGCTTTTTCACAAGCGCAAACGCTATAGCGAACCCGTGTAACCTTCCCAAGCGGTGGGAGAATGCACTCAATAAGCTTGAGTTCAACGTTGTTATGGATATCGTTATGACGCCAACAGCTGAGGCGGTATGCGACCTGTTCTTGCCCGTTAACACCTACGCCGAGCGCGACATGTACGTGGCGACTCACTACGGCGCATGCGGGACGTGGATAGGTGCAATTAAAAAGGCTATCACGGTAGGTGAGGCAAAGTCCGACATTACCATCATGCGCGAACTTGGGAGCCGCTTGCGCCCGGAACTTTGGGACCAGTACAAAACCGATATCGAGTACATTGACGACCAGAAACTCTGCACATTAAAGACGCCTGATGGGCGGCCGCTCACCATGCAGGATCTGTTCGACCATGGCAGCTATCACGTAGATTACGAGTATAAAAAATACGAGAAAGGCTTATTGCGTCCCGACGGACAACCTGGTTTCATGACGCCGACCGGCCGTATTGAACTGTACTCTACCATGCTTGAGGCATGGGGCGATGACCCTTTGCCGTATTACGAGGAACCGCCGACCTCCCCGCTTACAACGCCGGAATACGCCGAAAAGTATCCCATGGTGCTCTCGACGGGAGCACGAACCTGGTCCTATTTCCATTCCGAACAGCGCCACGTGCCGCTACTTCGTGAAGTAGAGCCCTGGCCGCTTGTGGACATCAATCCCAAAGATGCCGAGAAATACGGTTTGCACGACGGGGAGTGGGTCTGGCTTGAAAACGACAATGGGCGTTGCAAGATGAAGCTTTCGGTTCAACCGGGACAGAAAGAGGGTGCACTCGCTTCTCAGCATGGTTGGTGGTATCCAGAGCGCGAGGCCTCATCGCCGTCGCTGTTCGATGTATACGAAGTGAACGTCAATAACCTGGTGCCGTACAAGACGATTGGCAAGCTGGGCTGGGGTGCGCCTTTCAAATGCCTCATGTGCAAGATATACAAGGCAGAGCCCTCCGTAGATATCGACAAAATCGAGGAGGTCTACCATGGCTAAAAAGGGACTCATGATCGACTACTTGCTGTGTACGGGATGCCATTCTTGCGAAGTGTCCTGCAAACTGGAAAAAGGTCTTCCGACCGGGAAATATGGCATTAAGCTTGCCGAAGACAAACCGTGGCAGATTGACGAGGATACATGGGAGTATAAGTGGATTCCCGTTCCAACCCAGCTCTGCGATTTGTGCGAGGAACGTACGGCTGCGGGCAAGGTGCCAAGTTGTGTGCTTCATTGCTGCTCGCACTGTATGCATTATGGCGATATGGAAGAGTTGGCGAAGGAAATGGCCGAACTTGATCGCAAAGCCGTGCTGTTCACCGTGTAAGCGGGCGTATGGAAGAGAGTGGTTTTGCGGGGGCCTTCGCGGTGAGAAGGATGCTGGCGAAGGCTTCCCGTTTGAAAAAAGGAGGTTTTGATGACGAAGGACGAGTTTCTTGCATTGACGGAAGAAGAGCAACTCTCCTGGTTGACCGAACAGACCGATGGCGGCCGCGAGGTGGTCGACATCTGCGAGGAGATGGGTTGCACGCGTGCTGACCTTCAAGGGTTTGGCTATACCTGGGCCCTGGGACAGTGGCGCTATCTTTCCATGAAAGACCGCGCATCGGTAGTAGCGCAAAACTAGAACCGAAAAAGGTGTCTGAAGGCGCACTCGGTCGGTGCCTTCAGACACCTGAGCAGCAGGTTGGGAAAGGGTATAGGTGGAGGTGTTGTGTTTTAGGCTGTCTATGTCTTTTTAGGATAAGGTAGACAAGAATAGACAAGGGGAGAGAATTCGAAATTCGCATTGTATTACCTATGAGTGTCGTTGAATATGATAGGCTCAGGGTCTAAAACATACGTTGTGCTGCGCCTTTTTCGGTCATCCATTCTGGGTGAAACTTTCGTGTGGTTACCCATTATCACTGATGGCGCTCAGTGCGACGGACTCTTGTATATAACGTAGTTGTGAGAAGCGGTTTTACCTAGTGCGACGGGGCTCAATCAGGGGGTGGCTTCAGGGATGGAGCGCGCAACAAAAAATGTCGTAGATACTGCCGCAACAAGGAATAAGGACTTGGTGGGCGATCCTGAAAACGGTTTGGTGCTCTTGCCCTTATGTGATATTGCGGGGTATTCCTGTTTCGTTGCATGGGCATTTACCGTAGGCTGGGATAAGGGCGTAGTGCCGCTTGGGGACAGCGGGGAACTCGATTTCCTTATTCTGAGGTGCGCGCTTTTTGGTGGCGTTGCTTTGGCGACATGTTTTCTGCTTTTTACCGGTCGCTTGGCCTTCGCTGGACTTCGCAATAAAATTTGGGAGGCATTGGTTCCAGCGCTCTGCATGGGGCTTGCGGTTACGCTTTTTGTGCCTCTTCCCTTTGAAATTACGCTCATGCTTTGGTTTGTTGCGGGAGCCGGTCAGGCTGCAACATTTTTTCTTTGGGGAGCAAGGTTTAAAGTTTTGTCCCACAAACAGCAGCTTTATACCGTTTGCGGAGCTTTTGCCGTGGGCGGTTTGGTGCTCTCAGTGTTTCCTTTTGTGGATCAGTCGGTTGTGTCCCCTACGGTTACCATACTTCCCGTGGCATCATATGGTTTTATGCGCTTGGCCTACCAGAGGTACGCTGGCAGGAAAGAAGAAACTGCAGAGTGGAAAGCGCCCGTAACCTTTTCCGGTGGTGTGAAAAAGTTGCGGGAACAGATTCCTTTTGATGAAGATCGCCGCTCCATTATTCTTAAAGGGCTTTTTACGCTGCTCTATTCAATAGCGCTTGGATTTGTGGCATGCGCCGCTTTAGCGGATTGGCTCTATCCGGCAAACGGTGTCGTCATTGGGTTCGGGAATGCAATCGCTGCCTTGATCATGGTGATCGTGCTAAGCGATCGTGAGCGCGATGTGTGCAATGTATTGCCAAAGCTGTTTCTGCCGGTCACGAGCTTTTGTTATCTGTTCTTGGGAATTCTTTGGCCGACGGAGTGGGTTCTCATATGCGCTGCCATCCTTTTTGTTCTGTTTGGGTGCTATGAGATACTAAATGCGCATACGGCGTACGCGTATTCATCCTACGACTCCGTGCGATGCTTGTGGGAGTTGTACTCATCGAAAGCGGGCAACTCGGTTGGATTCATTCTTGGATGGATTTTCGCAACGGGAAGTTTATACCTCTTAGAGGCGGATACGACGATACTTTTGGCTTTGTGCTTCTTTATGGTGTCGATTGCGGTGGTGATCGACACGGCATTATTCAAGAAAATGAAGTTGGAGTTTCACGAGGTCGTTGTCGACAATGAACCTACGTTGGAGGTACTTGATTCGAAGGCCATTGAGTCAGTTATTCAAGGTAAGGGAAGGTGGAGTCGTACGTGCGATGAACTTGCGGAGCTCTACAAGCTATCCCCTCGCCAAAAGGAGATATTCCTATTGCTCGCACGAGGGCGCAATGTACAGTTCATTCGTGATGAACTGGTCTTATCAACTCCGACGGTCAAGAGCCATATCTATAACATCTACCAGAAAATGGACATTCATTCCCACCAGGAACTGATCGACCTTGTGGAAAACAAGGTAAAGGGATCGTGAGGTGCGGGTTGGGGTCGATGGTGATCGGTACTCAACCGAAAAGGGAGGTTCTTATGTGCGGTTACCTTTGCACCGGTTGTGGAAGATGTAGGGGCGAGGTAAAGGGTACCAAACCCTACGGAACCTGTTTGATTTGCGGTACTGTAAATGATTTGCAGGCAAAGGTTTGCTTAAAATGCGGTAGTGTCCTTGTACCGCCTCCGGGAGTGACGCTTGAAATTAAGCTGAAAAAGTGCTGATCAGTTGAGCTTACTGGTGTAGTGGACACGAAGGGGCCGCTGGTTGCTCGCGGCCCCTTCTGCTTCCGTTATCCGTTTACTACCATGCCGCCGTTTATGTGGATGACTTGGCCGGAGATGTAGCTGGAGTCTTCGCTGGCCAGGAACACGTAGGCGGGGGCTAGTTCGTAGGGCTGGCCGGGGCGACCCATGGGGGTTTCTTGGCCGAAGGTGCGCACCTTCTCGCTGTCGGGGCCGTAGGACGCCGGGTTCAGCGGCGACCAGATGGGGCCGGGGGCGACGGCGTTCACGCGGATGCCGCGCTTGACCAGTTCCTCGTTCTCGGACAGCGAGCGTGTGAACGCGGTGATGGCGCCCTTCGTGGCCGAGTAATCCAGCAGCTGTGGCGAGCCTTGGTAAGCCGTCACCGAGGTGGTGTTCACAATGGTGCCGCCCTGCGGCAAATGGGGGAGCGCGGCCTTCACCAGGAAAAACATGCTGAAGATGTTGGTCTGGAACGTGCGAACCAGCTGGGCTTGCGACACGTCCAGGATGCTCGCCTGAGGCGTCTGCTCGCCAGCGTCGTTCACCAGCACATCGAGGTGGCCCCATTCGTCCACCACACGCTTGACCACGCTTTGACAGAACCCTTCGTCGCCCACGTCGCCCTTGAACACGAGGGCGCGCCGGCCGAGTTCGCGGATGCGATCGGCCACGGCCTGCGCATCGTCATCAGAGGAATAGTACACGAGGGCCACGTCGGCACCCTCCTTGGCGAACGCGATGGCGGCCGCGGCGCCAATGCCGCTATCGCCCCCGGTCACGAGGGCGGCCTTGCCCTCAAGCTTGCCGGCCGCGCGGTAGGAATCGCTTTCCAACTGCGGCTTCGGGTCCACGTTCGCGCGGACATCGTCCATGGCATAGCCCGCCTTCGGGGCCTGAGTTTCCAGTGTTGCGGTTGCAGGCATGAAAGCCTCCTTTCGGTTGCGTACGGGCGCAGCATAGAGCGCGAACACGCCGCCGCTCGTGCGGCCCGCACGCCTGTTACACGGCGCTTGCCGCCCGGTAAGCGTCTCGGGGCGCGGGCGCGCGCCGCGGCCACAACACCCAATGCCGCTACTTGTGGAGAAAATGTGTAGACGCCCACTATCCGCAGGTCTCGCTCTTCGTTCCGCGGGGGATATGTTCTACCTGCGGTTATCGCCCCTCGCGCGCCGCATTCCCCTCGTAACGCGCACGCCGCAGCACTCTTCACATTCCTTCCGCGCGTGCTACTATGCCGAATATATGCCGCTTGCTAGGGACGGACCGGGAAAAGATGTCACGCGGCGTATACGGGAAAAAGCACTACAAAGGACAAGGGATAACCATGCGAAACCGAATTTCACGGTACGGCAAGGCGGCGTGTGCATTTGCGCTGTCGTGCGCTTTAGCGGCAGGCCCGTTTGCTGAGGGTGCCTCGGCGTGGGCGGCCACCTCGGCAGACTCCGAAAAACTCCGGGGGGGGGGGGGCATTCTGAGCTTATAGCCTCGAACAGCGACCCTTCCGCTGACGTTGGTGCCGAAGGTACCGACAACACCTCAAGCACCACTTCGTCTTCCGGGTCAGGCGACGCCGCGAACACCGCAGAAAAGTCGCAGGTCACCCGGCAACTTCCCTTAACTAACTCAGCCGCAACGTCCGCCCAAACAAAGGGCGAAGTTGCGCTCTCGCCTGAAGCTGCGCGCGCCTCGCTGGGCACCATTGTGGTTGACGGCCTCACCTACGAAGTAAACCCCGACGGCGCATCGGTCGCCCTCGTTGGCTGGCACGGCACCGCGCCCACGGGCGACCTCTCCATTCCCTCCCAGGTAACAAGCGGCGCGGACACCTACACGGTGACGGCCCTCAAATCCCTCGGGGGGGGGGGGCATTCACTGACTCTTCCGTAGAGTCGCTCACCCTTCCTGAAACAATCACAGACATCGACGAGGAGGCGCTCACCGAGTGTCCCTCGCTCGCGCGCATTCAGGTGAGCTCCCACAACGGGAGCTTTGCGTCGTTTGACGACATGCTGTTTTCCAAGGACTACTCGCATCTCCTGCTCGTTCCCGAGGGCAAGGAGGGCGCCGCCCACATCCCCGATCAGACGAACTTTGTCCCTGCCTTGGGCATTTCCCGATGCCCTGGGCTCCTCACCGTCGAAGTTGGGGAGGGCGGCGCCGCATTCTCATCATACAACGCTCAGCTTTTTAGTAAAGATATGAAAACGCTCGTCGTCGCGCCCGCGGGCATTGGTACCTCGGTGGTGCTGCAGGCGGAAGTGGAAACTATTGGCGAATATGCCCTGGCGGGGTGTAAGGACCTCACGTCGATCACCGCGCTGGGCACTGTGCGCGAGATTGACCCGAACGCGTTTGCTGACGAAGTGAAGGCCTCCGCCGTGGTAGCGCTTCCCGCAGGAAAGGACTACGACGAACGCAAGTCCGTGTGGGAAGCGGCAGGCTTTCAGCACTTTGCCGAACCGGCCGAGCCGGGCGTGACAGTGGGGCCGGAAGCGGGTGGCTCGAATGCCGATGCTGGTTCTGATGCTGAGGCTGCCGCAAGTGGCTTCGTGTTTACGCTGTTGGAGGATTACACTCTTTCCGCCGGATGGGAAGGTGTAGAAGATCCCGCCGCTGAGGTGGAAATCCCCGCATCCGCCGAGATCAACGGCGTGTCGTATCGCGTGAGCACCATTGCCGCGAACGCCTTCGCGAACCGCGGCGCGCTTGCAAGCGTAACCCTCCCCGCCACCGTGACCTCCATCGGTGACGCCGCCTTCGCCGGCTGCGCCAACCTCGCAAGCATCCAACTCCCCGACACCCTCCGCGAACTAGGCGAGCGCGCCTTTGAAGCCACGGGGCTCACGGACGTGTGGCTCCCCGCCAGCGTGCAAGCAATCGCCTCTCGCGCCTTCGCCTCCTGCGAGTCCTTGACCCGCATCGTCGCCCTCGGCACCCCACAAGTAGCCGACGACATCCTCGCCGGCTGCGCCAACCTCTCCCTCTACTGCCCCTACAACGCAGACAACACCTACCCTTGGAACCTTGGCCTCATCGCCAACAACAACCACCTCAACCCCTACGGCCTCACTCTCCCCGAAGAGCCCCTCACCCTCGAGGTAGGCCAACAAGCCAACCTCTTCGAAAACGCCCTCACCGAGGTCCCCGAAGGCTGCACCCTCACCTACTCCTACGCCGCTGCCCCCGTGTCGGTGGAAAACGGATTAGTCACCGGCAAAGCAGCAGGTACAACCGCCGTCACCGTGTTCTTGTCACTCGAAGACATCACTCTTGCGCAAGGTTTTCTCCCTGTCACTGTGAAAGAGCCGAGTACTCCCGCAGAAGAAAACCAGCCGGAACCAGAAGCTCAACCAAAAGACGATCAACTCAAGGAGGAACTCCCCCTAACCTCCACCCCAACGTCCCCCGAAGCTGAAGTAGATGCCGAAGCGGAAACACTCATCACAAGCGAGACAGCCGCTTTGTCCACCGCCAATCGCGCTTTCTCGGCGGATAGCAGTCGTTTGCTCTACACGGACAACACTTCTGAAGTAAAGCCCTTGCAGACCGATGTGTCCTTTGAACAAGTGTTTTCTGGCACCACCTTCAAGTTCACCGTTCTTACTGATGGGGGAAGTGTGTCCGTCAGTCGGTCGGACGATGCAGCTTTACTGCCTGCTGGGAATGTGATTATCCCGGCTCAAGTTACGGATGATCAGGGTAAAACGTATGCGGTAACCGCCATTGCCGACCAAGGGTTTTCGTGGTGTCCGCAAATTACCTCTGTCTCATTTGAAGAGGGCTCGTCGCTTACCGTAATCGGTGAGCGAGCCTTTGGCGATGACCGCGTTCTGGAGCACATCGCCTTGCCCTCCACTCTCACAAGCATTGGCGCAAACGCGTTCTACAACTGCGCTTCGCTCGGGACGCTCGAAATCCCTGATGGGGTGACGGAAATTGGGCCGCTCGCGTTTCACAACTGCAGCAGCCTGACGCAAATCGTGCTGGGCGCGCAGTGCAACGCCCTTACCGACCGGCTGTTCATGAATGAGACGAAGCTCGCCTCCATCACCGTAAAAGGAACCATTGACCTGTTCGAAAAGAACGCGTTCGCCGGCACGCCTACCGAAAACCTCACCATCTACGTGCCGTCCGCCGCGGAGAAAACCAAGTGGGAAAACGCCAACGCAAAAATGGAATACGGCCTGGTGAACGACAATATCCGCGTCGCGACCGATTTCTGGCAGGTCATCTTTAATACGGGCACCGAAACGCCCGCCTCGTTCACGTGGCCTGTGGCAAAGGGCCAGCCCCTGTCCGAGCCAACTCTTTCCAGGCCGGGATACGGCTTGGCCGGTTGGTATACCGACCAAGCATGCACGCAGCCCTGGGATTTCGCCACGCCCGTGACAAGCGATCTCCCGCTCTACGCAAAATGGGTAGAAGAGGCAATCGACGAGGCGTCCGGCCTGATCTTCCGCATGCGCTCCGACGGAGCAAGCCTGTCGGTTGCAGCCGCAGACCCCAACGTCATCAGCGGCACGTTCATCATCCCCAGTTCCTATGAACTTGCAGGCGTATCGTATCCCGTCAAAGAAATAGGAAAGCGCGCCTTCTTCGGAGGCACACACATCACCGCCGTCACCATCCCCGATTCAGTAGAAATCATCGGCGTCCAAGCGTTCCGCGGCTGTTTGGAAATATCACGGGTCACCATCAGCGAAAATAGCGCTCTTGAGGTAATCGAACAAGATGCCTTTGCTGACATTGATCACGTAGCTTCTATCTACCTGCCCAAAAACGTTCGCGTGATTGAGCGGACGGCTTTTTATGATTGCCCGGCTCTGAACAGGGTTGAATTTGCTTCTCCTAATACCCTGGAAATTCTCGGCGAGTCGGCGTTCCAGCAATGCATAAGGCTGACAAGCATTCAGCTTCCCGATTCCTTGCGAGAAATTAAAGATGCCGCATTTGACAATTGCAAGTCCCTTGCCACTGTTCATCTGCCCTCGTCGCTTGAATCCATTGGAGCGATTGCTTTTCGGAACTGCTCCATGCTTCCGACTGTCGACTTCCCGCAAACTTTGCAGCACATAGGGAATGAGGCGTTCCGTTCGTGCTCTTCGCTCAAGGCTGCCTACTTGCCAGCTTCTTTGACGTCGCTTGGCCAAAACGCCTTTAATTCGTGTGCGAAGCTTGAGTGCGTGACGCTTCCTGCGACCCTTGAGTCTCTGGGATACGGCGCCTTCTCAAAAGCCCCACTTAAAGGTGTGCTTGCTTGCGGAGCGTATAAAAACCTTGAGGTATCGTCGGCTTTTGTGGAGGTAGCAAAAGAAAACGTCAAGGTTTTCCTGCCCGCTATTGCCGAAGACGGCAGCGGCGACACCTTTGAAACCTTGCAGCAGGCTTGGACTGACTACGGGTTTTCCCAGTTCCAGTGCTCGGGCGGGCCTTTACCCACCATAAACAATGTAAGCAATACCGATAGGTCCATTGCCTCCTGGAATTTTATGTCGGACGGAACGCTTGTTATAGCAAGTACGGAAGAGCTTGCTGATTTTGGATGGACGTGGGATAAGACAGAGGCTTTGGAGAATGAACACTGGCGCGTTGTGCGCAACTTCGTAAAGAGTGTTGATATGGGTAACCTATATAAAGCGGCCAGCATGGAGTGCTGGTTTAAGAATATGTCGAATTTAACCGATATTTCGTGCGCTTCGGTTCCGGAAGGTACCCTCAATTGCAAAGACATGTTTGGGGGTACGGGGATCATCGAAGTGCCCTCAAGTTTCACTTTGCCGAAAAGCGTACAGATTGCATACTCAATGTTTATTGGCTGCGCCTCCTTGACCAGCGTGAATTTCACTTTGCCGAATGGGTTGCAAAACGTACAGTCGATGTTTAACGGCTGCACTTCCCTGACTCATGTGGCAGATTCGTTCAGGATGCCAGATAGTGTGAGCATTGCTAATTCTATGTTTGAGAATACAGCCATTGAGAGTCTTCCCGATGGGTTTACCTTGTCAACATCGATAAAACAGACCGGAAGAATGTTCTATGGTTGTAAGAATCTTACCTTCTTGCCCGATTCTTTTTTGCTGCCTGAAGGACTTGTTCATATAGATAGTATGTTTGAAGGTTCTGGTATAGCGGAACTGCCTGACGCATTCAATTTGCCAAAAAGTGCGCAACATATCATCAAAATGTTTGCCCATTGTAAACAGTTGTCATCGCTTCCCAAACATTTTCGGATTCCTGAAAGCATAACTCCCTTTTATTCTATCTCGGCTTTTAATGGCTGTGATAATCTGACCTCCCTTAATGCTGAATTTTCAATGCCAGCTGCTCTTATTGCAGAGGCTTCCTCGTTGTTTAAATCTGAAAAAATGTTGCCTTTGTACTACGAAGGCAACGACCCTGTTGTCTTGGCAGCGACTGAACCATGGTGGAGCAATCAAAATAGAAAGCTGGTAACACCGAAAAATACCACGGTTAACTTCAAGGTGTCCGATAAGGCGGGGTCGGGATGGACTAACATTTCCGCTGCTTCACCTGATGAGTCGGGACTTGTTGTCGAGCCGCTTGCTCCTTCTCGCTATGCAAGTAACCAAGTTTTTACTCTATGGTATACGAATGAATCGTGCACTCAGCGTGTCGACTTCTCTAAGCCAATCAAGGATCAGGTATCTGTTGATGAGAATGGGAAATACACCCTTTATGGCAAGTATGTCGCCGGTAGCCTGGGCGGAAACTTGCCGACCGTCAATAATGAAGGACATGCTTCCTGGTCGATTTCCGACGACGGCACCTTTTACCTAAGAGGAAGCGGCACTATTGACAACCTCGGTTGGGATACGGGATATGACGAATTTACTCCTATGGAGGGGCACTGGGCTCCGTACCGCGATCTCGTATATAAGGTGTCCATGCAGCCGGGCATTTCCTCTAATACGACATGCTTCTGGTTCGCTGACATGCCGAATCTCGTGGATATTCAGGAATTGGTAGTCCCGCGGGATGTGGTGAAAATGGCATGGACGTTCCAGAAGAGTTCAGCAATTCATACTTTCCCTGAAGGGTTTACGATTCCTGAAGGGGTTACCAACGTGCATGGCATTTTCCGTTGGTGCTCGTCTATCAGCACGTTCCCGGAGAGCTTCAGCTTGCCTTCCACTACTTGGGAATTGAATAGTATGTTTAGGGCCTCTGGCGTGGAAACCTTGCCGGAGAATTTCACCTTGCCAGAAAAGGCACGGGGATTGCGATGGTTGTTCTGGGATTGCTCGCGACTCAAGTCGCTCCCTTCCCGCTTTAGGATTCCTGAGACCGGCGGAGTTGACGCTTATGGCATGTTAGAGAATTGCGTCTCCTTGGTTTCCTTGCCTGAGGGCTTTAAGATTCCCAATAACGTGGTGAAAACAAAGGCGAACTCAGGTATGGATCGAATACTCAATAACTGCCCCTCACTCACTGTTCTGCCCAGTAGTTTTAGCTTTCCGGATGCTCCAGAAGGTTCGCCATGGATAACTCCATTCACGTGTTCGGTGTTTGGTGATGAGTCAAGCTATATTCCCACATACTACAAGGGGAAAGACCCCAGCGTTTTGAACTATGACTGGGGTTCGCAGCGGCGAACACTTGTGACGGATTCATCCGATGCGAACAACTACGGGATGCGTGAAGTGACGTTCAAGTTGCAAGAGGCCAGCGGGAACTTCGACTGGGTTACTCGTGCAGTTACCATGACCAACTCGTCCGGTATAGTTACCAATCCCGGCATACCACTACTGGTGGGTTACACGTTTACAGACTGGTGTGTTGACGAGGGCTGTCTTGAGCCGTTTGATTTCACGCAGCCTCTGCCCGAGGGTGTGACCACCCTTTATGGCAAGTGGGTAAAGCACGGAGGCCGTTACGTGGCTGAGGGTGCCTTGCCGGTGGATGATAATATCGGTAGCGCATGGTGGAGCATCACGGCTGATGGAACATTTAACCTCAAATGCGAAGGTGGCAGCAGTATTGACGTGGGAGACCTGACATGGAATGACGGCAGGAAAAAATACTGGCAGCCCTATGCGGGTGAGGTGTATTCACTCAACATGCATAAGGACGTACGTGCTCGTTCCATGACCGCATGGTTCAAGTACATGACGCAACTTGAAGACGTACGTGAAGGCTTCTTCATTCCTGAGAATTGCAAGTGGACACAGCACCTCTTCTTCAATGACAAAAAATTACGTTATCTGCCAACGGGGCTCTTTCCGGCGGACTGCAAGGTCGCAAACATTTGGGGCATGTTCCAGTATTGTGAATCGCTTGAGAGTCTTCCTGCCGACTTCACTATTCCGGAAAGCGTGGACACAATGGGATGTCTCTTCTACTGTGCCACTTCTCTTGCATCTTTGCCGGAAGGGTTTCGTTTGCACGATAGAGTTACCAGCATAAGTGAGGCGTTTAACTACTGTAAAAGCTTGCGTTCACTTCCGGAGAATTTTGCGATTCTCTCAAGCGTTAAGTCGCTTGGTTCGGCGTTTACCAACTGTACGAACCTTACTGTGCTCCCGGCGGGTCTTTTGAGCGAGCTTTCTGATGAAGCTAAGGCCAAACTTAACGATCCGCATACGAGTGCGAGCAACGATGCCGTTGGCGTGTTTGGCTTCTCCAGTTCTGTTTTCACTGGTACGCTGCCTACCTATTTCCCGGCACCGAAGGATCAGCAGGGTTTGATTGATTGGGAAGCTCAGAAGCGCACGTTGGTGACTGACCCCGCGCAGGAGGGTCAGGCGCTTGTAACACTTATGCTGCCGAATGAGGGTGGCACGGACTTCTATTCCTGGCAGACGCTTATGGTTGCGAAGGGGAGTTCGCTTGACCAGCCGGCCGCTCCGAAACGCGCTGATGGATTGTTCGCGGGTTGGTATAGGGGCGGGGACTACACTACCGCTGTCACCTTCCCGCTCATGGTGAGTGGTAACACAACGCTTTACGCCAAGTACCAGCCGCTCAGTGGCACTTTGCCCACGACCAGGGAAGGCGTTGAGGGAGTAGGCGAGGAAGCAACCTGGTCGCTGTCCGAAGATGGCCTACTCACGATAGATTGCGTGGAAGGCGCCAAGATTTCTGACCTTAAGTTTGGCGGCGATCAGAATTACTGGGGTCCTGTGCGAAGCTTGGTAAAAAAGGTGGTCATGAGTCCAACGGTCAAAACTAACGTTATGGCTTACTGGTTTCAAAACATGCCGAACCTGGTTGACATTTCTGAAGTGTTCATTCCTGAGGGCGCGAAAGAACTTTATGGGCTGTTCATGAATTGCACCTCACTTGCAAACATTCCGGATTCGTTCCAGGTGCCCGAAGGCGCTACGGATACCGGCGCCCTGTTCCAAGGTTGTTTGAAAATTACGGCACTGCCCGAGGCTTTCCGAATTCCGAATAGTGTTATTACGACATACCATATGTTCAGATCCTGCAGTTCTTTGACGGCTTTGCCAACCGGCTTTAGTTTGCCGGCGAACTTGCAGAAAGCTGAGAACATGTTCAGTGGCTGCACGCAACTCCAGTCGTTCCCAGAAGGCTTCACCTTGCCTGAAACGTTGACTATGGCGCACTCTATGTTCTCGAACTGCACCTCCCTGCAATCCTTGCCAGAGGGCTTTAAGCTTCCCGACAACATTGTGCGAATTCACGGCATGTTCAAAGACTGTTCAGCGCTTACGACGCTCCCGGAGGGATTCACCATTCCCCTTAAGGCTCCGCTCGCCGATGATGGTAAGATGGATAACATGTTTGACGGCTGCAACTCTCTCAAAGTGCTTCCTTCCACGTTTGATTTCCCGCTGGCGGTGGCACAAGAATCAACCAATTTCTTCATGGCGAAGGACGCTGACACCCTGACCTATTTCGCAGGGCCCGTTGTTTCGGCTGTTCGCCAGTACGATTGGGGCTCGCAGAAGCGCAAGCTGGTTGTTCCGGACGACCCTGAGAATCCCTTGCCGTCGAACGTGCATCCGGTAACGTTTAAGCTTCCCGATGCTTCCAGTCCGGATGGGTGGGCGACGTATCAATCGGTGCTGACGGACGAGGGGACCGGCAAGGTGGCGAAGCCGAGCGATCCGGCGCGTTTTGGCTATCCGTTCCTTGGGTGGTTCACCGAACCGGACTATCAGAGGCTTTTCGATTTTGATTCAGTGATCGATTCGAACGAAGTGGTGGTGTACGGCAAATTCGGCGCGCCTATCTTGCGTTTTGAGGCGCCGGTTCAGGCGACGGTGGAGATTGACGCCACGGGCTCGGTGTCCACGGCGAGTGCGCAGGCGCGGTCGTTCACGCCTGTTGAGGTGAACGTGCAGGGGCTCCGTCTGGACAAGCGGTTCGGGGCATCCAAGGTGTTTGACGACCCTAGCAAGGTGAGCGCGCTCGTGCAGTTCCCAAGCGGGACTCCATACGCGGTGCCGCTGGGAGGGGGGAGTGTCGCCACTTCCGCCACGGTGCCCGTGTCGAGCGGTTTTGCGAAGCCGGGGCTGTTGTCCTGCACGGTGAGCATGGACTTGGGAGGCACGACACTCCGCTACATCCCAGATGCCTCAACAGAGGTAGCCGCACTCATATGGACGGTGTCTTTATAGGGTGATGAACTGGGGAAATGAGCGCTGGCACCCCCGTGGTGTATTTAATTATTAAAAAGGTAAGAATTTTGGGCATCCAGACGGGCGACGAAGTACAATAAACGCGGTGCTTCGTCGCCTGGGCAGCTTGAGTAGATTGGAGTTGCCATGGATGTTCAAACTGTTATTGCGGTCTGTGCAGTATTTACTGTTGTTCTCGGAATCGTAAGATTGGGCTCTAAAAGGGATAAGTAACGACGAACAGCGTTTGGTAGGTACGTTAGGTTAAAGAAATAGGCCGGGTCGCCGTCGAAAGTTTCCCGGCCTTGCCATATACGCTGCCCGGATTGGCGGGGCACCGATGGTTGTATTTTAGCACGTCCGCTCCCTTATTTCATCTTTTGAGGTTGTCAACAATTTATGAAGAAACTGTGAATTTGCAGGTTTGGCGAAAAGTATTTTGCAAAACATGTGCGGAATATGTTCTACCTGCGGTTATCGCCTTGGGCGCCCTTGGTTCTCCTTGTGATGGGGGAGCGAGGGCGCTCTTCACTTTCCCTTCTCGCGTGCTACTATGCCGAGCATATCCCTCAGTGAGTGGGGTACGTGCATCGGGAAATGCACAAGAATTTTGGAGTAAAGGGACAAGGGAAATGAATAATCGTCGAGCTTTGCGGCTCGGCAGGGCTGCGTGCGCGGTAACGCTTACGCTTGCTCTGGCGACCGGTACTCTGCCTGCATTCGCAGGCGATGCTGCAACATCTGAAAACCTCCGGGGGGGGGGGGGCTTTCTGAGCCTATAGCCTCCGAAACCTCTGACGCTACAAGTGCGGAGGGTGCGGCCGAATCTCCGAATGCGAGCGATGTCTCGCAGTTCTCCCAACAGGTCCCACTCGACCAATCTTCTTCCAATGAAAACCAAACCGAAAACTCGCCTGTACAGGATGCGGGTTCTACTGGTGTGTCTAGCCAGGTAGCAGGTACGGTTCCGCTTCCTGAAGGCTCTGCTGATGCGGTAGCCTCAATTGTGGCTGATGGCCTTGTTTTCGAAATTGACACCACAGTCAACACCGCCAAGCTGGTTGGCTCGGCTGTGACGCCGCCCAAGGGCGACCTCTCTGTCCCACCATCGGTAACCAGCGGGTCAACCACCTACGAGGTAACTTCCATCGCGAAAGAAGCTTTCGCGAAGTGTGCGGAACTCACCTCGATCTCGCTTCCCGCAACGCTGCGCGAGGTAGACCCCGACGCAGTTGCTGGATGTACTTCCCTCAAATCCATCACTATCAGCGCCAAAAACGAGGCCTTCGCCTCGCATGACGGCATGCTGTTCTCAAAAGACTACTCGCGTCTCCTGCTCATTCCCGAGGGCAAGGAGGGCGCTGCCACCATCCCCGGCCAAACAACATACGTCCCCGCTCAGGCATTTTCCCGGTGTCTGAGCTCCTCACTAACTGCCGGGGATGGCAGCGCCGAATTCACTACGCTCAACGGGATGCTTTTCTCGAAAGACCTTAAAACCTTGGTTGTCTGCCCGCCCAAGGTAGGGAACGCCGTCGTGCTTCCCACTGAAACTGAGACTATTGGCGAGTACGCCCTCGCCGGCTGCAAAGACCTTACCTCAATCACCGCACTCGGGAACGTGCGTGAGATTGATCCCACTGCTTTTGCCGACGAAACCAAAGCCACTGCTGTAGTAGCCCTCCCAGCAGGGGAGAGCAAAGCTGTTTGGGAGCAAGCAGGCTTCCAACACTTCGCCGAACCAGCCGAGCCAGGCACAACTTCGCGTCCAGAAGTTAACGACTCTTCCGAGGCTGCCGCCAGCGGCTTCGTGTTTACGCTGCTTGATGACTACACGCTTTCGGTCACCTGGGAAGGTACCGAAGACCCCGCCGTCAACCTCGAAATCCCCGCATCCGCGAAGATCAACGACGTGTCCTACCGTGTGAGCACCATCGCCGCCAACGCCTTCGCGAATCGTGGCTCGCTAACCAGCGTGAAACTTCCTGAAAGCGTGACCTCCATTAGTGAAGCCGCCTTCGCAAGGTGCGCCAACCTCGCAACCATCCAACTCCCCGACACCCTGCGCGAGATAGGCGAGCGCGCTTTCGAAGCCACTGCCCTCGCCGAAGTCTGGCTCCCTGCGAGCATACAATCAATCGCCTCCCGTGCCTTCGCCTCCTGCGAGTCCCTGACCCGCATCGTGGCCCTCGGCACCCCCGAGGTAGTCGATGACGCCATAGCAGGCTGTGCCAACCTCTCCATCTACAGCCCCTACAACGCAGAAGGTACCTATCCCTGGAACCTCGGCCTCATCGCCAACAACAACCACCTTCTACCCTACGGCCTCACTCTCCCCGAAGAGCCCCTACATCTGGAGGTAGGCCAGTCCGCCAACCTCTTCGAAGGCGATCTCCACGAAACCCCCGAACCCTGCGAAGTCTCCTTCTCCTACGCCGCCAAACCCCTATCCGTAGCCCCTGACGGCACCGTAACCGCCAAAGCCCCCGGCACCTCCGAGGTCACCGTGACCCTCACTCTCAACAACCAAGAACTAACTCGTGCCACCCGTACGGTGGTAGTCAGCGCCTCATCTGAACCTGTAATCCCATCTGGGCCTGAAGCTTCTGAGAAACAGGAAAGCGTTAAAACCGAAGAGCTTCTAAATGCTCAAACGGAACATACCGTTCAAACGCCAGCAACAGAACCTTCGATAGCTCTCGCCAATGAACTTGACCCAACAACAATCTCTTTGGAGACAGGCGAACTCGTAAACGAAAGTGGCATGATCCAACGCGCAGCTATGCTTGCAACCGGTGAGAGCTTCGAGCAAGAGGTTGCCTCCGGACACACACTTAAATTCACCGTACTTTCCGAAGCGGAAGGGGAGATGAGCGGTGAGGTAGCGGTGTCTAAAAGCGCAAACGCCGCTCTTGATCCTCGCGGCTCTCTAATTGTTCCAGCTACCGTCGAAAACAATGGATCGAAATACCAGGTTACTGCTATTGCGGACAATGGATTCTCGACTTCATTCTATCTGAATTCTATCTCTTTTGCCGCAGGTAGCACCTTGTCATCATTGGGCATAGGCAGTTTTAATAACTGCCGTTCCTTGTCGCAAGTTGCTTTGCCGGATACCGTGAAAAGCATTGGAGCCTCTGCGTTTACCAACTGTACAAGTTTGACTGATATTGATGTATCATCGGCGGTTAGCATTGGAAAAGAATGCTTTTTGACCTGCACATCCTTGTCTTCTGTGGCTTTGGGTGCTCAGGTGACTTCTCTTGCTCCGTATATATTTTCGAACTGTAGATCACTCAGGACGGTATATGTATATGGAACGATAACCTCTTTCGAAGAGGGGGCATTTGACCTTTTGCCGACCCAGGATGTGAGCGTGTACGTTTCTAATGCCGATAGCGCTGCATCCTGGTCGGAGGCTGCGGGCGCAGCGGGCTATACCTTCAAAACGGTAGAAGTTTTGGGGGAGCGCTGCTCGGTCACGTTTGACTCCCAGGGAGGTATGCCTGCATCCTTTGTTCAAACAGTTGCAAAAGGCGTCCCGATAGCTGAACCGTCTTCGCCCATAAAGGAAGAATTTAGCCTTTCGGGTTGGTTCACTTCTGAGGGTATTCGATGGGACTTCTCCCAGCCGATCGAAAATAACATGACGCTTTACGGTCAATGGGTTGAAGAAGCCACTGACGGAACGTTTTTATATCGCATGCGCTCCGACGGCAAGAGTTTGTCGATAGCCGCGATTAACCCCTCATCGTTGACGGGGCACGTCGTTATCCCTTCCGAATACGAGCTTGGTGGTTTAGTCTTTCCGGTTGAGGAAGTGGCGCAATTTGCCTTGTATCGTTCTCAAGTAAGTTCTCTTGTAATCCCAAAATCTATTAAGGAAATAGGGAATCAGGCGGTTTCGGATTGCCCTCAGCTGACATCGGTAACATTTGAAGAGGGAAGTAGCTTGCGCATCATAAAGACTTCTGCCTTTTCAAAAAGCACTCTTACCGCTATCGATATCCCTGACACGGTGGAAACGCTTGAGGCGAGCGTCTTCCATGCTTGCCCGAAGCTTCAGTCGGTTAAGTTGCCATCTCGTCTTACTACCATCGAGCCATTCCTCTTTTGTTTTTGCCAAAACCTTTCCTCTGTCAATATCCCTCGCGGTATTACCAGTGTAGGAGGGCATGCGTTTCAGAATTGCCTTCTCTTAGAGTCGGTCGATCTTCCTGATGCCATCACCACAATCAGGGATTATGCGTTCACAGCGAATCAATCTTTGAAGTCCATTAACCTGTCTCAAGTAACGTCCATTGGCGCGTATGCTTTTAATGATTGTCGCTCGCTGGAGACAGTGAGTCTTCCTGCAACTCGCGTACTTGGAACAAAGGCCTTCCGACTATGCGCAAAGCTGACTTCTGTGGATATGCCCGTTGTCGAGCACATCGGTGCAGAAGCTTTCTCAACGTGCGGCGTGCTTGCTTCAATCAACTTTCCGTCTTCCTTGCAAGCTGTTGATGCGAGCGCGTTTACTGACAGCAACGCTATCGCGTTTATTCGCGCGAATAGTTCTTTGCCGAATGTAGGCATCGCGACGGCTTTTGATGATACTGTTAAAGCGAAAGCGGTAGTCATTCTGCCGAGGGTTTCCACCGATGGCAACGCAACGCCATATAATGAAATGAAAGCGGCATGGGAAAACTACGGCTTCCTCAAGATTTCTCCCATGGGCGGAGCCTTGCCCCTAGCAAGTGATGACCCCAATTCTCCCAACACCGACGAGAACAAAGCTGGATGGACGCTTTCCGACGACGGCACGCTCACTATCCATAGCACCGAAACTATTGCGAACCTTGGATGGGCCTACACTGACGGTTCGAGCGGAGTGTATGAGAAATACTGGGGCCCTGTACGAGCTGCCGTTACGCGCGTATCGATGGAAGCGGTGACTGGGGTAGAAGAGTCCATGGAATGCTGGTTTCAAGAAATGCCTAATTTGGTCGAAGCTGTCGGCGTGCGTGTGTTTCCTGGGGTTACAAGTGTCGCCGGTATGTTTCAACTTGATTCAAGTTTGGAAACGATTCCAGTTCTGAGTTTCCCTGATAGTGTAACCAGCGTGCGCGGCTGCTTCCAGCGTTGTTCGTCGCTGAAGGAAATCCCCGAAGGCTTTACCTTGCCAAAAAATGTTGAAGATTGCTCGTACATCTTCAATAGTTGCTCTAACTTAACTGATCTGCCCAGTGGCTTCAGTTTTCCGAATTCAATTGAGGCGATGGCTGGGTTTTTCGCTGAATGGGTGAAACTCGAAACGGTACCAACATCCTTCACCTTCCCTTCCCAGGTGAAGCGTATAGATTACCTGTTTCAAGGATGTAAAAGTTTAAGCTCGTTACCTGAAGGCTTCTCGCTGCCGTCGACGGCAATTAACGCCGATAGCGTATTCTATGGTTGCTCTTCTCTTGTCTCCTTGCCCGATTCGCTCAGCTTGGCAGGAGCCCCTGATCTGCAGAGTGCAAGAAACTTCCTTGGAAACTGTACAAGTCTGGTCTCCATTCCTGATGACTTTAAAATACCGGATCGTATCACTGATATTTCTTATCTTTTCTACAACTGCGTCTCTCTTGTCGCGCTCCCTGACGGTTTTGGGATTCCGGCTGAGGTAAACACCCATGGCATGTTTGCGCTCTACTGGACTCAGGGTGAGCAACTTCCCGGCAATGTGAGGGTTCCTTTGTATTATGCAGGATCGAACACAATCCTTGTAAATGAATATAATTGGGCTTCGTCTAATCGTACGCTGGTTACTCCGACGAACAGGCCCGATGGGGCAAGCGTGGTTACGCTCAACATAAAAGAAGCGAACGAAACTGGTGCTGGTTCATTCTGGACGGCCACATATACCGATGCCTCTAGCATGTTGGTAGAGCCTCCCTACGTGCCAACGCGCCCAGGTATGGTGTTCACCCTGTGGTACGCCGATCCTGAGTGCACGCAGCGGGTAGACTTCTCGCAGCCTTTCGGTGCTGATGTCACTATTTACGGCAAACTCGCACCCGGCACACACGAGGGCGAGTTGCCTTGTGAGGCCAGCACGGGTGCGGCTGCCTGGTCGATTTCCGATGATGGCACACTCTTTATTAGAGGAGCTGGAATCGTCGACAAGTCTGTCAGGTGGACGGAAGTGAATGACTCTATGTACTCTGAATATTGGGGTCCGTATCGCTCCCAGATAGAAAAGGTTTCTATGACCCCTGCTCTACGTGCACGTAATTTGTCTGGGTGGTTTGCATTTATGGACAAACTCACGAATGCTGTCGAGCTGCATATTCCGGAAGGTGTAACTGGAATGAGGCGTTCCTTCCAAGGATGTTCCTCTCTTGAGACGCTTCCTGAAGGATGGGCCCTTCCTGGAACCGTTGTTGATACCTCCTGCATGTTTGAACGTTGTGTAAACTTAACATCGCTACCCAGAAGTTTTGTTCTCAATAGGGGAGTACAAACGGTGCAATATATGTTCTGGCAGTGCTCATCGCTTGCCTCGCTGCCGGAGAACTTCGGTTTTCCCGAAAGCGTCACTGCGAGTGCCAGTGTTTTTGGTGGATGCCTATCCCTCTCCGTACTACCTGATGGGTTGACTCTCCCTACTGCGGTCTGGGGTGCTAATAACCCCTTCTACTGTGACATTGATCCTGGTGAGCCTCGTATCCCTACGTATTATGCGGGGAGCGATCCCGGCGTGCTTACGTTCGACTGGGAAAGCCAAAACCGTACGCTCATTACCGATGAGTCGGACATGGGTATCATGCAGCAAGGCGTCTTCAAGATGCAAATGGAACAGCCGGATGGCTCTTTTGCTTGGGAGACACGCTCTACGGCTTGGTCGAACAAGCAAGGCATCCTTGCTGACCCCGGTGCGCCAGTCCATCCAGATGGCTATGCGTTCACTGGTTGGTGCACGGACGAGGACTGCCTTACGCCCTTCGACTTCACGCAGCCCCTCACTGAGCGTACAACTCTCTATGGTAAGTGGGTGCTTGCTGGTGGCAAGAATGACCTTAACCGTGCAGGTGGTGAATTGCCGTGCGTAGATGCTGCGGGCCAAGCTGTTGCCTCAACGGCGTGGTGGCGCGTGACGGCTGACGGTGCGCTTTTTATCGAGGGTGAGGGCGAAGTGGCCAACCTGGCAATGACCTGGGACTCTAGTGCCGCAACGCAAACCTTTTGGGAGCCGGTGCGCGACCAGGTGAAATCCATCCGCATGGACAAGCGCATCAAAGCGCAAGACATGAGCGCGTGGTTCTGCCGCATGCCGCTGCTTGTTGACCTGTCGGGTTTCGCCATCCCCGAAGGCACGCGCACGGTCAAGGATATGTTCTACCGCTGTGCGAGCCTTGCTGAATTGCCCGCAGGTTTCAGGCTTCCTGATTCGCTGGAGAGCGCTCACAGCCTGTTTTTGAAGTGTGCCTCGCTGGCATCGGTACCCGCTTCCTTCACCTTACCTGACGTGGGCAATCTGAAAGAAGTGTCGAAACTGTTTGGTGATTGTGTGGCTCTGACGTCGCTGCCCGTAGGGTTCACCATTCCCACATCGGTGACCTTTGTGGACGAAACCTTCTTTGGCTGCACGTCGCTCGCGTCGTTGCCGGAGGGCTTCACTATTCCTGCTTCGGTGACCAAAATGCACAAGGTGTTCTGCAACTGCCCAACGTTGACGGTTCTGCCAGCAAGTTTCGACTTCCCGCAGACGGTAGCCGAGGAAGCCACCGAGCCTTTCTGGTGCGCTGAGCTCACACCTACCTACTTCGCCGGCGCGGCGGATAGCACCTCAAACGTGCTTTCCTATTCGAAGTGGGATATCCAAAACCGCAGCATTGCGACGAACGTACCCGATGGCCAGGTGCTCGTTGAGCTGATGTGCCCTGAAGCGGAAACGGGCACTTACGGCCTGTACGCTCAGCAACTCGCGGCGGCCGGTGCCACGCTAACTGCTCCTGACGCGCCCAACCTGGACGGCTTTGCGTTCGCCGGCTGGTACAACGAAGAAAGCTGTACAACAGCGTTTGACTTCTCGCAGCCGCTGACCGGCAATGTCAAACTGTATGCAAAATACGTCGGCCGCAGCGGCCTGCTTCCCACCACCGACGGCGGTGAGAATGCTTCCTGGAAACTCACCGATGACGGCACGCTGGTCATCTCATGCGAGCCAGGAGCTATCATCAAAGAACTGTGGGCGCCTGCGGATGAGTTCCGGGTTAACTACTGGGGCCCAATGCGCGACGAGGTAACCGCGGCAATAATGGAACCCAACGTCCAGGCGGAAAGTATGGCCAAGTGGTTCCAGGCTATGGTGAATCTCGAAGACGTTTCACGCGTTTACGTGCCCTCAGGGACGACAAGTCTGCGCAATACGTTTTCGAATTGCGCAAAAATTGTCAACTTGCCAGAGGACTTCACCATACCGTCTGGGGCGCAGATTGTGGACATGCATGATACGTTCATCAAATGCACGTCACTTACTAAGCTGCCCGATGGCCTACGTATTCCCGATTCGGTTCAATACACCGACGGCATGTTGTTTGGCTGCACCTCGCTCACGACACTTCCGGCTGGTTTCAATTTGCCAGCAAGCCTGATTAACGCAGAAAACATGTTCTGCCTTTCAGGTTTGACGACGCTTCCTGCAGGTTTTGAAATACCTCAGCATGCGCAAAACCTCGCGTATATGTTTGCAAACACTCCGCTGACATCGCTACCTGCCAGTTTCCGCATAACGGGTGATGTGACCAGCTGTTCCAGGATGTTTTCAGGATGTGAGTCACTGCGTTTTCTTCCGGAGGGTTTCTCTGTTCCGGTGAATGTGAGCAACGCTGGTGGGATGTTCCGCGGCTGTCGTTCGCTTGAGAGTTTGCCTGAGGGCTTTGCCATTGAGGGTGCAAACACAGACGTGGCACAAATGTTCATGAACTGCCCGAAGCTTTGCTCACTTCCTGCTAGTTTTAAGTTGCTTGCCTTGAAGAACGGGGAAGCGGCAGGCTTAGAGACGATGTTTGGCATGGCTACAGACTTTCCGGGCTTCAGCTCTGAGACGCTGACTACCTGGTATGCGGGCGCAACAGAAGATGTGCTTGGTGCCGATTATTGGCTTACTACCTACAATCGTACATTAGTTACGGCGAACGACCCGCTGCCTGCAAATACCTACAAGGTTACATTTAAGTTGGCGGATTCGGTCGGTGCGGTACCGGTCGAGTGGATGAAGGTTTTGGTCACGACAGGAGAAGATGGAAGCGCGCATGTGGTTGATCCCGGTGTGCCTCAGCGTTTCGGTTATATCTTCTCTGGATGGAAAACAGCCGACGGGACTGCCTTCGACTTCTCTTCTGCCATCACGCAGGATATGGAACTTATTGGCGAGTATGTCTTGAGTGTCGACATCGATGTGCCGCTTGCGGCGAAGGTGGAGGTTGACTCGTCGGGGAATGTGACGCCGGCGGTTTTCAAGATGCGGTCGAATACGCCGGTGGCGTTGTCGATTGCGTCGGTGTCGTCCGAGGCGGCTTCGGGTGCGGAGAAGCTGTTCCCAAATGCTGCCGAGCGCGCGGGGGTGCAGGTGCGCGTCAAGGTGGGTCAGGATGAAGCTTTGCTTGCCTTTGACGAGTCGAAGGGTCCGCTGAGCAACCTTCCTGCAGCCACGGTTTCGTCGCCAACTCTAGTGGACGCCGAAATAGGCCTCAATCGCAACGGCGCCCAACTCGACTTCCAGCCAGGCGAAGATATCACCTCGTTCGCAAAGCTGATTTGGACGATTGTTCCTGAGTTGTAAATTCTTCCCCGATCTATGCGAGTCGGGGGAGGCAATGGGGTATGCCGGGCGGGGTTTGGCGAAAACCATCCCGCTCGGCACTTTCTTCCCCATGCAATCCGCAACCTTCCTCCCCTCAGTCATTCGCACCCCAGGATCCTCCTTCCTGGGGTGCTTCGGTATATTCGATACCACTCTATAAATAGGTAAGGCGCGCGCCCGCTAAGGTGGCCGCGAAGCCCCCCGAAGTTGACGAAACGCGGCATCGTTTGCAGTTCCTTTGGAGTATGGTGGCGCATTTGACGGGTGTGATAGAATAATCGGCTGGAATTGCTGTATCTGGAAGGGACCGGTATATGTCTGGGCATTCAAAGTGGGCTACAACGAAACATCGCAAGGCGGCGCAGGACGCGAAGCGCTCGGCCTTGTTCTCCAAGCTGTCGCGCAACATCACGGTGGCGGCGAAAGAAGGCGGCGACCCGAACCCCGACAACAATGCGTCGCTCGCGGCCGCCATCGAAAAGGCCAAGGGCTACTCCCTGCCGAAGGATAAGATCAAAGTTGCCATTGACAAGGCGTTTGGCACTGGCAAAGACGCCGCGAACTACGAAACGGTGGTCTACGAGGGCTACGGCCCGGCCGGCGTCGCCGTGTACTGCGAGGCGCTGACCGACAACCGCAACCGCACGGCTGCCGACGTCCGCAGCGCGTTCTCGCACGCGGGCGGCAACCTGGGCACGTCGGGCTCCGTGGCGTTCATGTTCGAGCGCAAGGGCCAGATCATGGTGTCGAAAGAGGTGGAAACGGGCGACAAGAAGAACCCCGTGAAGCCAAACGGCGCCGCTGCCGACGAGGAAGAGTTCATGTTGGCCGTGGCCGAGGCCGGCGGCGACGACTACGAGGACGCCGAGGACGAGTGGATTGTCTACACGGCGGCCACCGACCTCATGGCCGTGAAGAACGCGCTGGAAGAGGCCGGCATCGAGACGAAGGGTGCCGAGCTGACCATGATTCCCTCCACGCCCGCCCAGGTGAGCGTGTCGGACGCGAAGAAGGTCATGCGCCTGATCGACCGTCTGGAAGAGCTCGAAGACTTGCAGAACGTGTACCACACCATGGACATCACGGACGAAATCGCCGAAGCGCTGGACGAATAACGCGCCTGCGAGAGTGTGAGTGGAAGCCGCCGGAAGCCGAGAAGGCCCGGCGGCTTTTTTTGTTGGGGGGTCCGCTCAGGCAAGCGGATTCGTTTCCTTCGTTGCATTTCTGAGGTTTCGGGTTTCCTTCCGTGGGTTCTGTGCTAGAATAAGTGCGAACAAACGTTTGCACTTGGTGAAGGGATAGCATGGCGCGTACGGAACGGATCATACTTGGCATTGACCCGGGGTTGGCGAACACGGGGTGGGGCGTGGTGGCGCAGCGCGGCTCGCGGCTGTCGTGCGTTGCGTATGGCTGTGTGTCCACGTCAAAGGATCGTCCGCTCGCGCAGCGCCTGCGCAAAATCCACGAGCAGATGGCCGCCGTTATTGCGCGGTTTGAGCCCACGTGTGTGGGTATTGAAACCGTGTGGTTCGGCGCGAACGTGCAGAGCGCCTTTGCCACGGGGCAGGCGCGCGGCGCGGCGCTGGTTGCGTGCGCCGAGCATGATTTGCAGGTGGAAGAATTCTCACCCAGCCAGATTAAGTTGGCGGTGGTGGGCACGGGCTCGGCCGAAAAGGACCAGGTGCAGTATATGGTGCGCCAACTCTTGGCGCTTGAAGACGTGCCGCGGCCCGATCACGCGGCCGACGCGTTGGCGGCTGCCGTCTGCTTCACCACGCACGAGGGGCTGGCTGATGCACGAGTGCGTGCCGAGGCGCTTGAGCGTGCGGCGCGGCAACCGTCCGGCCGGTGTGGAGCGGTGGGCGTTGACGCGCGAGTTGCCGCAGCGAAGGGAGTACGTTCATGATTGCGTTTCTGAAAGGCACGCTGGTTGGCAAGACGGCGTCAACGGCGTTTATCGAGGTGGGCGGCATTGGCTATGCGGTAGGTATGTCACAGTCGGGGCTCTCGAAGCTGCCCGCTGCCGGCGCGCCGGTGGAAGTGCACACCTACTTACAGGTGCGCGAGGACGCGCTGGCGCTCTACGGGTTTTTGTCGCTGGAGGAAAAAGCGCTGTTCGAGCGCCTTATTGCTGTGGGAGGCGTGGGGCCGAAGGTGGCGTTGGCGGCGCTCTCGGCGTTCTCCCCGCAGGCGCTTGCTTCGGCTATTGCTGCACAGGACGTGGCAGCGGTACAGCGCATTCCCGGGGTGGGCAAGAAGACGGCCTCGCGCATTATTTTGGAGTTGAAGGGGTCGCTCGATCAAGGGTTGGAAGGGCTCTTCGACGAGGGTGCGCCGGCTGCGGTCACCGATGCCGGTGTGCAGGGTGCCGTGGAGGCGCTGCTGTCCATGGGTTTCACCTCGGCGGAAGCCGATATTGCGTTGAAGGGCGCGCCTGCGGGAGCCGACGAAGGCGTACTGATACAATACGCCTTGAAACGACTGGGATCGTAAGCACGAGGCGAACTGGGATAGGACCGTATGACGCGCGAAGATGTTGAAATAGAGGGATTGGGCTATGTGGCCGACGACGAGCCAGCTGAGGCGCGCTCGCGTGCGGTGACGCCTGAGCTGACCGAGGATGATCTCGCGCTCGACCGCAGCCTGCGCCCGAAGCGCCTCGGCGACTACCTGGGACAAACGAAAATCAAGGAGTCGCTCGCCATCCTCATTGAGGCAGCGCGGGCGCGCGGCGATGTAGTCGACCACATTTTGTTCTCGGGCCCGCCGGGTTTGGGTAAGACCACCCTTGCCACCGTGGTGGCCAACGAGTTGGGCGCGAATATTCGCACCACCAGTGGCCCTGCCATTGAGCGCACGGGAGATTTGGCCGCCATCCTCACGAACCTTGAGGAAGGCGACGTGCTGTTCATCGACGAGATTCACCGCTTGAATCGCATGGTGGAAGAGGTGCTGTATCCGGCGCTGGAGGATTTCGCGCTGGATATTGTGGTGGGCAAGGGTCCTGCCGCGCGCTCCATTCGGTTGGACTTGCCGCGCTTCACGCTGGTGGGCGCCACCACGCGCACGGGCCTTCTCACGGGGCCGCTGCGCGACCGCTTTGGTATCTGCTTCCGCTTGCAGTACTACGCGCCCGAGGAGTTGGCTTCCATCGTGCGCCGCTCAGCCGCCATCTTGGGCGTGGATATTGTCGAAGAGGGCGCACTGGAAATTGCTCGTCGTAGCAGAGGTACCCCACGTCTGGCGAACCGCCTGCTCAAGCGCGTACGCGACTGGGCGCAGGTGCGCGGCGACGGTGTGATTGATGAAGATGTGGCCGCACAGGCGCTCAGCTTCTTCGAGGTGGATTCCTTGGGGTTGGACGCCGTGGATAATCGCATTTTGGAGTTGCTAGCGGTGCAGTTCGGTGGACGTCCCGTGGGCCTGACCACCTTGGCCTCGGCGCTGTCGGAAGACCCTGATTCGCTTGAGGATGTGTACGAGCCCTACCTCATGCAGCAAGGCCTTATGGTGCGCACGCCCAAAGGCCGCGTCGCCACCGCCCGCGCCTACGAGCATCTGGGCATTCCAGCACCAACGGCGTAGCGGGAGGTGGGAGCCAGGCCGCTGCTTGTCGTTCGCTGATATGACGAGGTAACGTATAAGGAGATTACATGCTGACGCAAGATTATCTGATGCGTATTCTTTTGCAGTTCGCGGAAATCGTGCGCCGCAGTTGGACGAAGGCGCGCAAGGAGCACGACCCGAAGGCGGCGGCCGACATGCTGGAAGACGCAGTAGGGGAGGCTACTGACATCGACGGCGGCGTGCTGTTGTCTCTGTCGCCGGAGTCCATTGCCAGTGTCATGCAGGTGTCGGGCGTCGATCCTCAAATCAGCGGCTACATTGCCCGCAGCTTGCTTCTGGCCTCGGCGTATCTGAATGAAGCAGGCGAGCATGCGCTGGCGGCCGTGCGCGCCGACCAGGCTCGTGCCATCGCTGACGCCTACGGCCTTGACCTTCCCACTACTGCTGAGGAAATGGAAAGCCTGCTGGCTGACGACGCTGATGTTGAGGTGGAAGAGGCTGAGCCCATCCTCGCGCTGCTTGGCTTCGAAGAGGGCCCGGCTGCTGCCCCAAGCCCCTTGGTAGCCGAAGCCCCCGAGGATTCGCGCGCCTGATTTAGATTGACGAAATCTGAGGCATTTCGGTAAACGAACCTCAGATAAAGGTTGATAAACGGCCGAAAAGAGGCAAGGCGATACGCGGTTTGCGCCCGCTCCGCACGCGCGGCCGCCCTTCTCTGGTCACGCACGGTACGCTATCATGGAGGCATCATTTTGCACGGAAGGGAATCCACGGGAGGGGAACCCGCGTGTCGGTCAACAAGGCGAAAATGCTGCTGCAGTCGTTGCGGTGGTACCATCTGGGCTTCGCATTCGTGTGGGCTGTCACGTTCGCGGGCTTGTCTCCAGCGGGCGGCGGCCCGTTCGAGGGGCAGCGCCTCTTTAGCCTGAGCGACCAGGCGTGCGCTATCGCCGCCATCGGTTTCGCCGTGCTCTACGAGCGTCGACGCATACCCTTTCCGCCTCGCTTCTCGGCGTTGGTTGGTGTGCTGCTGGCGGCAGGAGCGGCAACCTATTACCTTGCATCATCGGGCTATGTGCCTGCGCAATCGGGCGCGCTGGTTGCAGGCGTGCTGGTGGGCCTCGGCTTGGGTGCTTCCTACGTATTGTGGCAGCAGTTCTTCGCGTCCGAGGGTGCCTCGCGCACGGCTATCTATATACCGCTCTCGGCACTGCTCTCGGTCGCGCTGAGCGCGCTTGTCTCCGTTTTGCCTGATGCAGCGCGCGTCGCATGCTCGGTGGTCGTGCTGCCTCTGGCCGCAGCTTTATCGTTGCGCCTCTGCTTGCGTGAGATTGTGCCCGCCGACCCGACACCTCACATGACGGCCGCCTCCGCCCGCGCCACGGTGCGCGCGCTCTGGAAGCCGGTGTTCTGCACGTGCGCCATCGGCTTTGTGTGGAAGCTCGTGTCGCATCTGTTTGACGTGCCGGGCGGCGCTTCGTCTACGCCCATCTTGGCGGGCATGGCGCTGGCGGTGGCGGTCGTGGCGCTTATTGAGCTGTTCTCGGAGACGGGCTTTGCGGTATTGCGCGTTTACCAGGTGCTGTTTCCGCTTATCACGGGCGCGTTCCTCCTTCCGACGCTTCTGGGCTTGCAGTTCGCGCCACTGGTGGCGGGCATGCTACTCTTCGGCTTCGAAATAGTGAACCTCCTGCTCATTGTGACGTGCGCGGTGTATTCAAGCGAGCGCTTGCAACCCTCCACCCAGGTGTACGCCCTCTGCGTGGCTCCCACGCTGGTGGCCATGCTTGCGGGCGACGTGGTGGGCACGGGACTCAGCCCGCTTGCCACCTATGACTTCGCCCTGGCCGTGAACATCCTGTTCGTGTGCGTATATGCGCTCTCGCTTGCGCTGTTTGTGGTGGCGTTTACGCGCAAAAACAAGCGCGACCGTAGCGGCACCACCGAAGAGCCTGCGCTTGACGTTGCCGTGGTAGGTGCCGCAGCACCGCTCGGCGGTGCACCCGCGCTGGCAGCAAGCGAAGGCGACGCCGCGCCCATCACGCTCGCCTCTGCAGCCACCCAAGCCACAACCGCAGAACTCTCCGCCACGTCACCCGCCGCCGAAGAGCCCGCCCCCGACGGCATCGCCGCCCTTATCGAGCGCCGCCTCGACGCGCTCGAATTGGCCGAGCCCTTCAGCAAGCGTGAGCGTGAAGTGGTGGGTCTGGTACTCCGTGGCAACAACGTTCCCGCCATCGCGCGCAAGCTCTACATTTCCGAAAACACGGCGCGTGACCACATGAAAAGCATCTACCGCAAGGCGGATGTCCACTCGCGCCAAGAGCTTATCGACCTGTTCGACTAACCCCCGCAAAGCGGGTGGCCCTCCCAAAAGCACGCCTTCTACCAGCCCAAACGCCAAAACAACATGAATTGGGGGATAGGTTTACGCACCCTTGCGGGCGTATGCTAGCCACGTGCGAGGCGGCACGCCCGCTCTTGCGCACATCACAGCAAGCAACAAGGAGGGAAACAACATGAGCGAATCAAGCAAAGGCATCTCTCGCCGTAACCTGCTCAAGGGAGCGGCGCTCAGCGCTGCGAGCGTGGCGGCGCTGGGGCTGGTGGGCTGCGGCCCGAAGGAGGCTGGCTCGGCCGACGCCGCCAAGGACGGTAGCGCCACCACCGCCGACGGCAAGCACACCTGGGAAGTGAAGCCGGAGCCCATCGCGGCCGACAAGATCAAGGAAACGGTGGACACCGAGGTGCTCATCATCGGCGGCGGCTACGCAGGCACGTGCTGCGCCCTTTCCGCGGCCGAAAACGGCGCGAAGGTCATCCTCGTGGAGAAGGATGCCGTGCTGAACGGTCACGGCGTGGGCGGCACGGGCGCTATCGCCTCGCGCGAGTTGGACAAGCTGAACATCAGCTTCGACAAGGCTATCGAAATGGAGCGCTGGGTGTCCACGTGCGGCAACCGCTGCCGCGAGTCGCTGGTGGCGAAGTGGTTCCGCGAGTCCGAGCGCTGCATGAACTGGTTCCTTGACCTGGCCGAAAAGAACGGCGCGAAGTGCATGGTCACGGTGGGCTCGCGCTCCACGGTGCACCCGGAAATCGACTGCTACCACATGATTTCCGGCGGCGAAATCTTCGAGCAGCACACCATGGCCGACTTCGTGGAGTACCTCTTCGAAAGCGAGGCCAAGAAAAATGGCGCCGAGTTCGTGTATGAGATGCCGGCTGTGCAGCTCATTCAGGACGACTCCGGCAAGGTGACGGGCGCCATCTGCGAAAACAAGGACGGCGACTACGTGCAGTACAACGCCAGCACGGGCGTGGTGCTGGCCACCGGCGACGTCAGCTACAACGACGAGTACCTGGACGAGTTCGCCCCCATCGCCAAGAAGGTTATGACGCGCCTGTGCTCTGACCAGGGCAATGTCGGCGACGGCCACAACATGGCGGCCTGGGCAGGCGGCGCGTTCCAGGATGGCCCGTGGCCCACGATGATGCACCCGCAGGCGGCCGCCACGTTCCACGGCCCCTTCATGTTCGTGAACCCCGACGGCAAGCGCTTCATGAACGAAGCCACGTGGGTGCAGGGCAAATGCGTCGGCGTCATGGTGAACGGCGGCTCCGACCACGCCTGGTCCATCTTCGACGCGAACTGGCAGCGCGACCTCAAGGACAGCCTCCAGTACGGCGGCGGCATGTTCTGGGATAGCTTCCGCCCCTATGGCACGGATTACCAGGTGGCCGTCGACTCGCACGCCAAGGGTGTCGAAAGCGGCCTCGAAAAAGTGCCGGACTTCTACAAGCGCGCCGACACGCTGGAAGAGTTGGCCGAGATGCTGGATGTGGACAAGGCCGAGTTCCTGAAGAGCGTCGAGCGCTACAACAAGCTGTGTGAGCAGGGCGAAGACATCGACTTTTACAAGGAAAGCCATTTCCTCTATCCCATCAAGGAAGGCCCCTTCACGGCATGCATGGTGGCGCCGGGTCTGCTGGGCGTGTGCGGCGGCATCCACATCTCCGACAACTTCGAAGTGCTGAACAGCGAAGATATGCCGGTACCGGGCCTCTACGCCATCGGCAACTGCGCGGGCGACATCTACGCGTACGACTATCCCATCAACGTCCAGGGCAACAGCCACGGCCGCTGCCTCATGGAGGGTAAGTGCCTGGGCGAGCAGCTGGCGGGCGTCTACCAGGAGATGTAGTAGAAGTGGAAACCGTCGACGAAGAGGCGGCGTTCGCCCGGCTGCAAGAACTCTACGACCAGCTGCCCGAACGCCAGCGCCAAGGCGAGCAGTTAGCGCAGGCGGTGGCGGCTGCGGAAGTGGTACGCTGCGAAGCTGAGTTGCACACCGCCCGCACGCTGCTTGAGGAAGCCGAGGCGCACGAACGCGCGGCCCGCGCGGCGTTGGACGAGGCGCTGGCCTCGGGCGACGATGCCCTCGTCGATGCGCGGCGACGTGCCCATTTGCATGCGGGCTCGCTTCTGGGGTTCCGCATTGGGCCGGCGAAAAATGCCGAGACCGCCCTTGCACGGGCGCTGGAGGAAGGCGGCTTCGCCACCGCTGAGGCGGCTCGCGGGGCCCTCATGGATGAGGACGCCCGCGCCGCCCTCCAGGCCGAGGTCGAGGCGTACCGCGCGGCGTACGCCGCGGCGCTGGAAGTGTGCGAGCGCTTAGGCGCCGCCGACGAGTAGGGTAGAGCCGCGACAGCGTGTTCTTGGCACCACGGGGCCGGGCGTTTGCTAGCGCCCGGCCCCGCTGGTTGTTTCCCAGGGGGAACTTCTGCGTATCGCGGCTGATCAAGTAAGGTATTGTTGTTCACGTACCCCGCAGATTTGTTTTACGAAAAGGTAAATTATAGAGGAATGCGAGATTTCCGCGCCTTTTCACTGTTCGGATAGCGTATAGTGAACGCGTGCCCTCGAGGTGAGGGCGAGTGCTGCCGGTGTGTAGCACACAGTGTTGCCTCCCTGAAGGGTCAGGGAGAGGAAAGAGGATTTAAAATGGCAGAAGGTACTGTGAAGTGGTTCAACCCCGAAAAAGGCTACGGGTTCATCTCCCAGAATGATGGCGAAGATCTCTTCGTCCATTTCTCTGAGATCAAGATGGACGGGTTCAAGACCCTTGACGAAGGTACTGCGGTGCAGTTCGACGTCACGATCGGCCAGAATGGCAAGCTCCAGGCAAGCAATGTGACGAAACTGTAAGCGCAGATTCAATAAAACATGCTGAAATGGCCCCGCAGTGCGGGGCCATTTTTTTTGCGCGTGGGGTGGAAGGTGGGGAAGGGGTTGGTGCGCAAGGGGTGTGCGGCGCGTGCGGCGTGTGGCCTGGGGCGTTCGCCTCTAGTGAATGAACATGGCGTCGCCGAACGAGAGCATGCGGTAGCGCTCGCTGATGGCGTGCGCGTAGGCGGCCATGATGTGCTCGCGGGAGGAAAACGCGCTCACCAGCATCATGAGCGTGGAGCGAGGCACGTGGAAGTTCGTGACCAGGGCGTCCACCACGTGAAACTCGCTGCCAGGCAGCAGGTAGAGTGAGGTTGTTTCGCGGTCGCGCGGCGTGACCGTGCCCGCTTCTGCATCCCACGCGCTTTCCAGGCTGCGCACGCTCGTGGTGCCCACGGCCACCACGCGACCGCCGCGGGCGCGCGTCTCGGCGATGGCGTCCACGGTGTGCTGGGGCACGCTGTAGTATTCCGTGTGGATGACGTGCTTCGTGGGGTCGTCCTCGTCCACGATGCGGAAGGTGTCCAGGCCCACTTCCAACTCAACGGTTTCCCAGCCCACGCCTTGCTCACGCAGTCGATCTATGAGTTCCGGCGTGAAGTGGAGGCCGGCCGTTGGGGCGGCCGCCGAGCTTTCGCGGCGCGAGTAGACGGTCTGGTAGAGTTCCTCGTCGCCGGCGTAGTCCTTGATGTAGGGCGGCAGCGGGGTGTGTCCCACTGCGTGCAGTGCCTCGTCGAGCGAAGCGAGGGTGGTGGAAAGCCGCGCGAGGCGTTCACCTTTCTGCGCGTCTTCGACCCAGTTCACAATTTCGGCGGAAAGTGCCACTTCACCTGCGGCATCGGTGAAGTCAACCACCGCGCCCGTGCCGGGCTTCAAGCGCTTGCCGGGGCGCACGAGCACTTCCCAGAGCGCGCTCTTGTTCTCAAGCGGAGTGCCGTGCTGGCGCAGCAAGAATACCTCGGCCGCGCCGCCGGTGCCGCGCTTCGTGCCGAGCAAGCGCGCTGGCATGACGCGCGTCTCATTCGCCACCAGCAGGTCACCAGGCTGCAGGTACTCCGCAATGTCGCGAAAGATGCGGTCCTCAAGTGCCCCCGTGTGCCGATCCATCACCAACATCCGACACCCATCCCGCACCGGCGCCGGCTCCTGCGCAATAAGCTCAGGAGGAAGGTCATAGTCGAAGTCACTCGTCAGCATGGGAAGTCCTTTGAGAACGGGGCGTACTATCCAAGCAGCCTATTATAGGCATTCCCCCGAAGTCGCGCCAGAACACACGCGCTCCGACAAAACCAGCCGCCGCTTCACAAAAGTGTGACGCGCTTCGCGCTATCTAATACGCCACAAGATGACACCCTCCCTATCGCAATGACGCGGGCTCTTTTCGGTGCAACAAAAATCTAACTAGAAAGGTAATATTCGTAGGGGCGATTCACGAATCGCCCTCTCCGCCGAAGGCGGAGAATATAACTACGACCTGCGTTTCGCGCTTGCGCGCACTGAGGCTGTAACAGAGGATCCCGTCCCGCTTCACAAAGTGTGACGCGCTTCGCGCTGCTGATTACGCCATGAGGTGATTGCCCTCCCTATCGCCATGACGAGGACATGTTCTTCTTTGGTTAACCATACTTATTTGGCTATCCCCGTAGGGGTGCTCTCCAGAGCACCCGCTCCGCCGCTAGGCGGAGAACATAAGCATGACCTGCGTTTTCGCGCTTCGCGCGAACGGCGCATCCCTAAGGGACTAGGCGCTTCGCGCCGTCGCTGCTTACGCCGCTACGGAGGTTTTACCTCTTGTAAGACTTCGCCTTCAAGTCAGTCAGCCCGCGTCGTAAAGCTGGGATAAGTGGAACGCCTCTGGCGTACTAGCCAGCGCGAAAGCGCGTCACATAATATGGAGCAAGCGCGACGCCTGGGATGGCAAAAAACGTGCCTCGTGGAAAAATGCCCACGTCATGGTGTAATGACGCGCGGAATGCTCGCAAAATATCCGCCAGCGCGATGGCGCGTCACTTTCTTTCTTCACGCTTCCCCTGCTCGCGTAGGGCTTTCAACACGGCGCGCTTTTTGGCTTGCTTGTCGGCGTAGGCTTGGTGTTCGGCGCGACGCGCGGCGCGCTCGGCATCGGCGGCAGCCAGCTCATCGGCGTGGGCGGCGCGTTCGGCCTCGCGGGCGGCGGCGCGGGCTGCTTTTCGCTCGGCCCGCTCGGCGGCGGCTTCCGCATCCGAGAAGCGACACCCGCAGTAGTTCTGACGATACATACCCAGTTCACGGCTACGTCGCGTAGCCTCATCATAGAACGGCCGGAAGTCCTCAAACACCGCGCGCACGCCCGCGGCCGCCGCGGCGCGTTCCACTTCCTCACGGATGACATCGGTGTACTGGTAGGGGCTCACCGAAAGCGTAGTGCCAATGCCATCGAAGCCCGCCTCGGCCGCGCGCTGCGCCGTTTCCTCAAGCCGCGAGCGATAACACGCCCGGCAACGCGCCCGACGACGCTCCGGATCATCCGCAGCCAAACCCACACGCCCCGCGCATGCCTCCCAGGCCTCAGGCTCATAGGCGCCTTCCATCACGGATATCCCCTCGTCAGCCGCCCATTCGCGCAAGGTGGCCAAACGCCGCACATACTCGTCCGCTGGCGCAATATTCGAGTTCGCATACAAAAGAGTCAACTCATGCCCCGCTGCCCGCAACACCCGAGAAGGCTCCAGCGAACAAGGCCCACAACACGCATGCAACAAAAGCTTCATCGCTCTCGCCTTTCTTGTAGCTTTGCTTACCCATGGTAAAACTACCTAATCTTGACGTCTCAGACGGCAAGAAATCACCAAATCTTGACGTCTCAGACGGCAAGATTGGGGAAGCAGTGTGGGTAAAAGATACATCCTTGTCATCAAGACCTGTGTCATCCTGTGCGAGAGAAGCGAGTCGAAGGATCCCGTTTGGTGCCAACGGGGAGACTTACTGCTATCGCCACACGGGATCCTTCGACTCCGCTCACTTCGTTCGCTTTGCTCAGGATGACAAGGTTCGGCGGCTTCGCCGCTTCCGCTTAGGATGGCAAGGGGGTTCGCATTCGGCGCTCAGGATGACAAGCTGTTTTTCGTTCCCCGCCCTTGGTCGTAGGGGTTTCATTGGGTTTTGGGTGGGGGTGGGGGGACTGCTTTATACTTACAGGCTTGGAACAGAGGCACTCGAATCGAGCAAAGGACTATCGCTATGACGCAACCTGGCTATCGCGCGGTTTTCTTCGATCTTGACGGCACGCTGCTGCCGATGGAAATTGACGAGTTCATGCGCTCGTATTTCGGCTCGCTGGGGGCGTATGTGGCGCGGTTCGGCGTGAGCCCGGAGGCGTTCATGGCGGGCATGAAGGCCGGCATCAAGAACATGGCGGCGCACGACGACAGCCTCCCCAACGCCGAGGCTTTTTGGGAGGGCTACTTCGCGCACGTTGACCGCGAGGCGTGCGATTGGCCGGTTGAGCTGGACCATTACTACGAGCACGAGTTCGGCAAAATAGGAGCGGACGTGGTGCCGAACCCTGCCGCCGCCCGTGCGGTGAACACGCTTGTCGCAAAGGGCTATCCGCTTGTGCTGGCCACCATGCCCATGTTCCCCGAGCGCGCCGTGCGCTGGCGCCTTGCGTGGGCGGGCATCGATCCCAGCCAGTTCGCGCGCCTCACGCACTTCCAGAACTCCACCAGCGTGAAGCCGAAGGCCACCTACTACGCCGAGAACCTGGCCGCGTGCGGTGTGGCGGGCGAAGACGTGCTCATGGTGGGGAATAACACGGTGGAAGATTTCAGCATTTGCGCGCTCGGGGCTGACGCGTACCTGGTCACCGACCACCTGCTCGACCCGACGGACCACTTCGACCTGGCCACGGTGAAGCACGGCACCATGGAGGAATTCGCTGCGTGGGCCGAGGCGCTTCCTGCCTGCGCAAACCCTGCGACCGACATCGAAGCGGGCCTCGTGCCCACGGCCGCGCGCGACGCCGCACTCGCAAGTAATCTCACCGGCGACGCCCCCAAAGCTCCCGGCAAAGACTTCTCCATCAGCGGAATGGAGGGCTAACTGTGGCGCTCTTCGACTGCACCTGCGAGGCGCAAAGCGGCCACGCCCGCGCCCTCGCCTACGAAACGGCGCACGGCACCTTCCACACCCCCCTGTTCATGCCCGTAGGCACCAGCGCCACGGTGAAGGGTGTCACCGTAGGTCAGCTGCGTGACCTTGGAAGCCAGGTGGTGCTCTCCAACACGTATCACCTGTCGTTGCGCCCCGGCGCGGACGTGGTGGCGGAAGCCGGCGGCGTCCACCGCTTCATGAACTACGACGGCCCCATGCTCACCGACTCGGGCGGCTTCCAGGTGTTCAGTCTGGCCGACACGCTCAAGCTGGACAACGACGGCCTCACCTTCCGCTCCATCTACGACGGCGCGAAAATCCGCTGGACGCCCGAGTCCAACATGGCTATCCAAGAGCAGCTGGGCGCCGACATTGCCATGCAGCTCGACCAGTGCACGCCGTACCCGGCCGAGAAGGCGTTCGTCGCGCGCGCGGTGGACCTGTCGGCCAACTGGGCGCGCCGCTGCCTGGCTGCACACAAACGCCCCGATCAGACGCTCTTCGGTATCGTGCAGGGTGGCATGGAGTTGGACCTGCGCCTGGAATCCATCCGCCGCCTCCGCGAAATCGAGGACGAAAGCTTGGCTGCAGGCGGCCGTCGCTTTGGCGGTTTCGGCATCGGCGGCTACTCGGTGGGCGAGGATCACGAGGTCATGTTCCAAACCCTCGGCGAGGTCGCGCGCGCCTGCCCGGAGGACCGCCCGCGCTACCTTATGGGAGTGGGTAACCCCACCACGCTCGTGCGCGCCGTCCGCGAAGGCGTGGACATGTTCGACTGCGTGCTGCCCACGCGCACGGCCCGCATGGGTACGGCGTTCTCATCCACCGGCCGCATGAACATGCGCAACGCCAAGTACACGCGCGACTTCGGCCCGCTCGATGCGGCGTGCACGTGCCCCACGTGCCAAAACCACAGCCGCGCCTATATTCGCCACCTCGTGAAGCAAAACGAAATGCTCGGAGGTATTCTGCTGTCAATCCACAACCTGCACTATCTTTTGGACCTCATGCGCCGCGCCCGCGAGGCCGTGCTGGCAGACGCCTACGAGGATTTCTACCAAGAATGGATGGCTAGTCCCGCTGCACAGGACTACTAGGAACGAACTTGTCAGGGGGGTGCTATATTTTTATCCGAGAATGATTCACGGATGATCAACAGATTTTCCCCCTGACGTCGTCGTTTTGTGGCACAATAGGAAAGTTCATGAAGCGATGCCGTTAAGCATCGCGCGTCGCAGCGTTTGCAAGGAGAACACGTCTCATGGCACTTGCCTCGAATTCAAAACCCCGGAAAAAGCCCAGCCGCATCTACGAACGGCGCAACATCTGGCTTCTCATCATTACCACTCTGCTGGTCATCGGCTCCATCTTCATGTTTGCCCCGCCGCAGGAGAAAATCAACCAAGGCCTGGACATCCAGGGCGGCCTGTCGGTGGTTCTCACCGCGAAGGGCGAAGGCGGCGCTGCCGTGTCGGCTGAAGACATGGAGAAAAGCCGCGCCATCATCGAGAGCCGCGTGAACGCGCTCGGTGCGTCGGAGGCTGTGGTGCAGGTGCAGGGCACCGACCAAATTCTCGTGCAAATTCCGGGCCTCACGGACACCGAGGATGCGCTCAACACCATCGGCAAAACCGGTAAGCTGGAATTCGCGCGTCTCGACTCGTTCACCGACGAAGACGTGAAAACCAAGATCGAAAACGGCCAGTTCGGCAGCGAGGCCACCATCACCGACGAGCTGGGTAACGCCCTGCCTGCCGGCGAGACGGAACACCTCAAGGTGGAAGACGGCACGTACACGCCTATTGTGACAGGTGCGAATATTACGAACGTTACCGTCGGCAAGCATAAGGAAACGTCGGCCGACTATGCCGTGAACGTGCGGCTGGACGGCGAAGGTACCTCGGCATTCGCCGAGGCAACAAAAGAACTTGCTCCCACGAGGGGCAAGATTGTCATCGTTTTGGACAACGAGGTACAGTCTGCTCCCGGTGTCGATTCTGAAATCCCCAACGGCGACGTGCAGATCACCGGCAACTACACGCTCGAAGACGCCAAGTCTCTCCAAACCGTGCTCGAAAGCGGCTCCTTGCCCGTGAGTTTCGAATACGCTCAAAGCCAGGTAGTAGGCCCGACGCTTGGTCAAGACGCCCTCAAGTCCGGCGTGATGGTGGCGCTCATCGGCCTGGCTGTGGTCATGTTCTACCTGCTGTTCTTCTACAAGGGCCTCGGTCTTATTACGGCGGCTGCTATGGCCATCTTCGCGCTGCTCTACTTGGGCATTTTGGCCACGCTGTCTTCATTCGGCCTGTTCAGCCTGTCTCTTGCGGGCATCGCGGGTATCGTGCTTACCATTGGTATGGCCGCGGACTCCTCCATTCTTACCATGGAGCGCTTCCGCGAGGAAATACGCATGGGCCGCAGCGTGCGCGCCGCGTCCATTACGGGCGTGAAGCACGCTATTGTGACGTCGGTGGACGCCGACCTTGTTACGCTGGTGTCCGCGCTGTCGCTGTTCTTCCTGGCCAGTGCTTCGGTCAAGGGCTTCGGCCTCACGCTGGCGCTGGGTATTATCTGCGACATCGCCATGATGTTGCTGTTCAAGGCACCGCTCATTCGCCTCATCGCTCCGCGCCTCATTGCGAAGCACCCGGGCTTCTGGGGCATCAAGGACAGCCTGGCTGCCTCCGACGACTTCAAGGCGCTCGCCGCGGCTGAGGGCACCTCCGTTGCCCAGGCCGAAGCGGGTGAGGCCATGAACCTAGCTGAAAGCGAGCAGGAGGCCGAGCGCACGTCCGGCCAGGCGGGCGAGGCCGCCGCGAAGGCTGCACGCAAGACCCGCGGCCGTTTCATCAAGCGCGACATCAACTTCCTCGGCTATCGCCGCGTATTCCTCACGGTGGCCGCCATTCTCGTGTGCGCGTCGTTCGCCATCGTGGGTGTGAAGGGCCTGAACTTCGGCATTGAGTTTGTGGGCGGCACGTCGGTGTCGTTCCATGGCACGGGCGACGTCACCACCGAGCAGATGCGCGAAGCCTTCAACGAGGCGGGCGAACCCGACGCCGTCATCCAAACCACGAACGCCGACGGCCAAGAGGGCTTCCTCGTGCGCACCACCACCACGAGTGCCGAAGAGGCCACCGCGCGCGCCAACGACGTGGCGGACAAGCTGGGGCTGAACACCGAAAGCTTCGAGGTAACCACCATCGGGCCCGACTGGGGCGCGAGCGTCATCCAGTCGTCGCTCATTGCGTTCCTCGTGTCCATTGTGCTTATCATCATCTACATTGCCATCCGCTTCGACTATAAGATGGGCATTACCGCCATCGTGGCGCTGCTGCACGACCTTGTGCTGGTCATGGGCATCTACGCGCTGGTGGGACGCGAGGTGAACCCAAACACCATTGCCGCGCTGCTCACCATCCTGGGCTACTCGCTTTACGACACGGTGGTCGTGTTCCACCGCATCAACGACAACATGCAGGATTCCGATATCAAGTGCACCTTCATGACCATGGCGAACCACTCGGTGAACCAGGTGCTCATTCGTACCATCAACACCACGCTGACCTCGCTCATTCCGGTACTCGCCATGATGCTGTTCGGTGGCGAAACGCTGAAAGACTTCGCGTTCGCCATGGTGATTGGCCTTGTGTGCGGTTCGTACTCGTCCATCGCTGTGGCCACGCCGCTCTATTCCATGTGGAAGACGCGCGAGCCGCGCTACGCGAAACTGGTGAAGAAATTCGGGCCGGAAGTGGGCCGCTTCGAGTTCGGTAACCCCAACGCGCTCACGGCCGCCGGCATCAAGAAGGCGAAGGCCGCTGCGGCGGCGGGCACGGCCACGGCCACGGATGTCCCGACCTCCGCAGAAGCCGCCGCGCCCGATCAGCACGGCTACGAAGCACCGCACGGCGCCGCGGCCTCCAAGTCGGCCGCGAAGCCCCCCAAAGCCAAGCGCAAAAAGCGCCCCGACAAGAAGTAACCTTTTTTGATACGAGAATGATGAGAGGGCGGCCGATGGCCGCCCTCTCGGTGATCTGATAGGTCTTAACCTGGGTTTGCTCTTAGCGCTTGAAGCGCTCCCGGTCGGCCAACTCGGCGTACCAGCGGGCGTAGATGTCGGGGCGGAAGTCCGGGTTCTCTTCAGCCCACTGTTTGGCCAGGAAAGGCTTGTCCACGTAGGACAAATCGATGGTGCCCAGGTGCAACTCCTGCTCGTCGGAACCAGGCGCACCGCAGGGCCCACCCGCGTAATAGTGCACGGCCGGCACGTTCTTGCCGGGACCTATCACGCTGCTGCCGCCCACGAAATCGTCAGTGATGGCGCAGCCCGTGCAGTTCGCCGAGGCGATGAACACGTCGTTGTTCGCGGCCAGATACTCCAGCGAGTCCTTAATGTTGCGCGCGGTCACACCCGTGTTCACGGCGAACGGGTTCGCAATGATGCGACAGCCACTCGCCCGGTAATAGCGCATGACCTCGGAGAACACGAACGTGTCGTAGCAGATGCTCACGCCTACCGGCCCCCAGGGTGTGCCGAACATGAACGGTTCGTCACCGCGGCCCGCCCAGGTGGGCTCATCGGCTGGCAGATGCATCTTACGGTAGCGGCCCAGCACCCCGTCGGGCCCGCAGGCCACAGCGGCGTTGTACACGGTGCCGTCCTCGGAACGCTCGGCCAGTCCGAATACGGCGTACACACCCAGGCGGTGCGTGGCTTCGGCCACGGCCTCGGTGGACGGTCCGGGGATGGGCTCGGCTAGCCGGTAGTGCATGCGCTCGTCGCCCTCGTGTGTAAGGTCGGCATCGTAGCCGGTGAGCGCCGTCTCGGGCAGCACCACGAGGTTTGCCCCGCGCGCCGCTGCGCATTCGATGTAGCCGATGATGCGGTTCAGGTTCCGTTCCTTGTCGCCCCAGCGCGGCTCGTACGTGACCACGGCGACGTTCATGATGTCTTTCATGAAGAATTCCTTTCCGGCAAGGCGTCGCGCTTTGCCATCTTCTTTATCAACTTTTCCGATGCATATCTGTCACTCCGGCTGTCATTCCGACCTGCGGCGGGCCGATTGCACGAAGGGTGAGACTCCCGGCTGTTCTGGTGTGGCATTCGGCTCTACTAGCGCAGCTTCGGCGTGACGAACGTGCACACGGCACCCACCACGGTAAGCGGCACCATGAGATAGAACGCCATATCCCAGCCCACTGCCTCGATGAGCAGACCTACCAAGCTGGAGCTCAGGAAGATGCCCACCCACTGGAACGTGTTCAGCAGCGCCACAGCCATGTCGCCCTGTGCGGATGGCACGAGTTCGGCCACGGCTGAGAAGCACAGGCCCACGATGCCCATAACCGCGATGCCGAACAGCACCACCAACACAATGAACACGCCGGTGGGCCAGGTGGGCATGAGTGCGTAGGTCACGGCGCTGGCTAGCATGAGCACACCGAGCGGCTTCTTGCGCGAGCCCATCTTGTCCGATATCATGCCCACCACGATGCCTACGGGGATGCCCACGAGCGGCGCAATGCTCACAATGGAACTGGCCGTTGCTGCATCCATGCCGCGCACTTCGGCCAGGTACGTGGGCAAGAACGAGATGACGCCCTGCTCGGCAATCAGATACACCATGAGCGTGATGCCGATGAGCCACATGCCCGGGTTCAGGAACACGTCCTTTGAGAACAGCTTCGCTGGCGCAGCCGAGGCGCCCTCGGGTGCCTCTGTGACCGGCGCTTCCTTAGCTTGTGCAGCCGCCGTAAGCGACACGTCCAGATTGCGCAGGGCTACGATCCATGCCACGAGGAACACGGCAGCGTAGATGGCCGTAAACCACCATACGTTCTCCCACGCGCCGCTCTCGGCAATACGGGGAGCCAGGTTGAACATGGCTATCTGGCCGAACGCCATAAAGCACATGAGAAGGCCCATGGCGCTGCCGCGGCGTCGGTCGTCGAACGAGCTGGCTACCGCTGCCGGCCCCAGCGTCATGAGTAGGATGAGCCCCACGCCCTCCACGATGCGGCTGCCCAGCATGACGGCGTACCCTAAGTCGAACGCACCTGTCACCGATCCGGCCAGGATGGCGGCCAGGGCAATGATGCCCGTCTTGTAGTACCCCAGCTTCGCTATGATGACGCCGCTAGGAATAGCCAGGAAAATTCCCGAGAATACAAACACCGAGATGAGCAGCCCAGCCTGCCCAGCACCCGCGAGCCCCATGCTCTCCGTGAGCACCGGCACGATGGGTGCCACCTTGTTCAGACACATGGCTCCCGCCGTCATGGACATAAGCATCATGAACAACACGAGCCCGGGAGAGATCTTCTTGCGATTGGTCATTGTCTTCACCCCTTTCGCGGCCGTCTGGCCGCATCCGTGCGCGCCGTGCACCCGCTGAACCCTGAAACCGCAGGTGAGTGATAGCTGCGCTCATACCTCCCGTACTGCTCCCAGCTTACGCGCAGGGCTTTCTATAGCGGAACGAACGATATGGAGAGGGGTATCAATAGTCACGTGAGGCCGATTCAAAACATGCGTTCCGCTGCGTAGAATGAAGGTGAGGAACCGAAGGTGGGCCCATCCGGGCCGGTCGCAGACGAAACGGAGAAGGAGGCGGCCATGGACACACGCGATCTCAAGGTGTTCGTGGCCGTCTATGAGACGAAGAGCATCACGCGCGCAGCAAAGAATCAGTTCCTAAGCCCCCAGGGGTGCAGCAAAATCATCCAGAAGATAGAAGGCGAACTGAGCACGTCGCTGTTTGCCCGCAACCACTTCGGCGTTGCGCCCACGCCGCAGGGCGATGCGCTCTACCGCCGTGCGCAGATGGTTATTCGTCTGCTCGACGGCGTGAAGGACGAGGTGGAGGCCGCCCGTGCTCTCAAGTACACGCTGAATATCGCCTCGACACAGGGCGTTTCGGAGTACCTCTCGCTCGCATTCGTGCGCGATTTTTCCGAAAGCCATCCGCATATCAGCCCACGCATCATGGAAAGCCCCGACGCTATTGCGAAGCAGCGCACGCTTGACAACGTTGCCGAAGTTGGTGTGCTGGGTGGGCCGGTGGACCTGTCGGTGTTCCATGCCGTGCCGTTTACGCATCACCGGCCATGCCTGGTCATCAACGAGGCGAACCCATTGGCGCGCAAAGCTGCCATCGACTACGTCGATCTGGACAACCAGCCACTTGCCATGGTGAGCCGCGAGTTTGCCTCGCACCACCTGGTTGTGAATCGCCTGGCGAATGCTGGTGCGCATGCGGACATCGTGATGGAGGCCACCGAGCTGGACCTGTGCCACCGTCTGGCCGAGCAGGGGGACGCCATCGCCGTGTCGTTCGACTTCGCTGCCTGGGGTGGAAGACGCTCACATACGGTCATCCGTCCCTTCGCCGATCGCACGTTTCTCTGGGAGACGTTCATCGTCCGCAAGGCCGGTGCCAACTTGTCGCCCCAGGCCCAGGAGTTCTGCGACTTCGCCCTGTCTTGGGTGGCCGACCATCGTGCCGACCTCTTCCAATGGCCGGGTGCGTGAGGGCGCATACACTGGCTGGGGTCCTTTTCGGGAACGGGGTGCTCGGCGTGTCGGCGTTGATCGCAGGTGCACGCCGATCTCGTGAATGGGGAGGTGGTGGGCAGTCCGGTATGGGTGCGGTGTGCTATGCTACGGGGAACAAATGAGGCCAAACTGCGCAGGTAGATGAGGCCGCGAGAGGTAAGGAGTTGTGCATGCGCCAAGGTAGCGCGCCGAATTTTTGCCCGCCGGTGGAAGAGGGCATTGTTGTTGAATTTGAAGACGAGACGGGTGAACACATCGCCCTGGAGTTCTTGGGTATCATCCTGCACGGCGAGCGCCGCTACGGGTTTTTCTTCCCTGTGTCGGACGATGAGCCGGTGGGCTCGTCGGGTGAACTGGTGCTTCTCGAAGTGACCGAACTTGACGAAGACGAGCAGCCGGTTGCCTTCGAGCTGGTGGAGGATGAAGGCGTGGCCGCTGAGGTGTACGAGGACTTCAAGCAGGCCACCAAAGACCTCTACGACTTCGCGTAACGCGTGACCCATGCGTGTCTCGCGCGCAACCCGCGCAACGCGCTTCTCTCACCTGCCCGAGAAACAAACGACGGCCGGGTGTACCTTTGCAGGTGACACCCGGCCGTCGTATACGGTCAAAGAGGGTGCCCACACGGGCAGACTGGTCTAGCGGCCGAAGCGATCCCAGCCGCCGTCAGGCTTTACTAACTCAGACTGCGCGATGGCGGCCAAGTACATAATTTCGTTGCAAATGGAACGCTCTAAAGTGCAAACCTCTTCTTCGGTTTGCGCGGTCGCGAAGATGCGACCGACGGCGGTCTTGATAATATCTATTTGCTGTTCGTAATCATCATTCCCCATAATGTGTCCTACGGCGTCATCTATCCTTATATATAATCTAATTACTCATACTAAATGTTATACTACTGTAAACCAACTGCAATAAATGCACAGTTTACGACATTTCAGACACGCGGCGGGGGCCTTTTTCGGTTCGCGGTCGATTACATGGAATGCCCACTGTAGCAGGTTTGGACGCCTAGAATGCTAAGGGCTCCCAACTCCCGTCGATGTCACAGATCCACGCCTGGGGTTCGGCAACCGAAAAGAACGTGAGTTCGGGGTCGTTCGGCCCGTCGTGCACTTCTCCCAGGGCAGCCATATGCTCGAAGCCCGCGCGGCGCACGTCCGCGTTCGCGCGGTCATCCAGGTCGGCGCGTCCGCGCAGAATGATCCAGCCGCTGCCCGGTCGCCAGGCGGTTACCTCGAACTTCGGGTTCGCCTGCAACTCGCGGTACACGTCTTTTGTGGTGGCGGTGCAAAACCAGATGCGCCCGTCCTGTTCGGCGGCGAAGCTGAAGGGGCGCACATGCGGCTGGTCGCCCTCGCACGTGGCCAGATACCACGCCGGTACGCTGGTCAAATATTCAATGATGGTTTCGTTTGCGGTCATGGGGCATCCTTTCGGTTAGTGGGGAAGGAAGTTGGTGAGGACAACAGCCACCAGCATGGACACGAGCACGCCCGTGGCTACCGCGTCGCGCCGCGTGAGGCGCAGCGGGTGGAGGCGCGTCCGTCCGGACCCTCCGTGGTAGCAGCGGGCGTCCATGGCGCCTGAGAGCGTCTCTGCATGACGAAAGGCGCTGGTGAACAGCGGCACCATGAGCGAAGTGAGCGAGGACACGCCGCCCTTGAACGGGTTGGCGGTAAACGTGGCACCGCGGCTCATCTGCGCGCGGCGGATGGTTTGCAGTTCAAAGGCGAACTGGGGCAGAAAGCGCAGGGCAATACCCATCATCATGCCCAGCTCGTGCGCCGGCACGCCTACGCGGGTGAAGGGGCCAAGCAGCCGCTCGAACGCTTCGGTGATGTCAAGCGTGGTGGTGGTCAGCGTGAGCAGGCTCATGCCCAAAAGCAGCAGCACCAAGCGACACGCGATGAACGCCGCCGACACGAGGCCCCCTTCGCTCACCTGAATAATCCACCAGGAGAACAGCACGGGCCCGTCCTGCACGAAGAATATGTTGAGCAGCGCGGTTATCACCACGATAAACGCCAAAGGAGCAATAGATGTAAGCGCCGCGCCCGCCGGGATTTCTGCCAGCATGAAGAACCCCACCACGAACAGGGCGCACACAGCCAGGCCCCAAAACGTCTGGGCCGCAAACACCACGGCCATGAACGCGAGCGACAACACCAATTTCGCGCGTGGATCCAGGCGGTGAAGCGGGCTTGAGCCGGGCCAGTAGCGGCCGATGATGGCGGTATCAGGCATGCGCGTTCCCCTTCGCCTGCGCCGCACCGGTCAGTTGGGCGGCCAGGTCATCCGCCAGCGATTCATCGTCGTACAGGGCGCGCGGCAAGCTGAACCCGCAGGTGCGCAGCTCGTGGGCGAGACGCTGGGCCGCGGGCACATCAAGGCCGATGGCGCGCAGTTCCTCGCCGCGCGCGAACACTTCCTCAGGCGTGCCAAGCGCGAACAACTCACCCTCGTTCAGTACGAGGATGCGGTCGGCCAGCCGCGCCAAATCGTCCATGCTGTGCGACACCATGACCACGGTGAGGCCGCCTGCGTGCAGGCCAGCCACCAGGTCTAAGAACTCCGCGCGCCCCACGGGGTCGAGGCCCGCCATGGGTTCATCCAGCACCAGCACACGCGGCTCCATGGCCAGCACGCCCGCGAACGCCACGCGCCGCTGCTGGCCGCCCGACAACTCAAAGGGGCTCTTGTCGCGCACGTCGTCGAAAGCCAATCCCACACGCTCAAGCGCCCGGCGTACGCGCTGTTCCAGTTCATCGCCGGCAATGCCAAGGTTGCGTGGGCCGAACGCCACATCGTCGTACACCGTGGCGGCGAACAGCTGGTGCTCCGGGTACTGAAACACCATGCCTACCTGCCCGCGGCACTCCTGCGCCACGCGCTTGTCGGCCACATCGCGCCCTGCAAACAGCACGCGCCCGCGCGTGGGATGCACGAGACCGTTCAGGTGCTGCACAAGCGTGCTCTTGCCGCTGCCGGTGTGCCCGGCGATGCCGAGAAATTCCCCGTCGCGCAGCTGAAAGCTGATGTCGCGCAGCGCCCATATGGCGTTGGGGTCGGTGCCCCACACCGGCTTGCCGTGCGCTTGCACCGAGGGCGGCTCTTCGGCGGCCCCGCGTTTCGCACGGCGCGCGCGCCGCTTCTTCTGATGCTCGGGGTTGGTGTATGAGTAGCTTACGCCTTCGAAAGTAAGCGGCACAGCTCCTCCTTCAGCTCGTTCTCGGAAACGGTCACGTTCACGTCCACGCCGCGCTCGCGCAGTAGGCAGGATAGGCGGCACGCGAATGGCACGTTCAGGTTCAAATGCTCCAGAAGCGCCGCCTGCGTGAGTACCTCAGACGGCGGGCCGTCCAGGCGCACGTGGCCTCCGTCGAGTACCACCACACGGTCGGCCTGGGCGGCCTCTTCCATGAAGTGCGTGATCATGACTACGGTCATGCCGCGCTCGTGCAGCGTGCGCGCCACGCGCATAAGCCCCGCGCGTCCGCGGGGGTCGAGCATGGCCGTGGCCTCGTCTAGTATGAGTATGTCGGGCTCCATGGCCAGCACTCCCGCAATGGCCACGCGCTGCTTCTGGCCGCCCGAAAGCGCGTTTGTTTCACGTGTGTCGAAGCCTTGCAGCCCCACATCGGCCAGCGCATCGGCCACGCGTTCACGCAGTTCATCGGCGGGTACGCCCAGGTTTTCGGGGCCAAACGCCACGTCGTTTTCCACGAGGCTGGCCACCAGTTGGTCGTCGGGGTTTTGAAACACCATGCCTGCGTTGCTGCGGATGAAGTAGGTGGCGGACTCGTCGGCCGTGCTGCGCCCGAGCACCGACACCGTACCCTCGTCGGGCACGAGCAGTGCGTTTATGTGCTTGGCCAGCGTGGACTTGCCCGACCCGTTGCCGCCGAGCACGCACACAAACTGCCCGCGCTCGATGCGCAGGTTGATGCCGTCCAGCACGAAGGCATCGCCATCGTAAGAAAACGCCACGTTCGAGAACTCTATCAAGGTGGTCCTTTCGGGTTGGTTCGGGGGAGGTGGAGGGCGGGGTGGGGGTGGAGCGCCGCGGTTGCCGGCCGCGGGCAGCGGGCCGTCGCCCGCGCTTGCTGCACCTGCGCCCTTGGCGGCGTTTAGCGGCCCTTCACCTGCTTTTTCTTCGGCGTAATAAGGTTCGACACACTCTTGTACACCACCAGTGTCAGCACGCTGTTCAGAATGGCTTTGATCAGGTTGAACGGCGTGAGGATAGGCAGCACCATAGCCACCACGGCATCGAAGGGCACACCCAGCCACGCGGGCGTAATCACCAGGTTGCCGAGGATGGCCATGAGGGTGGCGAGCACCACGCTCAGCGTCAGACCCGCAACGGCCGCCTTGAACGTGCGGCGCTTGCGGTAGATGAGCGCCGCCGGCAGAATGAAGCCACTCACCACCAGGATGTTCATGATAGCGCCCGAGAAGTCGGCCATCAAAATGCCGTGGAGGATGGCTCCCACAAAGCCCACCGCCAGGCCCGCGCCCGGCCCGAAGGCGAAGCCGCACACCATGGCCGGCATGGCCGACGCGTCGTATTTAAGCCAGGGCGCGCCCGGCAGCAGGGGAAACTCAATGAACGACAGCAGCACGCCAATGGCGCACATCAGCGCCATGGTCACCAGCTGGCGGGTATCCCATTTGTTCGTGTTGGTGAATTCCAGATCGGGCGTGCGCGGCGTGCGTTCCGCGTCCAACGCGTCCACGTCCTGCACTCCCTGTGTGCTCGGCACATTTTCGGCCATGAGGGCACCTTCCTTTCGCGGGGGCGTGGTGTTGCGGGTTCCTTCTTGCCCCACAAAAAAGAAGAGAGCCCGTATGAATTCCGCTCGGTTCCATACGGGCTCGTTATTCGCAGGAAGTGCGGCGCACGAAGCGGCCGGCCTTCACGCGAACTCTGCCTCTTCCATCCGGACTTTAACCGTTGGTCCCGGAGTTTCACCGGTGTCAGCCTGCTGCGGCGCGCGGCGGGGACTATCCCGTGCGCGTCCGTCGCAGGGTCGCGGACTCTCGGCTTCGCGAGCGCGTACGCGCCGCTATCCGATTACCGCCAGTGAGGAATTTCACCTCGCCCTGAAACAGAATCCATCACCGCGTATTGTAACAACCAGTTATCCCCCGCACAACCGGACACTTTCCCCACCCTGGGGTAGGGCTCAGTTGTGTGCGTCGGGGGCAGATTCGCCTTTGTGGGGTGCTTTTCGGGTACAATACCTGGCCGTATGTTTGAAATCCTCGAAAGCATAGATGCGTTTGTCTGGGGCCCGGCCATGATCGTGCTCCTTTTGGGCACGCATGTATTCCTCACGTTCAAGACGGGCTTCATCCAGCGTAAGTTACCGCAGGCCATTCGGCTGTCGTTCCAGAAAGACCCGGAGGGCCGCGGCGACATTTCCAACTTCGGCGCGCTGGCCACCGCGTTGGCGGCCACCATTGGTACGGGCTCCATCGTGGGCGTGGCTACGGCTATTCTTGCAGGTGGGCCGGGCGCGGTGTTCTGGATGTGGATTACCGGCGTGTTCGGCATTGCCACCAAGTACGTGGAGGTGTACGCCGCGGTGAAGTACCGCGTGCGCGATCATGCGGGCAACATGCTGGGCGGCGCGATGTATGTGTGGGAGCGCGCGTTCAAGAAGAAGGACGGCCGCACGCCGTGGTGGGCGAAGCTGGGCGCCGTGGCGTTCGCCGCGTTCGCCACCGTGGCCACCATTGGTACGGGCTCGGCCGTGCAGGCGTCGGCGATGGCGGGCATCATCACGTCGAACGTGCCCGTGCCGGCGTGGATTGTGGGCATTATTATTGTGGTGCTGGTGTCGGTGGTTATCTTCGGCGGCGTGCGCTCCATCTCGAAAGTGTGCGAGAAGTTGGTGCCGTTCATGGCCGTGGCCTACGCGCTGGGGTGCCTGGTCATCTTGGTGATGAACGCGGGTGCGCTGGGGGAGGCCATCGTGCTCATCTTCGAGTGCGCGTTCACGGGCAAGGCGGCGTTCGGCGGCGCGGTGGGCTCGGGCATTATGATGGCGCTGCAATTCGGTTGCGCGCGCGGGCTGTTCTCGAACGAGTCGGGCCTGGGCTCCGCGCCCATCGTGGCAGCCGCGGCGAAGACGCGCAACCCCTCTGAGCAGGCGCTTATCGCCATGACGGGCACGTTCTGGTCCACGGTGGTCATCTGCGCGCTCACGGGCATTGTGCTGGTGTCGACCATGGTGGCGAACCCGTCCATCCAGGCGGACGTGCTGGCGAACCCGACGCTGTTCTCGGGCGCCGAGCTGGCGAGCGCCGCCTTCGCGAAAATCCCGTTCATTGGCACGCCCATTCTGGTGCTGGGCATGGTGGCGTTTTCGTACTCCACCATTTTGGGCTGGTCGTATTACGGCAACCGCTGCGTCACGTACCTGTTCGGCAAGCGCGCCATCAGGCCGTATCAGGTGCTCTACGTGGTGGTGGCGTTCCTTGGGGCCGTGGGCGTGGGCGACGTGATGTGGACTATCTCAGATATCGGCAACGCGCTCATGGCCATTCCGAACATTGTGGCTATTTTGCTGCTGTCTGGCCTTGTAGCCCGCGGCACCCGCCACTACGTCTACGACGATCATCTGGACGAAGTGGACGAAGAACCCATCCCGACGGTGGAAAGCAAGTAGAAACGCGGGCGGGGCGGCGCTGCGTTCGCGTGGGAATGTGGCGCGCTCCCTATTTTGGCGCGGGAGCATGCGCGAAGCGTGTCGCATCCCCCTGGTGTTTGTCCGTGGCCGGAAAACGATCTTCCGCTCGCTGATATTTTTGGTGTCGCGCATAGTGTGAGGCCTGTTGCGCGCCTATAATCCAACCACTTTAGTGCGAAAAAGTGCTTCTGCCGAAACGGATTGTCCGCCGCCCGGCCTCGTGCTCGCGCCACCTGCGCCCGCGCCTCGCATCCGCGCCTGCGCCCGCGCGCCCCGCGCTCCGGTCACTCGGTTTCGGCAACGGCTCTTTTCGCCTCGCCGGGGGACCGGCGTGAGAAAAGGGGGTTGTTATGGACATTGTCCAGTTCATCAACGACATCGACGCCTTTGTATGGGGCCCGCCGATGATCGTACTGCTGCTGGGGTCGCACCTGTTCCTCACCATCCGCACGGGCTTCATTCAGCGCAAACTGCCCACGGCTATTAAGCTGTCGGTGACGAAAGACCCGGACGCGCCCGGCGACATTAGCCAGTTCGGCGCGCTCACTACGGCGCTGTCAGCCACCATCGGCACGGGCAACATCGTGGGCGTGGCCACGGCCATTCTCGCAGGTGGGCCGGGTGCGGTGTTGTGGATGTGGCTCACCGGCGTGTTCGGCATTGCCACGAAGTACTCCGAGACGTATGCCGCCGTGAAGTACCGCGTGCGCGACCACAAGGGCAACATGCTGGGCGGCGCCATGTACGCGTGGCGGCGCGGCTTCGAGAAAGACGGCAAGGCTCCCTGGTGGGCGATGCTTGGCGCGGGCGCGTTTGCCCTGTTCGCGGCCATCGCATCGTTCGGCATTGGGTCGGCCGTGCAGTCCAGCGCCATGACGGGCATCATTCTGTCAAACGCGCCGGGCATCCCCGCGTGGGGCATCGGCCTGGCTATTGCCATCATGGTGTCCATCGTCATCTTCGGCGGCGTGAAAGTTATTTCGAAGGTGTGCGAGAAGCTGGTGCCGTTCATGGCTATTGCGTATGTGTGGGGCTGCATCATGATCATTGGCATCAACTGGGAATACGTATGGCCCGCCATCTGCCTCATCTTCGAGTGCGCCTTTACACCCAAGGCCGCGTTTGGCGGCGCGGTGGGAAGCGGCCTCATGATGGCGCTGCAGTTCGGCTGCGCGCGCGGCCTGTTTTCCAACGAGTCGGGCCTGGGCTCCGCGCCCATCGTGGCCTCCGCGGCTTCCACGCGCAACCCGGCGCGTCAGGCGCTCGTGTCCATGACGGGCACGTTCTGGGATACGGTGGTCATCTGCGCGCTCACGGGCATTGTGCTGGTATCCACGCTCATTGCGAACCCCGGCATTCTCGATTCCGGTCAGATTCACGCCGGCGCCGACCTCACCAGCGCGGCGTTCGCCTCCATTCCCTACATTGGCACGCCCATCCTGGTCATCGGCATGATTCTGTTCGCGTACTCCACCATTCTGGGCTGGTCGTACTACGGCAACCGCTGCGTGGCCTACCTGTTCGGCAAGCACGGCGTGCGCCCCTACCAGGTGCTGTATGTGGTGGTGGCGTTCCTTGGCGCCATCGGCATTGGCGACTTGGTGTGGACCGTCTCCGACATCACGAACGCCCTCATGGCGGTGCCGAATATCATTGTGGTGCTGCTGCTCTCAGGCCTGATAGCGCGTGAAACCAAGCACTACGTATGGGATAAGAATCTGGAAGAAACCGACGAGACACCTATTCCCGTGCTTGAGTCGAAGTAGGGCGGGCGCGCTGTGCGAACTTCAAACGTGCGCGTGTCACCCACCTCATAACTACGTCAAGATGCCAGGTTAACCGTAGGGCAAGGGCTCTGCCCTTGCCGCCAACTACGTTCGACCTGGCACGTTTATTATTACCAAGCATCGCTGCAACAAAGTGTGACGCGCTTCGCGCTGCCTAATATGCCACGAGTTTTCTCGAGTCCCCTACCTTATGACGCGGGTTGACTGGCTTGTCGGCGTTGACTTGCAAGAAGCATAACCTCCGTAGGGGTGCACTCCAGTGCACCCGTTCGCGCGAAGCGCGAAAACGCAGGTCGCACTCATGTTTTCTGCCCGCGTCGGAGCGGGTGCTTTCCTAAAGGGACTAGGCGCTGCGCGCCGCGGTAGCGCCCCTACGGGTATGGCCACACAAGCACATTAGCCGTAGAAGAACTTGCCCTCGTCATGGTGATAGGGATGCGTATACCATCCCGGTGTAATCAATAGCGCGAAGCGCGTCACACTTTTGCTGCGCGCCACAACCCTCTCAACCATTCGCTGAATCAACAGGTCGGGGCTGATGGGCGTTGAGGGGCCTCCTATAATCGACGAAGCTTGTCAGAGGTGGCGGGCGAGAGGCGCCTTCTGTCTGCGGTGTATCCGGCCGCGTCAGGGCGGAGGGCAACGGAAAGGGGGACCGCATGTCCGGTTCGCAGAAGGCTTTGAAAGTTGTGTCCATCATTCTCATCGTGTACGCCCTTATCGCGGCGGCGTTTGGCGTGTTCATGGCCGTGGGTGCTTCGCTTTTGGACGGGCAAACGGTCGATGTTAGCGGCACCACTATCGAGGCCGGCCTGATGGCAGGCGTGCTGGGTGGCACCATTATCGTGGGCGCCGTCATCAACTTCATCATTGGCCTTCTGGGCCTGCGCGGCGCAAAAGACGCAAAAAAGATTGGCCCCTTCTTCGTGCTCTGCATTATTGGCGTGGCGCTGAGTCTTGTCAGTCTGGGCATGTCCCTCGCTCAAGGCACGTTCAGCCCGTTCTCCCTGATATCCCTCGCCATCATCATTATCTGCCTGGTGCTGGCGTCGAAGGTGCGCAACCAGCGCTAACGCGTTCGTCATCCGAAATGCTGAAAGCTTTCGAAGAGGCTGTCGCTCACGCGGCGGCCTCTTTTACTGTGCGGGGCCGCGCCGCGCGAAACAGGATAAAGCCTTTTACCACGCCGGCGACGAAAAGTAGGGCGGACGAAACCACCACCGTAATGAAAACGTCAGGCACAAAGGCTTGCGCAACCCACAGCGGTGTTCCGAAAAAGAGGGGAACAAGTGAGAGGATAAAAACCGGCAGCACCCCATGAACGAGTACAAGAAGTGCCACTTCAAACGACATTTTTCTGCGATCCCTTGTCCGAAGAAAGCGGGGAAGAAAACACCACGGCAGAAGCGCACTAATGAACACCGCGAGCATAATCAGATCAATCCACAGGTGCTCCATCACGTAGTCGCTGCTTGTGATTTCGTTTGGCGACTCGCCCAAAAGCATCAGGACTACGCCCCATCCAAGGGAATCCATCATCTCGTTGGTCACGAAATAATCGTTGACGTTCGCTTCGAGGGCGACGGCGATATCGCTTTCAGGCAAAATGAATACACACGAGGTTCCCGTTTCCACCAGCCCGCTGTGTCGCAGCACCGGTTCAGGAAGGGGCTCCTTCACGGTGGCCCAGCCGTAGCCGTACCAAAAGGGGACATCCTCTTCGACATACACGGTATCGCCGTAAAACATCGTCTCGATACTTTTCTGAGAAAGAATTCCGCTTCCGCCATTCAGGTACATTTGTAGATACTTCCCCAGGTCGCTCGCGGAAGAGGAAAGGTAACCCGCTGGCACGGTGATCCAGGCGTCGCGCGAGGAAGGAAAGTGAGACGCGGCTTTGAGCGGGATGCCCCAGTAATTGGTGTACCCATCAATCAACCCATTTTCGTTACTTTCATCAAGCGTTGCGGCGGTGTGTGAAAGCCCCAGCGGCTCAAGCACCTGGGCGGAGAGGTATTCGGCATACGGCGTGCCCGTGACGGCCTCGATGATTTCTCCCAGCAGGGAATAATTCACATTCGCATAGTGGTGAACGCCCTGATCATTAACCAGGTGGTAATTACCAAGCGTCTGATGTTCGCCAAGCCCGCTGGTGTGGTTCAGCAACTGGCTAACCGTGATGGCATTGCCGTCGGTGGCATCCGGCAGATAGGTTGAAAGGGGCGCTGATAGATCTATCTTTTGCTGCTCGACCAACTGCATGATGCAGATTGCCGTAAACGACTTGGTCACCGAGCCGAGCAAAAAGGGCGTATTGCTGCTGTCGCACTGCCCGTACGTTCCGGAAAACAGCACGTCGTCCTTACCAACAATGCGCACCGAAAGGGCGGGAATATGCGCGTTCGTGGCACACGTTTGCAGGTACGTGTCGATGGTCTGATAGTCCACCCGCGAAGCCGATTCCGCCCGCGAAGGCGATTCCGCTCGTTCGTCCGCATGAGCAGCCGGAACGGCACCCAAAGCCACAACCAACCAAAGGACCCAGAACGCCACAAAAGCCGCACCCAATTTTCTACAAGAACACGTGACCATCGTCTTCCTTTTGTTGTAGCCTCTTTGCCGCGGGCCTAGTTCACTAGTACCTCAACAGGGGGAAGGGCATCCGGATTGAGGGTTTTCAGCTGGTAGGTGGTTTGCAGCTGTAGCCAAAAATCGGGCGTGGTTCCTAGTGCCGTGCCAATGAGATACGCCATTTCAGGTGTGATGGCGCGCTTGCCATGAATAATGTCCGAGATGGCAGACTGCGGTTTCCCGATTGCCTTTGCCAACCGGTATTGCGAAATTCCCAGCTCATCAAGAAACTCTTCCTTAAGAATTTCCCCCGGGGTAGAAATATAAGAATCAATGGTAGTCAACAAACTCAACTCCTTCGATGCCCAGAGGAATATATACTTCTGTTGCGCAGAATACTACTGCATTGCAGATACTATCAAGCGAACATTTGTTTTCCTTTTTATACTGCGCGACACAGCTAATGTCAAATTCTTTTTTACTAACTTGGTAATACGTCTTCATGGTTTGGAGGGGTTGGGGTTTGGGGGAGTGAGGGGGCGTTTCTGCGTTATGATGGCGGGCATGGGAAACGATGCGAAGAAAACGATAGCCGTACTTGGCGGTGGCGCGGCCGGGTTGGCGGCGGCCATTGCGGCGGCGGAGGCGCTGCGCGCGGCGGGTGTGTCCGCGCGCGTGGTGGTGTATGAGGCTGATGAGCGGGTGGGTCGCTCCATTTTGGCGACGGGCAACGGTCGCTGCAACTTCTCGAACGCGCACGTGGAGGCGGACGTGTACCGCAACACGGCATTTGTGGGCGACGCGCTGGCTGAACTGCGCTGTCAGGCGTGTGCGGCCGACGGAGTGTGTCAGCTTGCCGACGATCCGGTGCACGCATTCTTCGCTGACCTGGGACTTCTGTGGCGCGAGGAAAGCGAGGGGCGGCTTTACCCCCTGGCGAACAAGGCCTCCAGCGTGTTGGACGTGCTGCGCGCGGTGGCGCGCGAGCGGAGCGTTATTGAAGAGTGTGCATGCGCGGCGGTGCGCGTGGATGCGCCGTCGAAGCCCGGCGAGCGCTTTCATGTGCGTTTCGCCGACGGGCGCGTGGCGCATGCCGATGCCGTGGTAGTGGCTGCGGGCGGGCGAGCCGCGCGCGAACTGGTCCCGGCGGGCACGCCTTATAGTGAGCCGCGGCCGGTGTTGGGGCCGTTGTGCACGGATACTGCCGTCGTTAAGCAGTTGAACAACATCCGGGTGCGCTGTGCGGTGGAGCTGTGGGGTAAGTCTGGCGAAGCGGTGGCGGATGCTGCGGGTTTTGCCGAGCACGCTGCAGGCGGCCGCTCATTCAAGGCGCGCGAAGAGGGCGAGGTGCTCTTCCGCGACTACGGCGTGTCGGGCATTGCTGTGTTTAACCTGTCGCGCTTCGCAGAGCCGGGCGACCTTCTGCTGATAGATCTTCTGCCTGCTGTGCCTGCGGCCGAGTGCGAGGGCTTTTTGCATACGCGCCGCAAGCGTCTGGGTGTGGCTGGTCGCACGGTGACGGGCGATGACCTGCTGCGCGGTATGCTGCTGCCCGCCGTGGCGCAAGCGGTGCTGAAAGAGGCTGGCCTGCGCGAGAGTGCGCCGCTCACCAAGGCGAACGTACCTGAGCTCGCCCGCGCGTTGAAGGCATTCCCGCTGGTTGTGCGCGGTATGGGCGATGCGCGCCAGTGTCAGGTGTCGCGCGGCGGCTTCGCCGTGGAGGCGTTCGACGCGTGCACGATGGAGGCGCAGGGAGTTCCCGGTTTGCATGTGGTGGGCGAGGCGCTGGACGTGGACGCGCCCTGCGGCGGCTACAACCTGCACTGGGCGTGGGCAAGCGGCATCCTGGCCGGTCGACACGCCGCGCGCATAGCGGAGGCAGGGCGATGATTGAGGTTTCGAACGTGCGCCTGCCGCTGGATGCGGGCCTGCCGGATGGGGCCGGCGATGCGCTGGTACACGCCGCCGTCGCGCAGGCCCTTGGTGTGCGCCCGGGAGACGTGCATCTTGTGCACGTGCTCAAACGCAGCGTGGATGCGCGCAAGAAAACTGACGTGCACTTCGTGGCCACGCTGGCCGTGGAGCTGGCTGACAACGCCGCCGAAGAAGCGGCACTTGACGCAGCTGAAGCACGCAGCGGCGCGGGTGCAATTGCCGGCACGCACGTGAAGCGCCACCAGCCGTACAAGCCGCTGGATATTCCTAACTTGAACAGCGCCTTCGCCGCCTCCGGTGAGCCGCGTCCCGTGGTGGTGGGTGCGGGTCCAGCGGGTCTGTTCTGCGCGCTCTATCTGGCGCGCGTCGGGCTGCGGCCGCTCGTGCTGGAGCGTGGCGGTGACGTGGATGAGCGTTTGGCAACCGTAGCGGCGTTCGATGCCGGCGGCGAGTTGGACACGTGCACAAATATCCAGTTCGGCGAAGGCGGCGCCGGCACGTTCAGCGACGGCAAACTCACCACCAACATCAAAAGCCCCTTCGCAGGGCACGTGACGCACTGGTTCGCCGAGGCGGGCGCCCCGAAAGAGGTGCTCTGGCAGGCGAAGCCACATATCGGCACCGACCTTTTGGTGGATGTGGTGCGCACGCTGCGCCAAAGCATCATTAAGGCCGGCGGAGAGGTGCGCTTCCATGCGCAGGTAGAGCGGCTGGTGTGCGAGGACGGCGTGCTGGCGGCGGTCGACGTGCGCGACACGCGCACCGGCGAGCAGCAGCGCGTGGCGGCTCGGCGCGTGGTGCTGGCGTGCGGCCACTCGGCGCGCGACACGTTCGAGGCCGTGCGCGACGCAGGCTTCCGCATGGAGCAGAAGCCGTTTTCCGTGGGCGTGCGCATAGAGCACCCCCAGGTTGTCATCAACCGCGCGCAGTACGGCGAGGCCGCCGCGCACCCGGCACTCGGCGCGGCTGACTACAAGCTGGCCGTTCATCTGCCGGGTGGGCGCAGCGTCTACACGTTCTGCATGTGCCCAGGTGGCGAGGTGGTTTGCGCCGCCAGCGAGCCGGGTGGCGTGGTGGTGAACGGCATGAGCCGCTTCGCGCGCGACGGCGAAAACGCGAACAGCGCGCTTTTAGTGGGCGTGGGCCCCGAGGATTTCGAAAGCGATGACCCGCTGGCAGGCGTGGAGCTGCAACGGCGCATGGAGCGCGCGGCCTATGAGGCAGCCGTGAACGCTGGTGGTGCGCCCTATACGGCTCCCGCGCAGACAGTGGGCGACTTCCTGGCGAAGCGCGCGGGCGACGCGAGTTCCACGGTGTGTCCCACCTATGCGCGTGGCGTGGCGTGGTGCGACTTGCACACTGTGTTGCCTCCGTTTGTTGCCGAGGCGCTGGCCGAAGCACTGCCGCTTCTCGACCGCAAGCTGCACGGCTTCGCTGACGCGGGTGCCATCATGACTGGCGTAGAAACCCGCAGCTCAAGCCCCGTCCGCATAGTCCGCAACGAAACCCTGCAAGCTGTGATGGATGGGGAAGAGAAGACCGCGAAACTCGGCACCGGCCTCTATCCCTGCGGCGAGGGCGCCGGCTACGCCGGGGGCATCATGAGCGCCGCCTGCGACGGCCTCCGCGTAGCCACCGCATTAGCGTCCGAGTTTGAGAGCCCCCAAAAGTGACGCGCCCCCCGGAAAGAGTGACGCGCTCACGCGCTACCAATTACGCCGCAGGATGATCCCCTCCCTATCACCATGACGAGGGCTTATTCCTGTACCATAAACCTAACTAAAAGGTAACCAACGTAGTCCAGCTATAAAGAGTCAATAGGTAATTCGGGGTTTTTCTCGTTTGTTTTGGCTGCTTTTGATGACTGGATGGAAGGTCTTGGTTCGTAGGCTCTTTGTTCTTTCATGAGAACGAGAATAACTCC
>DXGM01000014.1 GCA_019113915.1 Candidatus Gordonibacter avicola
GCTCCTCGAACGTCTTGCAGCCGGTGATGTCCACGCCCTTCCAACCGGGAAGCTCCTCGTATACGGGCCGCGCGTGGAACAGGACGCTTTGCTGCATGGGGAAGTAGTCGTAGGTTTTCCCGTCGCATTCGTAGGCCGTGCACACCTTGATGGTGTCGAAGGCCGAAAGCACGTCCAGCTTGGTGAGCGCCACGTCGGTGAGGCCGTTCACCTCGGCGGCGTAGCGCGCGATGACCGCGTCGAACCACCCGCAGCGCCGCTTGCGTCCGGTGGTCACGCCGTATTCGTAGCCCACGGAGCACAGAAGCTCGCCCACTTCCGCCTCCTCGCCGGTGCCGCCGTCTTCCGCGAAGCGCTGCTCGGTGGGGAACGGCCCGCCGCCCACGCGTGTGACGTAGGCTTTCTGGATGCCCAGCACCCGGTCGATGGCCGTGGGGCCCACGCCGGTGCCCGTGGCCGCGCCGCCTGCGCAGCACGACGACGACGTGACGTAGGGGTACGTGCCGTGGTCGATGTCGAGCAGCGTGCCTTGCGCGCCCTCGAACAGGATTGACTTGCCTTCGCGCACGGCCTCGTTCAGCAGCTGCGCCGTTTCGGCCATGTAGGGCTTCAGGATGCGCGCGTAGGGCAGATATTCCTCGCAGATTTCTTCCACCGTGTAGGTGTGCAGGCCGTAAATCTTTTCCAGGATGGGGTTTTTCTGCGCGAGCACCGCGTCCAGCTTCAGACGGAAGATTTTTTCGTCGAGCAAGTCCTGCACGCGAATGCCCTTGCGAGCCACTTTGTCCTGGTAGCACGGGCCAATGCCGCGCTTCGTGGTGCCAATTTTGTTTTCGCCGAGGCGCTTTTCGTCCGCGCCGTCGAAGTCCTTGTGGTACGGCATGATGATATGCGCGTCGCACGAGATTTTCAGGTTCTTGCACGAGATGCCTTCGGCCTCAAGCATGACCATCTCTTTGATGAGCACGCCCGGGTCAATGACCACGCCGTTGCCGATGACGGGCACGGCGTTTTCGTACATGACGCCGGAGGGCATGAGATGGAGCGCCAGCTTTTTGTCGCCGTGAATAACCGTGTGACCGGCGTTGTTGCCGCCTTGATAGCGCACGACATAATCATAGTCGCTCGCAATGAGGTCGGTGATTTTCCCTTTGCCTTCGTCCCCCCACTGGGCGCCGACAAGTACCGTGCTGGGCATATGGTTCGCATCCTTTCACGCCCGCCGCTTTAGGCGCCGGGCCTCGCGCGGAGCCTCCTTCGGAAGCCTCCCGCTTGCGCGCCGCGCGACGTCAGAACCCCCACGCCGCGAACGCCACCTCAACCTATCCGCAAGTTCATGATTATATCAATCTAGGAGGCAGTTTTTCTTTTGGCGCAATTCTTTTTGAGGCTTCCACATGAGAGCGATACAGGGGAAAGTCTTCTCCTGCTTATTCCGGCCCAAAACGGTAGCCGGCATGCCAGACGGTTTGAATGAAATGTGGGTTCGACGGATCTTCTTCAATCTTGCTGCGCAAGCGATGAACGAGAACGGTAATACTGGTAATTTCGCCTGCGTACTTGGGACCCCACATTTCTTCGGTTAGTTCTTTATGCGAAAACACCTGTCCCGGACTGCTCGCCATAATAACCAACAACTGATATTCCTTCGGGGAAAGCACCACCGATTCGCCGCGTACCGTTACACGGCGGTTCACGGTATCTATCTCAAGTCCGTCAACCTTCAGTACTTCGCTGCCCATACCCTTCCCAACACTCATTTGCGAGCGGCGCAAAAGCGCTTCCATACGCAGCAGGAGTTCTTGCGCAACAAAGGGTTTTACCAGGTAATCATCTGCCCCCATTTTGAAACCCACGCTCTTATCCAGAATATCACCCTTTGCCGTAAGCATAATAATAGGAGTGGTAAACCCTTTGCTCCGCACCCGACCACATACCTCGTGGCCATCAACCTTTGGCATCATGACGTCAAGTAAAATGATGTCCGGATGTTCCTTCTCCAAAAGGGCAAGCGCCTCTTCGCCGTCTTTGGCGCAAACGTATTCGTAACCATTACCAGTTAAAATATGCTCCACTAACGTGCGCATGCCTTCATCGTCATCAGCAAAAAGAGCTTTCATTGCTTCCCCTTCGTACATCTCCTCCAAGTTCGATTACTGGTTTCTTGCACTTTCGCTTCGCGCGTCTTATTCTTCTTCGTCCAACCAGTCAATCGGCTCCACCGGAATGGTTATTGTGAAACTACTTCCGCGTCCCACGCAGGAGTCCACCTCAATGGTGCCTTCTAGCACCTCAACCAAATCTTTGACCAGTGCCAGACCCAAGCCGCTGCTTCCGTAAGAGCGATCGAAGGAGGCGGAAGGGTGAGAACCTTTTGCGAATCGCTCGAAAAGGCCTGGGACTTCATTCGGATCGATACCGCATCCATCATCACACACCTTGAGCGTAAGCAGCGCGGATGTTTCGTCAAAGCTGGCACGTAAGTCCACATGTCCGCCGGCATCGATAAACTTGATGGCATTCGACACGAGATTCTCTAAAATGCGCCTGAGCTTGTCACCATCGGTCAAAACCACCGGAACATTTTCATCAACTGCAAGAGAAAGCTTTGCGGCTTTCTTCTCAGCCAAAAACGTTGCATCGTCACGCACAATGCCCAGTAAGTCAGCCACGTCAACAGGACCCTTTGACACGTCAGTACGCCCCGCTTCAATACGCGTTAAATCCAGCATGTTGTTCACCATTGATAGTAAAATGCGGCTGCTGAATTTCATTTCGTTCATGATTTTCTTTTCATTGCTGTCGCGCGGCGTATTCGTTTGCTCCCAAAGATCGACAAATGCCAAGATAGAGGTAAGCGGCGTGCGCAATTCGTGGCTCACGGTGGCGAGGAAGTCCTCTTTCAGTTCATTATCCTTTTGAAGGATGCTGTTCATATGCTCAAGTTCGATCCGCTGTCGTTCCAGCGCTTTATTCGATTCAATCAGTTGCGCCGTACGCACATCCACTTCTGACTCCAAATGCTCATAGAGCGTCTTCAACTCCCTGGCCATAGAGTCGAAGCGGAGCGCCAAATCTTCCATTTCATCCCGTTGTCCAATACCTTGAAGATCAACGTCAAAATCATGCTTCTCAAGCTTGCCCGAGGCCTCGCCCAACTTTCTTAAGGGACGCGTCACCAGCCGCGACACGCCGTAAAATGCAATAAGCAAACAACAGGCCAAAAAAGAAAGAAAACCAGCGTTTCCCGCGCGATACTTTCTTGAGCGCCAACCAGATACGTGTCAGCAGGGATAATAATGCTTGCCGCACCCGCAAGATCCCCAACAGATCGACCCTCTTTGGGGTAACCCATGACATCAAGTTCGCCTTCGGGCATACCGTGGCACTCAAGACATGATTCCGACATCCACAGCGGCTCAATGTAGCGAAACGCCTTGTCACCTTCGTAATCAACCAGCCCATAGTACGCCTCAAGATCGGGGTTATCGCGAAGGGCTTGCAGCGCCTCAAGTTCGTACGCATCGGGAGCATCCGTAGGCTTGCGCGTTTCGAGGTTGGTGTAGTGAATGATGATGCCGCCGCTGTTGTTGGTGAACTTCTGCGCTACCACCTTGGCCGCCACCACGCAGTACACGTTATAGGTGCCGTCTTCATTTCGGATAAATTGGCTTTGGTTGACCTCCATAAAATCCCAGACTGCGTCCATCTCGGTAGCGAGCATATGTGCCGACTCAAGCATCTCGCGTTCAACCTGGTCATGCTGAACGGAATCGCGCCATACCGCGTTAATGGCAAGCAGAAACGCTGCCGTCACAATGAACAGCACTGCAAATTTGGCTTTCAAACCCACTTTGCGTTTCGCCATGCCTTTACCCCTTTACCGAACGGGCCCTGAGGAATTCTCGCAGGCCCGTTCCGGATTACCCCCTTACGCCAACGACCTCGCCCTTTCCAAAGCCTTGGCATCAGCCGCAATGAAAGCAGCGAGTGTGTGCGTTACCCCTTCATAATAATCAGAATGGCCCTTTGTAGCCACGTCCTGAGCAAAATCATTCACCCAGATGCCCACATGATCAGCAATAAACGTGTGGCTCGATTCGAGAAGTTTTTGGCAGTACTCCTTGTCACCCTGGTCATACGCCTCTTGAGCCCGGGCGGCGAGCGTCGCAAGGAAGTCAAGCTCAAGCGCAATATGATCGTCGGGAACACGGGGATAGCATTCAGGAATAAATCCGTGTGCACGATAAGCGTTACGAACGTCAAGCGTTGTCGGTTGCATGAGCAGCCGTTTGTTCGACGTATAAACCGATTCCCAAGGAGGGGCGGGCAATTCGGCTGGCCCTTCGAACAGACGCCTATATTCGCTGCGCCATGAGGCAACGCTGTCACGCGCCGTTTGAATGTGGTGGATCATAGTTTCCGACTGTTGAAGCGCGGCACTTCCTTCGCCGAATACCAGTGCAAAGGCTTCTTGCGCGACAGTAACCTCAATCGCTTCAAACAGTTCAGCACTTGGCTCTGTGCCCAGCAAGCGCTGAAAGAGTAAATAGGTATACGACCGCGCCGCCAGCCACTCAAGCGTTTCTTCCTTCATCATGTTATTCCCCTTATACCTCAGTGCCTTGCCGGGAACTGACTCCCGGCAAGGCATCACATGCTATCCCCTTGTTTTCATCGTGCGCTAGATAATGAAGGGCTTGTACTGCTCGCTCAACGCGGCTTCCTTTGGATCTACAGCCAGTGAAGGGTCGGTTGCTGCCGGATCGGGCAGGATAGGTAATGCGCTTACGGCAGTACCATGCTGAGCTCGCAGCTCTTCTATGTCGCCGTATTCGAGGGCGCGCATCACGCACGCATCCACGCACACCGGATTCTGCCCGGCATCACGAAACGCCTTACAACCGTCACACTTGCCCGAAGTTCCCTTGTCCTCCTGCAATACCGGCACGCCATAGGGGCAGGACTTCACGCAGGTGCCGCAGCCAATGCACTCCTTATAATCAATGAATACCGTGCCGTCATCAGGATCTTTCTGCATAGCTCCCGACGGGCAGTTGGCCACACATGCCGGCTTCGCGCAGTGGTTGCACGTGAGCGCATAGTGATACACCGTCGCCGTTGGGTAGGCACCCGTTTCGAACGACTCAACTCGGCGGAACGTCACGCCTGGAGCCAGGTCGTTACGATCACAGCACGCCACCTGGCACACTCGACAACCGATGCAGTCTTCTTGGTTAAAATAAAAACCGAACTGGGTCATAGCTCGTCCACCCCTTTATTCCTGAATCGAAGGGATACGCTGCGGAACCAAGTAGTCCTCTTCGAGCGCGTCCCCTTGGTATTTTTCGAAGTTCACCAGGTTGGTGTTGTACCCGGCAACGCCAAATCCCGAGGTAGCGGGCGAGGTGAACAGATTCTCGGCACCAGCGCGGTCCACGCCGTCCTTATCCACATCCACCCAGGGACCATGCGGTAGCGCAATAACACCAGGCATAAGGCGCTCGGTCACGCTGGCGGGACGCAGCGACTGGGCCTTCCCATTCCAGATGCGCACCGTGTCACCATCGACGATTCCCTTCTCGGCAGCATCAACTGACGAAATGAACACCGGATTTGCAAACGCCTGACGCAGATAGGGCAGGTTGTCGAACTGCGTGTGTGATCGGCGCAGATAGTGCGGATTGAATACCTGGTAGGGATAGTCGCCCTTCACGCCGTTCGCGAAGTCGGCGAATGACGCCTCGTATCCATTGACGGGGACCTTGTACGTGGGATAGGGCTTCCACACGAAGCCGTCTTTGGTATAACCGGCGGCATTCAAGGAATCTGCCTTCGTCTGGCTGTAGATTTCGAACTTGCCACTGGGCGTTTCGCGCGGGTTGGCCGTGGGATCCTTGATAAAGTCCTGGTAGCCATAATAGGTATACACGTCACCCGGCTTGCGCTCAACCTTGTAGATACCCTTGTCCAAAAATTCGCTCAGGGAGATTACGCCCTCTTGCGGCTTGCCTTCGACACCCCAAGAAGAAATGTCATCATCGGTGATGGTGAGGAACGGAACAAACTCGCCGGTGTCGGGAGACTTCATGGTGGTGCCCGCCAGCATGTTGAAGAACTCCTGCTCATCGCTCAAGGGGAACAGCTCATCGGCGTTGAGCCCCACTTTCGCGGCAAGTTCTTTGGCAATCTGCTTGTCTGATTTCGCTTCGAAGAGCGGTTCGCACACTTGGGTCGCAGCAATGAGTGCCTCGCGGTTTTTCAGCGTCATAACCGAACCGCCACGCAAGTCACCCACCTTTTCCCATTCGGTGATGACAGGCAAAACCACGTCCGAGTACTGCGCCTGAGTGGTGTAGGAGCGCGCCGTGGAGAACACGAAATCAACCTTGCGCACCGCTTCGATGGCAGAACCGGTATCAAGCAGCGTATTCATGGGGCTGGCCTCGGTGAACACGATGAGACGCGTATCGATGTCTTTGCGGTTCTCGGGCGGGCACGTAGGCCACGGGCCTCGGCTGTTGAACGTACCGGTCAGGATGGCGCTCCACTGCTCGGGGTCGTTGACAATGTCGGTGATGGGGTTTTTCGGCGCGGCAGGAGCACCCGATGCGCCCAGATTGAAAATGGTGTCCATGCAGCTGCCCGCACAGTTGTGGTAGGCCTCACCAATCGCATGACCAGGCTTGCCCAAGTGGCCGCCCATCAGGCCAACTGCCATGTACAGGTAGTTCGCATCGTCTGAGTCATTGGTACGGAACGCCGCGTAGCTGCGGAGCGTGGTAACTGCGTTATCCCTTTTGAGCATATCGGCATAAAACACAATGTCCTCGGGCGGCGTGCCACTGATAGCCGATGCCCATTCTGGCGTCTTCGGTTGTCCGTCGTAAGTGCCCATCACGTAATCGTGGAAATTTTCGTTCACCTTGGCATCGGCGGGCATGCTATTACCGTCAATACCCACCGTATACTTGGCGAGAAAGTCCCAATCGATAACTGAACCCTTCTGGGCTTCATCGCTCTTGAACATTTGATAGGCTACTGCCAGCAAAAATGCCGTGTCAGTACCAGGACGCACCTGTATCCACTTTGCGTTGAAGTGAGCCGCTGTCACGTTATACTCGGGGCCGACGAATACAAACTGGACGCCCGCCTTCTTTGCTTCGTTAAAGTAGTACATATACGTACCGGGAGACGCCCATGCCTGGTTGCAGCCGTACAGCACAAGGTAGTCGGCGTTCACCCAGTCGGTGCGGTCGTTCTGCTCGCCAATACCCATGAGCGGCTGTCCCATTACCGTGGAGTGGTATACGGCAGTACCCATTGAACCAGAAGTGATGGAACCCACCGCGCCACCCAACGCGTTAATAACGCCTGTGATGTTGCCTTTGACCTGGCCCGGATACAGGATGGCGCGATTGCCATGCGTGTCGATAGTGTTCTTCAATTCGTCAGCCACAATGTCAAGCGCTTCATCCCAGCTGATGCGCACCCATTCGTCCACGCCGCGCAGTTCCTTCTTACCGCCGGTGTGCGGTTCCCAATTTTTGCGCTTCATAGGGTACTTCAGGCGATCGACACCGAATGTGTGCTGCTTCTTCGAGCGGCCGCGCGGGCAGGCGCGCAGCTGCGGAGCAGCCATGCTGTCTTCCGTTGTGTCGTCAGTCTTCTGGCGCACAACCACGCCATCGACAACGTACACTTTGTTCAAACACATGCCGCCGCAGTTGTTGTTGCAGCAGGCGGTGACCCACTTGCCTTCAACGTTCGGATCGAGCTCTTTGTCTCTGGCCGCGCCTTTGGGTTCCTCTTCGGTCTTTTTCAGCCTGGTCTCGGGCTGGCAACCCGTCAAGGCCAACGTTGCCATGGCAGCGGCGCTTGCTCCAACAAACGAGCGCCTGGTAATGCTGCCTTTTCCCCGTGTTTGATTGCTCATGTGCAATCCCCCTCTCGTTGATACTCGCCCTTCCTTGCACGCTTTCAGTGACTCTTCGGTGAACAAGGTTGCAGGCTGAGTATTGCAAACGGAAAGATGCCACTCAATTGAATCGGCTGTAATAGATATTACATTTTTGAAATAAGTGTTGAGGTGTGGAAGGTGGTTACAGGGGGGTTGTTTGAGCGTGCTGCTGGCTGCTGGTCTACAGATTCACCACGTTCAGTGCTGGATCGGCGGAGCGCATGGACTCTACTATTTCTTCATGGCAGGTGAAGAGCACCACCTGGCGCACGGTTGCCAGTTCAGCTAGCGCGCGAGCGGCGCCTTCGCGGCGGCGGGTATCGAAGTTTACGAGGATGTCGTCGGCCAGGATGGGCACCGAGCGACCCACGTTGTCGGCCGTAAGCAACAGCGCAATACGCAGCGCCAGGTAGAGCTGCTGGCACGTGCCGAGCGACAGGTGCACGGGTTCGCGCGTAGTTTTTACGGCGTCGGTCACCGTAAGTTTGCCCCCAGGTGTCATGGCCACCTTCGTCCAGCGACCATCGGTCATGAGAGAAAGCAGGCGGCTGGCCTGGCGATATACCTCGGGCTGGCTCTTCGATTCCCACGCGCCAATGGCTGCTTCCAGCATGCGTTTGGCCAGAAGCAGGCGCGCGTAGTCCTGCGCGCTTTCGTTTTGGCGGGTGCGCACCTGCTGGTAGCGCAGCTTTATTTCGTCGAAGCTGCGGGCGCGTTCGGCCTGCGACAGCTCCTGCTTGAGTTCGCCGTAGCGACGGTTGAGGTTCTCGCTGGCCTCTAGCAGACCCGCGCGCTGGCGGGTTTTTTGGTCGATGGCAGCGTCCAGCGACGCGATTGACGCGTCGTCGGGTAGCGCAGCACGGCGCAGAATGCGTATGCGTTCGCGCTCTACCTCAACCAGGCTTTCTTCCACCGACGAGAGGCGCGCAACAAGGGCCTGTTGGCGCTGGAAGAAGAGGCCTTCGGCGGCGCGGGCTTCGCGCGCCTCATCAAGCAACGTGCGTGCGCTACGCAACGAACCCTGCGCGGCGGCGAGGCCCGCCTCGTCCAGCTGCGCGTGCACACGACCGGCCAGCTGTTCTTGCGCGGCCAGACACGCTTCCAGCTTCTTTTTGTCTTGCAGCATGACCCACTTCGCGTCCTGCTTGCGGGCCTCTTGCGCCTCGGCGGCTTTGTCGGGACGGAACAACATAACGAGCGCTGCTGCGGCCAGCATCAGGGCAAATACCACCAGACCAATGCCGAGCGCCGTAAACGACAGGCTGTTGATGTCGCGCCCGTGCATGAACAGCGGCAGACCCGCCGCCACAAACACCAGCGGCAACACGATGGAAAGCCCCACCTGCACGCGGCGCTGGCTGCGGCGTTTCTCGCGCGCCTCGCTGGCGCCTTCCGTTTCCAGCAGCGCCTCGTAGGCGGCCGTGGAGGCGGCGTAGTTGTCCTTCGCGAGATCAACGCTGTGGGCGCATTTCGCCTGTTCATCGGCCAGGGCATCGATGCGGTCACGCAGGTGGCGTTCGTCTGCGGTGCCCAGGTTGACAAGGGCCGGATCTTTGGTGCGACCATGGAGGCGCTGCTCAGCGTGCAGCGCTGCTTCGTCTTCGCGCAGGGCGTCGCGCTGGCGCTTGTATTCGGCGCGCTGCGTGTCGAGTTTTTCTAGGCTGGCGCGCTGCGCTGTCAGCGTTTCGATGGCGGTGTTCAGCGCGTCAATGCGCGCGAGCATCTGCGCACGCTCAGGTGCCAGCTCGTGGAATTCCTTGTCGCGCGCCTTGTAGCGTTCGGCCTCGTCGGCCGCGGCCGCCATCTGAGCACGCAGGTCGTCCTGCTCAGCGGCCAGATTCGCAAGCGAATGTTCGATGCCCGCCGCTTTCGACGTGTATTCCGCGAGGCGCGCCTGCACCTCGGCGAGGGCGTGGGCGGGGCTCGCGCCCGTGCCCGACCCTACCGTCAGCAGCTTTGCCGTGATGTCGGTGGTGTTGCGCAGGCTACGCAACTCGTCGCTGGTCAGGGAGAACATCGTTTGGAACGTTTCCTTGTCGATGTCGTCCACCAGCTCGGTTGCACCCTGTAGGCCGTCGGCGTTTCGCGCGCGAGAGAGCACCCACCCCTCAGGCGGTTCTTCCTCGCCATTATCCGCGTCGCCGGGGCGCGGCGCGAAAAACAGCGAACCCGCGCGCTCGGCGTTGCTGGGGCGGTACGTATTGCGCGTGCCGCGGGCCTCTTCCCAGCCAAACAGCACGCCGCCCACAAACGACGCCAGCGTAGACTTGCCCGCCTCGTTGTGGCCGAACACTACGTTCAATCCCGGCGCGAACGGCCCAACCACCTTGTCGGTGAACGCGCCGAAGCTTTCCATTTTCACGCGCTCAAGGTAGGGAGCATGGCCTTGATCAGGCATCATTCGTCCCCCCTATTCAGCAAGTCAAGCACCAGGTTCTCGGCGTCCGCCGCCAAATCGTCGATGCGGCGCGCAAAGGCGCTGGGCAGCTGCACATTCTTCTTCAGGAATTCCTCCTGAAGATACGCCATTTCTTCGTCGCTGTCCGCGCGCAGCGCGTCCGCCACCTGCAAGAACACGGCGGAGAACAAGCCTTCGCGGCGCAGTGCCTCCTTGTCGCAGGGCCTGGTGGTGGCGTCAATCAGCGCATCGCAGAAGAAGGAGGGGTAGCCATCGTTGATGTGTTTGCGCAGATCTTCCACCACGCCGGGGCGCGCGAGCACCGCATGCAGCGGCGTGGCGCCCGTCAGCGTTATGCGCGCGCACATTTCTTCGCAGTGCGCCTTGCCGTTCGCGCGGAACAGTTCGCGCATAATTTTGTCGGTGACATCGCCCACATTCGCGCAATCGGTCACGTCCACGTCCAGGCGCTGCCACACCACACTGGCCGTAGGCACGAATTCCACGCTGTTGCGCCGCCCTTCCTCCAGCGTCACCACAAAGCAGCCGCGCTCGCCTGTTTCTTTGATATCGCGGCCCTGGATGCAGCCCGAAAATACGATACGCGGGTCGTCGAACGAGGGGCGCGCGAACTTCTGGTGGATGTGGCCGAGCGCCCAGTAGTCCACGCCCGCACGCAGCAGCGCGGCCGTGTTGGTAGGAGCTTTCACCGGGTCGAGATCGAGGCCGGTGTGCAGCACACCCACGACGAAGGGTGCGCTGGCCGCGTCGGGCGCTTCGCCCGCGAGCGCCTCAATGGCAGCCGCGCGCGTCAGGCCCGAGGAAATGTCCTCGTCAGCGGGCCATGTTTGGTTGTAATAGCCGCGCCCGCAGATAAGTGCCAGCGTTTCGCCGTCCTTGCGGAAGGCGGCGAAGCCGGGCTTGTCGGCCGGCAGCATAACGGTATTCGGCGGGAACGCAAAGAAGTCGCGCTGCCACGAGGTGAAGGGGTCGTGGTTACCCGTGCACAAATACACGGGGATGCCCGCTTCGTCCAAGCGGTGCAGTCCTTTGAAAAAGTGCAGGTAGTCGCCGTAAGAGGCGCGCGCCGTGTCGAAGATGTCGCCCGCGATGACCACGAAATCTACCGCGCGCGACACCGCCGCGTCAATCACGCGATCATACGCCTCGGGGATGGCGTCAAGCAGCCTATTCGCCCAGGCGTCAGACAGCGCACGCACGCCGCGGAACGGCGCCCCCAGATGGAGGTCGGCTGCGTGGATGAATGTGAGTTTTTTCGCCATGGCGGTAAGTGTAACGCGACCGCGCCCCGCGCGGGCCGGCTAGTACCCGCCTGCGCGCGAATCGTCGATGAAATCCATGAAGCGCGTGTACTCGGGGTTGAAGGCGAGCGGAATGTCGCGCGTGGGACCGTTACGGTGCTTCGCCACAATAAGTTCGGCGGTGCCCAGGTCTGGGCGGTCTTCGCTTTCGGCTTCCACCTCGTCCATACTGCGGTCGATGAACATAACGATGTCGGCGTCCTGTTCGATAGAACCCGATTCGCGCAGGTCAGAGAGCATCGGGCGCTTCTTGCCGCGCATTTCCACGGCACGCGACAGCTGCGAGAGCGCGATAACCGGCATGTCCATTTCCTTCGCGAGCACCTTCAGGCCTCGCGAGATTTCGCCCACCTCAACGGCTCGGTTGCCGTCGCGGCGCGTTTGCGGCGGCTGCATGAGCTGCAGGTAGTCCACGATGATGAGGCCTTTGCCCTCCGCGCGGCGCAGTTCGCGGCGCGCCTTGGCGCGCGCTTCCAGGATGGACAAACCCGGCGAGTCGTCGATGTACAGCTCCAGGTTCGAAAGCGTGTTGGTGGCATCGGCGATGGCGCCCCAGTCGCCTTCGGAGATGAAACCGCCGCGAATCTTCGACAAGCTGACGCGGGCCTCGGCGCACAAGATACGCTGCACCAGCTGGCCCGCGCTCATTTCCAGGGAGAAGAACGCCACGGCCGCGCCCGACTTCGCCGCGTTCACGGCCAGGTTCAGCGCAAACGACGTCTTACCAACACCGGGGCGCGCCGCCAGAATAACCAGGTCACCGCCGCGAAAGCCGTGGAACAAGTCGTCGGCATCCTTGAAGCCGGTGGGCACGCCGGCCATGTGATCCTTCTGCTCGGCCAGGCGCGACAGCTCTTCGAAGGCGTCAATCAGCAGCGTGTCCATCTTTGCAAAGGTGGACGACACGCGCTTTTCGGTGACGTTGAAGAGCGTTTTTTCGGCCTCTTCCACCACCTCGTCCAGGTTGTCGGGCGCGTCGTAGGCCAGCGCGTTGATTGAGGCCGAGGCGTAAATAAGTTCGCGCAGAATGGCGGTACGTTTCACAATGTCGGCGTGGTTTTGCCAGTTCGTGAGCGCGAACGTGTTGTCCGCCAACTCAATGAGATAGGGCTTACCACCCACGGCCTCCAGCTGTCCTGTCGCGTTCAAGTTGTCCGCGAGCGATATCTGGTCGATGGGAATGCGGCGGTTGTTCAGTTCGCACACCGCTTCGAAGATGATGCGGTGGGCCGGACGGTAGAACGCCTCCGGCTTCAGCTTCAGGATGAGTTCTTCCACCGCTTCGGCGTTCAGCATGCATGCCGCCAAGACCGACTTTTCGGCCTCGATGTTTTGCGGCATGGGTTTATTGCGGGCCGCGGTTCCTTCGTTGAAGTCAGTTGCTTTAGTGGGGGCTTGGGTCGCAGGTGGCATTTCGTTCCTTCGCGCGCAGAGTCTCTTGGCTTTTCACCGCTTATAGTAGCGCATACGTTGTTGCAGGTCACATGTTATTTTTCTCGCCATATGAGGCTGGCGGACGCTTTCCACCACACAACAGGAAACCCCCTTCGTCGCCAAGTGGGCGAAGGGGGTTTTCCACGGTTTTCCACACCGCGTAAGTGTGGAGAAAACTTTTTTACTCGGCGGACTCAGCCTCGGCGGGAGCCTCAACTTCCTCCACAACTTCGACGGTTTCCTCAACCTCGACGACCTCGGCCTCAGCCTCGGCAGGCGCATTGATGTCGCCAACCAGCAGCTTCACGGTGGTCTTGATGTCGCGGTAGATGGAGATGGCCACCTCGTGCTCGCCAGCCGTCTTGATGGCATGGCCCAGTTCGATGCGGCGCTTGTCAACCTCAACCTCGGTGGAGGCCTTGATGGCGTCGGCAATCATGACGGCGGTCACGGAGCCGAACAGCTGGCCCTCTTCGCCCACCTTCGCGTCCACCTTCACCACGGTGCCCTCAAGGGCGGCCTTCAGCTTCTCAGCATCGGAGATACGATTCTCCTCGCGCTTCGCAATGTTATGCTTGCGCTGCTCAAGCTGCTTGAGGTTGCCCTTCGTAGCCGGAAGGGCAATTTTCTCGGGGTACAGATAGTTATTGGCGAAGCCGGGGGCAACGTCTACAACGTCGCCTTCACCGCCCTTGCCCTTCAATTCTTGGAGCAGGATGACTTTCATGGAACCTCCTTCGCCTAACGGCTGCGACGATCGCCGCGGCCGCTGATGGCGGGGACCGCGTAGGGCATCAAAGCCATCTCGCGCGCACGCTTCACGGCGTTCGCGACGTCGCGCTGGTGCTGGGTGCAGGCACCCGTCACGCGGCGCGGCTTGATCTTTCCGCGATCGGTAACGTATTTGCGCAGCATTTGCGTGTCTTTGTAGTCGATGTACTGCGCATCGTCCTTGCAGAACTGGCAGTACTTGCGACGCGGCTGCTTCGCGTAATCGGACATTTCACAAACCTCTTTCGCTTAGAACGGGATGTCTTCGTCATAAACCGAAGAAGAGGCATCAACCACCGGTGCGGCGACCACAGGGGCCGCGGCCGGGGCGTAGCCGCCCGCGTTTCCGCCGTAGGATGCGTTGCCGCCGCCGTACGACGAATCGCTGTTGCGACTTGACATGAACTCAAGCTCGTCGACGATTACCTCAATCTTGCTGCGCTTCTGACCTTCGCGTTCCCACTGGCTCCAGCGGAGCTTGCCCTCAATGGACACCTTGGTGCCCTTGGTGAGGAAACGGGAAAGGCTTTCAGCGCGCGCGCCAAACATCGTGCAATCGATGAAGTTGGGATAGTCTTCCCACTCGCCCGTCTGCTGGTTCTTACGACGATCGTTCACAGCCACGCCGAATCCGAGGACCGGCAGGCCGCTGGCCGTCGAGCGCAGCTCGGGGTCGCGCGTCAGGTTTCCGCTGATGATAACTCGGTTAATGCTCATGTCTTCCACCTCTTCTCATGCCGGGCGCCGAAAGTGGCGCCTTCACGTGCTTTAATCGCGATCCGTGCGCTTGACAATCATGTGACGCACAACAGCGTCATTGATGCGGAGAACGCGATCGAGTTCAGCAACGTTGGTAGGATCGGCATGGAAATCGATGAGAGTGTAGTCACCGTCGGTCAGACCATTGATCTCGTATGCGAGTTTGCGCTTACCCCAGTTGTCGACGTTGTCGACCGTGCCCTCGCCCTCGGCGATCGTGGTCTCGATACGCTTCATAACGGCGGCTCGGGATTCTTCGTCGATAGACGGAGCGACAAAAAACAGCAATTCATAAGCCTTCATCAGCTCACCTCCTTTGGTCTTAGCGGCTCCGGGGCTGGTGAAGGCAGTGAACCCGGAGCAGGATTAGCTTGCCTATTCTAGCAAAGGCCCCCATCACCCACAAGGAAAACTTGTTTCTCACCGCTGCGCACATGGTTTCACCATCTTTTGCGTGCCGGCGGCGTGTCCGAGCGTTTTCTTGCGGGCGACGTTGTGTGGTCAGGTGCGTGACCTGCGTCATCCTCCGGTTTGTCCATGCGCCCTTCACGTCCGCTGAACTTCCCTTGCCCGCAGTATAGCCACGCAACCTTACCATTCGACCGTAAATGAACCGTCCACGAGCCGCCCCGATCTGACTCTTTTCCATCGCCCGAACCGTCCTCCACACGCCCAATCCCCAACAAAAACCCAACGCAAATCAAGCGCAAACCCAACGACCACTCATTTTTTCGATAACGAAATAACGAGTGTTTGTTTTTACGCGATCGAAAAAATGGTGCGCGCGGAATTAAAGCGAATGTAAGTAAGAAGGTAAGAAGGTAAGAACTCTCTCTGATACAAAAAGCCTCCGTCCTTGTGCGGGCGGAGGCTTAATTGATTGTGATTCTGTCTACTAATTATTGAAGTGTTTTTTAATTAGTAGAAAAGGGCGTTCGAAACTTTCTTGAAAAAAAATACTTCGCGAAGATGTGGAATAGGAAGAACGGTGTGGAAGATTACTCTTCGCCAGCCTCTTCTTCGTCGTCCTCATCGTCGAGATACTTGTCGTCGATTTCGTCCTCGTCGTACTGGGCGGCTTCTTTGAGGTCTTCCATGAAGTTGGGGGAGGCACCAATGTAGGCGGCCTCTTCTTCAAACGTGTAATTGCCCTCGTCGTCAACCGTGTACAGGTAGCCCACAGCCACGCCGTCGTCTTCGCCGGGAATGCCACCCTCGGCAATGAGGGCGTCCTTCGCTTCGTCGTCCACCTCGATGTAGCCGTCGTAGCACAGCGAATACGCCTCGGCACCGCGAGCATTCGCCACGGTGTGACGCGCGAAGTTGAAGCATTCTTCAGCGGAATCGCCTGGGTGGTTCTCAATAAAGAGGTTCTCCTTCACCACCAGCGCCGTAAACGGCACCACTTCGGCACCTTGCAGCATCTTCTCCTTCGCTTCCTCAAGCGAGAAGAGCAGCACTTTCTCCAAAATTTCAGGGATCTCGGGAACCTCAACCTCCGAGCTTTCCACCACGCGATCGGCCATAGCCTTGTCCTTTCAGTAGCACCTTCACCGGATCAGCCACCGCACCTGCGATAACCGCCCGACGCTTATTCTTTCATTGCCGACCAGTGTAGGCCTTCCGGCGCTGGCCAGCCCCTTCGGCGTGTCCTTATTCGGCGTATCTTCAAAATTCACCCGCCGACGCCCACCAAGAGGCGCGCGCTGTTTCACGTGAAACATTCTGACGAACACCTGCTTCACCACGTGTTTCGTGTGAGTAAACTCAAAATTTGAGTGAATGTTTCACGTGAAACATCAAAGAACCACCTACATTTATTCGTACACATCCGCAAAAAGCGAATGCTTGTTGCGCCCATTGTTTCACGTGAAACACTCGAAACGAATTTTTCGTTTGCTTGTTGTTTCACGTGAAACAACTTTGCGCGCAGTCGAGGCATCATTTCGCAAGAAATGCGAGAAACTAGTACAAGAAACAACTTTTCAATGCGGCAGTGTTTCACGTGAAACATTTTTGTTCGCACGAGCGCTGTTTGTTGGTGATGTCAGAAACTAATTTTTGGTACGGCGGTGTTTTGGTTTCTATTGTTTCACGTGAAACATGTGCAGCAAGTTTTTCGATGGTTACTGTTTCACGTGAAACAGTGGTTGTGAAAAAAGGAATGATCGAAAAAGGAGGAGGATAATGGGGTGAGGGGGATAGGGGGTAAAGGCGAAGTTTGATAGCTTAATTTTTGAGGACTCATTTTTTGGTGGCTTTCTTTTTAAGAATTAATTTTTTGAGTGCTTGGGGTTTTGGGTGTGGGGGTGGTTATCAGAGTGGGGTTGTTTGCGGAGGGAGCGAGCGTAGGCGGTGGAGAGGGCGAGGCCGACAAGGGTGAGAACAGCGGCTAGTAGTAAGGTGTGGCCGAAGCCGGTGGCGTAGGCTTCTGGCTTGGCAAGACCGGTTGCGGCGGCGTGCAGCACGTCTGACGAAAGCACGCCTACAAACAGGGCTGACCCGATGGCATTCGCTATTTGGACGAACGTTGAGTTGATGGCTGCTCCGTGCGGCACTAAATCGGGCGGCAGTTGCTGGAGCGCGGCTGTCTTTGAAGGGGACGAGATAAAGCCGATGCCCGCATACACAACGGCCGAAGCGGCAACCACTACCCAGGTGACGCGCCCACCAGCAGCAATAATCACGCCTATCTGGCCGAGCAATGTCAAAACGAAACCCACTGGTACGAGCGGCCAGAGACCGCGGCGGTCGTACAGTTTGCCACCCGCAAACGCGAGCACTGCATCCACCAACACGGGCCCCAAAAGCAGCAGACCAGCGAAGAACGCGGTGCGTCCCTCGGCACCTTCGTAATACAGTGGCAGCAGCACGCTCAGCGAAAACGACGCCATCGTCCCCAGCATGACGAGCGCAATGCCCACGGCAAACCGTGGATGCGCGAGCGGGCGCACATTCAGCAGCGGCGTTTTCAGCTTCAGCTGGCGGCGAACGAAAAAAATAATCACCACAAGACCGGCCACTATCACCGCTGACGACGGCAGGGGGTCGCGCGCCACTTCGCCCAGGCCGTACACGAGCGCACCGAGGCCCACTAGGCTCATCACCGCGCTGAGAAGATCAGGCTTGCCGCGATTTGTCGCGCTTAAGTCCCGAACGAGGAAGAAGCCCACCACCAGCAAAATCACTGCCAGCCCAAACGGCACAATGAACAGGCCGTTCCACCCAAAATAGGTGAGCACAAGACCCGACACCACGGGGCTCACCGCGAGCCCCACCGCAATGACACCGCTGTTCAGCGCCAGACGCACGCCAAGCAACTGCGGCGGAGACGTGGCCGTCACAACACTGGTGACCGTGGGATAGAACAGCCCCGTGCCCACGGCCTGTAGAAAACGACATCCCAGCAGCGTGGGGAAATCGGGAGCAACTATAGCGAGTCCGCTGCCAAGGGCAAGCGCGCCGCCTGCAATGAAGAACAGCCTCCGCAGCCCGAGGCGGCCCAGGAGAAACGCCGCCAGCGTGATGGAGGTTGCGGCCACCACGGTGTAGCCAACGATGAGCCAGTTCGCCATGGAAAGCGTGACGCTAAACCGATCGGCCACCTCAGGCAGCGCAATGTTCACCATGCTCTGGCCGAACGACGCCATAAACGAACACGCTAACATGAGGATGAGCAGGGCAAGCCCCCCTGTTGGAGCGGACGTGGTGGAAGACCCCGAAGACGAAGCAGCGGATGCATTGGATACGTCGGGTGCGACAGGAGAAGAGGCGCGCTTTGTTCGCGTGTCATCTTTTTTTGATTTCGATCGCTGACGCATTCGCTCGCCTTCCGTCCATCCTGCCTGCGCTGGTCAGCGCACGTCGTTTCAGTGTAGGAACGAAACCAAAAGCGCGAGCGCTCAGCGGCAACTCGGCACGTCGTAGTTACACGACCGATTCCGCGTCGATAACGACAAAGGTCGAAAGCGCTCATAAAGCGCTCAAGCAGCAACTGAATTTGGGAACAAAGCCGCCCGAAGGCAAAACAAAAGCGCCTCGGGGGCGCTGGGAAGTTACTGGCGGAGGAGGAGGGATTCGAACCCTCGTTACCCGGGTTACGGGTAAAACGGTTTTCGAGACCGCCGCATTCAACCACTCTGCCACCCCTCCGCAGGGGTCGGCCGCTTCGGTTTCCTGTGCGGCCTTTCAGGCGTGCGCGCCGCGGGTACTCCGGGGCACTAGGTGGGGCGTTGCCGTCCCTATGGTTTCGCGCCTTTGCGCGGGATAGTTCTGGCGGAGAGATGGGGATTCGAACCCCAGATACGCTTTTGGCGCATACACGATTTCCAATCGTGCTCCTTCGACCAGCTCGGACATCTCTCCGCTTGCTCGATTTGCAGGCGCCGAAGCGCGTGCAGCAGCTACGTAGTATACAACAGCTAGTAGGCGCTCACAAGCGCATAATACGGGCCTGTTCGCTTAATTTCCATAGGTACGTCGAAAAGCGCGCTCATCGTAGCGCTTGTCAGCAGTTGCTCCTTGGGACCGTCGGCGAACACAGCGCCATCTTTCACCAGCACAAGACGCTGAATTTCGGGGATGACATCCTCGGGGTAATGTGTAACCAGGACCACTGTTTTGCCTGCTTGCGCAAGGGTTCGCATACTGCGACGCACGTAGAACATGCCCTCGGGATCAAGCCCCGTGCACGGTTCGTCGAACACGAGGGCTTCGGGGTCATGCACGAGTGCGCGGGCGATGAGCACGCGGCGCGCTTGGCCGGTGGACAGCGTCATCACATCGCGTTCGGCCACGTCCTCAATGCCGAGCAGCGTCATGACTTCAAGCGCACGAGCGCGGGCGGCGTCGGCTTCGGCTGGGTCAAGCTTCGGCGGCAAGCCCAGCATGGCGAACAGGCCGCCGGCCGCCACATCTACGGCGGGCAGGTGCACGGTGATCTGGTCCTGCATGGTGGCGGACACCACGCCGAGCGCCTTTTTGACCTCGGTCAGCGTGATGCGGTCGCGCCCGTTGAGACGCACCGGCGGCTCGTCGCGATGCAGCGGCAGTATCTCGCGCGTGATCAGGCGCACGAACGTGGACTTGCCCGAGCCGTTCGGGCCCAAGAGCGCCAGATGTTCGCCATGTGCCAGATCGAACTCATCCACCGTGAGGATAGCGCGACCAGCACGACGCACCACGGCGCTACGCAACTGCAAGAAAGGCGCGTCATGAGAAAACAGCTGCGGGCAATCCGCAGCTGTTTTCGTCGCGCGCCAAAGCGCGTCTTCTGTCATAGATGGTACTCCCGGTGCCTCGGCGAATCCCTTATGCGGCCTCGGCAGGCTGCTGGGCGTTGGTGGAGCCACCCTCAGCGGGCTGACCAGCGTTTTCCACCGGCTGGTTCTCGCCGCCCTCGGTGCCCTCAGCACCCGCGGCGTCGCCTTCGCCCGTGCCCTCACCGGTAGCATCAGCGTTGTCGGCTGCGCCCTCGGTATCGCCGGTGTTCGCCGTGTCGTTTGCCTCAGGGGTGGTGGTATCGCCGCTCTCCGACGGGTAGCTCGCCATATCAACGTAGTAGGGCAGGCCCTCGGGCATGTCGTTGATCTTCACGCCCTCGCCCTCGCGGCGCTCGGTCATCCAGTTCTGGTAGTCCTCGCTCTGCTTCTTCTGCTTGAGCGTTTCCTTCACCTTTTCCACGAACTCAGCCGGCAGCTGGTCGATACTGGTGACCTCCACCGTCTCAGCACCGTCATCGCCCGTGGTCTTCGGCGCCTGGAACACGTCGGTGCACTTGATAATGTGGAAGCCGTACTGGCTCTTCACCAAGTCACTGATCTGGTCTTTCTCAAGGTTGTTCAGCGCGTCGGTGTACTCGGTCACGAAGCTGGACAGCTTGTCCCAACCCACGTCGCCGCCCTTTTCGGCCGAACCCGTGTCCTTGGAATACTGCTTGGCGGCCTCAGCGAAGTCCAACTCACCGCTGCGCACCTGCTCAAGCACCGTTTTGGCGGTTTCCTCGTCGGCCTCTTCGAACAGAATGTGCGAGGAACGCTTCGCACCGTCATAGGCGGTGGCGTACATCTTCGCCTGCTCCAGCATTTCTTCCTGAGTGGGATCCTCGGTGGGAATGAAGGACTCCTGGAACTTCTTGCGCTGGAGGTCTTCGCGCACCTTCGTGCGGTAATCGTCCTCGGTCATGCCGGCCTTTTCCAAGGCGGACAGCCACTTTTCGTCAGAATCGTACTGGGACTTGGTGTTGTTCACCACGGTGTCAACCTCGGAGTCTTCCACGGTGACGTTGCGCTCGGACGAGGTCTGCTTGATGATTTCCTCGTCGATGAACGCGTTGATGATTTCCTCACGCACCGACTGAGGGGTCATGGCGTTTTCCGCCAGCCACTTGCCCCAGGAGTCCTCGTCCGTCAGGCTCATCTGCGCGCGGGCGTTCTCGATGGTGTCGGTCACCTTGTCTTCGGAAATTTCCGTGCCGTTGACGGTGGCCGCCACCAAACCGGTGGACGCGGAGGTGCTGTTGTTGCCGTTACCGCCAGTGGAGCCGTCACCCGATGTGCAGCCCGCCAGGCCCCAGAAACAGCTGGCCGCCAAACCGGCGACGCACACGGCCTTCACGATGTTCGCAGTCTTCATAGAACCCTTCCCTCGAACATGCAGGCCGCCAGACGGCTTGCATGGTGTAAGTTACTGGGCTGTATTTTCGCACACGCAGCAATTGCTCCCTGAGCGATGCACAATATACCCACTTTCGCTTCACGAAGCCCGGACGGAACAACCGCAAAACCCCCGTTCGCACTCAAAACGCACGGGGATGAGAGTTGATAAATAGTGTGGAGAAGCGGGCGCGGGGCGGGAGCGAGGGGAGTTCGAAGGGGTTGATTGGGTGAGATTGTGGGTGAGAAATGACGCGAGAAGACTAATTAGTAACTCACAGGTTGGATAGTGAAGACTCCCCCGTTGGCGTAGTAAGTCAGCGAGAAGCCCCGAGGTACCTAAGATTCGTGGGATCGCGGGGACGAAGCGTACTGTGGTACGCGAGTTCCCGGGATCGCGCGAAGATCAGGCACCACAGGCGGCCGCAGCGTCGGCTGGTTCCGCGGGCCGTAGGTCCGCGGAACCCGATTAGTTCTTGTTGGCCTTTTTGCGTTCGATGGAGCTCAAAATGCGCTTCCTCAAACGAATACTCTGCGGCGTGACTTCCACCAGCTCGTCGTCTTCGATGTATTCCAGCGCTTCTTCCAGCGTGAAGGTTTGCGGAGGCGTGAGCTGAATAGCCTTGTCAGCGCCCGACGAGCGCTGGTTGCCCAGCTGCTTCGACTTGGCGATGTTCACCACCATGTCGCCTTCCTTGGCGCTTTCGCCCACAATCATGCCCTCGTAGCAGTCCTCGCCCGGGCCCACGAACAAACGGCCGCGCTCTTGCAGCGTATCGAGCGCATAGGCGACCGATTTCTCGGTGGACATGCTGATCATCGAGCCATTCTTGCGGCCGTTGAAGTCACCGCGGAACGGACCGTACTCGCTGAAGTGGTGAAACATAGTGGCCTCGCCGCGCGTGGCGTTCAGCAGGCGCGTGCGCAGACCCATGGTGCCGCGCGTGGGAATTTTGAACACAAGGTGCGTCTGGTCGCCGCGCTGGAACATGTCGGACATCTCGCCGCCGGCGCTGCCGAACACCTCGATGGCCTTGCCGGCGTATTCGCTCGGCACGTCAACCGTGGCTTCCTCGATGGGCTCTAGCTTGCGGCCCTGCTCGTCCTTCTTAATAAGTACGCGCGGGCGACCCACCTGGAATTCGAACCCTTCGCGGCGCATGGTTTCCATCAGCACGGACAGGTGCAGCACGCCGCGGCCGGCCACTTCCACGCCGGTTTTGTCTTCCAGTTCCTCGATGCGCATGGAAATGTTGCTTTCCGCCTCGCGCATGAGGCGCTCTTTCAGCTGGCGCGCGCCCACGATGTCGCCCTCGCGACCAACAAGCGGGCTGGTGGAGGCCTCAAACACAACGGCCATCGTGGGCTCTTCCACCTCAATGGGGTCGAGGCGCACGGGGTTCTCGCGGCTGGTCACCATGTCGCCGATGTCCGCGTCGTCCACGCCCACCACGGCCACAATGTCGCCCGCGTGAACTTCCGTCTGCTTCTTTTTCCCCAGCTCTTCGAACGTAAACACCTCTTTGATGACGGTGTTGTAGCGCGTGTTGTCGTTTTTGATGACGAGCGCCTGCTCGCCTTTGTGGATGGTGCCGGAGAACAGGCGGCCGACACCGATACGACCGACGAAGCTGGAGTGGTCGACCGTGCAAATTTGCAGCGCCACCGGGCCGTTTGGCTCGCAGTCGGGCGCGGGGATTTCCTTGATGATGGTGTCGAGCAAAGGCAGCATGTTCATGTTGTCGTCGTCGGGGGCGTAGCGCGCGTAGCCGTTCACGGCGCTGGCATAGATGATGGGGAAGTCGAGCTGCTCGTCGGAGGCTTCCAGTTCCACCATCAGGTCGAACACTTCGTCCACCACTTCTTCGGGGCGCGCGCCCGGGCGGTCGATTTTGTTGATGACGGTGACAATGCGCAGGCCGAGCGACAGCGCGTGCTTCAGCACGAAGCGCGTCTGGGGCATGGGGCCTTCGAAGGCGTCGACAATGAGCAGGGCGCCGTCGGCCATGTTGAGCACGCGCTCCACTTCGCCGCCGAAGTCGGCGTGGCCGGGCGTGTCGATGACGTTGATTTTCACGCCGTTGTAAGTGACGGAAATGTTCTTCGACAGAATGGTGATGCCGCGCTCGCGCTCCTGGTCGTTGGAGTCCAGCACGCGCTCGTCCACCTGCTGGTTTTCGCGGAAGACGCCGCTGGTGTACAGCAGGCGATCCACGAGGGTGGTTTTGCCGTGATCGACGTGCGCGATGATGGCGATGTTGCGGAGGTTCTCTTGCTTCATACTGCTTCTTTCTGTATCGGTGATGCGCGGCGGGGCCGCGGCGGTTCCTTTAGTCGAGGTCGGGGTCGAGATCGGGGTCGAGGTCGCCCAGTTCCTCAGTCAGGCGGCGTTGTTCTTCCTTGAGGTCGGCGAGGTGTTCGTCAAGCGTGGCGATGGTGCGCTGCGCGGAGATAGTTTGCACCACGCCCCACACGGCAACCGCGCTTGCGATGGCCGCCACAATGCCAAGCAGGCCAAACGGGCGGCGTCCGGCGAACAGGGCCACGATGCCGCCGAGGCCCACCATGGCGAGGCCGTTGCGGCGCTCGTCGTACGCGACGTCGCGCTGTTTCACCAGCTGCGTGCGAGCAGCGGCAATGCCGGCGAGGCGTGCTTCCAGGTTGTTGGCGGGCGTGTACGCGCGAGACGAACTGCCTGATGAGCTGCTGCGCGCAGATGCGCGAGCGCCGCGACCCTTCGTCAGATACTCGTAGGCTTCCTGGAGGTTTTTGAATTGCTCGGTTGCGCGATCTTGGAGTTTTTTGTTCGAAGCGAATCGGTCGGGGTGCAGAATCTGCGCCGTTTCCTTGTACGCAGCCTTGATGTCCTCGGGCGACGCGTCGTCGTCGAGGCCTAAGATGCGCAGTGCTTCCGTCCGGTTCATAACTCCCCATGTGTCGCGTGCGCGCCAAGCGCGCAATTATTTCGCCGAAGGAGTATGGTACCACGACCCCCACTTATGGATGACCCGCTGCGCAACGGCGACACAGAAAGCACGCGGGAACCCCCACTAAGGTGCTTCCCTATCCCCGCATTCATTTTTTCGCTAACTTATTATCGCCCACTCATTTTTACGCTTTTGTTCTCCCATTCAAAATGTTTCACGTGAAACATGTAATCCGTCCGTCTTTTTGAGCGCGGAATGATTAAAAATAACGGCGACTGCGAATTTTTTAGCACCACTTAACGGGCGATTATTTTTTAACTAAGTAAAACGGAGAAGTGTTTCACGTGAAACATTGGTACATACGTGGTGCATACGTAAAGCTGAACAGGAGTTACACTAAAAGCTCTGCCGCAATAGTGAAACCATGCGCGATTTTTTCATGACGCAGTACGAAGATGTTTCACATGAAACATTCTAGATTCGTGAAAGGGATGTGTGGTCGCTGGCTGCAAGACGTGCTGCAGAATGGATGGCGAGGGGAGCGAGCAGGGCGGCACTCGCTGCGAGGATGATGAGATCGACGGGGTCGCCGGTTGCGTACGTTAAAGGCACTTGTCCCGTCAGCAGAAAGAGCGGCGCTTCGGAAAGTGCATTGAATGCAGCATGCAGAGCGGCAACGGACCAGATGCTTCCCCATTGTACGAACAATCCGGCCATGATGAGGCCGAAGAGCGTTGCTTGAATAGTTTTCGCGAATAATTGCGGCAAAACCAGTTCACTTCCAGAAAAAGGTGCGCCCCCAGAAATATGAAGCACCCCGAAGACCACTGACGAAGCTAGCGCGGCACCAAGAAGAGATTGGTTGGTGCCATTTAGACGCAATGCGCTCGCGAGCCCCTTGAACATCACTCCACGGAAAAGAGCCTCTTCGAATATTCCCGTGGCAACACACAACAAAAGGAAACCGCCGAGCGATGCCAGATGCGAGCACGCATTCGCAAAGACGCTCGAAAAAAGAGAGGCGACAGATGGAGTGGATGGGGAAGATGCGGCAGCCGCACCAGCATTCAAAAGATTACTCGCCGAAGTCAACGCCCACCCTTCATAGGCTGCTTCCGTAAAAAGAGCTGCCATCCCACAACCGCTCGCAATAAGAATGACCCAAATAACCGTCACACCAGTGCGGCCGCGGCAAACCCTCTCGCCATTATCTTTTCCGTAGCTCGGTTTTTCGTTGCGCGATTTCTCATCGCTCGTTTTTTTATCACTTGTATTTTCAATATTCGTTTTTTCGTTGCGCGGATTTTGATTGCTCAATTTTTCATTACTTACTTTTTGGTTGTGCGAGCTTTGGTTGGTCAGATAATTGTTAATTCTAAAGATAATTATTTTAGGATCACCTAGCGCCACAAGTGCAACAACGCAGGTGGCTGCAGCAGTGGTTTGTATGATCATAGCAATCAGCGTTTCGCCGGGAACCACGTTGTAGCACGTGATAGCCAATACGCTCGTCACGAGGACATAAGCAAGGGGATGACGTGCGCGCATGTTTGAGAGGTTCATGTATGCAGTATAATCGATGCCTTGCTGGTAGACAGTCTCCGGTCGGAAGGCGGTCGTGCTGGCCAGCTACTCCAACAGCCACAACGATACACACAAGGAGGAAATGCCATGGGAGGCGAAGAGCACCACACTTCATCCGCTCACGTCACCCCGCAGCAACGCGGTATTTCCTCATTTGTCCTCAAGATAGCCGCCATTTTTGGCATGACTATGAACCACGCGGCCTATATCTTCGGAGACACGCTGCCGTTTTGGGCACGCTGCGTGCTGTTCGCAGGTGGGGGCCTCACCTTCCCTATCATGGCGTTTTTGCTAGTGGAGGGGTATCGTCACACATCGAATATCGCGCGTTACGCCAGCCGACTCGGCATCTTCGCCCTTGTGTCGCAAATTCCATACGGGTTGTTCCTCGCGGCGAACCTCAATGTGCTGTTTACGCTGCTTATGGGGCTCGGCGTGCTGTGGCTTGACGACAATGCCCGCAACCGCGCCCTCTTCTGGACCGGACTCGCGGCGGGAGCCGTCCTCAGCCTGGCATGCGACTGGGGCTTTCTCGGCATCATTATGATTTACCTGTTCAAGAACTTGCGCGGCGAACGCACCGCTATCGTCGCCCCCGTTGGCCTCGCCATTTTCGCCACGGGGATGCCACAATTAGCGGAACTTGCCGCGGGAGCGCCAACCGGCGACTGGTCGGCACTCCCCTTCGCTTTGTATCCCCTCATCGGCTGCTCACTCACCATCCCGCTACTGTCAAGCTACAACGGCCAACGCGGCCGGCCGATGAAATGGTTCTTCTACGCCTACTACCCCGCGCACATCGCGGTGCTGGGTAGTTTATACGTCAGCATCTTTGGGACGCTTCCTCACATTATATAACTATTTTACTCATATATTATGCGGGATCAGTACAGTAATGGAGGCCAGAAAGAAAAAACGGGTCACTATAAGTGACCCGACGTTGATTGGTGGAGCATAGGGGGATCGAACCCCTGACCTCAGGCTTGCAAAGCCCGCGCTCTCCCAGCTGAGCTAATGCCCCGTTCTTCGGCATCTTCCGGAACGTTCGCCCGCGAAAGAGCCGTTGCACTCTAAACAGTAATAAACGCTCCACCGGCTAACTCGGCTCACGGTGGAGCGTTTATCGCAAAAAAATGGTGGGCCCGAATGGATTTGAACCAGCGACCTCACGCTTATCAGGCGTGCGCTCTAACCAACTGAGCTACGGGCCCGCAAAAAAGTGCCTGAACAATGTACCGCAGAATCAACCGTTAGGTCAAGCACTTATTCAGCTTTTTTTCGAAAGAGAGTCTAAATTATTGCGAATGCGTGGCGAACGGGTTCGTCGCGCGGCGCTGCGTACGCGGAAGCGGGGGAGCGGTATAATCGGAGAAAGCCGTCCGCAGCTGGCGTTTGGTTATCGGCAAGGAGCTTCAATGGTACCGGTCAAGGTAAAAACTCTTATTGTTGTGAGCGCGCCCGCGCCGTCTATTCTGGTATTGCAGCCGGTGGAAGAGCCCATTCAGCCGGGGAAGTATCGCATCGTGCCCATTTGGGTGGGCGCGAATGAGGCGGCGCAGTTGGGAGTTGCCCTGGAAAAGGCCCGCTTCGCGCGGCCGATGACGCACGATTTATTCCTGGATGCACTAACGAACCTCGACGCGCGGGTCGATCATGTGGTTATCAGCGGAGTGAAGGGTGCAATGTTTTTCGCGCGGCTCACACTGAAGCAGCACGAGAGGTTGGTTGACCTGGACGCGCGCCCCTCCGACGCCATTGCGCTAGCCATTCGCCAGCAGGCGCCGCTTTATATTGACGAAGAGGTGCTGGAGCGCGCGTCGTTTCCGTATGTGTTCAAGAATGAGTCGGACGCTACCGAGGAGATTGAGGAGTTTCGCTCGTTTTTGGCGGAACTCGCGCCGGAGGATTTTGAGGAATAGCGAGAGATGTATCGGGTGTGGCGTATGAGCCACACCCGATACACAGCGTGGTGGCGCTTAAAAGAGCGAGAGGTCAGGGGCGTCGGCGGCCGTAGCTGAGCGTTGGGCGTCGAGCGACGTTACACCAATGAACGACGGAGCGTTCACGCCCACAATTTCGTCTTGCTTCACACCAGGGGCAGCAAAAGAACTATTTTTCACATGCGGCGCAGCCGCGCTAAGATCCTTATTCGCCTGCCCAAGTCCTTGCGCCTCGGCGCGCTTTCGCCAGCCACCGCGCGCGAAAGCCACAATAAGAAACGCTGCGCGCAGCCATTCGTCAATACACATGGCCACCCACATTCCCACGAGCCCCCAGCCCCAGCCGACACCGAGCAGCCAACCGCCGCCCACCGCGAACACCCAGGAAAACGCAATATTCACCGTAACGGGCGTGCGTGCGTCACCCAGCGCGATGAGCGTGCGCACCATGACAATATTGAGCGCACGACCAATGCCGAGGAACACTTCAACGAGCATGATCTGCCGGCCGAGCTCGTGAACAAGGGGGTCGGGCGTTAAGAGGCCTATCACTGCATCGAAATTCAACCAAAGCACCAGCGAGACCGCCGTGGTGAGTGAAGCGGCGATGAGGTCGGCCATCCACACGCGACGACGCACGACATCAAGTTTCCCCGCGCCCATGAGGTAGCCGAGAATGATTTGCGTCGCCTGCGACAGCGCGATGGAGTAGAGATACGCGATGCTGGCCAACATGGAACAATACACTTTTACGGTAACCACGGTGGTGCCCAGCACGTTGATGAACGACAGAATAACAATCTGGGCCAGGTCGTAGTTCATTTGCTCACCTGACGAGGGAATTCCTACGCGCATCATGCCCTTGAGCGTCGGCCACGGGAAGGGCCGCAGGCACTGTAGCGAAGGTCGCACGTCAGTGTGGCGCAGAAGCATGAACACGGCCAGGACGAGACCTACGAGGCGCGCGGTAACGGCGGCAGTTGCACTGCCTTCCACACCGAACGCGGGTATCGGGCCGAGGCCGTTCACCAGGAGTGCACACAGCAGGATGTTCACGGCGTTCATGACGAGGCTTGCCGCCATAACATCGCCCACGCGAGCGAAGCCACGCAATAGGGCGGTCACCGCGAAGAAGGCGCCTTGAAAGAGCGTCGTTGACCCTACGATGAGCAAATACGACGATGCCATCCCATGCACTGCCGGGTCGATGTTGAGCCAGGCGAAGAACTGCGGCCAAAACGCGAACAGCGCGGCTGATACTGCCAGGCCGAGTGTGGCGTTCACCACCAGGCCAAGCGTAGCTATTTCTGCAAGCGAGCGCTTGTGTTCGGCACCGTTGCCCAAGACGCGCGTAGCTAGCACCGTGGTAGCGGTGCCCATGGCGGAAAGTGCGATGGTAACAATATTGAGTATTTGCAGCGCGTTGCCGACAGCCGCAGCGGCACCTGCGCCTTGAGGCGCGAGCATCATCTGGTTAACGTTGCCCACCATGATCTGCATAAAAAGTTCAATAAAGAGGGGAACGGAAAGAACAAATACATCTGATGATGCCGTTCTTTCGGCCGCGGGCCGAGTAGCGCGTGCCTTTCGCGAAGCGGTTGCGCGCTGGTGTACCCCTTGGATACGGGCCGCTGCGCCCAGTGCATACCCGCGCGCCCCTTGGGCTAAAACAACCAATGACATGGGCTTCTCGCCCCCTTTCCACCTGATACGTCCGTATGTAAACACTCTCTTCATTCGAAGCCGGCAGTATACGGCACGCCTACATGCACGTTACGGGCAACCAACCCCTTCACGCTTTCCGCATTCATGAGTAGGTGAGTTTTATATTATTCTTGTTTGAGCATTTTTTTTGATAAGGCATAACTCAGATAGCCAAACCAATAATCAAAAAATTCATGCAATAATTTTTCCATCGTCCAACAATGAAGCCACCGAAATTCGAGTGGAAAATGAGTGCACTTTTTGAATCGATGTTTTCAAATGCGATATGTTTCACGTGAAACATATCTTGTGTTTATTAGTCATATTTGCAAAATCAACAACTCACAATGCAGGTGCCAAGAAAGATGTTTCACGTGAAACATTTAAGAGGTCGTTTAATCATGTTTCTACAGGTATATGTTATGTAAAAAATAATTACGCATATGCAGGAAGGAATGTTTCACGTGAAACAATCAAGGATATAATTGCTTATATTAATACGCATATGAATCGCGATGTAATACGCGCGAAAGAAATCACGGCGTGGGAACGGATAGTTTGAAAGAGAGAAGAATGCGTTTGAATGTTTCACGTGAAACATTCGATAAGGTGTTGAAGGAAGAAAAAGGGATACAACAACGGCTATCTTTTCGCGAAATTAAGCGCAACAAAAAACGAGCCTCACAAAATAGAGGCTCGTTTTTTTTGATTACTTCACTTGTGCGAAGCAAAAAATTAAGTTCGCAAGGGGGTTTATTGCGTTGCGTTATTCTTCGTCGATGTCGCTTTCGGTGAGGTCTCCTTCCTCGGATTCCTCTTCGAGAAGTTCAATCTGATCTTCATCGGTGGTCGGTTTATCTCCTGCGCGCTTTTTCTTGCTGCGACTGGAAATAGCCACGGCGGTTACGCGGTCGTTGTCGGCTACCTTCATGACGCAGACACCCTGGGTCGAACGGCCCAGCTCGGAAATTCCCAGAACCGGCGTGCGCACAACGACGCCTTCCTCGGACATAATCATGATTTCCTCGTCCACCGCCACAATCTTCATGGCAGCGAGAAGGCCCTTCTTCTCGGTCATCGTAATGGTGAAGACACCCTGGCCACCGCGATGATGCTCGGGATACTCAGATACCGGGGTGCGCTTGCCGTAACCCTTTTCCGTGATAACAAACAGTTCCGTGTCCGGCTTCGCAATTTCCATGCCGAGCACGCGCGCGATCGGCGGCACATTCATACCACGCACACCCATGGTATCGCGACCCATGGCGCGCACCTCGTCCTCGTTCCACATGATAGCCTTACCAGCGCTCGACACCATGATAACCTTCTCACCAGGTGCAACACGGCGCACGCTGATAAGTTCGTCGCCATCCTTCAGATTGATGGCAATCAATCCGTCTCGGCGCGTGCGGTCATATAGATCCATGGACGTCTTTTTCACCATGCCATGCGCGGTGGCGAACATGAGGAATTCGTCAGCCGGGAATTCCTTTGTCGCAATGACGGCTGAGATGGTCTCGCCCTTGGCCAGCGGCAACAGGTTCACAATGGCGGTGCCGCGCGCGTGGCGCGATGCCTCGGGCAACTCGTACACTTTCAGGCGGTACACCTTGCCTGCCGTGGAGAAGAACAGCATGTACGCGTGCGTCGACGCCACGAACAGGTGCTCCACGTAGTCGTTGTCCTTGAGGTTCACACCCTGCATACCCTTACCGCCGCGTTTTTGCTGGCGGTAGGTGGCCACCGGCAGGCGCTTCACGTAGCCGGCCTTCGTCACCGTGACGACCATATTTTCGTCAGCGATGAGATCCTCCACGTCGATATCCTTCGCGTCGGCAGACAGCTTCGTGCGGCGCGGGGTGTCGAACTTCTTCTTGACCTCCTGCAACTCCTCCTTGATGATCTCGCGGACGAGTGCCGGGTCGTTCAACACACGATGGTAGTACTCAATCTTTTCACGCAGCGCGTTCAATTCGTCCTGAATCTTACCGCGCTCCAAGCCGGTGAGGCGGCGCAGCTTCATTTCTAGGATGGCGTCGGTCTGCTTCTTCGACAGGCCAAAGCGCTCGGTCAAGCGGTCAGACGCTTCCCCGTCGGTCTGCGACGAGCGAATGATGTGGATAACTTCGTCGATGTTGTCGAGCGCGACAATCAAGCCCTCCAGGATGTGCGCACGCTCTTCAGCTTTCGCCAGCTCATAGCGCGTGCGGCGCACGATGACATCTTCCTGGTGTGCGATGTAGTAGTGCAGCATTTCTTTGAGCGACAGCACGCGCGGCACTCCATCCACCAGCGACAACATAATGGCGCCGAAGCCCACTTGCAGCTGCGTGTGCTTATACAGCTTGTTGAGCACGACCTGCGGAATGGCGTTTTGCTTAAGGTCGATGATGATATCGATGCCGTGGCGGTCGGCGCCGTCGTGGATGTTCGAAATTTCGGGCAGTTTCTTGTCGCGCACCAACTCACCGAGTTTTTCCAGCAGGCGGTTGCGGTTCACCATGTAGGGAATTTCCTTCACGATGATGGAGCAACGGCCGTTCTTCTTTTCCTCGATCTCGCACCGCGCGCGCACCGTGAGCGAGCCGCGACCGGTTTCATAGGCGTCAAGGATGCCTTTTTTGCCCATGATGATGCCGCCCGTGGGGAAGTCGGGGCCTGGCAGCGCCGTCATCAGCTCTTCGGTGGTGACGTCGGGGTTGTCCAGCATCATGCACGTGGCGTCGATGGTCTCGCCCAGGTTGTGCGGCGGAATGTTGGTAGCCATGCCAACAGCAATACCCTGCGAGCCGTTGACCAGCAGGTTTGGGAAGCGTGCGGGCAAAACCGTGGGTTCTTCCAAACTTTCGTCGTAGTTTGGCTGGAAATCCACCGTCTCTTTGTCCAAATCGCGCAGAAGCTCCATAGCCACTTTGTCTAAGCGGGACTCGGTGTAACGCATGGCAGCGGCGCCGTCGCCGTCGATGGAACCGAAGTTACCGTGGCCATCCACCAGGGGCACGCGCATAGAGAACGGCTGCGCCAAACGCACCATCGTGTCATACACGGCCAAATCGCCATGGGGGTGGTATTTACCGATCACGTCGCCGACCGTACGGGCCGACTTCATGTGCGGGCGGTTCGGCGTGTAGCCGGACTCGTTCATAGCATAGAGAATACGACGGTGCACTGGCTTTAAGCCGTCGCGCACATCGGGCAGGGCGCGGGCCACGATAACGCTCATGGAGTATTCCAAGAACGACGTCTGCATTTCTTTGCCCAGGTAGGCAGAGCGCACAATAGTACCGTTGCCGCCGTTTGCACCTTCCACGATGGAACCGTGCGGGTTACCAAACGCGGAGGTGTCAATCATCGCGCGCGCTTTGTCCTCTTCGGACACGCCAATGCGCGGGCGGGCGGGAGTGGCGTCTTCGTCTTCTTCACCGCTCTCGTCATCGTCGTCCGCTTCGTCGTCGGCGTCATAGTCAGCTTCAGCACGGGACAGCATTTCCTCGAACGCGTCGTCGCGCTCGGGAAGTCCGCCTTCAGCGCCTTCGGTCGAGTCGAAATCTTCAGTGTTGTCTGCCACTTATGTCTCCTTAGATATCCAGGAAGCGGACGTCGCGAGCGTGTTTTTGGATGAATTCCTTGCGGGGTTCCACCTGGTCACCCATGAGTTCACTCACTACGTGCTCAGCCTCAGCGGCGTCATCAATGTTCACTTGCAGAAGCGTACGCGTCTCGGGCTCCATGGTTGTTTCCCACAACTGGTCAGGATCCATCTCGCCGAGACCCTTGTAGCGCTGAACGTCGAACTTGTTCGGATCGTCGTACTCGGCAAGCACCGAGGACAGCGCATTTTCGTCGTAGATGTAACGCTCAATCTTGGGGCTGCGCGAGTTCTTCTTCTTAAGACCGAAGATGGGCGGCTGCGCGATGTAGATATAACCGCGGTTGATGAGTTCCGGCATGTAGCGGTAGAAGAACGTCAGCAGCAGACAGCGAATGTGTGCGCCGTCGACGTCGGCGTCGGTCATGATGATAATGCGGTGATAACGCGCCTGGTCAGCGTCAAAATCGTCGCCGATGTTCGTGCCTATAGCGGTAATGAGCGAGCTGATGGTGTCGCTCGACAGCGAGCGGTGCAGGCCCGCGCGCTCCACGTTCAAAATCTTACCGCGCAGAGGCAAAATGGCCTGCGTCTTGCGGTCGCGCGCCTGCTTGGCGGAACCGCCTGCGGAATCGCCCTCTACAATGAAAATTTCTGAGTCGGCGGGCGTCTTCGACGAACAGTCGGCCAGCTTGCCCGGCAGCGCGAACGAGTCAAGCACGCCTTTGCGGCGCGTCATTTCGCGCGCCTTACGGGCAGCTTCGCGCGCTTTCAGGGCCTGCGTGGCTTTCCCGATAATGCGCTTCGCCGGCGTGGGGTTCTCTTCCAAGTATTCAGCGAGGCCCTGCGTCACCGCGTTTTGCACGAGCGGGCGAATTTCCGTGTTGCCGAGCTTGGTTTTCGTCTGACCCTCGAACTGCGGGTCGTGCAGCTTGACGGAAATAACCGCCGCACAGCCTTCGCGCGTGTCGTCACCCGAGAGGTTTGAATCCTTCTCTTTGAGAATACCCTTCGCGCGGGCGTACTCATTGATGGTACGCGTGACAGCCTGTTTAAAGCCGTCGAGGTGCGTGCCTCCCTCGTGCGTGTTGATGTTGTTCGCGAACGCCATGACGGAGTTGGTGGAGTACGACGTGGACCACTGCATGGCCACTTCCACCGTGCCATCTGCGTTTTCTGCCTCGAAGTAGATAGGCTTGTTGAGCGTTTCTTTGCCCTCGTTAAGGAATTTGACGAAATCGACGATGCCGCCAGCGTACTGGAAGACCTCGGTGCGCGGGTTGCCGTCGGCGTCGGTTACACGCTCGTCGTGCAGCGTGATTTTGAGTCCCTTGTTAAGGAACGCCATTTCGCGGAAGCGGTTGGCCAGCGTGTCGTAGTCAAACACGGTGGTTTCGGTGAAAATTTCCGGATCGGGCCAGAAGGTGGTCTTCGTGCCGGTTTTTTTCGCGGGGCCAATTTCGTGCAGCTTTTCGCACGTTTTGCCGTGGTCGAAAGCGATGGCGTATTCCTTACCATCTCGCTTAACATTTACTTCCACACGCGATGACAGCGCGTTTACAACGGAAACACCTACGCCGTGCAAGCCGCCGGACACCTTGTAGCCCTCGCCGCCGAACTTGCCGCCGGCGTGCAGAATGGTAAGGACGACCTCAACCGTGGGGATTTTTTCCTTGGGGTGCTTATCAACCGGGATACCGCGGCCGTTGTCGGTGACCGTTATTGAGTTGTCCGCGTGAATCCACACGCCAATTTCATCGCAGTAACCGGCGAGCGCTTCGTCGACGGAGTTGTCGACGACCTCGTAGACGAGGTGATGCAGACCGCGAGGGCCGGTCGAGCCGATGTACATGCCCGGACGTTTGCGGACTGCCTCCAGGCCCTCGAGGACCTGGATGTCTGAACCGTCGTAATGGCTCGGATTGTTTGCCACTGACATGCTCCTTTTCCAGTGCGTTTTTAGTGAGATATCTCGCTGAGGCATGCAGGGTGACCTGCGCCGCGAGGTGGCCGTGCGAGATATGAGAACGAGGCTATGTAAACCTTTTCCCCACCGCGTCACGGCAACCTAAGAATTGTAACATAAGCCAGCTATGCTACCAACAATTTCCACGCCTTTTGAAGGCTTTCAGATCAATTCTAAGGGGAGATCGAATGAAAGGGTATTAATTTCACCGTAAAGAGCGAGAAACAAGCCAATATGACGGCCGGAAAGAAGGTTAGCGAAGTTAATTAGGTGGAAATAATTATTTGAACAAAAATGTTTCACGTGAAACATTTTTGTCGCAATGAATGAGATATCAGTAAAACTTAAAAAATGAAGTAAATATTTCACGTGAAACATTTCCAAGAAATCAAAAAGTTATTACTTACAAAGAATTTCGCTCAACGAATGATTGTTTCACGTGAAACACTTTTTAACGGCAGAATAAATGTTTCACGTGAAACATTTACGTACTTACTACTTACCGCGTTGGCCTTTCTTTGTTTCTTCATCGGCCACTATGGCACACAGAAGGGCGCGGCGGACGAGTGGATCTTCGACAGAGGACACTCGTTTACTCACTTCAGCGAATTCTTCATCGCTCAGCGGAACTGAAGGACGATTCGCTGAAGCACTTTGTTGGCGGCTTTCCTCGTTCGCAAGAGCAAAAGGGCGACGGCCCTTCATGTCGCGCGTTGAGGGGATTATGCGCAAGGCCTCAACCTGTTCACCCTGCTCGTGCATCTTCATTTTTAGGAGTTCTTGGCGGTTGTCGAGCTCTGAGCGCACCATACTGTCGTCGCTGTAAACGGCCACTACTTTTCCCGTCACACCCGCCACGGCATCTTGGGCCTCGCTGCGCGAGCGATCAAAGCGGCGAAGAGTAGCTCCTTGCTCCCCCGACACCACATACACCGCATTGATGTGGTCGAGTACGAACTGAGCCGCGTCCTTAAAAACCGCGCGCACGGCATTTTCCCACTTCTTATTCACCATAGCCGCGCGCATCTCTTTGCGCGAAAACGACCCATCGCGCTCCCACGACGCGATTAACTTTTCCACATCGACCGCAAGCTTTCTCATTGCACGCCCCCGTCCTTGAGAGGTAATTCCACCACACGGGCACGGGCGAGCAATTCCTCATCGAAGTAAGTGAGATTCGCCGTCGTGATAAACGTTTGAATATCACCTTCAATGAACGAAACAAGTGCGTTGCGACGCGAGCTATCGAGTTCACTCATCACATCATCAAGCAGCAGAACGGGCCGCTGACCCAACACATCGTGAATAAGAGCCGCTTCAGCCAGCTTAAACGCCAACACCAACGAGCGCTGCTGACCCTGACTCCCATACAGGGCGGCGTTGCGGCCATTAATGAAAAACTCCAGGTGATCGGCGTGGGGGCCCACAAGGGCGCGCCGGCGCGCACGTTCTTCCCCGGCGCGCAGCGTCAGCGCAGCTTGAAGGCGTGCCCGTGCCTCATCACGGCCAAACGAATAGGTGACCAGTACGTTTTGATCGTGCGCTTCCCACGAAGGCACGTAGCAAAGCGCCACTTCTTCGCGGCCACCGGCTATTTCGGCATAATAGTCGCTCACCACCGGCGCGAGCTTTTCAACCAGCGCAGCGCGATACGTTGCCAGCTGTGCGCCGCACGTGATAAGCGTTTCATCGATGCTGGCGATCAGCGCATCAGGGGCTTCATCCTTGAGCAACTTATTTTTATAGCGAATAACTTTTTCGTAATCCTTCTTGATGACGTAATGATTCGACGTCAGCTGCGAGCCCAACGCATCAAGCGCGGCGCGTTTAACCGCCGACGACCCTTTCGCCAACTCCAAGTCATCCGGCGTAAACGTGACGGAAGGCACCAGCCCCTTCAAATCAGCCGTGCGCTTGGGCTTGTCATTCAACAAAAAGCGTTTCTTTCCGTCCCCCGCCCGCAGCGACACCCGCAAGCGCCGGTTGTCATCAGTGACATCAGCATCAAGGCTCGCGAAGTCGGCACCGTGGCGCACCATCTGGTCAAGCGTTGGGTGACGAAACGATTGAAGCGCCGTCAGCAGCTGAATGCCTTCCACCACATTCGTCTTCCCCACAGCATTCGGGCCGACAAGAACCGTGAGAGGCCCCAGGTCAGCCAACTCAAAGTGCTCATAGTTCCGAAAATTAAGGAACGATATGCGGTCAATACGCAAATCCATAGGAAGGCGAAGCGTAGCGGGCGAACGCCGCTATGAAATGCGCACCGGCATGACAAGGTAGAGGAAGTTCTCGTCAGACGGCGCCTTAAAAATGCCCGGCTTCAGCGAGGACTGCACCTCCAAAAACACCTCTTCCGCGCCGATAGCCGCCAAACCGTCCAGCAGGTACGCATAATTGAAGGCGATTTCCACATCTTCGCCTTCGCCCGTGCACGCGATAGTTTCTTGAGCCGAACCCACATCCTGCGCCACCGACGACAGCTGTGTGGTTTGAGACGCCACGTTGATATCAAAACGCACCGGCGAGGACGACTGCCCCAGCAGCGACGAGCGCTTTACCGCTGCAATGAGGTGTTCAACCGGCATACTGACGCGCGTGGTATACGACTCGGGAAGCAGCTGGCGGTAGTTCGGGAAATTACCCTCAAGACGGCGGTTTACGAACACCGTATCCTGATAGGTAACCACAATTTGGTTTTCAGCGAGCGCCAGTGCCACCGGGCTGTCGGTTTTCGGCAGCGCAGCGAGATCCTGCAGGAACGTGCCAGCAATAACAGCCTGGAATTCATCAGCAGTGGCGTTTTCGAGTTCGGTTTCCGTGATAGCCAGGCGGTAGGAGTCGGTAGCCACCATCTTCAGATGGTTGTCTTCAAGCGTGATCAATACACCGGTAAGGATGGCGCGGCTTTCATCTTTCGACACCACGCGCGCCACGCGGCGCACCATGGACGAGAACTGCGTGAACGGAATTTCAATACGCTGCGTGACGTCGACATGGGGAAACCCAGGGAAGTCTTCCGGATCGAGCGCCTTAATGGAGAATGAGGCCGTGTCACAGGTGATGACAGCAGATTCTTCGTCGGCATCCACATGAACCGCCGCGTCGGGAAGGTTTTTCACGATGTCAGCAAAAAGCTTGCCGGGAACCACCGCGCGACCAGGCTCTTCAACCAGAGCGGCTACCGTGTATTGCACCGAAAGTTCCAAGTCGGTGGTTTGCAGCGTGAGGGAGTCGCCTTGCACATCGAGGTAGACGCCGGAAAGAATGGGCAACGTTGAGCGCGTCGAGACACCCTTTAACACAACGCTGAGGGCGTTCTGCAGCTCCGACTGATTGATGCTGAATTTCAAGGTGGTCCCTTTCTCTCTTCTCCACAGATATGCGAGGCATCGCAGGGCCAGCTGAGCCATGCTGATGAGTTACGTGCCACATAAACCGTAAAGCGCTCAGTGCGGTAATGAGCGCGGGGCTATGCGGCACGGGAACTTATTTTGTACAGAGCACGGTGCCATTATAGGGTGTCCGTAGGAAGTGTGCGGTAAAGAATGGTGAAGTCTCGCGAAGAGTGCAGATTGGTTGTAGCGTGAGGATTAGCATTTAGAAGTGCGCGAGGACCGCGGGTTCGGGTTTTTATCTTTTTAAGGTCTTCCTTTATATATAGTAAGGTTTTAATAATAGTAATAATAAGGGCGGTGGATTTGTGGAAAACTAAAGAAACGCCTCGTCACGCCTTATTTAATGGCCAGCGTTGAGCGTGGAGGGCGCGCTCCTTCTGTCAACATGAATTATTGCTTTTATTATCTCTCCCGCTGTTTCTGGTGGTTTTCGGCATACGGTAAGTCATGTTTCAGTCATCTTTCCGCCGAACCGTTGTTCGCACTCTCTATTTTAGATTTCGCGAATTAATTGTTTGAGTGTTTCAAGCTCTTCGCGAAGTTCGCGGTTCTCTTTCATCTTTTCTTCGACGTTGGTGACGGAGTACATAACAGTGGAGTGGTCGCGGTTGAATTTCTTCCCGATATCGTTAAAGGGCAGGTCAAGCATCTGCCGGGACAGATAAATGGCAATCTGACGCGCGTAGATAATGTTGCGCGTGCGCTTTTTGCCCACGAGATCAGCGTGACTTACCTTATAAAACGTTTCGACCTCTTTTTGAATGTCGGCAATGGTCAGGCGCTTCGACGGCCCACCCGAGAAGTGGTTCTCCAGCAGACAGCGTACGTCGTCTAAACTCAAGTCGGGTTGGTTGAAAAACGTCATCTGATAAATCACTTTGGTGACGGCGCTTTTTAACTCGCGAATGTTTGAACTGGAACTTTCCGCGATATACATTTGAATATCATCAGGAATGGCGAAGCTGGAGCTTCCTTCGTTCGCCCGATATTCCTCAACAAAGCTCTTCACGATGCCAAGCTTCGTCTCTATCTCGGGCGGCTGAATGTCGAAGGTACCGCCGGAGTTAAAGCGGCTCTTATACCGCTCGTCGATGTCGATGTTCTTCGGCGCGCGATCAGCGGAAAGTACCACCTGCCTGCCCTGGCTGGTTAACTTGTTGAAAATCTGGAACACAATATCGAGCGTCTGCTTTTTACCCTGTAGGTACTGAACGTCGTCGATCAGAAGCACATCGGCCTCTTCATAGCGCGTCTTGAAGTTCTTGTAGCTCGATTTTTCCTTGTCGTGCGCGGCGCTTGCCTCCATGTAGTCGGACAGCAGCTCAGCCGAGTCAACGTACACCACGGAAAGGTTCGGAAGCGTTTCATACACATAGTTTTGAATTGCGCGCAAAAGGTGCGTTTTCCCCAGTCCTGATTTTCCGTAGATGAACAGGGGGTTCAGGTGTGCTTTACCCGGCATTTCCGCCACGGCGACGGCCATGGAATATGCCATGCGGTTGGAGTCGCCAATGACAAAGTTTTCGAAGGTGAGGCCCGAGGTTGGCGCGTCAAAAGCAGAAGCACTGTCCCTAAACGGGTTACGAAGATCATCCGCCTCGTCAAAACGTGTGAGACCGCGTTCATCGCGTCCACCATACATAGAGTCACCTGACGAAGGTTCATCCCAGCTTGAGCGTCCACTCATAGGATACGTATCTTCCTCATCAGGAATAAGCGCCGTCCTGCGCCTGATCTGCGACTCTTTCTCATATGCTACAGGGTTTTCCCCAGCCGACCGCACCGCTGCCGGTTCTTCCGCACGGGGAGTTTGCTCAACAGCGGGCGCGGCACTCGGAGCTTGCGCATTCGCTCCCTCGGCGGTGATATCCACTTCAAGCGCCACGGTAAACGCCGTGTGATACAAATCCATGAGCGCCTGCTTGATGAAGTCGAGGTAGTGGCGCTCGATCCATGTTTTAATAAAGTCGTTGTCGGCCGTAAGCATGAGGAAATCCTCGCTCATTGCCTGTGGATGCAGTCGCGAGAAAAAAGCGTTGATCTGCGAGGGATCTATGTTGTTGTAGCTTTTGACCTGGTCGCATACTTCACGCCAGATCTGTTCGAGTTTTTCACTATCCATGACGTTCCCCTCGGGATGAGGCGCTCGCTGATTGCTTTGGGTTGCGTGGTGATTATAGCGAATTCGCTACGTGAAAGCCCAGATCGGTCAGGATGCGCTTTTGGCCGGCGGTTTTTTCCACAAGTCCTGCTTCTTCCATCTTAGAAAGGGTAACGTAGGTGCTCGACTGCGGCACGCCGGTGAGGCGCGCTAAATCGGTGACGCCTAATGCCCCTTCGCTCAAAAAGATGGGAAGAAAGTCGCGTTCACGCTGAGAAAGTGGGGGGATTAACGGCTCACGCGCGCCGCGCGACGCCATGTGTGGCCCACCGCCGTGGCCGGAAAATGCCTGCGGCTGTCCATAACTTTGAGCGCCACCAAAGGCCCCATTCGGCACCCGGCCGTACGGATTGGGTTCTTCATCAGGTCCTTTGAGACTGATTGTTACCACCGCGCCAGTGCCGAGGTTATCTTCAATTGAGATTGTTCCATGCGAGAAATCGAGATACTCCTTCACAATGGGAAGGCCCGAGCCAACACCGCGAATGTAGCGCTTCATGGGTTCAACCGCCGACGTAAAGCCTGGCAGCTGCGCTTTGTCCTTCTGAATGATACCCGGCCCCTGGTCAGCAAAACGTATAGTATTTCCTTCATCCAATATGGAAACAATAATTTCTGCGAACCTTGCGTGAATAAAATTTTCTGTCACCTCGCGAATGACGGTGTAAGGAATAGTGCCACCTGCCATTTTTGCTTGTTCATAAATTTTCGATGCGAGGTTTTCAATAAATTCAGCCGTGGGTGCCGGTTGAATTTCCGTGACGCGTGGGGCACTGCGTAAGTCATCGTACTGCGCAATGCGCGCGATGGTTTCAACGAAAGTATAGTCGAAGGTACCCTTCTCATCTGCGGGTTCATGTTCTTGATTTGAATGTTCAATCTGGTTGTTCAATTCTGTTCCATTTTTCAGATTCGATATTCAGTCTTTTTCAAAGATATTCAACGGCATTGTAGCGTTTTTTGACGGCTGAATCTATTCACCTGCGGAATTCATAACATCATTTCGTGTTCATTCAGTCATGCATGAAAGTAAAACGGTATTCAAAGAGGACTTTTTAACGTTTTCAACAATTTATTCAGAAAATGTGGAAAACCAAAAAAGGGTTTGAATGAATAATTGTTAAGAAGGTTGAAAATGCGCCTGATTGTTGAAATTTTCATTGACTTTCGCCGAATAATGGTTTTCCCAGTTCGCGTTTACGACGCCTGAAAACATGTCGGAACAGTAACCTGTCGTTGTCTGTGTGATGTCGATCAATGCGGGGTATTGTTTACAATCTACCTCTAAAACCCCAGGTGAAAGTGCTGTTCATAATTCGTGGAAATCAAAACAGCAGGTCGCGAGCCATGTCGTTCGCATACAACAGCGCCTTGACAACGGGATGTCGTTGAAGTTTTCCACAGGCGTCTTCGAATAAAAGGGCAGTTTTCCCCATTTTCCACAATTTGGACGGAAACCTAACGCGCTCTGTTGATGAAAACGCTTCGAGAACAGACGTTATTATTTCCTGAGAGCGCTTACTAGTGAATGTATCCCCGGCATACCTATTAAAATGTGTAAAAGCTACCGACAACCCCTGTTCCCGTTTCTCGTCGTGGCGATGGCGATGTTAAGGAGTCTCTTTCCGCCCCACGTAAAAACACCTTGACGAGTGAGTAACATGGTATATACTTTGAAAGCTACTCTTGAATGTATTGAAAGGGAAATGACCATGAAGCGCACGTATCAACCTAACACGCGCAAGCGCGCCAAGTGCCACGGCTTCCGTGCCCGCATGTCGACGAAGGGCGGCCGTGCCGTCTTGTCCGCTCGTCGCGCCAAGGGACGCAAGCGCCTCTGCGTGTAAACGGGGACGCGGGTTGGAGACCATCAAATCCAACGCGGAGATTTCTTCCCTGTTCGCAAACGGCAAGCGTTTGCACACGTCCTATCTCACGTTTATCGTGGTACGCAACGAAAAGCAGCACGACCGTCCTGGTCGTGCTGCTTTTATTGCTGGGAAGAAACTCGGGAATGCCGTATGGCGCAATGCTGCCAAACGCCGTATGAGGGCGCTCTGCCGCGAATTGGACGGCCCTTGGCGAGGCTACGATGTGATTTTCCTTGCAAAGTCGAACATCGTGCAAGCGTCTTATAGTAAAGTGCTAGCAGCATGCGACGATACGTTGAAGCGAGCTGGGGTACGATGAGGTTTTTGCGATGGAAACGAAGCCGAGTTTCATAAAGCGCTTGCCGAGCATGGTCGCGGTGTTCTTGATCACGTTCTATCGCGCTGCCATTTCTCCGCTGTTTCCCTCGTGCTGCCGTTTCGTCCCGACTTGTTCAGAATACGGACTCATTGCGTTTCAACGTTATGGGTTTATTAAAGGGCTGAAGCTGACGACAAAGCGGATTTTGCGGTGCCGTCCGGGAGGTCCCCACGGATATGATCCTGTTCCTTAACGGGTTTCGCGGGGCTTTTGTGGCATAAAGGAAGGAATACTAATGTGGGACGCATTTAAGAACTGGATATTCGACGTCATCCAGTTCTTCTACAACTTCTGTGGTGACTGGGGTCTTGCTATCATCATTGTCACCGTTATCTTCCGTTTGCTGATTTCGCCCCTTATGCACAAGCAGACTAAGTCGTCGTTTCAAATGCAGAAGGTTCAGCCTCTCATGCAGGAGATTCAGCGCAAATATGCCGACGATCCGCAGCGCCAGCAAGAAGAGATGCAGAAACTCTACGCCGAGGCGAAGTTTAATCCGCTGGCTGGCTGCTTGCCTATGTTGCTTCAGATGCCTATCTTTATGGCGCTGTTCCAGGTGCTTTCCGAAATGGGTGGCCGTACGCAGGGTTCGGCGTATGAGTTTTACAACTTAGTGCCTAGCTTGGTTATGCGCCCCAGTGAGGCAATAGCCCAGGGTTTTGGAACATTTGTTCCCTATTTGGTGTTGATGATTGTGTTTGCGGGTGCGACGTTCTTGCCTATGGTATTGATGCAGATGGGCAACAAAGATAATCCGCAGCGTAAGCAAACGCTTATTATGTCGGGTGTCATGAGCGTTTTCATGCTGTGGATCAGCTGGGGCTCGCCCGCTGGCGTGCTTTTGTTCTGGGGCGCTTCTTCGCTTATTGGTGTTGCTCAGCAGCAGATTTCCATGCGCATTATGAAGAAGAAGGACGCGGAAGCTGAAGAAGCTATCGAGGTTAAGCCGATTGAGGTTGAGGTTACTCGCAAGCCCAAGAAGAAGCGTCCATCCAAAAAGCGCTAACCTGAATGTTTCACGTGAAACAATGAGTGGCTTATGAGCCCTCATTGATACTGCCTATTGAAGGAGTCTGCTATGGCTGATGAAATTCTTGAAGAGAAGCAGGACGTGGAAGACGGGGAACAGCCCGTCGAACTGAGCGATGAAGAGCTTGATCGTATCGCCGACACCGCTATTGCCGCGCTGCAGGATATTCTCAAGTACTTCAATGTTGGGGAAGTGACCATTGATGAGTACGAGGGTGACGAAGGCGAATTGATTCTTGATATTACGGGCTCCGATTTGGCTGTTCTTATTGGGCGCCATGGGAAGACGTTGGATGCTTTGCAGTTTTTAGTGTCGGCCATCACAGTGCGCACGATTGGGTACAGGTACCCGGTGATTGTCGATGTTGAGGGATACAAGGGTCGTCAGCGTCAGAAGTTGGAATCTATTGCGCGTTCTTCGGCGAATCGTGCGGCAAGCCAGCACCGTAGCATTAAGCTACGCCCGATGACGCCGTATGAGCGCCGCATTGTACACATTACGTTGCGCGACGACGATCGCGTGGAAACAGCCTCCGAGGGAGAAGGCAGCGCCCGCCATGTGGTGATTCTTCCGCGCTAAGCGCTTGTGATTGTTATTGGATGGTTAAGCCCCTTGCTTTGTGAGGGGCTTTTTTATTGCTGTAAGAATGTTTCACGTGAAACATTCTTATGTGGCGTTATTGAACTGAGCGTGGTAGCACATAGGTTTCGCAATTACAGTATCGAAATAAGCGGATATTCCCGATTTAATAATTATTTTTTCGTGTGCATAAATTCCGCGATCAAAAAAATAAATCTTTCGGACAATGTTTCACGTGAAACATTGTGAAATACTCGTTATCGTACGAATTCATCCAATAGCCTCATGTTCTTAATCTCAAATGTTTCACGTGAAACATTTGATGCCCTGCTGTGTGTCGTTATTCTCGTCATCTTTACCTGGTAGACTGTGAAACCACACGTTGAGAAGGATGATTGATGCAAAACGAATCTGTTATGAATTGCTATCTGGAAGCATTACTCGAAGCTAATAAAACGACTAATTTGACGCGCATTTCTTCTGTTAAAGAAGCGAAAGTTCTTCATT
>DXGM01000015.1 GCA_019113915.1 Candidatus Gordonibacter avicola
AATCCCCAACCCCCCAACCAATACCCCACCGAAATAAAGAGCCTTTACCTTATTACTATGTAGGGGTTTTCCTCAACGCGCGTTAACCCCGGAGCCCTTACACCGTAAGAGAATTGCTTAAGACACCAAAAAGGAGAAAACCGGATGGATCAAGAATCCGATCCATCCGGTGAAGCTCATTTACTTCTTCCCCTTGCCTCCACAAGAGGGGCACGGAGCAAATTTTCCGTCTGCGAGGCGAACAACGCCTTTTCCGTTACACATGGTGCAGATAATCTTCTCCATTCGAGTTCCTTTCATCCGAAATTGTTTAGCATATGTCAATGGGCGGAAGAGGGTTATAGGGACCGTTCGCGCGACCATCGCTTTTCAAAGAAGTTCTCATGAGTCCTCCTTTTTTAATAGGCTCGGCGACCGCATTTCGGGCACGACGTCCATCCGCCCAGCACTCTTTTGAAAAACACATGCCCACAGCTTGGATTGGAGCACTTCCACCATCCGTTGCTTGCCATAATTGCACCTTTCCTTTCGTTTCGTTTCTTAAGCCAGCAGTGCGCGCTTACTACAACTCGTTCACCAGCTGGATTGCCGCAATAAGCATCTTTTCGTCTTGCTCGGTCAAATTGAGAAGGCCTCTCGCCCACTTCTCCGCTGCCAAGAATGCTTTTGCCTTAAACGTGATCTTGCTCAACTCGCATTGGGCTTCATCGCACGCGTAGATCGACCCGCGTTCCAGCCAGTTATCCGCATAGCAGAAGCTGCAAACGCTGACAATCTCACACGTGCGGCACTTCTCATTCAGGCTATGACAGGGCACGATCTTGGGTGGGAAGTCGATTTCGGACACGTGCTTCGAGCGATCTTCCCCCGCCGTCATCGGCATGAACATATGGCAAGGCCACTCCTTGCCATCAACGTCGTACGCGATGACACCGCACCCGGCATCGCACGAGCGAATGGCCTTTCCTTGCGATACATACAAGTCCCGAAACGGGAAGGCGAGCATAGAGCACTCCTCAATTTCAGGATGCGCAAGATAGTATTCGACCAGGCTCATGAGCTCTCGTTCAAGAAGCGCCACGTTTACTTCGTCAGACCAATCGATGCCGTATCCCAGATTGTTATGGACACGAAAACCCAAGGAATGCAGGAAAATAACCCCTTCCGCGAGAGAACTGAGCGTTTGAGGCGACACGGTCATCTTCGCACGCGAACCCGGGTACTGCTCTTTGAAGAAATCGAGGTCTATGTTGTCGAACGAACCGCAACGAGTGGCATCGTGCATCTGCTTGGTTCCGTCAAGACTCAAGGATAAGGCGAAGTCGGAGTTGTCCTTGAGCCAGTCTTGAATGCGCCCATGAAGCAGTGTTCCGTTGGTGATGCTGGAAATTGACCAATCCTTTTTGAAGTCATGAGTTTTTAGATAGCAAACGATGCCCTCGATGGTTTCGAACGCGCTGAACGGCTCGCCCCCGAACAACTGAAAGGCAATGTGTTCAACATCGTTGTCGGCATTTAGCTCCTTTTCTATGATACCAACAGCCGTTTCGAGTGACATGTCTCGGGCCGCTTTGCCACACTCGTAGCAATAGAAGCACTCGAGATTGCACCGTTCCGTGATCAGAAGCGTAACTTCTTTCGTTTCCATCTTCCCGCCTTTCGCTCGTCAGAATGCGGCTGTTGCGAGGCGCCGGAACTTCACGCCGACGCCTCGCGCACGCTTCTAGTTCGAGTTGCAGCGGTACGACCCGTCGCTGCGTCCGTTGCAGCCGCACAGATCGTGGATACCGTACCCCACTGTCACTCCGTCAAGGGCCTCCAGGCGAGTTGCCATTGCATTGGCAAGAGCTTCATTGATAGTGAACATGGTCAGTCCTTTCCTCCTGGGGAGCCGCCCTTTGCGGCCCCCTTTCAATTCTCATTGTCCCTGGAGGAATTACTGGCCATTGCGCTTTGGCGGGATTATGCGATAGCGAGTGGAGTGGCCTCAGAAGACAGCCTGGGCCCCGTTTTGGGCATCGATGCCCGCAAGGCGACTACCGCACACAAATATGCCCGATTCTTCGACTTTAAGTTCTATGTCTAATGGAAGGCTTTTCGCCACATTGCACAACATGTCGTATTTCACCTGATCAATATGCGTAAAGAAGCTGTAAGGATGCTCGAACTCGTCCTTCAGTCGACCGAGGAAAGAGCAAAGCGCCTCAGACAGCTCATCGTCCCTACCGAGCCTTTGGATCATAACGAATATCTGAGGTCGACCCGCCTCGAACATATTTTGATGCGCGACCTCGAACTCCTCGATCGTGCAAGACCCCGCTCTTTCACGAAACAAAACGTACAGAATATCGCAGGAACGAATCTCGTCATTGTAGGCATCCTGCATGCGACCATCGACCATCGCATCGGACGAGCCTTCGCACAGGATTAACTTGACAAACATGCCCCGTTTGACCAGGATGTTATTCAACTGGGAGAAGAAGTATTCCAGTTCGTTTCGTTCCGCCTTGAACTCGTCGAGCGAAGATGCGACGAACAGCTTGATTGCGCCTTCACCTTCCATGACAGTTTTTATCATCTTCATCATTCCGAAGAGCTTCAACAGCCCCGATAGCGTTGGGCTTCTTCCGATCTACCAAGTTTGTTGAGGAAAATCGCCAGGTTGTTGCATACTTTGGCCACGAGAGGACGATAAGCTTGTGGGTTGGCATCGGCCAGGCGGCGATAGATTTCGAGGGCCTCCCGGTAGAAGGACTCGGCCTCGTCGGGGCGGTTGAGGTCGGCGAGGAGGTTCGCCAGGTTGTTGCAGGCCATGGCCACGTCAGACTCGAAGGCTGCGGGGTTAGCATCGGCCAGGCGACGGTAGGCTCCGAGGGACTCCCGGTAGAGGGACTCAGCTCTTTTTAAATATGCTGATCAGCATAAATTATGCCGACAAGATTCTGAACCGATGCAAAAAAGGCACCGTCATCATTCCGCGATACGCCGCAATCGGACAATAGACGCTCCCCAAGCTGAGCGGCATATTTATAATCTTTTTGATCATATAAATATGATACGAAATCATACACGCATCTACGATCAAGGTTGTACTTCTCTACCGTTCTCGTTACTTTTTCGTAGCATGCGACAATTTGCTTGGCAGATTCAGCCGTTACTCCTTCGGCTCGAAGGATGTCTATCTTCAGAAGCGTCTCTTTGTTGAGCGCTTCAATGGCAACAAGGGAGGCATCGGCCGTCTCTTCTGCCGCTTGGCGATCGCGGTCGTTCTGCTCTTCGTCGAGCAATCCCTTCGCCCTTTTCGTACTCGCCTTTCTCGAAAAAGCGGATGGCGGTTTTCGCACGCTCGGTCAAAGGCTCTCCCGATGATGATAGTCCCACAATGTTCGAAGCGGTTCTCAGGAGCTCAAGTTCAAATGCGTGAAGACGGCCCTTGGCATCTTCGAGTGCTTTGCCAACCTCCATGCTTTCACGGTATGCTTCTTCGTCGCCCTCAAGCGCGGCAGCCTTCAGCTCGAAGAAACGCCGTTCCAACTCCGTCCGTTCTTCATTCAGCTTCTCCAGTGCGATGTTTTTAGCATAAAACGGCACGCTTGCCAGATGTATCTCGGGAGAAGACCCCTCACCTGCAAGCTTCCGGCCATCCACAAGAATCTTCGCGTCTCTAAACTCCAAGCTAATTCCCAGCGTCTCGTCGCGCGCAATCTCGAGTAGCATACTAAGCTTCACGCTGTCGATATTAGAGAAATAATTGTAGTAATGACCCAGTTCGGCATCCAGCCGATGCATGAACGCAGCTACAGCATCGCTCGCCTTCTCGTCGGAGGCAAGCTCCCGAAACATCGTGACTATTCGAGGCTTTCCGCACTCGGTCTTCCGCGCAAGCGCTGTGTTAAACTGCTCGACTACCTCTTTCTCCGCAGTGCGATAGAACAATACGTAGAAGAATTCGCAGTTACGGATAATATCCTCCTGCACAGTCGCAAGCACCAGGTCTTCGCCGGTGAGCAGCTCAAAATACAGGCCTCTCTCCACAAAAACGTTGTTCAGGCTGGTGAAAAATCCTCCCAGCTCATCGCGCTCTTCTGTAAGCTCATTGAGCGATGCCGAGAGAAACACCCTGACGATGCGTTTTATTTCCATGATCAGCCCCTTCTCATGACCCGATGCTCAAAAGAGGGTCATACCTTATGTCGCACACAACCAGCCCGGCCTCTTCAAGATAGCCTATCATCCCCCGCGCCGTCTCGAGGTCGTATTTCTGAAGCCCCTTTTCGCAAAGCTGAGGCCAATCTAGGAGAAACCTGTTTGTAGGAGGGTCGGCTTCCTCGTCCGTGTATTCGCCGTACACCCACCCCTCTGCTTCATGGAGAGCCATCCAATGCGCATGCTCAGTCATGGCAACCCACTCAACTTCGTCGTCGTCCAGCTTGGTCACCAACCTAAAGCCCTCGTCGCATCTGTCCTTTGGAGCAAGCCGATATCCCAGTTCTTCCACATACCCCTGAAAATCGCACGCTTGGCGGAGACCTTGCCGAATCTTGATGCCCCTTTGGCTCATGAAATCCTCCAGGGTATCGTCACGTGTTGCGTCCTTCAATTTCACCTCGTTGTAATGTTTGTGACACACCAAGGCAATATCGAGAGCTCGTTTGTTCAGAATGTATTCGGGATCCCTCTCGAGGCGCACCCTGTCAACTCCGTCTACGTAACCGCCACGATTCGCCAATTCCGCCGCTTTAAGATCCAGCTCGGTTGCACCTTTCCCTATTTTCTCCAGTCCCGCAGCCCGAGCCAACGCGTCAAGGTGCTTGTTGGTTATCGCAAAATCCAAAAAGCGCTTATCACCCACTTTGAAAAACTCCATACCCGGAAGCTTGAGTGCCTCATCGATATCCTCCTCACGCAGCTCCGAGACGGTTTTACCCGTCGTGAGGCACGCGACCAGCAGACAAAGAAATCCTTGGTCGATGGTTCGGTTCGACGCAGATCTATCCTCAAGTCCCTTGTTCTGTGCATAAGTTTGGAAGAGCGCCTTATAGTACGGAGCAGAAGACACGCTTGGAGGACGCTCGATTGCCGCACGCATGGACTCGAAATCAACCAGCGAAGCACGCAGATCAGCGCAATTCGGACCGTACGCCTGCACGCAAATGTTACTGGGTTTTAAATCGAGATAGAAGAGGGTCTTATCATGCAGGTTCTTTAGGGCCGCAGTTATGTCGAAGAGGATCTTGGCAACCTGCCGTTTCCTCTCTTCGCTTTCCACCTCGCACAAAGCGATGGGCGCTCCTTCTCCAAAAAGGCAAGGAGCCTCTCCACCCGCCAACATATCGCTCAGGCTCACGCCCAGATATTCCTCGATAATATAGCAGCGCTCCGGGCCTTGCGGCCCCTCCAAAATATCTGGACCTTTGCCGGTTGCCAGAATCCGCGGACCAACCTTGACCGCGTTCGCCTGTTCAAGACACCCAAGCTCCTCTTTGAAATGAGAGTAGCTGGAAAAATAGGTGAGCCACACGGGTGCTTCTGTCACATCGTCTCCGTAGCCACTTTTATATACCGCCTTACATGAGTGCTTTCGCTCCGAAGACTTAACCAAACGCGGCCGATTAGCATCTTTGGCATCGTGAAGCCGGATGGAGAACCGCTTCAGTTGAGAATTCGCAAGGAAGTCCTCCGTATTCGACTCCGTACACATCGCATTCCCCTACCTGATCTCGACACGAGCGCAACCTGCAACCACAATCACATCACCGCGATGGACGCGCAGCTTGTTGCTTTCAACCCATTCACACGTTTGAGCATAGTGAGGCTTCTCGTATCTTCTGAGAAGATCTTTGACTTTTTTCTCGCTTGGAGAATTCACAAGCAAATACGCCTTATCAGCTTCGGCTCGTATCACCAAAATCCCTGTATGGGAGTCATAAGACCGGATTACAAGAGGTCTATCCTCTTCGGCGTCAAGGTACAAGGCAAAATGGCGCGTGCTGATCACCCGCTTCGTCGACAATCCTGGACCCATTGCGAAAAAGGCCGCACTCTCTTGCTCTCTGAATGCACCCAAAGCCTTATGCACGAAGCCCTTGAGTAAATCGCAGTCTAGCGTCTTTGCAGATTCTTTGGCCCATGCAGATAAACAGGACGCAAGCAAGCTCCAAATCTTTGCAAAGTAAAGCCCTTTAGACGTTTCGTCGCATGCAGCAATCGGACCGCAGAAGGATTCAATCGACACAACCATGTCCTGCAACAGCAAGGACTGTTCGACGATTTTCGTGTCTCGGTGCCAATCGCCGGTCAGATCTTTGAGGGCGATAACCTCTTGATTATAGAATTGTGAAAGTTCGCTGCCTGAACCTTTGTACAGGTTTTTCTGAATATCCCTTTTCAGCTTCAGTTTGTCCAACCCAAACTCTTCGATAAACTCATCGCAGGCACGCTCCACGAACAATACCACGGTCTTATCAGGATTCAGCTCTCTGTTCGCGGTGCTCTTAACTAACAGCCCCTGACGATGCCAAGCATAATAACCTTCACAACTCTCACCAACTTGAGGTGAAAACTGCCTCGTGAAATGAGCTTTCAATGCCTCAGCAAGAATGTCCATGTACTCTTCGCTGTTGTCTCTAACAGGGGCAAAACCCTCTTTCTTCTCCTTTGAGAGAATTCCCTGTGCATTTCGATACAACGGCTTTCTACGCTTTACGGCATCTTGAAACGCTTTGTCAATAAACTTGTACCGTTCTGAAGTGCCGAAGAAACCATCCACTCGCGTCTCGATCCTGCGACCCAAGCAGCTCTCTGACCAAATGGGCGAAAAGAATCTATCGACGCTTTTTAGCAGCCCTTCCTCCAAACCCAACCAGCTATCAGGCTCGTAAAAACAGCCGAACAGCTGAAGGGGAATAGGCCACTCTGGCCGTCTACCGGCTAAAGGCTTGTCCGGAAACGACAGTCTAATAGGAGTAACAGGCTTCTCATCGGCTTGATCTGAACAGGTTATGCCCACCGGGAGGCATCCCGCACCTAAAGGCTCATTAGTCATTCGGGGCAAGAAATCTGAAGTGGTCGATGTGGTCTTGTCTTCGTTAAATCGCAAACTACGACCTACGCCGATCAAACTAGCTATGTAGATGTTGAACAACATGTTCGCCTTATGGATGACCACGTCGGGAAGCTTAAGACTCTCAAAATCCCAATAGAGCTCCTCGATGGTAGACTCCCTCAGCTTAGCGCGTAGCCCTTCATCAACGATCCAATTTGAATTACCCGCTCGCACCGATCGTTCCGCGCAATTGAGATACTGGGATCGCTCTTCGTTGGTGCAGCGCCGATAATCGCTGATCAAATCCGTATTCTGCGGGTAATTCTGCTGGAAAATATTGCACAAATACGCGAGCAGGCTTGGATAATCTGAGCCGAGTCCCTCTGCGTCAAACCAGTATTCCAACTCCCAAAGATCCTCCCCATCCGCACAAGCAACGAACAGCTCGTCCTCATACCACCACAGCGGATCCCAGAGTCGGCTTCCGAAAAAATTGCATGCTGAATCTTTTGTTTTGATCACGGGAATTCGCTGCTCGTCTTCGAGTTCCCAACATTCTCGCATCTGGTCAATCATTAATTTTATCTGCCTCAAACACCCTTCACTGCGCTTAAACTCGTGAAGGCTTTCGATAAGCTCGCCCCGGGTGTACTCGTCGAGCAATCTATCGGCTCCCTCCACGCCGACAAGCTCCTTCTTCCTGTTTTCAAAAAGCTCATCTTTCCGCTTTTGAACAAGATGAGCGTGGTAGCGCGACACAAACTCATCGAGAGTAACGTACTCCCATTCCTTCCAACAATCCTGTTTTGCCACCCAAAGGGGAATGAGCTTTTTGAACGCTTGTAGCATGTATTCCTGGTCGGCTTCAGTATGGGTTGCATCGGAAACTAGCTGTTCGTAAAAGTTGATATCCTTCTGCATCCTTTTAAGGAAGACCGTCTCAGGAGAGTTCTCTGCGTACTCCCAGCTATCCTCAGCCAAACTTTCATCGATAATGTCCGAAAAACTCTTTCCACTCTTTTTATGTCTCGTAGCAGGGATAAAATATGCTTCAGAGAACTTTTTAGCCACCTCACTATCGCTCTCCTTAAGCTCCCCCTGTATAGGAGCGGTATTAAAGCTGAGCGCCGTCAGTTTTCTCAACACTTCTTCGCACCCCTCAGGCGCATGTGGAGTTTGCATGAAGTGGAGGAAGTTGCAGAGCGCATGATCTACAAGATGCACCCCGCGCAGATCTCCGACTCGAAGCCGCCCAAAAAGCAAATCCGACGGGGATCTGCCTCCTTGTTCTTCCCTCCCTTGAAGAAGATCATTGAGAGCTTTTTCCAAAGCTGAAAGACATGACGGCATAGCGAAACCCCCTTAAACGGAAAACTGACCAAAAAGATTATACCTCGTTATTCATCGAAGGGTTTAACCGGCATGCTAACACGCTCGCATCGTCAGGGGTCATGCGCAACAGTGCTTGGTTCATAATCTCAAGTATCGAAGACTCAAGCGAATCATTTTGCTCGACCACTGAAGTCAGCTCTTTCGGTGAAACGTAACGCCAGGCTCCATCGGTCATGACGATTAGGGTAGAATCATTGTCGAGCTGGAGGTACCCTGACGCGAACTTATCTTGGACGCCTTTCGAATTCCCCAAGTAATCAGTTAACCGGAAACCTTTACAGTGTGGTTTCAGCAGTTCGGTAACCCGCCCGTTCGACACCGCCCACGCAACTACATCTCCTCGAGACGAATATTCAATTATACCGTCTTCAAGAAATCTTAATCCCAGGCCTGCCGCACCTCCATGCTCACCCAACACATGCTCTTCCACAGATGCCGCAGCTTTCGACGCTTCTTCGATGGCCCTACTCGCACTGAGGCCCCTGCCTAGAGCTGAAACACCTACATGGGCAGCAGCTGATGCAAACAGAGCACCCGCCCGACACCCTCCCATACCGTCCACCACGAACACACCCGAGCCGTCTTTCGACGCTAAGGTGATATCCTCGTTTTCAGCTCCTTTGCGCCGAAGCGTAGCGTACGCAACCTCGAAATTATTTTGCACGGAGATCGTCTGGCTTTCCACCCAGCATCCCCGAGGATTCTCCATCATGAATTTCATTCCTTTCAAACAGCCGTCGCCAAAGCGACGACGCAATCCGATTATTCTTGCTGCAGCAGCGCAGGAATGTCGTACACGACGCCAGGCCGAACCGACTCCCTCGTCGAAATCCCGTCACAGGTGCATTCGTCCTCATATTTTTGCAGTTCGACCGCCAGCATTATGGCCGCCACCGGATGCGGGCGAAAAGACAGTGGTACCAGCGAAGGTTCGAGCCCTTCCACGGTTTGTCTAATTGGATGCGCGCCTAGAGAGATAAGGGCTCGGTGGAGCGCGTCGTTGCGCGAAACCACCATCCCTGCCTCACCCACATCAATCTGCTTTCCGGGACCGAAACTAAACACCAGGTAGTCGCCCGTCTCGACCGCTGGCGCGGCAACCCTTGCAGAGAACGCCCGCGCGCAATCCTCCACAATGGGAACCCGCCCCACAACGGCTTTAACCTGCTTTACGTCGACCACTTCTTCCACATGACTGACAACCACCGCAGCAGTCGAAGGTGAGATAGCCCGCTGGAGAGCATCCGCATCCGAACAGTCAGTCACAACGGGCAGAGCGCCCAGAAGACGCACGATCGCCAAAGTACTACTCCAATCTCGAGAAGGAATAACCACTTCTCGACCAGGCTCAACATCAAGAGATCGAAGCGCCAGCAGCATGCCTACCGAGGCGGAGGGAACCATAAAAGCAGGTCTCCCTTTGCTAATCCTTCGCATCGTCTCCTCCGCGCACCGCACCGCACCGAGGCCCGTGATCATGCTCGTCGACGACGAGCATGATCCGGACACCCATTCCTCAAGCCGCACAACCACCCGGCGCACCATCTCTTCGTCGGGATGCGACCTGTTTGCCGGGAGCAACGCTACCATGGAAGCCTTCCTTCCATTTCTGAAATGCGAGCTTCTAGCCCAGCGTAATTAACCGAGCCCTCGTCATCGACGAACTCCTCGAGATAAGACGGCACGTTGTAATCAGATAATCCCCTCTGCCACGCCGCAATCCATGGCAGGTACTTTCTGAACACCGTGGACGAAACCGCCTTCATACTGGCCAGTATCTCGTCCCGCCCGAACGAGCAATGGGTCGAAACCAAGGCATCAGAAAGATCCTCTTCTGACACTGCCGAAGAACCCCTGGTTCGAGCGTTGACAAGCGCCTGGTCGAGGATGTTAATGACGCGGCGCCCGTCGATAGGATCACGATATCGTGCGAAGGCCCGAAGCGCCGCATTGGGTTCGATGTCGATACCTCTGCGATGCGCGTTGATCTCCAAAATGCGCGCCCTATCCTGAGGCGACGAAGCCTCCAGCACCGGTAGAACAACCATTCGGTTGAGCACGGCGGCATCAAGACCCCCCGGGTTGTTGGTGAGGAGCAGAATTGAAAGTTCGGATGAAGACCCGATGTCGCCCGTCCTCTCCATGATCATGCCACGCAAGGAGGGATATACCGCACTGCTCTCCTGCGACGCACTATCGGCACGTTTCGACAGGAGCCCCTGGTCGGCTTCATCGATCACCAGAAGCACGCGGCCACTGCTTTCGATGATGCGAAACACGTTAGCCATGTTCCGCTCCGACTCTCCCACCCACTTGGAAAGTGGGGACCGAAGGAGCACAGGAATAGCGTCGAGCTCGTTAGCAATAGCAGACGCACAGGTGGTCTTCCCCGTACCGGGAGGACCCGCAAGCACCATGCGCAGATTGGTAGATCCAACACAAGAAACCATGTCGTCCACATACTGCTTCACATTGTGCATGTCAGCCACTTCGTCGAAGGTGCGTTCTTCGTCGATCACCTCAAGCGAATCGCCTGCTAGCCTCTTAATGATCTTCCGCTTGATCTTTTTTACGCGCGCGACGGTGAGAGGGTCTTTCTCGGTCGATGAGGCGCGCAGGCGGGAAAGATCGTCCAAGGCCATTCCGCCCGTAAGTCTCGCTAAACGTTTCACATCGAAGCCGGGTTCCAGATACAGCTTATTGCGATGATTAAGCCAACGAAAGGCCGCCGCTTCCCGTTCCGCCTCGCTCGGAAGGCCCAGATCGACAATGGAAAAACCAGGCAGCGTCTTGAGCGCAGCGTTCACCGTTCCCGCGCATTCAACAAGCATGATGCGGTTGCCGCTTTTCTGGAACGCATCGTTGGTGGCCCGGGACGCGAACTGCTCAATGATCCGAGCCGTTTCATACGTAGTGCCCGCTCCTCCGTCGCAGGGGAGCAGCGATTCTGCGAACATAACCACCAGCACGACGGGATGTTCCTCCCGCTCCATCGCGGCAAAAATCTCATCCACCACGAGAGTCGGCTCGGTGTCGGGAGCCACGCGAGGCACATCACGAAGCGCGGATCCTTCAACCTGAGGCGCGTACGCCCCTCCGGCAAACGAGTAGACCAGGGTTGCACAACCTTCCTGCGCGGCCTGCTCGGCAACGATACGCTCGAACCGTTTAATCTTTTCGTCATTGTCGAAGAACATGTCGAGCGTATTACCGGTAACGACGTTGACACAACCGTTGGCCACGAAGTCTCGCACTGCCCGACGGATAGTCTGAGCCCGATCTGCCGCGCTACTCATGATGAGCCGCCTTTCTCTTGCTGTTCGTGTGGGCTCTGTACAGGCCCTTACTTTTATCGGAGGTTTTTGCAAAAGAACTTTTACTCTGCTGACCGAGCTTCCCCTCCCTCTCATCACGCATGCTCACGAAGGCCTGCGCAAGGCTCACAGAGTGGTTTCGTGCACGAGCGCCCAGCTCTCGGATCAGAGCACCCCCTTTCGCATCGCCATGGCGCCGCGACGACCGCGGCTGCCCAAAAACAACCCCCCGGCGCTCAAGGGCATCAACGATTTTCACATCGGCTTCATGGCACGCCTCGCCGCTCAGGCCAGCCCCGTCGCGAACAACCTCGATCGCCCCGTCGCGAGAAGTGCTCACGCCGAACACGCGAACTTCATGCCCTCTCGTCGCTTCGATAGCGCAAGCGGCGGCGCCCCTCGCACGAGTCACACTATAGCCGAGATCAACCAACGAATCCTCGATCACCAGTGAGTAATAGTCGCGTTCGGCCAGTGCAACCTCACGCGAAGCGGAGGCCAATACGGAAGAGGCCCTGGCCCCTAAGCGAGAAGCATCACCATCGTGAAGAAGCGAAGCCACACCGTCGAGCTGCAGCTTGACCTTCTCGGACAGAATAGGGCATCCCGCCGTCTTCAGAGAATTGATCAATTCACCCATCTCGGACCGCACGAAACGTGTTCCCACCGAGTCGGTTCGCAGAGCACGCGCAGATGCAGCGAGCAGTTCACGCGAAGAGAGATTTGCCTCCATCAGAGCGGGCACACGCGCGGGAGCCTCCCCTATAGCAACATGGGCAAGCTGAGTGCACGCCTGGCGATAGGCCATCCTGAGGCGAGTTTCCGGCGAGTTTTCATCGACAGTAGAATAGTAATAATCGGACATGAACGTCTCCTTTAAGCTCTACAGATCGTCATCATCTCGGACTAGTGATACTGGAGCGCGATCTTGCATCGACTCCAAAGGGTTGGACGTGTCAACACTGGACTCGGCGAAGCGCCAATCCTGCTCTCCGCCACGCATGTCTACGCCGAAGGGATGCTCCGTCAACCTGACAGCTTCGCTGACGTTCGCCTCAGAACCACCCTCTTCCACTCCATCATCAACGACGACACCCCCTCCCCCGCCCACTCCATCAAGCCGCATACCCGGATCTTCTGCGGTGAGAGTGCGCGATGTCTCAAACTCCTGAATGCTCGAGAGAGGAATCTCGTGCTCGAGGCAGAACTCTTCTAGCTCGACAACGAGTCTGTCCTCAATTTCCTGAACCGAATCACGCATCCCCGATGCGGCCTTACGGGCTTCGCTTTCCTTTGCTTTCAGCTTCCGTATCTTCTTTCGGTGACCCGTTATCAAGGCAACCTGTGGAATAACCATGCCGGTCACAAGCTCAAGGGGAACGGCAATTCCTTCGGCGAAAGCAAATAGCATAGTTTCCTGCGTTCTCCGACCTCTGAGCTCGTTAGCGGTCTGATCGAGCAGAGTTTTTCCGTACTCGAACTGGCTCACATCTTCGCCTTTTGCCAGGCCATTTTGGATCTGAGTCTCCACCGCAGAAAGACTTGCTTTATTCGCCGCTTCAGCTGCCGTCACAATTAAGTCGGCACGTATGTAGCTAAGAGCAACCGCAAAAACGATGAACAGGATAGTTAAGGTAATCACGGCTATCCATGAAACTTTCCATTTAACCTCGTTCACTTCCCCAGCTTTATGCGACTCGATTAGCGTATGGATTTTGATTGAACCCATCTCAATGAACGTGACAAGGATTAGCGAGATGGGAAGGCTCAAAACCACATTATTCGTAATTCCATGAGCAAGCTGGAACGTCAGCACGACAGACGCGACCACGGAAACCAGCCATAGGACAAACATCAAGCCGTTCTTCACTCGAACAGCCGTTGAAGGCAAAAGCTCGCCTAGTTGCTCGACCTCTTGCATCTGAAGCTGCAAGGCTTCTTCGGCCTCTTCCTCAAAGTGCACGGCATCGCGTACTAAACGAGCAGCTTGTGCTCGCGCGACAGAAACGCGTGACTGGATATAATCGAGAGGGTTCTCGCGGATGCGCTCGCGATGGCGCTCTTCCAGTTGCATAGCCCTCTTGCGACCTTCCTCCTCTTCGGAGCGATGAGATGCCATCCGTTCCTTAATAGGACCCGAAAGCGCGACAGTCCCAGCCGACAACGCCCCCATAGCCAAAACGGTCAACATCGTAGAAGCCAATACCTCAACCATAACTCCCCCTTTATTGCGTTTTTCGTGTCGAATCACCGGAGACAAATGCAGAGCGTCCTGAGCCATCAAGCCTCTGTTGGCCAATTGAGAGCCGCGGTCAGAGCGTCGTGCGCCTGCTCAGGAGCGAAGAACTTCACATCAGATTCGCTCACGCCCATCGTGACCAGATATTCGATAAACTCCCTCTTAAATTGCTCCTCGAGCTCCATGTCGCTATAAATGTATGGCTGAACGGCAAACACAGGAGACCCGGCGAGAGAACCGTCCACGGTGATATCGGCTGAATTTTCCAAATCGCTGAAAACGATCACTGGAGAGCCTTTAGGTAGCACGCGGGAGAGGGCGGAAACAGTGGTGTAGATACCGGAATACTCATTGGTACTGGCCTGGATGGAGGCAAGCTCATCCAATGCGGCTTGAGCGGAGGCGCAAGAATTCTGATACTCGAGAACCCACGCGCTTTTCTCCTTGCTCCATTCTTCCAACTTGCTTGCGTATTCCGGATCGGTCACATCGGAGGGAGCCGGAGAGAGCGAAGGATATCCCGCGATCCTAATAATATGGTGCTGTCCGTTGCCATACTGCGTGGTGTCCTCGCCTACGCAGTAGACGTAAACATCCAGCGCACCGCGGGCTTCGACCCCATGCCCGAACGCGCCTTCGTCGATCGGCGGAAACAGCTCGCCCACTGCAAAGGAGAGCTGGTCGCGCATCTCTATGTTAAACTCAGCGGAAGTACTGCCCGTCCCATCGAGTACAACTCCGAGGGAACGCAAGGGGATCGCCTGCGGCGGCCGAGCCTCACCGTCAGGCGCATCGGGGGTACACCCAGCAAGGCACCCCACAAGAAGTATCGTGAGAGCAAAGGCGGTCAGCGTGCCTACAAAATTCCGTACAGGTTGGGGAAAGGTGAGCGCAGAGAAAGTCATGATGGTTCCTTTCGGTAGTTATCTCGGGCAAGCTCGAGAGCTTGCCCCCTCGACATCCACACTAAAACCTCCAAAACGTGTCCATTGCGCAATGTCCTTAATTCATGAGTCAGCCAGGATGAATGCACCCACTTACGTTCCACGCTAACTTGTCCGCAGTACACCGCCTTCGCACAAAACATCAGTTACGCCGACCCCGTAAAAAGGCCTCAACCTGCCGCGACGGAGAAATGCCGCTCGCCGCCCAAAGGCTTTCGAGGTTTTCCGTCACCAATAAGCGACCTGCCCCTCTACCGCCCGCAGTAAAAAAGTAGGCACCTTCTATTCCTTCCACCTTCCTGCATCCTTTGACAGCTTCGGTTTCGTCGATACTCAGCTTCTCCACCGCCAGAGCAATCATTTCCTTGTTCGGTTTCATTTCCACTCACCAATCCTATCTACTTAAATCCCAGTTTATGCCCGCTTTTGCATATGACTTCACGTACTCATCGAACAAAACGGTTTGTCCGCATTGGGCATCTAATGCGTATACACGGCCGCTCGGTGACACCCCTACGTTGATCCAGTGCCCCTCGTTTTCCCCTTTCCAGTCGAAACCTACAATGCCATGATAACCAGGACCTTGTTGCTTAGCGAAGGCAATGATCTCTTGCGGTGTCATGGGTGTTTGCACCTTTCCTGTCATTTCGTTCATCTCCCGAATAGACAGAATGGCACGAGCGTCGGCAACAGCCTCGGGATCTTGTCCAGAAAGACGCATTTCACACGCGACGGCGCAAGACCCGCAATTTTTATTGTATGGACTGCCCCAATCAAACGGGTCGAATAGCTCATTGATGCCTTCGATGCTTTTGTCGTACTCTTCGATTTCGCGAGTTATGAGCTGGCTCAGCTCAGCGCTATCCGCCAAAAAGGCCTCTTCCACCTCCGAGGCTCCAACGGAGTCCGCAATTTCGCTTTCCTCGGCTAGCTCTTCGAGTCCCTCAAAAGAGAGCCCGCCGCACACATCGAATTCGTCCGAGGACAGCCCCTCCTCTTCAACCCCTTCGGAGACATCGAGCCCTTCACCTTCTTCCATTCTTAATCCTTCCTCCTCTCAGCCTGACCACCCCTGCGCCCTCACTGCCAGCAGTAGAGAACAAGGCCTCCCCTTCACGCAAACCGCCGAATCGGCGCACCTGCTCGTCAGAAAGCCCAAGAGCCGACCCTATTGCTGAGCGGTCTTCTCCATGCGTGCTAGCAAACGCGATTTTCGTCACAGAGTTTGCAAGCACCCCCGAAGGGAGGAGACTAGGCCTTTGATCGACAGTGATAAACCCAATCCCCGATGCCCTCATTTCGGCCAATGCCGATTCGTATACTCGCGAGAACATCGTTGGCTCTCCGTTGAGCATGTCGATAAGCAGAGAATGAGCCTCTTCGAGTACAACAACGGTGTGAAGGCGACGTGCACCCAGAGCTTTCGCCGCACGAATCAGCCGCAAGAGCAGGAGCATACCGACGAAAGCGCCCGAATTCGGTCCGATATCGGCAAGCTGCAAAACCTTCGCCCCACTGAACCCTTCAAGATCAGAAGCCATGATGCCCTTCCGTGTGCACAGGGAAGGGATCTCCGCCATTGACCTCCCGCGCTTAACAAGGGCTCCACGGACGTTTTGCTGGACCTCTTTGCCACTACAAGTTTCTTCGTTAATGTATTGGTCGACCTGCTCAAGAAAGTCCTTTACAGTCGGCCAGTTCTCATTGCCGCATGGTGCGTTTGCAAGGGGAATGCCCCGAAGCCGGTATAAGCGCCGAATTAAACTATCGAGATGAAGCGGCAGCGGCTGCTCCTTCATGCCGTAAGCGTCAACAATGGCGTTTGAAACGTCTTCTACCCAAACCGACGGCTTCACCCCCCGGTCGACAGCAAAGGGGTTCGTCTCCAAGCGTTTTGTCGAAAGCCCTCCATCATCTCCGTAAACATCAAGGCGCATGCTCCCACCAAGCAATTCGGCATACTCAACTTTAGCTGGCTCCAACAAAACCACATCCACCCCGGCATCGACAAGCTGCTTAACCACCTGCGCTGTAAGGGTTGTTTTTCTCATGCCGGGCTGACCGGTTATCACAACATGCTGGGCAAAACGGGAAACCGGAACGCGACATTCGCGCTCTCCCGCAACACCGATAGTCACCGTATCTCCGCTCGGGAGACAGGAAGCCGAAGCGCACGCACCTCCCGCCATCAACGGATCTAGCCGACCCAACGGTCCTACAAAAAGTGCCATACTTGCCCCTTTCTACCTGAAAAGGCTCTTTATGAGCCAATACACTCCCACACACATGATCACAACTGGACCGAGCATCTCAAACAGGGTCAAGAACAGCCCTACAATCGCCGAAGCAAGCGATCCGTCAACAATGGCCTTCAACACAGCAGTAATAAACAACAAGAGGATCCCAATCGTTACCAGAGCAACCAGAGCAGTCATCCATCCCCCAATCTGGAACCTGGCGGAAACGCGACTGTTGGTCGTAAGATTGTTGAGCTTTTTCACGTAAAGCTGACCACCCCGCCGACGCACCGTTGACTGAATTAAATGACCCGGTCGCACAGCAGCGTTGATATCTCCGTAGAAAACTATCCCCCTTTGTCCGTTGGCGTCAAAGCTATTCGCATAAGTGCGTGCGGGTTCGACGAACACAGTGGTTTTCAGCACCTGATGCCCGAACTGCCACGGCTGGCCGTCAAGCACGAGAGCGATCACCTTTCCTGCCGTCGTCTGAAACACGCTTTGTTGCTGAACGTCAACTACCCGTCCGGTCACCACGTTCCCACTGATCAAGGGCTCGTCGATGATCGTCCAAGGCGAATCGCCATCGATTGGCGAAAGCCCATAATTTCGGGACATGGCACATCCTTTCGACAAATCCAGTAAAATGACTTAGCAACCTCTATCCGAAAGTATGAGATACCCGAAAAAAAGCTCCATTGCGCATTGCGGCCGAAGCCCGAAAATATGAGCTTCAACTAACAGAACAATCGGCGACAAGGTCTTGGGCTATAATCGTTTGATAACCGGACCCCAACAGGAAAGGAACGTTGCCTTATGCGCAAAAAAGTGTTCCTTGGAGGCACATGCAATGGTTCTCACTGGCGTGATTCGCTGATACCTCTGCTTGAAATAGACTACTTCAATCCTGTCGTAGACCGTTGGGATGAGCAGGCGCAGCAATGTGAGCTGCTCGAACGCGAACAGGATGACTACTGCCTCTACGTATTCACGCCAAAAATGGAGGGCGTATACGCCGTTGCGGAGGTGGTCGATGATTCCAACAAACGCCCTGAAAAAACCATTATGGTTCTTCTAGCCGAAGATGGTGACACGTCGTTTTCGGATCATCAGATAAAAGCACTTAAAAGAGTGGGAGCCCTGGTAGAAAACAATGGAGCCGTCTGGTGTGAAAGCCTCGAGGAAGCTGCTGCAATACTTAACAGGGGAAATGAATAAACCTCATGTCTCCGTGTAAAGATTTGGATCTCTTAACCAAGAAAGTAGACCACACATGATTCCCGGCTTTAACGACATGACCGAGAAATCGGTCCGCGTGTTCATTTCCAGCACGTTTTCCGATTTCTATCATGAGCGGGAAATCTTGGCCATGAACGTGTTTCCTCGACTCAGAGAGCACTTCGAGAAAAGAGGCATATCAGTTACCGAGATCGACCTGCGGTGGGGACTCACCGACGAACAAACGCAAACTAAGAGCGTGATAGATTCGTGTCTCGACCAGATAAAAGAGTGCTCTCCGTATTTTATAGGGCTTGTCGGAGGCCGCACAGGATGGGTTCCTTCAAAGGAAGACCTCCAGTCGGCCACATGCATAAACCATATTTTTCCAACAGGCCTCCATAAGGAAATGAGCATTACCGAGATCGAATTTCATGCAGGTGCTTTCTCGAAAAATAACGAGCTTGCCCTGTTCTTCATCAACGATAACGTCTTGCATCATGAGGAGCCGGCCCTCACACTCCTCGAAAAAGTAGAAGCAACCTTCCCGCGGTCATCCAGCCATTACGACGACATGGCGCTGTTCTCAGAGGCGGCATACACCTCCCTTGTCTCGGTCATCGACAAACGGTTTCCGCTTGCTAGCGCTCAGTCTGACCTTGACCCAGACTATCAGGCTCAGCTTGCCTGTCTCCACCAACACGTTGACACATACGTTTCGGGCAACGAGGCGGTCGAGTTCGCATTAAGCCTGTTAGAACAGGGACAAAATGTTTACCTCTATGGCGAAAAGGGCACTGGCAAGAGCGCTTCGGTCGCTTACCTCGCAACGGAGCTTGATCTCGGCGAAGAGGCGGATGTGTTTTTTCGCTTCTGCGGAGCAACGGACAACAGTTCATCTGAGGAGAGCCTCTTTGACGCGCTCGGGCGCTTCCTCACCAAGACGTATGGCGCAACAGGAGGATCAGGGAGAGATTCGCTTGATAAGATGCTCTCGTTGTTCGCAAGCGTCACGTTATCGCGCCCCCTTTATGTGTTGGTTGACGCCATCGATCAGCTGGACACCGGTCGCAACATATGCGAGGCTCTCTTCACGCTTAGCGACACCCACCCCTTGGTCACATGCCTCTGCAGCGGTACCCAGAAGCTACCCCTCGGAAAGAGTCGACGCCGAATCACTTTAGATGGCATATCCCGCCATCAGGCGGAGCAGATGGTTGTCAGGTACCTCTCGGATTATGGAAAACAACTCGACAAGCAAGACAATGCAACGCTCCTCGAAGGAGCTGTCTCCCGCAAGCCGCTTCTTCTGCGGGGAGCGCTCAACGAGCTTCGCATTGCCGGAAAATACGACACACTCTCTGAATTCGTGAAGTCCATCAGCTCAATCAGCAGCGTGATCGAACTTTTGAGCCACATCGTGCGTCGCGTTCAAACCGAGACGGAGCTCATCGGCTGCGATCCTCGGAGCATTCTGAGAGCACTGGAGGCAATACGGTCGACACACAGAGGAATCACCGAGGACGAGATCATAAGAATATGCGCCATTCCTACGATGCTCTGGGTATCCCTCCGCAGCGCACTCAAACCGTTTCTTCTGCTTACTGGTGGGCGAATGAGATTCAACCACCAGCTCATCGAACAAGGAGCGTCTCTGCTACTTGAAAAGGAAACGAGCATTCGGGATGAGGTAGGTTCAAGCAAGATTATCGAGTATGAAGCCAACCCAAAAACGAACGACCGCATATGCGAATTGGCGGCAACCTACTCGACACTCGACGACAGACATCGGTTTGGCACCATTCTCTGCGACTCCGACACCCTGCAGGCGCTTTTAGACACCGAACCGGAAACGATGGTTCGCTATTTCTCTCTCTTCCATGACGAAGAGAGCGTCATCGTGGAACACGTCATCGGATCCGTCGAGACTTTATATGCGAATAGAAGAGCATGCGAAGCACTGAGCTGGATACTTTGTCGATCTGGTTGCTTTGAATGCTGCATCGCATTCGTCAAAAGACTGAAGGATCGCCGGGTCACGAGCATAGAGTTGGACTCGTGCTTAGCGCGCACGTATTATAAGCAAGGAGCATTGGGATACGACAACGCCTGTTCAACGTATGATGAAGCGATGGAGCATGTCGAAAGGGAGAATGACCCGGCAACCTATGCGCAGCTTCTTTTTCAGAAGTCCATCGTTTTGAAGAGCGCGGGAGATCAAAACACCGCGTTAGAGTACACCCGCCAAGCCGCTACCCTTTATGAAAAATCGAATGTCGAAGACCATAACCGTGCATGGTGTCTTTCAAGTCTCGGACGCCTCCTTTTTCTCTTCGGCGAGAAAGGGTCGGAGGAGGCGCTCACGGTGGGATTGAACATGGGTGAGCGCGTGTGCGGTCTGCGTTCGCCGGCGTTCGCTCGACTGCTGTGTTTCGAGCTACACCAGATAGCCGCAGGGAACCTCGACAAAGCCGACAAGTTGACGAACTTTTCAGCCGAAACACTTTTAGAGTTTTCAGGCGAAAACCCCGACTACGCCTGGGCGATGGCCAACCGCGCTGTCTACTACGCTTATCGGGAAGACTTCTTCCACGCTCGGGAGGCAAACGAAATATGCGCGCGCATCAACAACAAGACAGTCAAAACACGAGATGACAAGCATACATATTCTTTTACGTCCAAGAACAACGAGCTTGTGTTCGACGCAATTGAAGGACACTCTGTCGAAAACGAGTTCCATCAGCTTTTGCATGACGCAACTAAAACGCTCGGACCGAGGCATCCCTACGTTGCGAACATTACGGCAAATCTTGGATTCATCGAAAGCGTCTCGAACCCTCATCAGGCAATTGAGCGAATCGAAGAAGCAGCGCACATCCTTGACAAAGCAATTAAGGCCAATTGCCCAGATGCATTGTATTTGAAGCTTTGTGCTGCCATCCTCACGCAAAGCGATGGCCTCTCTCGGTCAATGACAGCCCTCCTGGAGAACCTCGCCGAATCTGATTTCGCCATGAGAGCTTTACTCAGTAGTGAGACGAAAGTGCAACCTAAGGTACAGATGGCTCGAAACAACGGCGCGGAACTTTATTTCACGCCCTTTGCTCTTGAGCTTCTTGTCAGATGAAGCCGTTAAACGTGACTGTCTCAAACGATACGAAGCTACGAAGAGCAATACGCCCATCATCGAGAAATGTGCATCGTTTGAGCTGCACAAACCAAGGGAATGTTTATTATTTCCTGCAGTCAACTTCTTGGAATTTCTGAACGAGCCTGCTGAAAGTTAAATTATTCACACTGCTTTGATGTAGAATCCTATGAATATAGTCATCTATTTCGTCACAGTCGTCTAGCTTTTCTTCCATATCATTTGAATTCTCTATGTCCTCCAATAACTGGAAGAAGTATTCAAGTTCAAAGTAACTCTTTAATTCTTGATGGATTCCTTGCCGATTTTTTATTGCTTTATAAATGTAACGCCTAACTTTCAAAGCCATTGCGTCAGCATCGCGTTTTCCCTCACTGTTGTCTGATAGGGAATAGAACATTGAAAGATTATGGTAGCAAAATCCGAGTAAAATATTTGCATAGAGCTTACCATAGGGGAAGTTGGCTAGTAAATTGAGGTTATCAATGTTAACTAGGCAGATAGAAATTGCATCTAAAACTAAACGCTGACGCACCTCTTCACTTAGATTTGGATTATCGAGATATATTAGATAAAGAAAAGTTAGGTGCTGCTGTATTTGAATAATCAGAAGAGCTTCAAACTCATGCTCCTTAATTAAACTCTGGCTCAATAAAATATTTTGGTCACCTAAAATATTGCAGCTACTAGCGAGCTCCTCAACTAACTGGATATAGCCTCTTTTTGTGCTTCGGAAGTAACGATCCTCCAGCATGATATGTTGCTGCTCAACATCTTTCGGTACCGCAGAGAGAAAAAGGGACAATGAAAGTCGAGCAAATTCGAAAAGGCTTTCGAAAGAGCTGGACATTTCATATGACTTGCGCATTTCGTTCTCAAATAACTCCATTCTGATTGCTGCATTAGAGACATCATTAAACATATACGAAGATTGAACATAAAAGATTGCCTGAAGCGCTATTACCCTGTCGGATACAAGGGGCGTTGTCGTATGATTGGCAATTTCGTAGTCAATTAAATGATAATTATTACAATATATCAGATAGTCGTCTTTCGATGCCAATTGCTGCCTTCTCAAGAATTCATAAACAATCTTTTCTGCTTTTTCGCCTATACTCTCAGCAGCATTAATATTTGCACCTCCATCCCACATTCCCTGAATGTCCGACGGAAGACTAGAGATGGATACCCCTATATTAAAGATATGAAGCTTTGCAGAATTTGAACTGTTACCGAACTTTGCCGTTAGATAACCCATTTCAAAACAAAGGTTCGAACTTAGGGCTGTCTCACCTCGGTCGGTCTTTCCGTGCTCGGTTAAAAGCACTATAGCTTGGTTGCACTTATCCATTTGGAACTTAATTGTTGCAATAACAGTATCGTGTATGCCTCTCAGAGCGGATGGATTACCTTCGTGATCCCCTCCAATTACGCCTATGTAGCCATTTCCGTCAAGAAGCTTTTTGACCGCAATTGCTAAATCCCGAGAACTACTCCATCCTATAAAAACAATATCTTTCATAGCGTTAAACCAGTAGTTCAGGACGGTCGAAATAATGTTGGATTCGTTCGAAAGCAATGGCGGCGTCCTTGCCATCAACAAGAGCATGATTAGCCGTTAGATCCATAGTCATTTCTTTTCGATTTCCAGCGTCACTATATTTACCCCACGTGACACGGGGAATGCTTTTGTTCTCTATGCTCATATCAGGAATTGGCTGAATTACATATTCAAAGTCTAGCCATGGCAAGCAGGAAAAATAGATATCGTCAACTATGGCAATGTCGTTAAAATCTTTTTTGCTATCAACTTCGTCAGCAAGAACAGCGCCTTCTTCCCGAACTGCTCTGCAAAAATCAAACAAAGAGAGATTGGACTTGACTCGACAATTTTTAAACAGCGTTTCATTAATTGCACTTGTGAATGATGCGTTAGCATCATTCACTCTAACAACTTGGTCATTTAAAATTCGCAGCGAAAAAGATTCCGATGAATTCAGAACACAACAAGCTATGTACATGATTGTCGCAAAGGAGGATAGTTTATTCGTTAAACAGAATTTTAGAAGCTCAGTGATATCCATTCTCTTGCCAACAGAGAAACACGGATTGGCAAATTGGTTAAACCATTCATAGTGAGACTTCCTGTCCCATTGGTCCACATCAATGACTATTAAAGAATCATCATTCATCTAGGCTCCTATCAGCATCATTGGTATTTTCTTCTATCAAAAGGGCATGCTCAGTCTGGAGGTATCCTGATCTCGCCACGTAAAGGCCTGACCAAGTAGACAAGATGCATCCCAATCCTGAATTCGTACTCTTTTATATTATGAAAAAGATCATCCCTCATTATACCCTTGATAATAAATCCCGTGACCGATAGCTTCAAAAAGGGGAATTATATTCCGGACAGGGTGGTTGTAAAAGTAAGTGCAACACCGCAAAGGTGAATGCGCCAGGTGCATTTTGTCGTGCAAATCTGGGCAAAAGCGTGTTGCGCTTATCAAAAAGGATGTTTTAATGATACCTTGGGCTTCAATTTCATTACCGGCAGCGGGTCCCTGCTTTTCCGCCCTGCTTTGCAATGATATCTTGTACAAGACAGGTTGCGGAATGGGGGAGGTCATGGGAAAGCTCTTACAGAGCGAAGATCAAAGGGATGCGAAGCTTCTCTTTGAAGCCTATTCAACGACGCTTTCGGAAACGAGATTGAAGAGCTTAGTATCCGATATGCTGGGCCTTGGCCTCGAAGATATAGGCGATTCTGCACGTTCATTTACCAATCGCTTCATATTGGCAAACTATCCAAACGAAACCACCATTAAGGCTAACTTTATCAATAAGGTTTTGCTTCCTTTGAGTGAAACTACTGTATCTATTTTCGAGCTTCCCATAGGCAAAAGCCGCGTAGACATATGCAAAGTAAATGGACATAGCGCGGCATACGAAATCAAAACCGACCTGGATAGCTTTTATCGGCTCGAAAGTCAGCTTGCAGATTATTTTGATGTCTTTGAGACCGTATACGTCATCACCTCAGAAAAGCGATGGGACGAACTGCCCGACTATGTTCCTGCCGAATGCGGAATCTACTCATACCGACAGCGTAAAGATGGAACGTACGCCTTTAGCTGCCGCCGTAAAGCAACAAAGGCCACAAAGCTTGACGCACAAAAGCAGCTTCTTACGATGTCGAAAAAAGATATTTGCGAAACGTTCGATTTGCCAAGTTCTGGACAATCAAAAGATTCTGTCGCTGAGCAATGTTTACAGCTTTACTCATCGCAGCAGATCAACAGAGCGTTTAAGAACTACTTAAAGCGGCGCTATCGCTCAAACTGGCATCATTTGAAGCAGAATAGCGCCCTATTGTATGAAATTGACTACGAGTGGTTCTATCGAAGCGAACTGGATCCAGAAATCGTTTACTAGAAATTGTAGCCTCCGTGAGCAAGGTACAACTGCTGAACGTATCGCTCTACTGTGTATGATATCCAAGTTGGAAAGCCCCCGAAATGACCTCCTTCTGCTTCTTTAGAGACAGCTTCAAGAACAATGCATTCTCCTGGTGTTCGCTCCAGCTTTGACCTGTCGGCCAGTATGCGCTCTACAACTTCTTGATAACCAGCCGGCCCAAGATTAACGTCTTCGTTCACATATGCCACAAAATTATTTGTCCAGCCGTTGTAGAGCAAAGCCAGAGCGCGCCCCTTTCCTCTACTACCTCCACCAGGCAACGAATCACGTAGCCCCGCATAGTCGCCCACACCGGCAAAACCATAACTCGCATGGCTAACAATATGTGAGTTATCGATTGTGCATTTATCAACATACTCTCCATTACGAATGCGGCGCTTCCTAGGAGAGCAGAGCAAGATCTTCGTGGCGTCAATCCGTAAGTCATTGAGCTCTTCGAACTCTTCAATTTTCGATACAGCAGGTGTCTCATTAATATCATAGATAAGATAATCTTTCCTGCTGAGTATGCTCTTTAATGTATCCTCATACCCTTCAATATCATCAATCCTAATAGCGATAGGGCGCCCTTGACAGAGTTCCTTGAGTTCTTGGGCAAATATAAAAAGCTGCTGCGAACTGAGTTTATCAGTTCCATTTTTAATGGTAATTACAGGAATCAAAGTAGGATGCGACGCAATGCTCCTAACCTTTTCTAAATAAGCATCAATATTAGTATTTAGAGTAAGTACCAAAGGGCATTTTTTAAATGTTGTTTCATTATACTTATGCGCATCGCATCGAAAATAGTCCACAAATATATGACCACTTTGAAAGTGCTCTTCAATTTTTTCTAGAGTAACATTACGCTTGGTTGAAGGATCTTTAATTTTAAACGACCGAGTTTTACCTTTGTTTTCACCACTCTTAATCGGCCTGTCCTCCTTGACAAACTCGCCCGTTTCTGGATCGATTAAGTTGTCATAAGCGAAATTTTCTTGAATTATCTCAACCAGAGGCATAAGTCCATTTTGTAGGCATCCGGCCTTTTCCAATTCCTTAACAGCCTTATATTCGCTGGCTCTGTTTTTTATGGTCAACATATACATTATGCCCTCGTTACCTTACTTTGATTTAAGACTGTTCATCTGGTCAAAATCAATTTCTCCATCGTGCTGTAAGAAACCAACGATTATTCCAGGATGAACTCCCTGTTCCCTGGCAAATTCGGAAATTGCTTGCGCGGTAAAGCTCTTGCTGCTTTTAAATGAATTATAATCGTTTTCATTAACGAAAAACTTACGAGCGAATACATTCGCCTCTCTGTCTTTGTGCGCCTCACTCGACAGCTCTTCATCGGAAACAAGTATGTGACTTGGATCATAGTGCAACAAAAGATGACCTATTTCATGCACGATAGTAAACCATACATGGTCGTGCGTCTTGAAGCGCTTGCTTATATAAATGGCAGGATGTCCTTTGAAGGTTGTTAGCGCGCCCCGAATCTTGGAGTTAGCAATGGCAGCTACAACAACTAGATAGACTCCATGCCTGTTTAAATATTTGCGGCAGCTTTTAATCGAATCATCAACATTGGGATTGAGCGCAATGTTTTTAAGTCTTCCGAGCGATTCTTCAAGAGCTTGTGGATCAAAGGGAACGTCGTCGAGTTGTTTGTTCTGTTCCTCGACAGCTTGCTCACACTGCTTAATCCACACAACCGAAGCTTCGTCTTCGCCGCCATCTTGCATGAATTCCATACCCAAGGGCAAGGCCGCCTTATACCTCTCAAAACTTGTGACTCCCAAGAGCTTCAACATGTCTATTGCTTGCTCCACAAGAGGCTTTTTGGTTCTTTTGAAAACTTCCTTGAAGTGAAATTTTTCGGAAATGGCTTTTAGGTCAATTCCCTCAAGATCGTACTTTTCTTTTTCGCGCGCTAAATACTCTTGATACTTAACTTCGTAATTAAGCCAAAAACTTGCTGGCACATCAGGCATGACCTTTTCAAGCTTCAATGCCATATCTTCTGTCAATCTAGTTTTGCCATTTAACATGTTCGATAAATGCTTTTCGCTAACACCGATGCGCTGAGCCACTTCTTTTTGTGTCATACCTCTGTCATCTAGATACTCTTTAATCACTTCACCTGGCATTACTATAAATCCACTCATTGTCTACCCTCTTCTTCCCCGTCATCAGTGGTAGTCTTCAATACTTTCAATTCGAATCGTTGTTATGGTTGTCAGATCGTCGGGGTCAAAATTGCCAATAGGACGAACGATAAGTCGTTGATTCTTGCTTACGTCAATACCCCAACAACCTTCCCAATTCCCTGTAAGCTTGTGCCTACGGGGCGACGGGAGATGCGTTATTTGCGAAAGGTTGTCCGCAACCCTTAAGTCAGACATCCTGCGAATAAGTTTTTCGGCAATATCGCCACGTTTTTTACGAATGATCCGGTCATCCTCAAGAATTTTCATCATGGACTTGTCGGCATACTTAATTTCCATACATGCACCTCCAAGGAAATTGTAGAGCAATTAACCTTAGAGGTCAATTCACTTGAAAAATGACAGGTGATTGTAACTGCCTATGAGATGCTGGTTGATTGCAATCAACCCAAGACAGGATCACCATGAAGCGCCCCCGGTTTCAGTTGAAACCGGGGGCGCTTCTGTCGTATACTATGCCTACCGGCGGTGCCCTGGAGGTGAGTTTTGCGGCTACACGATCCAGTTCGGGCGGCGCAGGTATTAGTGGGAGCCCGGGAGTTATTCCCGGGCTTTGCTATTTCAGCTTCTCCCTGGGTCCCTTCCTGCTTCGTCCGTCACTCTTATAGTCCGTCCACAAATCATGGAGAAAGCTCATGATCGTGGCCACCGCTGCGTAGGCGTAAAGGATTTCAAGAACTGTGTTCATAGGCACACGCCTCCTTTTGAAAGAAAGCGCCGCCCGAATGCGGACACCGTCGGCGAGGGTAGTATACGCTATAGAGTCATTGATGTTAAGAAGCAAAGCACCAGGTCAAAAAGCGAATTGCAAGAGCCCACGTCAGAGCAGTGTCTCTGACAAAGTAATTTTTGGAAGCCCAAGAAATGGCTGCTCAGAGGCTCATGCACGCTTCCCTATTTGGCGACTGCTTCCTCCTGACGCACAGGCTCGTTTAAGTTGAGCGTCTCATTCTTGTACAAACACGTAGGTGCTCTCGGTTGAGCGGTCGGGGTCGTAGTGGTAGCCGGATTCGTTGAAGGTTTGTAGGGCTTCGGGGCGAGTTGGGTGGTGGGTGGTGCACCAGTGGAGGATTGAGCCTCGGGCGGATTTGGCGGCGGTTGCGCGTTGGATGAGGCGGCCGCGGGCGTCGATGGTGCCGAAGAGGCAGGTGACTACACGGCAGCCGGCGCGCTCCGCGTGCGGCACCACGGCTTTTGCGTACTCGACTGACGCGAGGTTTACGATGACATCGGTCTCAGCGGCGAGCGTTTGGAAAAGCGCATCGCCCCAGTACTCGTAGAGGTTTCGCGCGCTGCCCACCGCCAGCTTCGCCTGCATCTCCAGACGGTACGGCACCACGCCGTCGAAGGGGCGCAGCACGCCATAGAAGCCGGAGAGAATGCGCAGGTGCTCTTGCAGATACTCCAGCTGCGACGACTCCATCACCTGCGGTGCAAGGTGCTGATACTGAATGCCCTCGTACGCAAGCACCGCCGGCGTCAACATGCCGCTTGCGCGCACGTCCATAGTGCGAAAGCGCTCGAAGTTGAGTTCGGCTAGCGCATCGCTGCACTGCCAGAGGGCCTTTGCCTCGTCGTACGAAAGCGCCCGAACCTCGTCGGCCAGCTCGGCGGCGCGATCGACGAACAGCGGCAGGTTGCGCCATGCAAACGAGGTGTCAACAACGTTCATTTTCTTAGCAGGCGAAATGATGAATCGCACGAGTGACCTGCCTTCTTACTATCCGAAGCCTGCTGATATTCGTCTTATAGTGTAGCTTTTACGCTACAGTGGCGGCAAGGTCATTTCGCAGGTGCTGTTTACTCCAAGGCGTTCGCAGAGAGCTACGAGTTTTTTGTCGGCAGTGAAGAGGGTGGCGGCTTGGCGACGGGTGAGGGTTACGTAGAAGAGGTCGTAGACAGGGTGATCCTGGCGCGCGGCCTCGGCGAACGACTCGGCGGCGTTTTCTTCTAATGGGACAAATTCGTCAACCAGATCGAGCGCTTTTTCAATGAGCACTTCGGCATGGCTCGCAGAAAACAATCCTGCATGCACGTACTTCCAGAGGGCATTGCGCACTTCCGCGCGAAATAAATCCGACGCGATGACGCGCTTATGCTCTAGCATAAAACAGCGAAATGCCTGGCCGCGAGGGGTTCCTAATACCATCTCCACCGCTGCGCTGCAATCGAGAACTATCATCGGATGTGGCTCAATTCGGGAACGAGTTGGTCGTCGCGCTCTTCGCGCATCTGTCGAACAAGTTCAGCCGGCTCGGGGAAGTCTTTTGGAATCTCGACTTTCGGCAAGGCGTCAAGTGCCGCAAACACCTTTCGCCGGCGCTCGATGCTCTCTTCGGGCGTTTCCTCGGCGCGGCTCTTTGTGCGAACCGGCGCTTCAGCCTGCTCAACGGCGGGACGCACCACCCAAGCAGGCGAGCCACCACTTTGCCGATAAGCACGCAAATACTCACGCAGCACATGGACCGTTTGCTGCGAAATATTGCGATCCTGCGTCGCCGCGCATTCTCGCAGCTCTTCATACATGTCACCCGGAAAGTCCTTCACCTGCAGAGCTGGCATGAGTCCTCCTATTAGCATCCAGTGTTCATGCTAATGGCATGATAGCATGATTCCGGGATACTAAATAACTAGATAGTAAGTTTGTATTGAGGAATTGCTCAGTAGCAATAGGAAAGGAGCCCGGCGGCTCCTTTCCTTGCTTGCTAGTTACGCTTTGGGAGTGGTGTGCTCTTAGGCGTAGTTGTTGAACAGCACGGCGGCGGCGCGCTCGCGGGTGATTTGTTCGAGCGGGCGGATGTAGGTGCCGTCGGCTTCGTCGTAGCCGTTGAAGATGCCGGCTTGGGCGGCCCAGGCGAGGCTGGCGCGTGACCAGTCGCTGATGGTGGCGACATCGACGAACTTGTCGAGCACGCTCATGTCAGCAGCGGCGATCTCGTCGGGCGTGACTGCCAGGTTCACCATCATGGCTACCATCTCTTCGAAGGTCACGTTGCCGTTGGGGTCGAAGCTGCGAGTGCCATCAGCATTTTCTTTGCCGTTGATGACACCGTTTGCGACAGCCCAGTTGGCGGCACCGGTGTACCACACACCTGCTTCAACATCAGCCATGCCGGTGTTGTTGGGGGTGGAAGCCATCACGTCGTCGTAGCCTGCATCGCCATCGGGGTTGGCATGGCGGTTCAAGATGACCGCAAGCTCAGCACGCGTCAGGTTCTTGCCTACGCCGAACAGATCGGTACCGGCATAGCCGCGCATGAGACCGGAGTCGGCCACAAACGTGACGGCGGGGCCATACCAGGCGTTGAAGTCAACATCAGAGAACATGATGGACTGGGTGGTCCACTTGGCGTAGAGCGTGGTCTTGGCAGTCACCTTGTCGGTGGCGAAGTCCCAGGCCTTGGTCAGCGCCTCGTCAGCAAACCAGCCAGCAAAGGTGTAGCCCTCGCGCGTCGGGTCGGCGGGCTTGGTAACCGTCGCACCAGATTCAACTTCCTGAGCAGCAACAGCACTGCCACCGTTAGACTCAAAGGTCACCTGGAACTTCTGAGCCGTAGCAGAGCCGCCACCAGAAGGAGGCGTCGGGGCCTTGTCGCTGGTAACGATGGCGTAGAGGGAATACTCGTTAGAAGCAAAGGTGACTTTACCTTCTGCGTAATCAACGCTTTGAGGATTGATGAGTTTTGCTACCCCATCATGGAGGTAAACAACGCTCACCTTCTGGTTCTTAATAACATCCGGATTGACGTTGAGTACGAATGTAAGGTTTTCACCGACCTTGGTCAGAGGAACCGCAACCTCGGTGGAGTCATTGCGCACAATCAAGTTCACGCTGAGGTCGTAATACTGAGCAACTGTAGCGGTAGCGCCGAGGTCTTCAGCCGCTTTGTCGTTGATGGGGGAAGCGTCACGAGGGCTCGGGTTGGCTTCTTTGGCTTCCGCAATCACGAGGGTAGTGACGGTGCCGCCGCTGGCGCTTGCCGCGTCAGTTACGGTTTTCACTTTTTGGATATCGCCATCAGTCAGGCCCTCAACGGATTCGCCACTTGCGACAGCCGTGATTACCTGGTCAACTGCGGCCGCCACTTTGTTAGCGTCGTCATCCGACAAGCTCAGCTTACCGCTGTCCGACTCAGGAGCAGAAACGATGATATTGGATTCGGCGTTCTCGTCGACCCACTGGGCCGTCAGCTTGATAGGCTCGGCAGGCATGGCGTCGGGAATCATCGGCGACCAGCCAGCAAACACGTATCCGTCTCGCGTGGGAGCGGTAGGTGCCGTCGGCTTAGCACCGAAGGCAACAGGGTCTTCTTTATTAGAGCCTTGGTCGCCAAACTCGCCACCGTTGGCATCCCACGTGACGGTGTACTCTTTGCGGTCGTACTTGATTTCAACAACGGTTGCGTTGTTGGCTTCGATAGTTTTCTTCGGAACTTCGCCACTGAGAGCGAAACCAGCAAACTCTTTTGCAACGGCCTTCGTCAGATCTCCCGCTACACCTCGCAGGGTTTCGCTATCGCCTTCAACATATGTAGTTGGGTCGTTTGCTTTTTGCAGAAGGTGCTTCACTGCGTACGTCGTGGAAACAGTTACTTTGCACTCGACCGTTTTGCCAAACTTATCCGTCAGAGTGATGGTGGCTTGACCGGATTTTAGAGCTTTGAGAGATTTGCCGTCTTCTCCGACTGCAACAATGTCTGCCTTGTCTGACGCGACTGACTTAATAAGATCTTCCACGCCGTGGTACTGAGACAGAAGCGAGTTCTGGAAAGCGTCGCTCGCTTCATCCGCCAGGTAGAACATTTCCAGCGGCTGGCGTTCGCTTCCCTCGGGCATCACTACGCCCTCGACTGCCGTGAAGGCAATGCCGCTGAAATCGGTAACTTCATTCACGGTAACGGCCATGTTGGCGGTAGCCTTACCAGCGGAGAGGGTGACATTCTGATCTTCTCCAACCTTTTTGGCCTGCAAGCCAAGCAAACCCTCGCGCTCTATACCGCTTTGAGACACGCACTTTACCACTTGGCTATTGGTGGTGATTTCAAAGTAGGTCAGCGGGTCATCAGGATTCTCGCCTTCCACCGTATAGGGAATTTCGCACGTGCTTCCATGAGTTTTGATCATACCCGTGCAGATGGGGCATTCTTTGATATATTCGAATTCCACCGGGTCAGATGACGTAATGCTGAAACTTTCTACAACATTTGCGTTCTCCACGACGGTTACGTCGTATGAAGCCTCTGCATGATAAGAGAACTCACTGCCGGTGTAGTTATACTGGATGGTGACCTTCGCAGTACCAGCAGATTGAGGCGTAAGAGTTATTTCCCTTCCCTTTTTCTTCTGCCCATCCATGTTAGTTGCCGTCACAATATCAGGATTGTCTGATTGCACGCTCCAGCAATTAACATTCGCCACGGTGTAAAGAGGATTCTCATCGTGCCATGGGCCTTCGGTGCCGGGATCAAGCTCGGCGGTAAAAGTACTCGCACCCTGACCAACTGCAAAGCTTTTTGCAAAATTAGCAAGAGGCTGGCAGTTAATCTGCAGCTGGTAGTTGCCTTCGCCATCGAACTGCGGAGACACAGAAGCGTTGGCATACTTGGCCTTGAGCGCCTGCACGGCCTCGTTCGAAAGCTGGTTAAAAGCGCATGACAGCGACGTCAGGCTCGTGCAGCCCTCAATGCTGAGGGACTCCACGTCGCTTCTGTCGCAGTAGAGGTCTTCGAGGTTCGTCAGACCGCTTGCGTCGATAGAGGAAATGATGCTGTTCGTGCTGAAGAAGGACTTCAGGTCGGTGCAGCTGGTCAAATCCAGATTTTCACACGCAACTCCGTACAAGGAAACGGAGACGACAGGCAGGCCATCAAGGGAGGCAGGCACGACGATGGTTCCATCAGAACGCGCGTAGTCGTAGTCATAGATATACGCGCCGGAGCCATCGGGACCATCCTGAACCTCGTAGGCAAAACCGCTCTCATGGAACTGCGGGGAGAGGTTACTCTCATGACCCATCACGGTAGCCCAGTCTAGAATCCGGGTCATGTCTTTGATGTAGTTGCGGCTACAATCGAGATAAGCCAGGTCATAGCACTTGCTGATGTCGAGCACTTCAATGCCACAACCGCTCAGATAGGCTTCTACAACGAACTGGTCGCCGATTTTGTCGGGAAGAACTACGGTCGAAGAACGACCATCCCAGCCGAGAATGACAGCACCCTTATCGCTGGAACCAAATGCGAATCCGGTTTCCTTATCGTACTGAGGATGAATTTCGCCTTTTTCCGCATCCCCATCACGCCACGTATCAAGGGCCTCGGTGTCTGTGAGGTAGTTGAAGCGGCAATCCAGATACGTCAGCGCTTCGCACCCCGTGATATCAAGCTCCGTAAGCTTGTTGTAGGAGCAGATGAGGGTCTTAAGTGTCGCGCAATTCTCCACATTCAGCGACGCAAGGTTGCCATGAGTGATGGAGAGATCTCCCAGATCTGTTACTTCAGAGCAATCGAGGTTGGTAAACGTGTAGCCACGCTCGAACGAGGCGCTTCCTACCTTCACACCCTCTTCGCCAACGGTAGCCGGAAGGGTAACCGCAGCGTCGGTACCAGTGTAGCCAGTAATAGTTGCAACCGCATCCTGGTCTGCACCTTCTACTGAGTACTCCCAATCGCCGCTCGTAAGGGCGTAGGCCTTCTCAATGAAGCCCCCCCCCCCCGCAAGACTTAGGGCTAGCGCCGCTAGCAGGGTTGCGAGCGCTAACAAGACTGCTGGTCTTGCGGGCGCACCGCGTTTTTTGACGCATGTGATTTGCATCGTTTCTCACTCCTTCAAACTCGTCCGGGCAGCTTCATTTGGTGCCGCCTGGTGCTGTCGCATCGGATAGGTAGCCCTCATGCGCGCCTGAAACGTAAGGGCGTTCACCTGGTTTTTCCCTATCCTCCACGATCATTCTTTCCAAGCGCGCCACCCGCTTCAATACGAATGTAAGAATTAAACGCAGCGAGGTAATAACTAACTTTCACAAGCGCTTGCGAATATGTGCGAAGAAGCTTTCGCGGGTGGATTTGCGGCGCTTTTGGCTGATGGGAATCACTTCGCCCGACATGAGGCGCACGGAATCTTGCGAGAGTTCGGCTATGTGGTCCATGTTCACGAGGAAGCTTTTGTGACACTGAACGAACGAGGACGGCAGCTCGGCAATGAGATCGGCTAGGGCGGCGTAGGTGTCGATGACCTCGCCTGGCAGGTGCAGGTGCGCTTTGCGACGATCGCTTTCCACGTAGGCCAGCTTGCGCGGGTCCACCAGCACCACGCGCCCACCCGAGCGCACCACCAGCGAGGGGTGAGCGGCCTCCAGGCGCGACAAAGCCTTGTCCAGCGCGTCGTCGAAATCGCGCTGGTTCACGGGCTTCACCAGGAAATACACGTGGTCGGTGCGGTAGACGCTTGTGCAATATTCCATGTGGCCCGTGACGTACATCACCTGCGTGCCGCTGCTGGCGGGCAGGCAGCGCCGCACGGCCTCGATACCACTCGGGCGGCCTTCGCCGAAGTCGATATCCATCACCAGGATGTCGCACACGTTGCCCGCGCTGGCCGCTTCCTCAAAATCGGTCACCGAGGGCAACCACGCAACGGCGAATTCGCTCGCTCGCGGGTGCCGCGCGACCAGCGCCTCAATGGCCTGGGCTTGTTGCTGTTCATCGTCCACTATGAGTATGCGGTACATGGTGCTTACCTTCCGTTCATTTTGAGTGCCACGGTGGTGCGGAATACGCCGCCGCTTTGCTCGATTGAAAGCGAGCCTTCATGGCGCGTGGCCAGGCTTTCCAGAATGGACAGCCCCCAGCCGTGTTCCGCGAGGCCGCGGGCGGGGCGGCGTTCGGGCGTTGCTGGCGCGAGTGGTTGCTCGCTGGCGGGAATGCGCGGAGCGAGTTGCTGGTGCTGGTGCTGGGGCCCGCCGGGATCAGGTAGGCAGCTGTTCTCAGCATCCACCACCAGATAGCCACTCACCACGCGTGCCTTCAGGTGCAGCCGACGCCGGGGTTGTTCCACCTTTTCACAGGCGTGCAAAGCATTGTCAAGCAGGTTCGAGAACACGGCACACAAGTCAACGCTGGGCACGGGCACGTTGGTTGGCACGTCCAACTCGAACGTGGCGCGGATGCCGGCTTCCTCGCACGCGTGCGCTTTCAGCGACACCAGGGCGTCCACCGCGCGGTGCGCGCACAGCGGCGGATCCGCCGGGTCGAGCGCGCTCACGGCCTGGGTTAGCTCCGCGGACGCTTGCTCGCCTTGGCGACGCGCGAGCAGGGCATCCGCCTCTTCCAGCTGAGCCAGCAGTTCCGCCCGTACGTCATGAGCACGCGCGAGTTCCGCCGAAAGTCGTGGGATGTACTGCCGCTGCGCTTCAACCTGTTCTTCCAGCAAGCTAGTACGAGTTTGCGCGAGTTCGGCTTCCTCGGTTTCGCGCAGGGCTTTGAACAGCATGAGATCGGCTGGGGCGCACAACGCCGCACTTGCAGCGATGGCCGCGAACAGCCATAGCGGCAGCTGGAATACGGCCACATACACCAGCAGAAACCCCGCAATAGCCAGCTGGCTTATGGGAAACAGCAGGTAGATGGGGCGCTTGGGCAGCGTAGTTCCCTTTCGGCCGAGCACGAGCGCCAGCGCGAATGACCCCACGCCCACCAATGCGCAGAGAAACTCAGCTGCAACAACGCTCATCGGCTGCCCCCTCGCTGTACGGATGAGGCTTTGAAAGCCCCCCCCCCCGACGGGTTTTGAGGTGGCGGGGGTGAGGTCAATTGGAGCGAACACCACACCCGCTGGCGCCGCCGGAGCCGCCACGCTCGGGAGGTTCCCGGCACTCCCCTCGCCGGAGCCTTCCACCATGGCGCGTAGTTCACTCAGGTGCTCGCGCGCCTGATCGAACGCGCCCGCATCGGCCAGTGCCAACACGGTTTGCACCTGGTTGCGCGCGTCGTGGCGCAGCTTCGCCGCCTCTTCCACTTCCGTGACTACGTGGTCGTAGCGCGCGAGATATTCCTCCAACTGCCCTTGCAGAAGCGCCGCCCGCTGGTCTTCGTGCTGCTTCTGTGCCAGCCGCTCCATCGAGCGGAATAACAGCACGTCAGCGGCCAGGCACACCACCAGCAGCACGCAGGTTCCGTAATACAGCACGCTTGAGCCCTCGTGCAGATACGCGGCTATCACCGTGGGAATGGTGAGCAGCACCGCTTGCGTCACGGGGAAGCCCACGAAAAACCGCAGTTCGCGGCCCCTTAGGATCGGATCCTGTGCATCAGGCATGAAGTTCGATAGATACAAGCGCGCGACTCCCCTTTCGCTCGACGAGCGCTAGCAGCGCGCCGGGCGATCTTTCTCCACGAACGCGCCGAACCAGTAGAACGAGGTTTTCGCCAGCACAATGCGGTCGTTTAGAGCCAGCTGGAAGGGACCGCGTCCGTCACGTGCGGTGTCGAACGCCACTTGGCCGGCGCGCAGTACACAGGTGCCGTGCGTGGACCCTTCGTCGGTGAGCAGCCACGCGCCGTTCTGGAAGCTGATGCGGCAATGCGAACGCGACACGTAGGGGTTCGGCTCGATGACGTCGCTGTCGCTGTAGCGCCCGATGGCGAGGGGGTGTGTGGCTTCCACCGTCCACCACGACACCACGGCGGTGGCTTTTTCGTCGTAGCGGATAAGGCAGGCGCACTCTTCGCGCAGGCGGGCCGGGGGGTGCTTGGCCGGCGCGGGCGCTTCGTCGGGCGTAGCGTCCACCAGCAAGCGCACCAAGCGTTCGTTCACGCAGCCGAACGTCATCAGGTAAAAGTAAGTTGAGACCAGCACCGATAGCACCTCGCGACTTGCTTCGACGGGCTGAATTTCGCTCCATCCCAGCATGAGGCGCATCTCGTTTGTAGCCCTATCCAGGTTGAGTTCGGCACGCCCGTCTTCGCGTTCGTTGCGCAGCCCCTGTTCAACGTCGCGCCACAAGTCGGTGCGAAAATACTGCACCGTTTCAGCGGGGTCACAGCCGCTTTTGTCACAGAGCGCCGCACACAGCAGCAAAGCGCCCTTGTCGAACACGTCTGGGTCGGCCTCAAAGCTTATGCGAAAATCTTCCGCGTAGCGCCGCGAGTGCATGAGACGCGACAGCACGGCGGCGGTGCGCTTCCTGATGGTGGGATTGTCGTGGTTGATGTAATGGCCGTTCATGCCAATATATGAGTACAAAATTTTGTGATTAACGCAGCCATGAGAGAGCGAGCGCATGTGCTCGGCGAAATAGTACAAGGCCGTGTGCCATCCGCGCGCTTCGTGGGGGACGTCGAAGCTTCCCAGCCGTTCGGTGTTCGCCGTCATGCGCACCTTACCCTCTTGCTCTTCGCTCGTCTGAGCTTGATATACCCAAAATGTCTTCTTAGGGTATTCGTCTTGGGAAGATCGACATATTGCGCAACACTTGGATGTACCCATCAACGAGGATTTTGGGCAAATCGACCCCTGACGTATGGTGCAGGGAGGGGTGAAGGCGGCGAGGTTTGCGAGGTGGGAACGTGCGGCGCGCCGGGACGTACGAGCAAGGATCGTGAGGGCTTGGAACGTTAGGGTTAGGCGAGTGTTGGCGCGCAGGGCGGCTCAAGCGGCGTGGGGAGCGGGGCGCTTTTTGGGCTTGTGGGGCGAATGTGCTCTGTGGCGTTGTGGCGTTCTGCTAGTTGGCGGATGCGTGCCACTAGCTCAGATACGCTTGGGCGCATTTGGGGATCAAGCGAAAGACATGCGTCCAGCAATTCGCGCACGTCAGCGGGCAGGTTCTCAGATGGGGAAAGCGCGTCGGTGCGGCGATAGTACGTGAGCCAAAACTGTCTGCCGTTGCGCGGGTTCGACACAAACGGATGAGGCAGACTGCCCGTAAGCACCTCGTGCACCGTTGCGCCAAACGAGAACACATCAGCGGCGGGGCTTGGCCAGCCCTCGCGTCGTTCGAGGCATTCGGGCGCGGCGTAGCCAAAGGAGCCGAACGGGATGGCTTCCACCGGGTCGCCGAGGAAGAATGCCGTATCTAGGTCGATGAACTGGGCGCGCGGCCGGGTGTCATTGTTGGTTACTACGATGTTCGAGAGCTTGATGTCTTGGTGGATGAGGGGCTGGCGGCCGCTGTCGCTCGCGAGGGCGGCGAGGGCATCCGCAACGGCCGCGAGCATTGTAAGGGCTTCTTGCAGCGGCACGCCCTGCGGAGTGCGCGCCCAGCGAGAGGCCACCTGCGCCAACGTTTCACCTTCAATCCAGCGTGTGACCAGGTGTAACTGCGATGGCTTGGGATACTGCGACCCCTGCGGCACCCCAAAACGCGCCACGCGCGCAAGAGGAAGCGGAGCAGCCTCCGACGAAGCCTGTAAACGCGCAATCCGCTCAAGTAGATGCAACTGATGCCTCAGAAAAGCACCTTCTGCCTGGAGTATCTTGATGCAGTAGGTGTCTTTGGAAGGCTCCGTCGTACTGCAGTATTTGTACACGTGCGCACGCTGGCTCTTCGCCACCAGCTCGGTTGCCGCCGGCACCAACGTTGGAACGCTTAGCATCGGTGCCGGCGCGACAAAGGGGGCGAAAGAGCCGTTCATGCTTACACAATCCACGTGCGGCGGATGGTTTCCCAGGTGGCGTTGCGGCCGGCTTCTACCTGGACTATTTCCTCGTTGGTGAGAGACTTGAAGCGGCCTTGGCGGCGCAGGTAGGCCTCGACGCTGGCGAACTCGCGCGGGTTGCGGTTGAGCTTGAACCGGCCGCCGGGCTGGCCGCACAGCTGCTCGCCCTCGTATTCGGCCAAGTACCACAGGCCCGTGTCCACGATGTCCTTGGCGATGTCCACCGTCTCGTCCACATCGCAGCCCCAGCCAGTCGGGCACGGGGCAATCACATGAAGGTAGCGCGTGCCGCGGATGTCGCGGGCGCGCTCCACTTTGCGGATGAAGTCGTTCAAGTAGCCGACGCTGGCCGTGGCAGCGTAGGGAATGCCGTGCGCGGCCACGATTTCGAACAGGTTCTTCTTCTGTGTGAGGCAGCCGTGGGCGTTCGCGCCAGCCGGCGTAGTGGTGGTTTTGGCGCCGAACGGGGTGAGCGAGCTTTTTTGGATGCCCGTGTTCATGTACGCCTCGTTGTCGTAGCAAATGTAGAGCACGTCGTCGTTGCGGTCGATGGCGCCGGAGAGCGCCTGCAGCCCGATGTCGGCCGTGCCGCCGTCGCCAGCGAAGCCCACCACCGTGCAGTCGTCGGGCTTTTTGCCCTGCGCGCGCAGGCCGGCCTCAATGCCGGTGAGCACGCTGGCTGTAGCCGCAAAAGGCGTGATCATGGCGTTGTTGGCGAACGCGAGCTGCGGGAAGTTGAACCCGACAGCGCTCATGCAGCCCGCAGGCAGCGCGGCCACGGCGTTCGGCCCGAGCACCTTGAGCGCGGCGCGCACGGCGAGCGATCCGCCGCAACCCGCGCAGGCTTTGTGGCCGAAGAAGAACTCGTCGTCGGAGATGGTTTTAGCGTTCACTGGCATGGCTAGTTCGCCTCCTTCGGGGCGGCGGTGGCTGACGCCGAACGGGATCCTTCGACTTCGCGCTGCGCGCTCCGCTCAGGATGACAAGAGGGGGCGGCGGCATCGACTGGGGAGTCTATGCCGAGGAAGCTTACGCGGGGGAGGTCGATGGTGCCTTCAGAAGCGTCTAGCAGAACCTTAAACATGCCGATGACCTGGGCTTCTGAGATATCGTCGCCGCCGAGGCCGCCTATGAAGTTGTAGGTGGGACTCGTCACGCCAGCCTGATGGAGGGCGGAGTTCACGTTTGTGAACACGGTACCCTCGGCGCCGAACGAGATGTCCTTTTCCAGCACGCCGACCGCACGCACGCCGCGCAGTGCCTCGGCGATGAGGGCGCTCGGCATGGGGCGCAGGTAGCGGATGCGCAGCATGCCGGCACGCACGCCCTGTTCGCGCAGCTTCGCCACCACGCCACGCACAAGGCCCGCGGCCGAACCCAGCGTTACCAGCACCACATTGGCATCTTCGCAGTTCACGCATTCAATCATGCCGGGATACGCACGGCCGAACACCTCGGCGAAGCGCGCCTCCACTTCGTCAATCACGCCGGGCGCGTCCAGCATGTCGCGGTGCTCCCAGTACTTGAAGTAGCGGTTGTACTCCGGCCCGGCCGAGAACCCGATGTTCACGGGGTGCTCGAAGTCGAAGCGATTGCCTGCGCCGTCGTAGGGCGGCAGGAACGCGTCGGCCTGCGCGGACGTGGGCACGTCCACCGTCTCGTAGGTGTGCGTGAGCGCGAAGCCATCGAGGTTCACCATCACCGGCGTGCGCACGCGCGCGTCCTCGGCCACCGCGTAGGCCATCAACGCCAGGTCAAGCGCTTCTTGGTTGTTCTCGGCGTACACCTGAATCCAGCCGTGGTCGAGCAGCGCCAGCGAGTCGCGCTGGTCGCCGTAGATGTTCCACGGCAGCGCGGTGGAGCGGTTCGCGTTCATCATGACGATGGGGTATCGACCGCCCGACGCGTACGTGAGGCACTCGGCCATGTAGAGCAGGCCCTGGCTCGACGTGGCCGTGAATGTGCGCGCGCCCGTGGCCGACGCGCCGATGGCGCACGAGAGCGCCGAGTGCTCGGATTCCACGTGCACGTATTCGGCGGCCAGCTCGCCGGATTCCACCATTTCGCTCAGGCGCTCAACAACCACCGTCTGCGGCGTGATGGGATACGCGGAGATGACCTGCGGACGCGCCAGTCGCACACCCTCAGCAAGCGCTTCGTCGCCGGAGAGAAACCGTTTCATTAGGCACTCGCCTCACTTTCGTCACGCTCGGGCACCATGGCGATTGCGCCGAAGGCACACACCTTCGCACACACCCCGCATCCCTTGCAGAAGTCCAGATCAATGGCTACGGGAGCGCCACCACGCGCGGGTTCGGCAACCTTATACACCGTGCCATCTGGGCAATGCATATAGCACTGAAGGCACCCGGTGCACGCAGCCGAGTCAATAACGGGGCGCTTGTTGCGCCAGCCTGCGTTCTTCGCCACAAGGTAACCCGCCTCAAAGCAGGTAGAGTGCGCGAAAGCACTTGGGTCGAGAGTTCCTGAACGCAACGTGGGAATGTGCGCGGGACGACCGGCGGCCGCACCACTGTCATCCTGAGCGGAGCACCGAAGGTGCGCAGTCGAAGGATCCCCCGCGGTGTCAACAGTAAGTGCTACGGCTGTCGCCGCACGGGATCCTTCGACTCCGCGCTGCGCGCTCCGCTCAGGATGACAACCGGGGTGCTGCGCGCTCTTTTGGGGCTGACAAGCGGCGGCTTCCATCGCTGCATCAATGATGACGATATTCTTCGCGTGCAGTTTCTCGGGCATGTATTGGCGGATGGCTTCTTTTACGTCCTCGGCATTCACCTGGTCACAGAGCGTGGCCAGGGCGCCAAGCAGGGCGGTGTTCGGAATGGGGCGGCCCAGCACGGCGGCCGAGATGCCGTCGGCATCCAGCGCCACGATGCGCGGGTCGTCGAACGTGCGCACGCTGTTCACCAGCACGATGCCGCCGGGTTTCAGTTCGCACTCCCAGCCCTCGCCCAGCAGCGTGTCGTCGAGATACACCACGTAATCGGCCTGCGCGACGGCGCTGCGGTCGCCGATGGGCGCGTCCGACATCTTCGTAAATGCGCGCATGGGCGCGCCGCGCCGCTCGGGGCCAAACGATGGAAACGCCAGCGCGTGCCGGCCGTCGGCAAGCGATGCCGCCGCGCCCAGCAGCCGCGCCGCCGTGAACGCGCCCTGGCCGCCGCGGCCGTGCCACAAAACTTCTTTCATGAGCATTCTCCCACTGGTAATAAGTGTGTTTCGCCAGTATACCGCTCGTCCGTTCGCGAACATGGCGCACCGCGCCCGTCGTCGGCAAATGCCCGCAGACGCCGCCGCCGACGCCGAACGCAATGCCGCATCCCCCTGGCGTTTTCCACAGCGTTTGATGCTGGTATGGAAATCGGCATTCGGGCAAACGATGAACTATAATCGGGGCTATGAAACACCTTGCGAAGGACTCCACCACCCCGGCCGAGAACGCACCTGAGAAGGAGCGCACCGTCGCACGCCATGCGCGGCCTGCGGATACATCCGCAGATGACGCGCCCGCCAGCGCCCCTACGTTCTCGCCTTCCGATACCACGCCGTTTTTGGGTGCCGCCGCACGCGAACGCGAGCAACGCGCCAGCGGAAAGCCACCCCGCAAGCCCAACTTCATCACCCGCACCGTGAACGGCTGGTGGAACCGCCTGCTGGGAGCCGTATCCGAAGGCTCGCTGGCCAGCCAAGAGGCCGAGTACGCCGCGCACCGCACCTCGCGCGACTACGTGTGGAACACCATCGGCTTCGCTGCCTGGGGCATGGTGTTCCCCATCCTTACCGTGGTGGTGACGCAACTGGTGGGTGTCGAGCAAGCGGGCATGTTCTCGCTGGCGTTCGTCACCGGCATGCTGCTGATGATTGTGGCGAACTACGGCGTGCGCACGTTCCAGGTGTCGGACGTGGACGAGGCGCATTCGTTCTCGGATTACCAGATGAACCGCTGGATCACCTGCGCCATTATGGTGCTGGTGGGCGTGGGGTATTGCCTCGTGCGCGGGTACGAAACCGACATGTTCACCATCAGTTTGGGCGTGTATCTGTACAAGATGATAGACGGCTTGGCCGACGTGTACGAGGGACGCCTCCAACAGAAGGACAAGTTGTACCTGGCGGGCATCTCGCAGGCGTTCCGCTCGGTGCTGGTGCTGGTGGTGTTTTCGCTGGTGCTACTGATCACGCGGAACCTGTCGGTTGCGTGCATCGCCATGGCCACAGCGGCGGCCGCGTCGTTTGTGCTACTGACGTTTCCGTTATCGCTTTTTGAGACGCCGAAGTCTCGCCGCTGGAGCGCAGGCAGCGTGGGTGGGTTGTTCCGCCAGTGCTTTCCCCTGTTCATCGCGCTGTTTTTGTACGCGTTCATTGATAACATGCCGAAGTTCGTCATGGAGGGTGTGCTCTCGTACGACAACCAGCTGTACTTCAACGCGCTGTATTTCCCGGCGCAGGGCATTCTGCTGACGGTCGGGTTCATTTACAAGCCGCTTTTGGTGAAGATGGCGAACGTGTGGGCCGACCCGGAGAAACGCAAGCGGTTTGACCTGATCATCGTTGTGATTATGCTGGTGGTTGTGGGAGTGACCGCCGCGACCGCGCTCATGATGGCGTGGATTGGCATTCCCGTGATGGGCTTCTTGTACGGCGTGGACTTCGAGCAATTCCGCGGGCTGTGCTACATCATGCTGGCGGCCGGTGGCGTGACGGCGGCAATCGACTTCTTGTACCAAGTCATCACCGTACTGCGGCGCCAGAAGGCCGTGACCACGCTCTACATTATTACGTTTGGGTTCGCGCTGTTTGTGCCCATTCTGCTGGTGAACTTCACCGGGCTGCCGGGCGCGGTCATTGGCTACCTCATTGTGATGTGCATTCTGCTTGTGCTGCTGATCTGGGAATACGCTCGCATTCGCATAGAGTTGGCGCGACAGGATAAGGCCGAAGTTGCCGCCGCAGCCGAGCCCGGCGTTGGTCGTCACCTGCGCCCGAGCGAAGCCCGCGCCGAACGCGAACGCCGCGCCCAAGTACACGCCAAATGGGGCACCCACGAGGCCCCCCACTCCGGCAAACACAGCGCCCCCATCCAAACCCCCTGGGAAGAAGACGACCTCCCCGAGAGCCGGTAGGTGAGCGCGGCGCTTCGCGCTGCTTTGCCCGCCGCGCTACTTCAGTAGCTCGTCCGCTTCAAACAAAAAGGTGCGAATATCCTTATGAATAATGCCATTCTGGCTACGGTCGACCTTGTCCATTGACAGCACGTATTTTGGAAAGTCGCTGCGCAGATCCTCAAGCGGCGCAAATTCACGCGCGATAGTGGACTCTTCGGCAAGCAAGTAGCACACCTGAATGAACAGCTTACGGGAACCCTTCGTGGCAACGAAATCTATCTCTTTCGACGCGGAACCATTCTTGGAAGGCTCGATGGGCTTATCGCCCACGGACACCTTCCATCCATAGCGAATGAGTTCGACAAACACGATATTTTCGAGAACTTGGTCAATGTTGCGATCGTTATTACCGTACACCGCTTCACGGATTCCATGATCTGCAAGATAATATTTTTCTTGATTTTTGAACACCTTCTTGCTCATCACATCAACGCGTGGCGCACGGTACAGGAGATTCGCATCGCACGCCACCTGGATATACTTGAGAACTGAGCCAATCGAAATGGAAATATTCTCGCCCTCAAGCATGCGCTCGACACTGCGACCACTGAACGTATGCCCAATGTTGGCAATCAGAAACGGCAGCAACTCGCCCAACAGCGCCGAATCCTTGATGCTTTCGCGCTCAATCATATCCTTGAGAACCACGGTATCGTAAATGCTGAGCAGGTATTCCCTACAAGGATCCTGCTCGTAGTCGAGATAGGCCAAAAACGGGAAGCCGCCAAGAACGCGATATACGTCGAACGCCTCGTCTGGAGTTTGCACGCAGCCATCTTCTGCGCGCAGGCGCATGAACTCGGAAAACGAGAATGGGAACACCTCGAATTCGACGTAGCGTCCACTGAGATAGGTCGCGAATTCGCTTGAAAGAAAATGTGCGTTTGACCCGGTTAAATAAACATCAATGTTGAATTCTACCTGTAGCCCGGGGATCAGCTTTTCCCAGGCCTCGACCTCTTGTATTTCGTCGAGGAATAGATAATGAAGCTCTTCGGAGCCGCCCGTTTCCCCAATCCACTCCGCGATATATGCGTGAAGCGCATCGGGGTTTTTGAATTCGCGATTTGAGTACGCTTCAAGGTTGATATCGAGCATGAGATCGTCGGAGACACCCTTGTTTTTAAGCTCAGCTTGTACGAGCCTTAGCAGCGTCGACTTGCCGGACCGACGAACCCCTGTCACTACTTTAATAATGGGTTTGCCAATGAAGGGGCGAATTCTGTCGAGATAGAGCGGTCGGTTGATCATGAGGCCTCCGTTTTTGTTCATTACAATTGACAAATTACATGTTTTGGATGTTTTTGTCAATTTGAATGGACAAAAATAAGCTTCTGGGGGGTTTGTTCATTTGAGTGAACAAAAAACTGGCAAGGGTGGTGGGGTTCCCTTGCCAGTTTTGATTGTGCGGTTGGTTGAGAAGAGTGCCTTAGAAGCGGGCGTAGCGTTCGAGGTTTTTCTTGAGGGTGTCCACGAAGCGCTGGGCGACTTCGCCAAGTTCTTCACCCTTGCGGACGACGTAGCCGAGGCGCAGTTGGACGTCGGTGCGTAGGGGGACGGTGTTCAGGCCGGCACCGTCGGAGATGCCAACCAGGATGCCGCTCGTTACCGTGTAGCCGTTGAGCGCCACGATGAGTTCGCTCAAGGACGCACGGTCGGTGCACGCGATGGACTTGGCACGCGGCACGCCAGCCAGCGCCTCCTCGGCAAAAGCCACGGGCGAGTCTTCGTCCTGCTCGAAATAGAGGTACGGGAAATCCTCCATGTCCTCAAGCGAGAGGCTTTCCGCATTCACCATGGGATGGCTCTTCGGCAGCGCAACGCGCGGAGCCGAGCGGATAAGCTCCACGAACTCAAGACCCGCCGCATCAAGCGCCGCGTTCACCTCGTCAGCCGTGGCCGAGGTCTCAAACAGCACGCCGAGCTGGCTCTTCCCGCTTGCAACGTCGTCGATGACGCCCTGCGTCGTGCGGTCGCGCAGCGCATAGGCATACGAGTCGCCACCCAGCGCGAGCACCGTGTGCGCGAACGTCTGCACATTAAACAGGTAATGCTGCCCAGAAACGGCGAAGGTAGTTTCAATGGTCATAGGTGGTTCCTTCCCTAGCGCGTGGTGCATCCGCGTTCGTCGATGAAGCGCGACGCCTTGTGCTCGGACGACGTGCCTAGTTTGCCTGCATCATACACGATTACCTTGGCCGGGCGCACGCCGGTGTGCGCCTTGAGCGCGGCTTCGGTGCGCTTCGCCACCTCGTCGTAAGGCTCGTCGCTGCCGAGCGAGCGCTCGACGGACACCTCGTACTTGCAGGTGAAATTCTTCTCGTACACGCGGATGGAGTATTCGCCGGTGAGGCCGTCCAGGCCGCGCACCACATACTCGATGTCGCTCGGGAATACGTTGACGGCGCCCACAATGAACATCTCGTCCTTGCGCCCAGTCACGTGGATGCGCGCCAGCGTGCGGCCACATTCGCAGGTGTCGGTGCTTACGTAGCCAATGTCGCCCGTGCGGAAGCGAATCATCGGACGCGCCTTTTTCATCAACGTCGTGTACACCAGCTCGCCCGTCTCGCCGGGAGCCAGCACCTCGCCCGTGGTGGGATCCACCGTCTCCACGAGGATCTGGTCCTCCACGATATGCAGGCCGTCGTGCGCTTCGCAGGCGGCGGCGCAGGCGCCGTAGATGTCGGACAGCCCGTAGAAGTCCACCACCTTCGCGCCCCACAGGTTCTCGATGGCCTCGCGCGTCGACGTGATGGAACCGCCCGCTTCACCAGCCACGATGATGGTGTGGATGTTGAAGTCGTTCCTCGGATCGAAGCCTTTCTCCTTGGCAATCTCGCCCAGGTGCCACGCGTAGGACGGCGACGTCCAAATGACTGTGGGCTGGTACTGTTTGAGCACGAACAGCAGACGGTCGGACGGCACAGCGCCCACCCAGATGGCGAGCGCCCCCAAACGCTGCGCGCCGATGACGTCCGGTCCGCCCACGTACAGCGCGAAGTTCAGGCCATGCACGTAGCGGTCGTTCGGGCGCATGCCGGCCTGCCAAAACAGGCGCGCCTCGGTGTCCTGCCACAGGTCGAAGTCTTCCTGCGTGAAGGGGCTCACCGTGGGAACGCCGGTCGAACCCGACGACGTGGCCATGAAGATGACCTCTTCCTCGGGTACGGAGCACATCTCGCCGAAGAAGCTGCCCACATGCTGCGTTTCGCGCTCCGTCTTCTTGTCGCAGAAGGGGAATTTCGCGATGTCGGCGAGCTTCTGCAGGTCGCTCGGCTTGACGCCAGCCTGGTCAAACGCGCGCTTGTAGTACACCGTGTTGTCGTATGCGTAGGCGACCATGGCGCGCAGGCGCTCAAGTTGCAGCGCCTCAAGCTCCGGCCGCGGCATACATTCGATCTCCGGATCATAGTATTTCTGATCGTAGGGGATGTCCTTCGCCATGGTTGCTCCTTGTTCGTGTGCGATTCTGGTTGCTGCCTGCCGCGCGCCAGCCCTGCCGAGTTAGGCTTTCGAATGTTCCACCATTCGAATGTTTCACGTGAAACACTTGTTCGCCATCAGGGCTTTCTCACGTAAAAAGCAGCGTATTGCATGAAACCACGAACCGCCCCCAAACACAACCAAAACCGTCATTCGATGTTTTGATGGTTTGCTATCGCTCATACCGATAGCTGGGTACAATTACTTCGTGAACATGAGCGTGCAAGGCTTCACGTGAAGCAGTCGTTCGACGAAAGGCCCCCATGACTCTCCAGCAGTTGCGTTACCTTATTGCTATTGCGGAATATGGCTCTATCAATGCGGCGGCGCAGAATTTGTATGCGTCGCAATCCAACCTGTCCACGGCCATCAAGGAACTTGAGCAGGAGCTGGGCATTACCGTGTTCACGCGCAGCAACCGCGGCGTCACGCTCACAAACGACGGCACGGAACTTCTGGGCTACGCGCGCCAGGTGATTGAACAGGCCGCTATGCTGGAGGAACGCTACGCCGACAAGGGTTCCACCCACCTGCGGCTGGCCGTGTCCACGCAGCACTACGCGTTTAGCGTACAGGCATTCGTGAACGTGGTGGAAGCGTGCGAAGGCGACGAATACGAGTTCATCCTGCGCGAGGCCACCACGGCCGAAATCATCGACGACGTGCGCACCTTCCGCAGCGAGGTGGGCATCCTCTACACCGACGACTTCAACCGGCGCGTGCTGCAGAAGGCGTTCGACGATGCCGACGTGGCGTACTTTCCCCTGTTCGACGCACGCGTGCACGTGTTCGTGGGCGAACACCATCCGCTGGCCGGCGCCAAGGAGCTGCGCCCGGAAGACCTGGAGCCCTACCCGCGCTACTCGTTCGAGCAAGGTACAACAAACTCGTTCTACTATTCCGAAGAGCCGCTTGCACACCTACCCCATAAGCGCAACATCCGCATCTCGGATCGCGGTACCCTTACCAACCTACTTACCAGCCACAACGGCTACACTATTTCAACCGGCGTGCTGTCTGCCGAAATGCACTCCGGCATCGCCAGCATCCCGCTAGCCAGCGGCGAAACCATGCAAGTAGGCTACCTCATGCACAACGAACGCCGCCCCAGCGACCTGTTACTGCGCTTCATCGACGAACTCCACGCCGTCATCGGCGCCAACCCCACCGTAGAGGCACACTGACAAAGGTTGTGATCCTAGCGAATACCGCGAGCATAGTCCCTCGGCCTCAGAATGACAAAGTGACACAAAAACAGCCCACCGGCGCGGAGGGCGCGGGCGGGCTGTTTGGAGTGGCACTATTGCGCGGCACGACGCGCGGTGCCAAACTTGCCTAGTGAATCGTGTTGCTCACATACGGCGTTTTGTCCTTCAGCAACACGTCGTGGGCGCCACCTTCTACGATGGACGTGGAACTGACCAGCGTTAGCTTTGCCTTCTCTTGGAACTCGGGGATGGTGAGAGCGCCGCAGTTGCACATGGTGGACTTCAGCTTCAGCAACGTGACGTCGATGTTGTCCTTGAGCGGGCCGGCGTAGGGCACGTACGAGTCCACGCCTTCCTCAAACGTGAGCGACTTCTTCTTGCCGCCCAGGTCGTAACGCTGCCAGTTGCGCGCGCGGGCCGAGCCTTCGCCCCAGTATTCCTTCATGTAGGTGCCGTTCACCATGACCTTGTTCGACGGACTTTCGTCGAAGCGAGCAAAATAGCGGCCCAGCATGACGAAGTCGGAGCCCATGGCCAGCGCAAGCGAGATGTGGTGGTCGTACACAATACCGCCGTCGGAGCAGATGGGCACGTACACACCCGTCTCCTTGAAGTATTCGTCGCGCGCCTTCGCCACCTCGATGACCGCCGTGGCCTGGCCGCGGCCGATACCCTTCGTCTCGCGCGTGATGCAGATGGAGCCGCCGCCGATGCCTACCTTCACGAAGTCCGCGCCCGCCTCGGCCAAGAAGCGGAAGCCGTCGGCATCAACCACGTTGCCGGCACCAATCTTCACCGCGTCGCCGTAGTGCTCGCGCACCCAGTCGATGGTCATCTTCTGCCAGTCGGAGAAGCCCTCGGAACTGTCGATGCACACCACGTCCGCACCGGCTTCCACCAGCGCCGGCACGCGCTCGGCGTAATCGCGGGAGTTGATGCCCGCGCCCACCATGTAGCGCTTATGATCGTCCAGCATCTCGTTGGGGTTAGATTTGTGCGAGTCGTAGTCCTTGCGGAATACCACGGCCACCAGGTGGTCGTCATCGTCCACGATGGGCAGCGAGTTCAGCTTGTTATCCCAGATGATGTCATTGGCCACTTTCAGCGTGGTGTCGGCCGGCGCCACAATCATCTTGTCGCGCGGCGTCATGAAGTCGACCACCTTCTCGTCCATCGACATGCGCGACAGGCGGTAATCGCGTCCGGTGACGATGCCCAGCAGCTTGCCGTGCGCGGAGCCGTCGTCGGTGACAGGCATGGTAGAGTGGCCAAGTTCTTCCTTCAGCGCCACCACGTCGGCCAGCGTCATGTCGGGCGACAGGTTCGCGTCGGAGGTAACGAAGCCGGCCTTGTAGTCCTTCACGCGCGCGACCATAGCGGCCTCGTCTTCGATGGACTGGTTGCCGTAGATGAACGACAGACCGCCCTCGGTGGCCAGCGCCACGGCCATGTGGTCGTCAGACACGGCGGTCATGATGGCCGACACCATGGGAATGTTCAGCGTGAGCGGGCATTCTTCCTGGCCCTTGCGGTACTTCACCAGTGGCGTTTTCAGGCTCACGGCCGCGGGCACACACGTTGCCGGCGTGAGCCCGGGGACAAGCAGGTACTCGTTGAACGTACGGGACGGTTCATCGAAATAGTAGGCCATGAACTCCTCCATCTGCGATAGGCGCGGTCAGCGCGGGTGGGTGCGGCGCGAATGCGGCAGGCGGCCAGCCCGTCACGCATTCGTTGCTTAGGTGTTACCCGCTATTATAGCCACGGCAACGGCGGGCGCGAGAAGAACGCTGCGGAATATGGAGAAATATCCGTTGGTAAGCGAATGGAAAGTTTGCTTTACATTCGCACTGAAAGCGTGTATGCTGTATGGAAAGTTAACTTTACATTAACTGAGTGCTGCGCAGCAGAAGGAGAGGAAGCCCATGGAGAACCGCTTGGAGGAACTGCGCCACGAGCGCGGCATCAAGCAGGAAGACCTCGCGCAGGAGCTGGGTGTGTCGCGTCAAACCATCAGCTCACTTGAGAAGGGGCGCTACAACCCCTCCATCCTGCTGGCATTCAAGATTGCGCGGCACTTCGACCTGCAAATCGAAGACGTGTTTATTTACCGAGAGGACGATCATGAATAACCCCGAAACCACCAACCGGAAAGCCGGTCTTATCACCCTGGCAATTGCCGTGGTGCTTACCCTTATAACGCTTGCGCTTGCCTTTAACGTGGGAGGTGTCGCAACTCTTGTACCCACCGCAGCAAAGGCGGTCTGGGGCTTTGCGGGCTGCGCATTCGCGCTGTTCATCTGCAGCGTCGCCGCGCTCACGCACAAAACCACGCCGCAGGAGGCAATCGAGCAGGCCGACGAGCGCAACCAAGCCATCGGCAATCTTGCCGCCCGCAAAGCATTCACGTTCATGGGCGTATTCATGCCGCTTGTAGCGCTGGTACTTTATGTACTTGACCAGGTGTCACTCACCGCGATGCTGGTTATCATCGGCATCGAGGTAGTCACCTTCGTAACCTACGCCATCTACATAGCCCGCCTACAGCGCGAAATGTAGGGGCAAGAAGGTAGTCAGCTTCATGTCAAAACCCTGCCATATGTGATAGGGTTTTGACATGGCAAAGTGAATTCGTTCTGCTTCGGGCACCGTGCTCGACGCCATTGGCGGCAGTCCGTACGGCATTGTCCCGCTGTGTTCCTACCCCCAGCCCAGCCATACTTGGATGATGGGGACGTAGCCGGCCACGAACACGGTCAGGATCAGCACGGGCAGGGCGAAGCGGACGTAGCCACGGGCCCAGCGGGGGAAGCGGAGGCCCTCGCCGGTGTCGGCTTCGCGCACGAACGCGTCCCAGCCCCAGCCGCGCTTCGTGGTGCAGAACAGCAAAAACACCAGCGCGCCCAGCGGCAGCACGTTGTTCGACATGAGGAAGTCCTCAATGGCTTGGATGTTGCCGATGCCCGGCACCTCTACGCCCGCCCACAGGTTGAACCCCAGCACGCACGGCATGGACAGCGCGGCCAGCGCCAGGCCGTTCACCAGGCACGACTTGTGGCGCGACCAGCCCCACTCATCCATGCCAAAGCTCATAATGTTCTCGAACACCGCCACCACGGTAGACAGTGCCGCAAAGCTCATGAACAGGAAGAACAGCGTGCCCCACACCTGGCCAAACGGCATCTGCGCAAACACGCTCGGCAGCGTAACGAACACAAGCCCCGGCCCGCTGCCCGGTTCCACACCAAACGCGAAGCACGCCGGGAAGATGATGAGGCCCGCCATAAGCGCCACCACCGTGTCGAGTCCCGCGATGCGCACGGCCTCGCCCGTGAGCCGGTAGCGCTTGTCGATGTAGCTGCCGAAGATGGACATAGACCCCACACCCACGGACACCGTGAAAAACGCCTGCCCCATGGCCGCAAACACCGCATCGGCAAACGTGCCCCAGCCGCTTGCGAACAGTTTGTCGAAGTCGGGCATCAGGTAAAACGCGAGGCCCTCCCCCGCGCCCGGCAGCGTGACCGCGCGCACCACCAGCACAGCCAGCACGGCGAACAGCGCGCCCATCATCACCTTCGTCACACGCTCCACACCGTTGCGCAGACCCGCGCGCGTCACCATCACGCCGATGGCCACCGTGACCAGCATATACGAGGTCATCTCCAGCGGGTTGGCCAGCATGCCGTTGAACACGTCACCCACGCCACCCGCGTCAAGCCCCTCGAACGTACCGGTGGCGCTCATCACCATGAAGGCCAGCATCCACCCGGCTACTGTGGTGTAGAACATCATGAGCAGGTAGTTTCCCGCAAGCGCCACCCACTTGAAACGGTGCCACTTCGAACCCGCCGGCTCCAGCGCGTCAAAGCTGCGCGCGACACCCTTTTGGCTCGCGCGCCCCACGGCAAATTCCATCACCAGAATAGGCAGCGCGAACACCACTAAAAACCCCAGGTACATGAGCACAAACGCCGCGCCACCATACTGCCCCGCAATATAGGGAAAGCGCCACACGTTCCCCAGCCCAATAGCGCACCCAGCACTGATCAGGATGAACCCCAACCGAGACCCAAACTTCTCCCGAACCATTCTGCCTCGCTTATAAGTAAGCGCCCAGCAGCCAAGCCGCGAGCGCGCGTAATCAAATGCGAGCAGTGTACCGGAAAACCCACAAGCACGAAACGTTACCCCGTCAAAAACCCGAACACCCAAACAAGCCCCCGCCACGCCCCACAGATACAGACTCAGTCCCGCGCTTTCTGGGTTATCGCACGAACGCCTCTTTTAACGCGCGCGCCCGATCTTGAAACACGGGAGCAAAAAGACGCATTTCGGCATCACGACAACCATTGCGTCGCGCAAAAGACTGCCAACGCCCTATAGCAGCAAGTACGATTTCTATTAACTGGCTGGCACGATTGAGGTCTAATCCGAAATCGGAAAGCATCGCTTTGAGACCCTCCACCTCATCGCGGCCTGCCTCACCCATGATGGTCGTCGAACGTGAAGCATCCTTATGGGGATCGGGGTTCACGTCAAAAAGCGGCGCCAGCGTCCAGCCACTTTGCATGCGGATAAAGCCAATGTTTCTCAGATGGTCATCGACGTTGTGAATGGCGATGGAAAAGGCTATGCGCTTGAAAAGCTCTTCGAGCCCCTTTTCGACATCACCCACAAACGGCACAAGCGCCTCGGCAACTTCGGCATAGTCGCGCACTTCCCCATCGCGGGCTCCAAGGAGACTCATGGCACTCAGATATGGCAAACGCGCGCCATCAATACGTGAACCTGCACGATCGAACCGTTCAATCACGAGGGCTTTTTGGTCGCCGATGGGCACAAGCCGAGTTGCTGGAACCACAATTCCCGCCGCTTGAGCCAGATCAAGGGCCGTTTTTTCCCAAGCCATAACATCCCATTCGTCACCAGGATGAGAAAACTTGGCAAGCATCAACCGATCCCCTTCGACAACAGAAGCCTTTGGGCGCGCGCCGCCAAGCGAACCCGATCCCGCATCGAGCAGCATTTTGAGTTCCGTTCGCCCTTCTTGCTCACGTGCAATAGTAGCGCTTGCCTCAAGCAACTCCGGCAGTTGAATGATGGGGGGAATAGCGGATGACGCCGACAGGAACGACGTTTCGCCTGAGAGCGAAAATCGCAAAGCCCCTTGTCTTGTGCGGTCGAGCACACCCAGCAGATAGTCGACTTCATCTAAAGTTCGAAGCGGCTCACCAGGCCGTCCGGCTTCCTCGCGTTGTTGCTTCGCAATTAGATTTCGCCCCCATCGGTCTGGGGATGAATCGCGAAACGCCCCAGGCATCCCGTCGCAATAGTGCGCTTGGGCTACCAACGGTAAGTGGGGATCAATCGCAAAAGAACTCCCGCTAGCTAAGTAGGCGGCGTCATAGGAAAACATGGTCGAAAGACGTCCTCGACGCAAATTGAAGTGCGCGGTACCTACCTTTTGCGGAACCGTGGCATCGAGATAGATATCAACCGGAGATTTCACGAGGGCCTTCTTACGCGTTGGGGGAGTTTTTGGTCGGAGCGGGCGCGGCCGAGGTCGGTTTCGTAGGGGTCGGTGGCGTCAACTACTCGGTCGAGAATGTCGAGGGATCGGCACACGTTCAAAATAGTGGCGAAACTGACCGTTGGGTCGCCGCTTTCAAGCCGCGAGATGGTGCCGCGCGACACGGCCGCTTTAGCCGCAAGTTCTTCGGCCGTCATGCCGACAAGCTTGCGCCAGGTGGCAATGTTCTCGCCGATGCGTTTTGCAGCGAGCCTGCTTTGAGCGGGTACCGGTCGTTTCATGAAGAACCTTACTGTTCGATATATCGAACGTTATTAAAGTTAATGTCCGTCTTATCATACACTATTTGCCTAGAGCTGCAACAAAATTTCACGCCCGCCAGGTTGACAAAAGTGTGACGCGCTATCGCGCTGGCTAGTGCGCCACGAGTTTTCTCGCATTCCTTGCCTTACGACGCGGGCTGACTGGCTTGTGGACGTTAACTTACAAGAGGTATAACCTCCGTAGCGACGTACGCGGCGACGGGGCGCACGCCTAGTCCTTTTAGAGATGCGCCACTCGCGCGTAAGCGCGAAAACGCCGGTCATGGCTGTATTCTCCGCCTTCGGCGGAGAGGGCGCTTCATGAAGCGCCCCTACGTGGGTTACCTTTTTAGTTAGGTTAATGGTACATGAGCGAGCCCTCGTCATGGTGGTAGGGAGGGCAACCATCTCTTAGTGTATTCGTTAGCGCGAAGCGCGTCACACTTTTACGCCCCGGGGGGTTGGTTCAACCCCCCGGGGCGCTCTCGTAAAACTTATGCGTTCTTCAAAAAGGCTTCGTAGCCTTTGTAGGCTTCGTAGATGTCGGCTTTGCTCGTGACTTCCCAGGGGGCGTGCATCGAGAGGACAGCAACGCCGGAGTCGATGACCTCCATGCCGTACTTTGCGGGAATATAGGCGATGGTTCCGCCGCCACCCACATCCACTTTGCCCAGCTCAGCGGTTTGGAACGACACGCCGGCGTCGCCCATGATGCGGCGGATACGCGCCACGTACTCGGCGCTGGCGTCGTTGGAGCCACTCTTTCCGCGGCTGCCCGTGTATTTGTTGAACACCAGACCGCGACCCAAATACGCGCTATTCTTCGCCTCAAACACGCTCGCGTAAGCGGGGTCGAAACCGGCGGACACATCGGAGGACAGCATGCTTGATGCAGCCAGCGCTCGACGCAGCGACAAAGGGCCGCCCTCGCCCGCCAACTCCATGATTTCAGCAACGGTATTCTCGAAAAACTGCGATGCCATGCCGGTGGCACCCACGCTACCAATTTCCTCTTTGTCCACCAGCACACACACCGCCGTCTTGGCCGGCGTCTCGTTCAGCGCCAGCTGTGCCGCGAGCGAGGTGTAGGCGCACACGCGGTCATCCTGTCCGTAGCCAATAACCATGCTACGGTCGAAGCCCAGGTCACGAGCACGCCCCGCAGGTACCGCCTCAATCTCAGCGGAAAGAAAGTCCTCTTCTTCGATACCATACTTCTCAGCCAAAAGCTTAAGCGCAAACGCCTTCACCGGCTCCTTCTCCGCCAACTTAGCGAAGGGCTCTTCCCCTTCGTCATCGCCAAACTCCTCGCCTTCAATAACCAGCGGCCTATTCCCCACAAGGATATCCAGCGCCTCGCCCTCAACCGCTTCGCTGGCCTTCTTGCCCATTTGCTGGCTGGCTAGGTGAATGAGCAGGTCGGTCACGCAGAATACCGGGTCGTTAGGGTCGTCGCCCACCTGCACGTCAATTACCGTGCCATCGGTTTTCGCAATGACACCGTGCAGCGCCAGTGGCAGCGTGACCCACTGGTAGTTTTTGATGCCGCCATAATAATGTGTGTCGAGATGCGCGAGCCCGTTCGCCTCAGCCAGCGGGTTCTGCTTGATGTCGAGGCGCGGCGAATCAATGTGCGCGCCCAGAATGTTCAGGCCCTCGGCCAGCGGCGCCGAACCCAGATGCGCCAGAATAAGCGCCTTGCCGTGCGAAAGCGCCCATACCTTGTCGCCCGGCTTCAGCGCGCGCCCCTCGCGCACCGCACTATCAAGCGCAACGTAGCCGTGCTCTTCCGCCAACCGAACCGCCGTGGTCGCGCACTCACGCTCAGTCTTATTTTCGCTGATGAAGTCAATGTATTCAGCCGACAGTTGCTCAAGCGCCTCAAGGTCGGCCTCATCGTACTTCTTCCACGCAGTTTCGTGCTCCATATTCGTCCTTTCGCTCCAGTTGCTTGCCACTATTATGCCCCATTTCGCCCGAGCGCAGGACACAACAGAGGTACCTCATTGGTATCGAAAGAACCACAGACGAAGGAAGTCGAAGGAAGCTTCACACCAGCCGCGCGTAATCCTGTGATTGATGGAAAATACGCGCCACCTTCACCACCCCGTCCTCGTGCTTATAGAGCGCGATGTGCTTCATGAACAGGCACGGCCGGTACCCCAAGCGCGCAAGCCGCGGCTCGCGCGATACCGCAAACAAGGCAGGATTAGAACACACCAGATCAAGTGCCTCATCCAGCTCATCGAGAAAATGCCCAGCCGCCTGGGGGCTCTTCACATCGTACAGCAGATACTCTACTATGCGGTCGCGGTCGCGCTCTGCCGAACGCGAAAATACCAGCTCACAGGCCATAACGCTCGCGCGCCGCACGCTGAGACTCATGGCCATCTACCACGCGGCCAGACGCGAAGTCGTCTTCAGCCTCGTCGATATCGCGATACAGCCTTACCCGAGCCGCTTCCTGCTTCAGCGCATCAAGCTTCTCAACGGTCATAACCGCAAACGTCTCGTAGCCATTCCGCGTCACAATAACGGGCTCGGACGCCTCTTCCACCGTCCTGGCAAACGCGGCCGTATTCTTCAATTCCTTAATGGGAATGCAAACCGTCATCACACACCTCCAAAGGGGCCATAATTATGGTACCTTAGAATACGCGCAAGCAGAAGCGCAGTCAACAGCCGGTGGACTCAGCACATAAGACGAACCTCGGCGCCTCAATCAGCCAAAGATTCCCGGCACATCCCCACACAACGCACGCACATCTACCGCATTTACCGTAAACTATCAGTGAACTCACAGCAGGAATTGATTGACCTGGTGGATAAGGCGTAGCGCGAGCGCCCCCAGAAGGGCAGCCCGCTGCAACCCATTGCGGTTGTGGACGTTGTGCGGAGCAATGCGAATTCCCTTCGATTACCCTCTTGCGTCGGTTCGCGAAACGGCGTATGATGCTTATTGAGATTGATTCTCAATAAGAGAACCAGGGAAACGTCAGACGAGAAGGAGAATGCTCCATGAAGGTACGTTCCGAGATCCCCACCGCTGAAAACACCACGAACATGGACGGCTTCGGCACCTGCGAAGTTGGCACCACGCTTGAGAACTTGAAGGCCGCCATCAGTGGCGAGACGGGCGCGTCAGCCAAGTACGCCGCCTTCGCCAAGGCCGCCAAGGAGCAGGGCTACGACCAGATCGCCCGCCTGTTCGAGGCCACTTCCGCCGCTGAGCAGATTCACATCGGCCTTGAGTACGCGCTTGTTGCCGAGGTTGAGCCGGACTTCGAGAAGCCGGCCGCCCCTGAGGCCGAGGGCGTGCAGACCGACCTGAACCTGATCATGGGTGCCCAGGGCGAGATTTTCGAGACGTCCGACATGTACCCGGCGTTCATCAAGAAGGCTCAGGAAGAGGGCAACGCCAAGGCTGTGCAGGTGTTCACCCGCGCCAAGCTGGCCGAGTCCGTGCACGCCGAGCGCTACCTGGCCGCGTACAACGACATCGACGTCCCCGACGACGACACGTTCTACCTGTGCCCCATCTGCGGTTACATCCACAAGGGCGAAGACTTCGAGAAGTGCCCCATCTGCTTCTGCCCGAAGAGCACGTTCCGCGCCTTCTAAGCCACAACCCCAAGCGAAACCCCGCGTTCACTTCCCACCGAACGCACCTTTCCCAAAAAACGACCGCCCACCCGGCGGTCGTTTTTTGCGTTATCATGAGGGCTTGGATATCTCTGGATGCTTGAGACTCCAAGGGCATCCGTACACCATCAATCTAACTTGACGCTAACTTGCTTTTCTGGGCCCCGCGGGGCCCTTTTTTGGAGTTAAAGTGGGGGTTCAGAAGAAGCGTGTCCATCTGATCAGGGGAAATACTCTGGCGCCTCAGGTATTTTTAACTTGATTCTAACTTGACTGTAACTTGCTTTTTGGGGCTCCCTTTAAGCAGAACCCGCGTTAGCTTTCCACAAAACGCACCTTTCTCCAAATCGACCGTCCCATTGGCGGTCGATTTTCGTTTGTGGAGGTACAGCCAGTGAACACTTAGTCCGGCATCCTAGCGAAGAATTCCTTAAGCGTTAACCCATACCCTGCGACGATTTTCTCAAGACTGTTAATAGTGGGATTTCTTTTCCCTAACTCAACGTCACCCAGATACGTCTTATTCATTCCCACCACCAAACCAAGCTCACGCAAAGACCACCCACGCTCATCACGAAGGTCTTTCAACACCTGCCCGATTTGTGCATTCGTATTCATACCCACAAAGCTATGCGAGCGTGTGCACTGTATCACCGCATATAAGTTTACGATTCGAAAAGGGTGCTCAAATGGAAGATATACCACTCATTAGCTATGTAATGCAGGGTGGAGGGCCAACCGCTGATCCAATATATCGCGTGGCACCCTGCCTTAATGCCACGATAAATAAGCTGGCGTCTGTTACGATGTGCTGTCAAGGATTGGCAACTGTTGAAGACAGCCATTGCGAATCCAAAGCTCTCCTCGGTGCTATATCGATTCTTCATGAAGTTATGGAAGAAATTGATGAAGCACTGGAAGTTTTAGATGAAGTTGCAACTCGCCAAACCTCTTCCTAAAAGCGTACGTACCCGCATTTGCGTTATTGCATATCCGAAGCGACACAAACCAAAGCCATCGCGATACCACACCGCGCTATATGAAATACATACCGTATTGGGTATAAATCTAACTTGCTTTTAACTTGCTTTTAACTTGCTTTTCTGGGTCCCATAGGGCCCTTTTTGGAATTAAAATGGGCTCTCGAAAAGAGACCGCTCATCTGATCAGGGGAAATGCTCTGGCGCTTTAGGTATTTTTAACTTGATTCTAACTTGACGGTAACTTGCTTTTTGGGGCTTAACCCTGCGTTCACTTCCCACCGAACGCACCTTTCCCAAAAACGACCGCCCCACCGGCGGTCGTTTTTTGCGTTATCATGAGGGCTTGGATGAAAGAAGGGGCTCATGGAGAATTCCGCTGTTGTTGAGGGTATTTTGGCGCATAATCAGGCATTTGTTGAGCGTGGCGAATATGAGCGCTACGTCACGGACAAGTACCCGGACAAAAAGTTGGCCATTGTGTCGTGCATGGATACGCGGCTGACGGAGCTTTTGGCGGCGGCGCTGGGGCTCAAGAATGGCGACGCAAAAATCATCAAGGTGGCGGGTGCCGAGGTGGCGCATCCCTTCGGCAGCGTGATGCGCTCGCTGCTGATTGCGGTGTGTGAGCTGGGCGTAGAGGACATCATGGTGGTGGCGCACACGAATTGCGGCGCCCAGCACATGAGCGGCACGGAAATGGTGGCGAACATGCAGCGCCTCGGCGTGACCGACGAGCGTATCGGGTTCGTCCGCCACTGTGGCATTGACTTCGACCGCTGGCTCGCTGGCTTCGGCGATACCGAAGAAGCCGTCCGGCGCAGCGTCGACATGGTCCGCAACCACCCCGTCATGCCCCCTCACGTGCGCGTATCCGGCTACATAATGGACTCCCACACCGGCGAGTTAATGCCGGTGGGATGCTAGGGAAGTTCCAAGGCTTGTTGTTGCACCACATCCTGCGCACATTCAGCAGGAGTGAAAGGGATGTATACGTCCGGGGCGATGCCGCGGCCCAGCGTTCCGTTGCCTTCGTGGGCGGCTTCCGTTTTGCTAATGGGGAACACGAGTGAGAACTTCTCAGTAAGCACCGCGGATACCAGGTTTGAATAATCCAGGCTGCCTCGGGTTGCGCGACCCACGCGCTGTACGTTGCCGCAGCCCGCTTCAGCAGCGCGCGCAGCAATAGCGGCCAACCGCTCGCCCACGCCGGATGTGCTCACGTCGGTGAGCAGGAATGTCCGCTGATGCTCGGGTGCCGGCGGGAACAGCATGTCCTCTTCGAACTCGGCCTCCTTCACGAATCCCGCACCAGCACATTCTGCCACATGGTCGATCTCGGCCTGCACCCAGGCACGACCCTCCGCATCGCTCAAGTCAAGCAAGCGTTTGAGTTGCCGTTGCCGCAGGTGAGCGTTCAGCTGTGTGTAGCGCGTGTAGATGAACTGCTCGCCCATGAGATCCTTCAGGTTGGCTTCGCGGTCGAAAAAGAGCGCGAGCAAGCCGTAGGCGTTCCCAATCATGCCCTCGGTTACGTCGCGCACATCTATGATCACGCGGTCGGCGCGCTGAATGTCGGCGAAGCGTTCCTGTAGAAGGGCAAGCAGCGAATCATCCACGAAGTGGTGCGCCGTGATGACGGCAGCCAACTCGTTTCCGCGTGGGCCCACGTTTTCCACTACCTCAACCGTCGGCGCGCGCAGGCTTTCCCGAAATCCCCGCGCAGGGAACGTGCGGACAGGCAGGTCTTCTTCTGCGCCGTCGGCGTGGCGTACCTGCATATGCGCGCAGTACGGCAGGACGTCATTCCACAGCTGTCGCTCAGAATCGTCGCCGTTGACAGGGTTGTTTATCAGACGCGTAAGATACTCGTCAAGCGTATGTCCATCCAAGCGCACCAGAGCATCACCCGGCACCAAGCGCTTGTCGTCGCGCGCTGCGGTCACATACAACTCATCTCCGAAGCGGCGCACAGAGAAACCACACGTCACAGACGTGAAATCAGCCTTCGACGACACCTCAAACGAAAGCGTTGGATCCTGAAAGCCCGACAAGTACTGACGCACGTAACGCACGAACAAGGCGTCATCAAGCGTTCCCGCGCCCGCAGCCGCACCCAGCGCCTCAAGCAGCGACAGCGGGTTACTTCGCGTCTCACACTCGGGCTGGCCGGCGTAATCGTTCTGCATAACATGCAGCACTGCGGCAATAACCTGCTCATACTGTTCATTCTGTTCCGCCATGGCTACTCCCCCGCTTCCAGTACGATGGTGCCGTCGAGGGATTCTATGCGGGCGCTTTCTACGCGGCCGTTGGAGAGTTGCAGTTTGGCGATGCAGCGGGGGAAGTTGCCGCGAGGGCGGAACACCGCGCCGGGGCACAGGATGTAGGTGGCGGGGCGCGCCTCGGGGCCGGTGATGAGTTCTGGCACATGGGTGTGGCCATGGATGCACACCTGCGGGATAGGGTCGCCCGGCGCGAGGGCGGCCGAGCCGGCAAAGGTGATTTTCACGTCGCGCGGGTAGTGCGCCACGAGGAAACGCACACCGTCGATGACCGGATGCGCGAAACGGCCGACCGACGCGCCGTATTCGTCGAAGTCGTTGTTGCCCAGCACAGCCGTGACCGGCGCGATGGTTTCCAACTCGCGCAGAATGGCCGGGTCGCCAATGTCGCCCGCATGGATGATATGGTCGCTACCCACGAGCGCCGCATACGCCTCATCCGACAACCGCCCATGCGTATCCGAAATAACCCCCACCAGCGTCATATTCGCTCCCTTCGCGCCCAGCACTTACGCCAACCACCCGCCGCATTTACGAGCACCAGTATACGTCACCACCCCCACCCAAACCGCTTTGTTTGCCAGTTTGTCTTAAAGCGCCGCATAGTAAGTTATAATCCCAGTTCTATGACGAATTCCGCGAAAAATCTTGGCTTGCGAATAAAGGAGCTGCGTGACAGCAAGGGCTGGACGCAGGTTGAGTGCGCGGAGTATCTGGGGTTTCATCCCTCTTATATCGCGCGTGTAGAACTTGGCGGAAAGAACGTCACGCTTGCCACCATCGACAAAATAGCCGCCGGTTTCGGCATCTCGCTCGAAGAGTTGTTTAAGGGTTTGTAGGCAGGCCGTCCATTTATGGCCGCTAACCAACAACTCGGCATGCGCATCAAGGACCTGCGGGAGGCCAGGGACTGGTCGCAGCGCGAGTGTGCGGATTTCCTAGGCGTGCATCATGTGTACCTGGCTGATGTCGAGCTGGGTAAGAGAAACCTCACGCTCGCAAATATTGAAAAGATTGCAGCTGGTTTCGGCGTTACGTTGGAAGAGTTGTTCAAGGGCTTGTAGGCTGCGCTTCCACAGGTGCGACTCGCCCGCGCTGTCGCATAAAAATGTGACGCGCTGCGCGCTACTAATTACGCCACGAGGTGGCCACCCTCCCAACAACTATGACGAGGGCTTTTGTTGCATAACGTGTCAATGTCTTCAAGTCAGTCAGCCCGAGTCATGAGACAAAGGGCGTTGGAAAACTCGTGACGTACTAGCTAGCGCGATAGCGCGTCACACTTTTGCCAACAGTGAAGAGTGACGTGTCGGCAGCCGGCGTGTTTCGTTTTTGCGGCTGTTTGTGGATGGCGGGCATGGCGGCGCGAAAGCGGGGCTACCATTCGAAATTGACGAAATCGTAACTTTTAGCACTCTCGGCTTGACAGTGCTAATGGAACGATTTATAACAGCCGTGTACAGAGAAAACCGCACAGAAAGGCGCTTAGATTTTCTTAAGGTTCCCCTTGCGTACTTTAAGAAAATCTAGCCAACACGTTGAGGAGATGATTAGTATGGCCATGATGGTACCCATGCGGAGGAATCGCAACCTGCTGAGCGAGCTGATGTCCGATCCGTTCGACGCGTTCTTCGACGCGGCCGCCGCGCCCATGCAGGCGATGCAGAAGATGTCGCCTACGCTGATGCGCACCGACATCAAGGAGACGGACGGTGGGTTCGAGCTCACCATTGACCTGCCCGGCTTCAAGAAAGAAGACGTGCAGGCCGAACTCAAGGACGGGCAACTCACCATTACCGCGCAGACGCAGTCCGAGTCCGAGGACAAGGACGAGAAGGGCACGTACGTGCGCAAGGAGCGTTTCAGCGGGAAGTGCAGCCGCACGTTCTACGTGGGCGAGGACATTGAGGAAAACGATATCCACGCGAAGTTCGAAGACGGCGTGCTGAAGATCGACGTGCCGAAGAAGCAGGAGCAGCCCAAGCTCGAAGAGAAAAAGACCATCGCCATCGAAGGCTAATCGAGGCGAGGCAATTAGCAGCATTGGAGGGCGGCCACTCGGTCGCCCTCCTTTCATTCATTTTTTCGTTATTCAAAAAACGAACTAAGCGATTATCAATAATTCCCATTCGTTTTCGCTTTTCATTATTCGGTTTTCACTCTTCACTTCTCTTCACTCTTCCACCTCTTCCCCCCTCTTTCTGTCACTCATTTTTTCGTTCTTCATTTTCTCGTTTCTCATTTTTTTCGTTCTCACCTTGTTCATACTTTTTTTCTTGATCGTCATTTTTTGACGGTTATTGCACGTATTCGCAGGTGATTCAGCGGGGGCATTCTTTTCATGAGCGAGAATGTTTCACGTGAAACACTGGGTGTTTTAGCACAGATGTTTCACGTGAAACATACGCGTGACAGCCGTGCTATGATAGGGTCGCAATCGCGACGAAAGGGCTGGTCATGGATGAGCGAACGAGGCGCGACGTCGAGACGTTTCGGGAATGGGTGAACGAGACGCGCCCTGGCGGCATGGTGTTTTTCGGCGGTGCGGGCGTGTCTACCGAGAGCGGTATCCCTGATTTCCGCAGCCCGGACGGACTGTACGCGCAGAAGTACCCTCACCCTCCCGAGCAGATGATCTCGCGCAGCTTCTTCGACGCACACCCAAGCGAGTTCTTCGACTTCTACTGTGACCATATGCTTGCGCTGGACGCCGAGCCGAACCGGGCGCACCGAAAACTTGCCGAGCTGGAAAGCACCGGCACTTTGTCGACTGTCATCACGCAGAATATTGATGGCTTGCACCAGAAGGCGGGCAGCCAACGTGTGCTTGAGCTGCACGGAAGCGTACTGCGCAACTTTTGCCAGGAGTGTGGGGCGACGCATTCAGTGGAAGACCTGCTGGCGCTGCGCGCGCAAGCGGCCGACGGCGTGCCGCGTTGCCCCACGTGCGGCGGCATTGTGAAGCCGGACGTGGTGCTGTATGAGGAACCGCTCGACGAGCGCACACTTCGCGCGTCCGTGGAGGCCATCGCGCGTGCCGACCTCATGGTGGTGGCGGGCACCTCGCTTTCCGTCTATCCGGCAGCGGGTCTGCTGGACTACTTCCAGGGCGACCACCTGGTCATCGTCAACCGCACCCCCACTCCGCGCGACCGGCAAGCCAACCTCTGCCTCGCCACTAACGTAGGCGATGTATTCGACTTCTGAATGCGAAACTTCGAATAACCGCACGTTGAACGCACGATGGAACACATGTTTCACGTGAAACATGTGGGCCCGGTGCGGAAAGCGCGAAAGTCGCTTCAGGTTAATGAAAAAATGAGTGAGCGAAAAAGAGTAATCGGGGAAATTGAAGATCGAATAATTAAAAAATCAAAAATTAAAAAACGAAGCGAGGGAATTCCATGGATAGCAACGCAACCAAAAGCGTACCGGTTTTGGCCGATATTCGCCAGGTGTCGGACGGGTGGATTAAAAAATACGTGCTGGTGTATACCATGCCCGATGGGTCGTCGTATGAGTACGAAAGCGCCTCACGAAAAAACATCGACGCCTATCGTGCCGAACTGGAAGCCAACGCGCGCGGAGAGCAGCCTGCCGCAGATGCCGTGTGCATCGTGCCGCAAACGGCGGACGGAAAGCTGCTGCTTATTCGCGAATTTCGCTATCCGTTAAATAGCTGGTGTATTGCATTCCCAGCCGGACTTACCGAACCGGGCGAAAGCCTTGCCTCCTGCGTTGACCGCGAACTGCGCGAGGAAACGGGCTACGCCTTGCGCGCCGACCTGGGCGACGCGGCGCTTGACCCGCTGCCGCAAGCGGGCTTCTCGTCCACCGGCCTCACCGACGAGACCGTCCACATTGTATTTGCGCAGGTAGAACGCGCAGGAGACGCGCAACCAGAGCCGTCGGAACTCATCGAACCCTTCCTGCTGGACATCGCCGACATCCCACAATTCCTCGCCGAAAACAAAACCCCCATCGGCACCCGAGCCCAACTAATCCTCGAAGCCTTCACCCGCCGCCACCAAACTTGCAACCCTCTCTAGTTCAGTGGGTCTTCGGTGGAGATGCTGTTGGATTCTTGGTCTAGCAACAGAAGAAGTTCGGCTTGAGAGTGGACGTTTAGTTTGCTGTAGAGGTTGCGCATGTGAGTTTTTACCGTGGACGGGCTTACAACCAGGTGCTCGGCTATGTAGGGGGCACGGTAGTTTTGCGCGAGCAGAATGAGAATCTCACGTTCGCGTGGCGTGAGGTCGCAGCGGCGGGCCAGGATGGCGCAGCGTTCCTCAAGGCTTGCCTGCGCCGCAGCGGCGGCGGCGCGCTCCATGGCTTCGCGCTCGTTCGCCTGCTGCTGAATAACAAGGAAGGCCAGCGCCCCGCCACCGATGAACGTGGCCAGCACCACCACGGTAGCCAGCCCAATAAATGCCGAAGGCGTCATGACGGAATACAGCCCCACAAACAGCGCACGCACCCCTATCGTCACCGCAAACGACGCAAACAGCGGCACCACGGGGTTGCGCCGCGAGCGCTCGGGAAACAGAAAAGGCGTCATCAGAATGAAAAACAGCGTGACCTTATACGTGGCATCAAGTATGAGAACGTGCAGAAACCACAGGTCAACCGACGCTTGTGCCGTATAGAACGCAATGAACGTCACCGGCAGCACAAATAGTTCGTACACCAGCACGAAGCTGCGGTTCCACGCATACACAACCACGAACAGCGCCACGAACCCCGCCAGCACAATGCCGCAACCGATGCCCGCTTGAATGAACGCCGCCATGGCCGGGTTTTCCTGCACATTCATCCACGATGATTGCAGCGATATAACCGGCCCCCGGCATATAAGCGGCAACACCACCAGCCCCACAGCCAGCAGAAGATCGCGCTTGCTCGCGCACGCGAATCGCGTCAGCGGCTTGTCGAACTCAAACGGAGCCCGCGCCCGCGCCTGCGCACCCGCGCCCTGCGCATCGCCCGCCTCCCGCACATCCCGCGTCCCCGCTTCCGCCGGCACCGCGCACACCACCGGCCGATATCCCACAAACAGCGCACCCGCAACCACCGGCAAGAGCCCCAGCGCCACGCGCACCGCCCCACTTCCCAGCAGCGCGAACACCAATGTCACCACACCCGACAGCAAACACGCTGTGGCGAACGCAAGCGCGGCACGGCGCGCGCCCAGTGCCATCAGCCGCTCGCCCCACAGCACAAACAACAGCCCGCTGCTCACGCGGTACGCCATCTGCACCACCAGCAACACTTCGTTGCCGAAACCAACGCCCGGCCCGTACAGCACGCCCCACGCCGACGCCATCGCTACCACCGCCACGCTTACGCGCAGCGCCGCACACCCGCTCGTGCGCGCTGCGGGCCGCAGCATATACCACGCGGCCACCGCCACCAGCACTACCACTTCCACCACATACGGAACCGGCGCAAACATCGAAAAACTCACGAACCGCGCCGCCGGCATACGCTGAATCTCCAGCACCATGAGCGCGCACGCAAGCCCCACAACGGCCTGCCACACACCCGGCGTGTATTTCAGAAACGATCGCATAACAACCCCCTCCCCACCTCGCCTTTATAGCAGAAATCGCATGCGGGTGAGGCCCAACGCGGCAACTTCATACCGTTTGTGGTAGGAAAAAAAGCCGCGACGTCGGTAGGGTAAGAGACACATCGAACCCCGCTCGCCACACCGCAACCCCTCCCACGCGGGAACGCGAGCGCGGTTCGACCGCACAAAAACAGAGGGAAGGAGAGGGATATGGAACTGAATCGACGTGATTTCCTGAAGGGGGCGCTCACCACCGGCATCGTAGCTGCGGGCGCGGGCGTGGGCCTGACCGGCTGCGCGCCAGCCGCCAAGGACGGCACCGCGAAATCCGAGAACGGCGTGGCGTACCCCGAGGGTCTGCAGGCCAGCGACTTCGACGCCTCGGCCGCCATCTTGGAGCCCATCAAAGACTTCGCCGAAGAAAAAACCTACGACGTCGTGGTGGTTGGTGCCGGAACGGGCGGCGTGCCCGCCGCGCTCTCGGCGCTGGAAGAAGGCGCCACCGTGGCCGTGCTGCAGAAGGAATCCAAGCCCGTCGCTCAGGGCGGCACCTGCTCCGGCGTGCTGCTGGATCAAAGCGATGAGCAGGGCGTAATGAACTACCTGCAAGGCTTCTTGGAAGATTGCCGCTGGCGCGCCGACCGCAAACTGGCCGAAACGTACTGCAAGTACTCCGGCGAGGCCATCCGCTGGACGCAGGTGCGCACGGCCGAAGCGGGCTTCCCGCCCTATCAGGTGCGCCCCACGGCCGTAGCCGAGTACGACGACGGCAGCAAGTGCGCGCGCCGCAGCATCGTGTTCGGCCCCAAGCCCTACAACAACGGCACCATGATTGAGCACCTGGCCGAATTCGCCGCAAGTAAGGGCGTCGAATTCTTCTACTCCACGCCGGGCGTGCAGCTCATCAAGGACGACAGCGGCCGCGTGACCGGCGTCGTTGGCAAGGACGGCAACAAGTTCATTAAGTTCAACGCTACCAAGGGCGTCATCCTGTCCACGGGCGACTACCAGAACAACCAAAGCCTCGTGGAGCGCTACTGCCCCGACGTGAAGGAATTCGACCGCAAGCAGAACAACAAAACCGGCGATGGCATCCTCATGTCCATGGCCGCCGGCGCAGGCCTGGTGCCCGTCGGTCACGCGCACATGATGCACGACTTCGACTCGGGCCCCATGTTCAACGAGCCGTTCCTCATGGTGAACGAGAACGGCGAGCGCTTCATGAACGAGGACTGCGTGTTCGAGGAAGTGAACTGTGTGCTGCGCAACCAGCCGAAACCCGGTTGGTACTCGCAGATTTTCGACGACAACTACATTGAGCAGGTCACGGATTGGGGCGGCAAGCCCACCGACAAGGAGAAGATCAAGGTCTACATGCCTGCGGTGGAGATGGATCGCTCGGCCGAGAGCGGCGCGAACGTCATCGAAAGCCTCATTGACACGCACTGCTGCGATACGCTGGATGAGCTGGCCGAAAAGCTGGGCATCCCCGCCGACGCGCTGAAGAAGTCCGTCGCACGCTACAACGAAATGGTGGATGCGGGCTTCGACGAGGACTTCGGCAAGCAGAAGAAGTACCTGAAGAAGATCGAGAAGGCACCGTTCTGGGGCATCCACAAGCACGTGCGCGTGTCTGCCCTGTGCGCCGGCGTGACCGTGAACGAGAACTACCAGGCGCTCAGCACCGACGGCGAGGTTATCGAAGGCCTGTGGGTGACCGGCTTTAGCGCAGGTCAGCTGTGCGGCAGCCCCGACTGGTCGATGTACCAGGGCGGCATGTCGGCCGGCCACTGCATCATGACGGGTCGCATCTGCGGCATCCAAGCAGCCACCGGCGGCAAGCTTGAGTCGGCCAAACCTGTGACAGAAGCCGACGTGGAAGCGCTCGCGAAGTAGGAGCTTGCGCGGACATTCCGCAGTAATGCAAAAAGGGCCGCACATGCGCGGCCCTTTTTGGTTGCGATTACGCTTTTTCTGGGCGGTTGATCACTTGGATCTGGAGGCCTTCCATGACGTCGAGGGCCTTTTCGTGCAGGTCGGGGTCGAATGATGCGGTGCAGGCGGCGTCTACGATGACGGGGACCTCGGGGCAGGCGGTCTTCGCCAGGATGGCGTTCGAGATGATGCAGATGTTGGACACCAGACCCACAATCTCAATGCTCTCGAAGGGCAGCTTGCCTACCTCGTCGGCCGCGCGCTGCGACTGGCGGCAGCGCTCAAAAAACGCGGCCGAGCCAAACGCCGGCTTGCAGAACATGGTATCGGAAGGCCGCATCAACTCCGCCACCTGGCCATACAACTCGTGGCCGGGCGTCCCTTCCACGCAATGCTCTATGGGTAGGTTCTTCCCCTCCTGCGTGTGCAGGTAATCGCGATGATGCGTGTCGAACGTGAACGCCACGTCATCCCCCGCCTCGCGGTAAGCGGCAATCTTATCGGCAATGGGCTTTTCCAGCTTCTCAGCACCGGGAAACCCCAGCGCACCATCCACGAAATCGTTCTGGAAGTCGACCACCAGCAGCAGCCGTTTCATGTTATCCTCCTCATCTCGGAACCGCCATTATCGTCCCCGGCGACACCGCGCGCCAGAAGACTAGCCGGGCGGCCGCGCAGACGGGGCGAGCGGCGCGGCAGGCGAAGTTCCAAGAATAATTAGCGCAGCGCGGCTATCTGCTCGCGCGCCTTGTTCATCTGTTCGTCCACGTCAATGCCCACAATGTCCAGGCCCTCGGCGGCCACAAACCGCGTCTCGGGGATGCCGAACATCTTCGCGATGCCGCACAGATACTCGTAGCCGAAGTTCGCGCCCTCCACGAAGCCACCGCACGAGGCAATATACGTGAGCGTTTTCGCCTTACAGATGCCCTCGCAGCGCGCGTCTTCCGTATAGTGGAACGCGATGTCGCACACGCTTACGTATTCGAGATACACCTTCAACGCCGACGGGAACGACAAGTCCCAGTACGGCGCGCCCACCACAATGTGGTCGGCCTCGGCGAACTGATGCGACAGGTCGAAGATGGGGTCGTCCCAGGCCTGGGTCTTCTGCTTCTCGGTGCGATACGCCACCTTCGAAGCGTCGAAGGGCTTGAGGTCAAGCGCGGCCAGATCCACTTCTACAACATCATCGGTAATGCCAGCCAGATACTCGCGGCAAAGGGTGAGGGTGCGAGACTCTTCGCCGCGCATGCAGGCGTTCACGAACAGGGTGGTCATCGGTTTCTCCTTATACTGATGCGGGCGCCGGGGGCGCGGGTTGGTTAGAAGCGCAGGGCGTGCGTGAAGCCGGCCCAGCTGAGGTCGTCGGTGTCGCGCACGTAAGCGCCGAAGGTGGGCGCGTGCACGTAGTGCGTGCCGCCATCATTGCAGGCAATGCCCACGTGGCCGTTGAAGCCATCGCCGTAACCCACCCACAGCACGTCGCCGGGACGAGCCTGTGACACGGGCAAACGCGCCTTCGCGGCGTGGTACAGCGCCTCGGTCTGGTGCGGCAGCGACATGCCCACGCGCAGATACGCCCAGCGAACCAAGCCTGAGCAGTCGAACGCGTCCGGCCCCTCGGCCGCCCACACGTACGGACACCCAATGCGCGAGAGCGCGTAATCCACCACCGATCCCTGCGAGGGAATGGGCGAACTCGTACCGGTGTAGCTATACGAACGCGAACGCGCAGCGGCAATGGCGGCGGCGCGCGCTTCGTCCTGTTCCTTTTCGAGCAGCGCCTGGGCCTCGGCGTCCAGTTTCAACAGGAGTTCTTCCAGCTCCTTCACCGTGCGCTCGGCCTCTTCCTTGATACGCTGGGCCTCGGCGGCCTTTTCGGCAGCAAGCTTTTCCTGCGCTTCGAGTTCCACCTTGGCAGCTTCCACTTCGGCGCGCAGGTCTTTCGTCTGTTGCACGAGGTCGGCGTCGTTGTCGTTGATCTGCTCCAAGAGGTCCCAGTTCTTGGCAAATTCCTCAAAGGTGGCGGCACCCATCACGAAATCAAGCACCGAGGACTGCCCCGAACGATACATGCTGCGTGCGCGGGCACCCAGCCGGTCTTGCAGCGCGGTAATCTTTTCGTTCGCGTCATCGATGCGCGCCTGAGCATCGGAAACGGCCTGTTGAGCGGCCGCATGCTCGTCGAGCGCCTTGTAGTATTCCTCCGTCACCACGTCCAACTGGGATTGCATGCCCACAATGCGGGCGCGCACGGCCTCGGCTTCGGCAAGTTTATCGGCAGCCGTAGGCTCGGCGAAGGCGCGCGACGGGTTCAAGAGCACAGCAGCGCCAAGGGCCACGGCGCCCGTCAGAAACGTGCGGCGATCTAAGCCGCGCGAATATTCGTCCATGTGCGAAAACCTCCCTCGAAGCGGAAAGCCTTCCCGTAGGGTATAAACCCCAGGTCATCGTTGTTGTTTTAAGGCTGTTTTTGGTGCTTCCCGCGTCGGTGACGACTATAGCACGATCTGGCTTCACACCCAAGCATCTTCACGGGCTGCACGTACTCGCTGGTGGCGAAGGGTGTAGCGAAGTTGTTTTGCGCTTGCAAGCCGCTTTTTGGCACGAAAAATCGGCGTGTGGCATCAATTGCGGGTGTCGTCCAACACATTGAGCGCGGCCGTGTAGCCGCCACTGCCGTAGGAGAGGCACTTCGACACGCGCGCGATAGTGGTGGCCGACGCGCCGGTGGCCTCCTCGATGGCGGCGTAGGATTTCCCGGCGTCAAGCAGGCGCGCCACGGCCAAGCGCTGCGACGTTTCCTTGATTTCGCGAATGGTGAACAGGTCCTCGAGCAGAGCGAAGACGGTGTCCTCGTCGTCGAGCGCCGCAAGCACGCGCAAGAGGTTCTCCACTTCCGGCGTCCGAATATCGCTCATGTTAGTCCCCTATCCGCATCAGGCCGTACTCGATGGAATCGACGAGCGCGTTCCATGAGGCCTCGATGATGTTTTCCGATACGCCTACGGTGCCCCAGCTGCCGTGCTTGTCGTGCGTGGTGATGATGACGCGGGTGATGGCGTCGGTGCCCACGTTTTCGTCGAGGATGCGCACCTTGTAGTCCACCAGTTCCATGTCCGCCACCTGGGGATAAAACGCCACGATGGCCATGCGCAGCGCGTTGTCGAGCGCGCCGACCGGGCCCGCACCCTCGCCGGTAGCCACGAAGCGCTGGTCGCCCACATGGATTTTGATGGTGGCTTCCGACATGGCGTCCTTCGCGAGCGCGCCCGTGTCCTCGTGGTCGTCCACAATAACGCGGAAGCTTTCCAGCGTGAAGTGCGGGCGGTACGCGCCCAGATGGCGTTGCAGCAGGAGCGCGAGCGAACCGTCGGCAGTCTCGTAGGAGTAGCCAAGCGCCTCGCGCGCCTTGATGTCGTCAAGGATGGCCTGCGTTTTGTCGGGATGTTCGGCCAGGTCAATGCCGAGGCCCTTCGCCTTCGCCACGAGCGACGCCTTGCCGGCCAGCTCGCTCACCAGCATGCGCTGGGTGTTGCCTACGCTTTCGGGGCGCGCGTGCTCGTAGGCCTCCGGGAAGCGCGCGATGGCGCTGGCGTGCAGGCCGCCCTTGTGCGCGAACGCCGACGCGCCCGTGTAGGGGTGGTGCACCGGCACCGACATGTTGCACGCCTCGGCCACGAACTGGGAAACACTGGTGAGGTCGCGCAGGTTGTCGGGGCCCACCGTGCTGCAGCCCATTTTTAGTTCGAGGTTCGCAATAACCGTGAGCAAATCGGTGTTGCCCACGCGCTCGCCGATGCCGTTCACCGTGCCCTGCACCTGAGTTGCGCCGGCGCGCACGGCGGCCAGCGTGTTCGCCACGGCGCAGCCCGAGTCGTTATGGCAGTGAATACCCAGCTGCTGACCAGGCAGTTCGCGCGCGACGGCCGCCACGATGTCTTCCACTTCGTGGGGCAGCGCGCCGCCGTTCGTTTCGCACAGGTCGATGGAATCCGCGCCCGCTTCGCTAGCCGCGCGCACGCAGGCAAGCGCGTAGCTGGGGTTGGCCTTGTAGCCATCGAAGAAGTGTTCGGCATCGAACACCACCTCGCGACCCTGCGCTTTCAGGAAGGCCACGGAGTGGGCAATCATGCGCACGTTTTCGTCGAGCGTGGTTTGCAATGCGCGCGTGACCTGGGCATCCCATGTCTTCCCCACGATGGTAACGATGGGTGCGCCACTGGCGACGAGGTCTTTGAGCCCCTGGTCATCGGCCGCCGCAACGCCCTTTTTGCACGTGGAGCCGAACGCCGCGATGCGCGCATGCTTGAGCGGCATCGTGCGGACGCGCTCGAAAAACGCGATGTCTTTGGGGTTCGACGCGGGGAACCCGCCCTCGATGGCGTCAATACCGAACGCGTCAAGGCGCTCCACAATGCGCAGCTTGTCCTCAAGCGAGAGCGTGACGCCCTCACTCTGCTCCCCATCCCGCAAGGTGCTATCGTAGGTGAGGATGTGATTCACAGATAAACAACCTTTCCACTTCCAGAGGACACCTGCGTCGTGTCATCCTGAGCGGAGCGCGCAGCGCGAAGTCGAAGGATCCCGTACGGTGTCAACCGACAATCGTTCAGCTAACGCCGCGCGGGATCCTTCGACTTCGGCCTTCGGCCTCCGCTCAGGATGACAGGGTTACTAAATCTCGGTGAGCCAATCAGCGTATTCTTCAATCTGGCCATACGCCACAGCAAAGAAACGATCCTGCAGCGCGCGGGTGATTTCGCCCGGCTTGCCGATGACGCGGCCGTCAACGCTGCCGATGGGCGTAAGTTCGGCAGCCGAGCCGGTCATGAACACCTCGTCGGCAATGTAGAGGTCGCTGCGCGTGAGGCTTTCCTCAATAGCCGGAATCTCCAGGTCATCGGCCAGGCAGAGAATCGTGTCGCGCGTGATGCCTTCCAGCAGACCGTCGGACAGCGGCGGCGTGGACAGCACACCATCTCGCACGATGAACAGGTTCTCGCCCGTGCCTTCGCACACAAGACCCGCCTCGTTCAGCATGATGGCTTCTGCGTAGCCATGCTCCTTGGCCTCCAGCTTCGCCAAAATTGAATTCATGTAGGACGCGGTGGCCTTCACCGCCGGCGGGATGGAGTTGTTCGAGCGCTGGCGCCACGACGACACGCCCACGGCCACGCCGTTCTCCAGCGCGTCCGCGCCCAGGTACGATTCCCACGGCCACACGGCGATGGCCACGTCGGTGGGAGCGCCCGAGGGGTCGACGCCCATCACGCCGTAACCGCGATACACCAGCGGGCGAATGTAGCACGACGGCAGGTTGTTCTTGCGGATGATTTCCACCGTGGCCTCGCACAACTCGTCCACCGTGTACGGCAGATCAATGAGCGCAATCTTGCAGCTGCGGTGCAGGCGCTCCATGTGGTCGCGCAGGCGGAAGACGTAACTTTTGCCGGTGTCGGGGTTCTGGTAGCAGCGGATGCCCTCGAACACGCCAGAGCCGTAGTGCAGCGAGTGCGACAAAATGTGCGTCGTGGCCTCGGCCCAGGGGATGACCTCCCCGTTCTTCCAGATGTAATCCACTTCGGTGATGTCGGCCATGAACGCGTCCTTTCTCGCAGTCTCGGACGCCGCCGCACGCGATCGTTCGCAGGGTGCCGCGCGGGGCGGCGATGCGGACGAACGAGCCCGTGCGGTCTGACGTGCGGGTTCATTCCCAATGTGCTCGCTCATTGTACTCTAACCGAGTAAAGTGCGGAAACGTTTCCGGCGAAGGGGCGCAATTTTGACGAAAGAGACAGAATCGAACGGCCCTATATAATTAGTAGGCACACCGCCAAAAGCACAATAAGGAGGGTGAAATTGAAGACGGTGAACTGCACAAAATAGCGGCCGGGGGTCACGCGTGCCAGGGCCTCGCGACGCGGGAAGCCGCGGCGCACGGCGCGGTACTCGTTGAAGGCGATGAGGCTGGCGAGTGAGGCCACCAGCGTGCCCGCGCCGCCCACGTTTACGCCGATGAGCAGGGCGGGATAGCTGTCCGTGAAGTGCGAGAGCAACACCGCAGCCGGCACGTTGCTGATGATTTGGCTGGCGCCGGCACTGACCAAAAGGGCGCTGTGCTCCATGGCCTGCGAGAAGAACGCCTCGACCGCCGGAATGCGCGCCATGTTGCCTGCGAACACGAAGAAGCACACGAACGTGAGCAAAAGCCCCAGGTCAACCGACTTGAGCGCCCTGCGATCGAGCACGGCCAGCGCGACAAGAACCACGCCGAACGCCACTGGATAGGGAACGGCGCGCAGCACCGAAGCAATGACCAGCACCAACAGCGCCCCATACGCAAGCGCCCGCACGCGACGTGAGAGTTGAGAGTCTTTTGGAGTTGCGGGAGTTGCGGCAGGGGCAGAAACGGAAGCTTCGGGACTAGCTGTTACCGAGTTGTCCGTTATTCCGAAGACATCTGGAGATGCGTGCTTAGCACCCGCCGCCTGTTCAGCTGGCGCTTCAGCCTGCATTTCCCCTTTCGATTTCCCCTTCCCCACCGCGGGCTGTAGCGGCTCGGGCTTCGTAAACGCAAAACAGCAAAGCGCAATGAGGGCCATCGACACCGCGAAAGGCAGCGCCATGGTGGCCATGAAGTCGCCCAGCGGGATGGCGTAACGCTCGGACAGGTAGAGGTTTTGCGGGTTGCCAAACGGCAGAATCATACCGCCGAGGTTCGCCGCCAGATTCTGCATGATGAAGGTGAACGGCAGCACACGCTCCCATCCCGCCCTCAGCAGCGTGGCTGCGGCTAGGGGCAACATCATGACCAGGGCCATGTCGTTGGTGGCGAACATCGACAGCACCAGTGTTGACCCCACCAGCGCCGCCACCGCAGCGCGGCACGTAGAGAACCGGGCCACCAACGCCTGCGCCGCCCGCTCAAACACCCCAACCCCGCGCAGCGCCCCCACCAGCGCCAAAATCCCAAACAAACACGCGAGCGTCTTCAGATCGAAATACCCCAGATACGTTGCATCCGGCGGCACCATTGCCATGGTAACCAGCGCCGCCACCGCCGACACCACCAGCACCACATGCCCCCGCACAAACCGCCCAACCCAGGCCCGCACACCCCGCACGCGAAAGTGCCCCCGACCCCCGGAGGCACTCGTCATAACCTTGTCACCCTTCCACACTCTCATGCCGCACAGTGTAGCACGCAGAGTAGCCAAGAATATCTACCCACAATGTCAAAAGATTCTTCGATAAGATCTAAGGTAAACATTCTTGGAGTTTATCAATAAACGATGATATATCTGAGTAGTAATTAGGATACGCTCTTTGAATATCTTCCATCGAAGACGCTTTAATCAGCACCGCATCTTCTGACTCCCGTTTTGTCCGCTCAAAGCGACCGTAAGCAGCAATCGCTTCTTTCTCTTTTCCAGGAGAAAAAGTTTCAAGCCTGATCTGTTGAACATCAAAATCAATCGTGAGCAGAACGTAGTCCGCATGAACTTGTTGCGCCACTTCGTTAACCACAGAGACAGACTCAGAATACGCTCTTAACTTGCTTGTCACCCGCAACTGCTCATTGAGGCGAACTAGCTCTTTCAGTACGTCTCGCGAATTACAAGGAACATTTGGTACGCAAGAGGTGCCCTCTTCGATAGCAAACAATTGCGAAACAAGCGCAAAGAAATATTCCTCATCTCGAGATCCAGCCCCGAACTTTAGGGATGCTTGTGTTACCACGTCATAAACCTCAACAGCCGTTGCCCACATATGCTGAAGATTCGTCCTGATTTGCGTTTCGACCCGAAGTCCTTGATATCCATATTCTGGCGAATCAAAACAGTGGATAAGGTGAACACAGCGATAACCAGACAATTTCGGATGCGCGATATAATCTTTGCTCGAGCGGTAGGTATCGAGATGCGAAAGATCGTTCACCACTTGATATACGCGTTCTAAGTCACTCGCCACAAAACGACAACCAGCTATGTCATACATGCTGTTAAGTTTATAGGTATGACTCTCGCGCGCAAGCTTCCCTTTAATAGAGTCGATACGCTTTAGACGACATGCTAAAAAGGATCCGTCGCCCTTTCGGATAAAGCGTTCTAGCACTTCAGACATTTGGTCAAGAGGGTGCTGATGAGCTGCTCGCCAATAGTCAACAACGTCCAATTCGTCCGAATTGACCTGGCCTGATTCGCACAACCTTTCGCCCGCCGACCGCACTCTATTCTTTGAATATTTTGGTTCAATTCTCACAGATACTCACCCCCCTCGTTAAGTTATATTCCTTTCTCATAGAGCACTTGTTTTAACGTGATATGCTATAGCTAAAAGAACTGAAAGATTGCGTTGTTGAAAAGAAGACGCAGGAATATCGAAAGGAGTGGACATGGCTAACGTGCTTGACGTAGCGGCGTATGTACTTGGCAAAACGGGAGACGTGTCCACCATGAAACTTCAGAAACTCGTTTACTACAGCCAAGCCTATCATTTCGTGAAAACAGGACGCCCTCTTTTTTCGGAAGCGGTCGAAGCATGGGCAAACGGCCCGGTAGTACCCGAGCTTTTTGCGCAGCATCGAGGAATTTACGTCATCAACCAGCAAGACTTGCCGAATGCTCGTGCCAATCACATTCAGGGTGAAGAAGCCCATACCATTGACCATGTTATTGAGGTTCTTGGATGTTTGACAGGAGCCCAGTTGAGCGACTTGACTCACAGCGAAAGTCCCTGGCGTGATGCACGATATGGATTGCCTGAGGGGGCTCGCTCTCGTTCACCTATCGAACTTACCGCTATGAGGAACTTCTATTCTTCGCCAGCGTGTTCGAACCCTGTTTTCGCATAATTGCTTTTACAAGGGGCAGCAATAAAAAGCCCTTTGCAGGTAGTCCGTAGGGAGCCGCACTCACCTGCCGCAAAAGTGTGACGCGCTTCGCGCTACCGATAACGCCAAAATGCAATGCGGCTCCCTATCATAATGACGAGGATATACTCTCATCTGGTTAACGTACTTGTTTGGTAATCCCCTACGGGGGGTTATGCCAATCGCTGGCTAACACCCACCAGCCAGTCAACCCGCGTCGTAAGGCAAGGGATGTGAGAAACCCGTGGCATAATAGCTAGCGCAATAGCGCGTCACACTTTTGTCTACGGTGAGACAGGTAAGGAACTTTGTTACAGCCCTATTCATTTTGCTCATAATATACAAAAGGCCTGTTGTTTTTCTTTACGCTGGCTAGTTGGCGAATGTGCTGCAGAAAAATAGGTTATGATCGTGGCCGAACTCCCCTTGGAAACGCAATCGCCTGAAAGGAATATGTGCTATGGCATCCAAGGATTCTTTACGCATTGCAGATTCACTTGCTCATATGAGTAAGGTATGTGGCTCTATTGCTCGTCTGCTTAAGGCTCTCTTAGTGGCATACTGCTTTTGTATACTTCTTTTTTATGGTGCAGTAGCAATAACCTATCTGGCACCTGGCGTCTTACCTTTCAATACACTACCAATCAATTTGTCTTTTTTGGCTCTCTTTCTTAGTATAATCACTGGAGCTATTGCGCTGTTTGTGCTTATCAGTGTTGCTGAAGATATAGCCAAAGGCAGTTCTCCCTTCACGCTTATTCAAGCTCGAAGAATAAAAGTCATTGGAATTCTTCTGCTTATATCCTTCGTATTAAAACTGTTTATACCAACAGGTTCCGTGGATTTTCTCGAAACTGATGCTGTCGAATTTGGCTTCGTGCCACACTCTTATGGAAACGGCACACCTATGACCACCATTGACATCTCGGCGTTTATTACGGCTATCATCTGCTTCTTTCTCTCGTACGTTTTCAAATATGGCGCGCTCCTCCAGCGGCTCTCCGACGATACTGTTTAGGTGGTTGATGCTGCTGTGATCATTTTCCGGTTAGATCGGTTGTTGGCCCAACACAAGATGCGCGGCGTGGAACTGGCGGAGAAACTTGGCTGCACCGTGCAAACCATATCGCGGATCAAAACCGGAAAAATTAAAGCGCTACGCATTGATACCCTTGATGAACTGTGTGAGATTTTTCACTGCCAACCTGGCGATATTATTGAATACATCCCCGACGACGAAGCGCGCCAGCGATACGGAGACGACTTTGTCGAAAAGTATCACCGCTATCTTGACGAATGAGATTCCGGCGAAAGCGCACCTCACCCGTGCCTCACCAATGGCACACCACAACATCCCCCGCTTGAATAAGGGAGTAAAGCGCAGCCGCCTGATACGGAGGAAGATTCACGCACCCGTGGCTTCCGAGGCCTTGGCGATACAGGTCACCGCCGAAACCGGAGGTTTGCCAGTCGGCATCGTGGAGCCCAATGACGTTGCCCACAAAGGGCATCCAATATTGAACTGTTGAGGTGTACTTCGTGCCATCCAGATTCGTACCCTTCAACTCGGAGGGACTTTGCTTCTGGTTGAGCCAATAGACGCCAGCGGGCGTATTGTGCACGCCGTTCGGTGTGCCCGTAATGCAAGCCGATTCCCACACAAGAGCCCCCGCGTCATCATAAAAGCGAACGTACTGCTCTGAGAGGTCGATATCGCAATAGCGCGCTCCCCAATCCTGCGCCCCTAGTCCGTTGAAGGCGGTACCGGTCGTTTTGCAGGGAATCTCGAACGGGCCGACCGAACCGTTCACCACCCCCTCTTTCACCAGGGCAAGGAGAAGTTCTTCGTCAATCGACCACCCGTAGGGCCCACCGGAAACACTTATCACCTTTCCGTCGGGTCTTGTGTAGGTGCGCTGCGCGCCCGTGGTGGTGCAGGCGGTGGTCAGGTCGTGCACCCATGAAGAAAGAGCACCTTCGTCGAGAGTTGCCGCGAGGTCACCACCGAAGCGAACCCATGAGGCAACAAGCGCAGGTGAGACCACACCGGCCTCCGCTCCGCCCAGCGTGAGTTGTATGTGTGCCTTAATGAGCGCGTTCGCTTCGTGGGCCGCGCTTTTCAGGTGGGCGTCCGTGGCAAGAAGTGCCGGCGTTTGCAAGTGCTCGTCGGTGAGCATGACCGTTGGCTGCAACGACGCAACCGCCTGGGCAACCGACTTGGTCACTTCGGAGGCATCAAGGGCGGTTCCCAATTTCTCAGGCTGCACAACGAACAACTCGGACGGCTCATCAAAAACGATGCATGCGTCAACCGGAAGATCAGCGGTTTCGTTGAAGGCATCCACTGCGCCGCGAACCACCGCATTAAGCGAACTTGCACTGTAGGAGGCCGCAAGTTCTCTGGCAACATCGCGCTCTTGCCAGATGTTCACAGGCCAGAGCCAGAAGCTGGTGGTCGCCAACATGTTTGCAGCCGTTCTTTCGGCGTCAAGCCTCACACCGGCACGTGCCGCTGATATCTTCGTCGAAAACCCGTGGCCCGACACCGTTACTTCATAGTTAGCAAGATCGGCCTCAATGAGATCACCCACCTCGCTTGGGGTCTTCAGCGAAATATCCCGCTGCGAAAGTGTTGTCCCAGGAAGAAAGTGGGTAGCGAAGAAGAAAGAACCGGCAAGATACACCATCAGCAGCAGCCCAATGAGCACCCCAAACACACAGGCGAACCTCCGTCTCCCGTTCGGCTTTTGACCAACATCGAACGATTCTGAGTTCTCCGCAAGCATGTCTTGAGGTTCGTTATTGGGTGAATCACTATCGAAAACGCCAATCATCTTCGCCTCGTTATATGCTCAGTAAATAACTAGTTATCTAGTAATCAATTAAGCGAACATGGTAATTAATTGATAGAATATGGTCAGCATGATACTATCATAAGAACTCATTTTGCAGGAAACACCTGCTGTACTTTATGAGTGGCGGAAGTTCTCCAAGCCGCACGCGTGTGCCACCGCATTCTAAGGAGAAGACATGAGCACAGCGACAGGTAATCGACGGATCCACGGCGCGATGGCAGGTCTTCTCTTCGGCATTGCGGTTGTACTGTTTGCGCTGATCACCGGTTGCGCCAGCGGTCAAACCGTGGAAGTAGGTCGCGTTTCCCTCAGTTTTCCCGACGGGTTTTCGGTTCACAATGAAAGGACGAATGCCAGTGCATCCTTGCCCGAAGACATGGACGCATGGGCAAAGACGGTTGCAAATGACGATGGAAGCATTGCTTTCGTTGTAGCCGAAGTCGATGATCCCAATCGGGTAGGACTTGAAGCAGCAAAGGCCGTGCTGGAGCCCGTTGCGAAAGACCCCAGCGAGATGAGCGAACTTGAACTTAAGGTTGCCGAAGGGACGAAGGATGCACAATTCTCCGATGCTGAAGTAGTCGAACTTAACGGCATGAGCGCACTCACACGCACCATGACGCTTAAGGGAGTTATAGTGCGCGACTACTACGTGGAAGCGGATGGGGCCATCGCAGCCGCTATCACGGGAATATATCCCGAGTCCGCCTACAATGCTGATCCCAGCTTTTACGACAGCATATTCGCAAGCATCAAGGTGAAGTAGCACGGCTCCCCACGTTTCAAGCCAAAGCAGATAAGCCCTCGACTAGTTCGCTAGTTTCCCACCCTTCATGTTGTAGCGCTTAACGAGATGCACTATGTAGGCGCTATTCAAAAAGTTCTCAATTGATTGAGAACTTTTGGGAAATTGGGGGAAAGTTTTCATTTGATTGAGAACTTTTTAAGACAAGTGCGAAGGGCGCAGCGCGAAACGTGTGCCCTTCGCGGGCAGGGTTACTCGAAGTGCTCTGCAGCTTCTTCCAGGTGTTGGATGATATTGATGCTTTGGGGGCACATGGCTTCGCAGGCACCGCAGGCTATGCATTTGGAGGCGGGGCCGGGGGCGGCTTGCCAGGAGTAGAGGCCCTTCACGAAGTCGCGGTTCTTGGTCATCAGCTCCAGGTTCATCAGCGCCAGAATCTCGGGGATAACCACGCCTTGCGGGCAGTCCTTCACGCAGTAGCGGCAGTTGGTGCACGGGATGTTCGCCAGGCCACGCAGCACTTCCACGGCCTCGTCCAACGCGCGCTGCTCGTCGGGCGAGAACGGGCGGCTTTCGCGCAGCAGCGCAGCGTTTTCGCGCGCTTGTTCCAGCGTGGACATGCCCGACAGCACCGTGAGCACGTTCGGCAAGTTCATGCAGAAACGATACGCCCAGGACACGAGCGGCGCGTCGGGGTCGGCGGCCACAAGCGGCGCAGCCACGCTTTCAGGCAGTTCAGCCAAACGCCCGCCGCGCGCGGGCTCCATAATAACCACCGGCACGCCATGGCGCGCAGCCACGTCCATGCACGCGCGAGCCTGCACCACCGGGTCGTCCCAGTCCAGGTAGTTCACCTGCAGCTGCACGAAGTCAGCATCGGGGTGCGCCGTCAGCAGCGCATCCAGCGTGTCAGCGTCGGCGTGCATCGAAAAGCCCCAATTCTTGATGAGGCCTTCCTCTTGCTTTTGCTTCACGAAATCCCACATACCGTACTCGTCGAACTTCGCCGTGCGCCCGCCGCCCACGTTGTGCAGCAGGTAGAAGTCCACGTAATCCAGGCCCATGCGCTCAAGCGAGGTAGTCAAGTTCGACTGCGCCTCTTCCTTACTGTCGATGGCCCACGCCAGGCACTTCGTGGCCACCGTGAACGCGTCGCGCGGGTAGCGCTGCACCAGCGCCTCCTTCAGCGCCTTCTCCGACGCGCCCTCGTGGTACACGAACGCCGTGTCGAAATAGGTGCCGCCGGCTTCCATGAACGCGTCCACCATCTGCTTAAACTGTTCCACATCGATGCTCGTCTGATCGGTGGCATCCAAAAGCGGCAGGCGCATGCAGCCAAAGCCCAGCTTAGGTATTGATTCAAACTCGGGTTTCAAAGGTTCTCCTCTCGTTGGGTAACCCCATCATAGAACCTGGAGCATACTTCAAGTCAAGAGGGGCATTTTCTGTGCAGCGGCGCGGAGAGATTGGTAGAACTCGTTAAAGTCTTCTTGAAAGACGGTGCCTTTGAGGCGAATGAGTGTGATGTCGTGTTCGATGGGGCGGCCGATGAGGGGAATGCGCACCAACGTGCCGGCGGCCAGCTCGCGAGCAACGGCCGCCTCGTAGAGAAACGAGATGCCATAGCCACTTTCCACCAGTGTTTTGATGATGTTGATGCTGCCCACCTCAGTTACACGAGCGAAGCTTTCCACCGTGAGGTTGCGCGCGACCAAAGCGTGCTCCAGCACGGCACGCGTGCCTGAACCTTTTTCGCGTATGAGAACGTGCTGATCCAGCAGGTCCGCGAGGTCGTACGCGACAGCCGCGCTCTCGCCCGCCTCATCCCCGGCCAACGGATGGCTCGGTGCGCACACACCCACCAGGCTCCCTGTGCCGAACACGCGCCAGTCATACGCACTCTTGTCGAAAAAGCCTTCTACCAGTGCACAGTCAATGGAGCCTTCGTGCAGTTGCGCCAGCAACCGCTCCGTGTCGTGCGACACGATGCGCACCTGCACATCTTCGTGCTCCGTCAGATACACGGCCAGGGGTTTCGCCAACACGTACTCGCCGGCCGTCAGCGTCATGCCCAGGCGCAACGTGCGGCGCTGCCCCGTCTGCGCGGCAATGGCATCCCGCAACACGGACTCGTCGTGCGCCATGGTGGCGGCCGCATCGCGCACCAACTCGCCCGCCGGCGTGAGCGCAAGTTTCTTCCCGCGATATGAGAACAGCTTCGCACCGTACGCCTTCTCCAGGTGGGCAATGTGCTGCGACACGGCGGGTTGCGTGATGTTGAGTTCTACCGCTGACCGGGTATAGTTCAACGTTCGGCACACGCTGAGAAACGTACTCATGCGGAAATCTTGCACGGGAACCCTTTCGTTTTTCGGTGCCAGATGCCCTACGCGCGTGGAAACGTCGCGGCAACAGCGCACGTCATACGTGCCGCGCAGCCTACAACCTAACTCGGCGCGCTCCGACACGTTCCATAACCATTACCTAATGTTATCACAGCATAACAATTTATCATTTTTCTTTCTGATAAAACACTGCCAGAATTCTTCAAAGCACACGACGAAAGCGAAAGAAAGGCACGTGTCCCATGCGCGACATCATCAAGAAAGTCCCCATTCCCACTGCGGGCGTCGCCCTCGCTCTTACGGCACTCGGCAACCTGTTGCAGCCCGCCTACGAAGGCATCCACATTCTCTGCGGCGTGCTGGCACTTGCGCTGGTGGCGCTGCTGACTGCAAAAGTAATCCTGTTTCCGCAGCTTATCCGCGACGACCTGCACAACTCCATCATGGCCAGCGTCAGCGGCACCGTGTTCATGACGTTCATGCAGTTCTCGGCCTACCTCGCACCGGTGGCGTACGTGCCCGCCTTCGCGCTGTGGATTGCGGCTGTGGTCGGCCACCTGGTGCTCATCGCCTGGTTCACCACACGCTTCTTCGGCGACTTCAAGCTGCACGAGGTGTTCCCCACCTACTTTATTTGTTACGTGGGCATTGGGGTGGCGTCGGCCACGTCGCCCACGTTCGGCATGCAGCAAACGGGTCACCTGCTGTTTTGGTTCGGCTTCATCTGCTACGTGGCGCTGCTTGGCCTGGTCACCTACCGCTACGCGAAGCACGAGGCGCCCGAGGCCGCGCGTCCGCTGTTTTGCATCTACACCGCTCCCATGAGCCTGTCCATCGTGGGCTACCTGGCTACGGCCGCCCGCCCGAGCGTCGTATTCGTGGGCGTGCTGCTGGTGCTGGCCCAACTGCTGTTCGCCGTGGTGTTGTGGCGCTTGCCGAAACTGCTGCGCCTCAAGTTCTACCCCAGCTACGCGGCCATGACGTTCCCCTTCGTCATTACGGCCACCGCGCTCGGGCAGGCCACCGCGTTTCTGCGCGCGAACGGCCTGGCGCTCCCCTTCGCCTTTGACGTGCTGTTTTACGTGGAAACGGGCCTGGCCACGCTCATGGTAGCCTACGTGCTCATCCACTACGTACGCTTCTTCGTCCGCCGCGTGGAGCAGCCGCAAAGCGCCGCTGTGCAAAAGGAGAACGCCCAGATCGCCCACTTCTCCGAGAACTTCGACAACTAGCGGGAACGAACGAGCTGGCAGCCTGGCGATTCACCCTCACCGGCAATCCAGCGAACCCGCCTACCCCTTCTCCGGCCGCCCTGCGCTCACTCCCACACCATGGTGGTGAGAGCGTGGGGCGGCACCTCTATGCGCACCACGCGTGGGCGTTCGGCCACGTCAAAGCGCGCTACCTCGTCGCGGCGGTTGAGCGCCACCAACACGCGCTGGCCATCCGGCCGCACAAAGCCCACGCACTCCACGTCATCGCAGTATCGCGACACCAACATGCGCCGCGACCCCGGCGAAACAAACCGCGACACCTGCCCCAGGTAGGCGAACGAGCGGTGCTCCATAAGCTCACCCGTCGCGCGGTCGTACATGAGCGGCGCCTCGCAGAAGTTGCCCACGTGGTTGGGACCGCCGCGTTCGTCCAGCAGCATGTTCCAGTCGATGAAGCCGTTCGCGCCCGCATTCAGCGCACCAATGAGCGCATGCCCGTACTGCTCGGCCTTGCGTTCCTCCGTGGAAGCGCAGGAGCCGCCGTGCGAATATTCCACACATCCCTCCGTGAACAGCAGTTCCTTGTCGGGATGCTCGTCAACCACGGCGCGCAGCTGCTCGAAGTGGTCGCCCGCATACCAGTGGTAGGCCACGCCGTCGAACGCTTGCGCCGCGCCGGACACGGTAAACGTGTCGTCCACCCGTTCAAGAATGCGATCGGTGTTGTGATCCCACGCCAGCAGCCGCACGTGCGAAAAGCCCGCCGCATCCAGCGCCGGCCGCAGATAGTGCACGGCAAACTCCGCCTCTTCCTGGGCTGTGAACAGGCACGAATCCCAGGTCTGCACCGCACACGGCTCGTTTTGCACCGTCATGCGCGTAATGTTCACGCCTTCCTCGGCGTACGCTTCCACGTAGCGCGCCAGCAGCCGCGCCCACGGCTCGTAACATGACCGGCGCAAACGCCCGCCGCCATTCATGCGGCCGTTCGTCTTCATGAAGGCCGGCGGACTCCACGGTGCCGCAATCAACTGAAGCGCCGGGTTCACGGCCAGCCCGCAGCTAATGAACGGCAGCAGCAGCTTCCGGTCGCGCTCAAGGGAAAAGGTGCGCAGCGTGCGGTCGAACGGACGCACATAGGCGTGGTTGCCCAGCGCGAAGTCGCAACTTTGCACGTGCGTGCGACAGAGCGTGTACGCATTGCCGCCGCGCCCTTCGTCGCCCTCCACCGCGCCGCCGAAGCACCGCAGCAGAAAGTCATCCTGCACCGCAGGCGGCATCTGCGCAAACACGTAGGCAGAGGCCTCGGTGAACGCCGCGCCGAACCCCACGATGCGCTGGTAGGTGCGGTCGGGCCGGCACACCACCAACTCCATTTCCGCCCTCTCGTTGCGATGAAACTCCACGTCGGAGCGTTGAAATGTGCCGTGAGCATCGGTTGTATACGTGCGCATGGGCGTGACTCCTTTCAAGGCCTGCCTCCGCCTCAGTTCGCGTCCGCCGCGCCTCAGGCCCGTGCCGCGTCAGTCCTCAATTTCCAACGCACGGGCAAGAATTTGCATGCGAGATTCCACGTCTTCGATGATGCGGCTGCAATCTTTCAGTTCATCATACGAGTCAATACCGTGAACCTCGCTCACCGATTTGTACTTCAAATCGTGTTCAAGGCTGGCCCAAAAGTCCATGGCGATGGTGCGCAGCTGCACCTCCACGGGAATGAGTTCCTTGTTGTCCAAAAAGTACACAGGAATGCGCACAATCACGTGCAGGCTGCGGTAGCCGTTGGGCTTCGGGTCTTTGATGTAGTCTTTCACCGTGACAATGACGAGATCGTCCTGCTTGCGCAACAGCTCCAGCAAGTTGTACACGTCGTGAATATAAGAGCAGATCACACGCACGCCTGCAATGTCCATGATGTAGCGTTCCATGTTTTCCAACGTGGCTTCTTTGCCGTAGCGGCCCAGCTTTTCGAAAATGCTCGCAGGCTTTTTAATGCGCGACTCCACGTGGTGGATGGGGTTGCGGTGCTTCTTGAGGTTGAGGTCCTGGTCAAGAATTTCGAAGCGCACTTCCATTTCGCGCATGGCGGCCTGGTACTTCTGGATGATCTCGCGGGTTTTCGCCTCGGCATCTTTGAGGCGCGTGATATCGTCGATGGGCTCGCGCAAATCGTCGGTCACGTCGAACGCGGAGCGGGTGCCCGGTTCTTCGGGGCTCGCCTGGGCTTCCATGCGGTGATCGAAATCTGGCTGCGCTACTTCTGGCATGTGGTGCTCCTCGGCGACGGTTTATCAACGGTTCCATGATACCCCGTCAACGGACACCCGCGTAGCCGCCGCGCCTCATTCTGGCAAAACACCAAATGCCGTGGTGGGGAACATGCCGCACCCGGTCACCGCCGCCCACCAGCGCGGCCCGGTGCGTCAGCCGACACGCACCCCTACCCCTCCTGATACATCTGAATGCGATCCTTGCCCGCACGCTTCGCCTGGTAGAGCGCCTCGTCAGCCTTTACAAACACATCGCGATAGGAACGATCATCGTCGCAGGTGAGGTACACGCCAGCGCTAATAGAAGCCCCCGTGCTTCTGCCTACCACCGGCACGGCAGCTATCTGCGTCCGCACCCGCTGAAGCTTCCGGAGCGCCACCTCGGGGTCGATGTTTTTCAGCAGCAGCACGAACTCATCGCCGCCGACACGGCCCACCACATCACCTTCGCGGAAATTCGTACGCAGCACCATACCCACCGCGTGCAACAGCGCATCACCCTCTATGTGACCGCACGTGTCATTCACCAGCTTGAAGTCATCAATGTCCAACACCACGCACACACTGTTTGCCCGCACGTCAGGGTTGGCCAGTGCCGCAGACACCAGCTCCTGCGTGGCCGCATGATTCGTGAGCCCCGTAACGGCGTCGAATTCTGCGCGGAACCGCAGCGCACGTTCGTCTTCAATATCTTCAATAATACCCACTAAGTGCCAGGCGCCATTTTGGTCGTGTACCACATACAGCTTCGTGCGATACCACGCATACCCTCCCCCATAGTAGTCGGCGCGATATTCGGTGCCCACCTCTTGGGCTCCGGCACGCGCCCGCTCGAACATGGCGCGAACATCCGCCACGCTGTCTGGGTGCAGCACGCTTTTGCGCGTCGATTCCAACGTTTCCAAGTAGTGGGAAATGACCTGCGCTTCCATGCCCTTGCCCGTACGGTCGATGTAGAGCAGCACCGTATCGGACTCGGAATCATAGTCAAAGCTGATGGTGTTGGTCATTTCACTGAGCAGGCGATAGCGCTCGTTTTGCCATGCGCTCTCGGCGCGGTCGAGGCGCTGCTGAGTCACTTCCATAAAGGCACTCTGCACGAGTGGGCAACCCTCCTCGTTCACCTCAAACGCGGACGTGCCCTCAATCCAGCCAACGAAACCATCGCGACGCTGATACCGGAGCGCGAAATCGCACGGCGGCTCACCCTCGCGCAAGGTTTCGAAATATGACTGTTGGACAGTGAGGTCATCGGGCAGAATGGGCGCGAACGCGTCACCGCCCGTCACCTCGCGATACTCCACCAAATCGCGATAGCCCAGAATCTGGCACGCCTTCCGATTCATAAACAACATGCGCGGTATATCGTCGGCGGTGTAGCGCACGATGCCACACGGAATAGCATCGTAGAGTCGCTGCTGAATGGCGTCCTCACGCGCATCTTCTGAAATTGGTGGCTCTTCACCAGCTGAAGGCTGTTCTGTTAAGAGGCGCTCAAACGATGCGCGGTCAAGCGGCTTTGAGAACAAGTAGCCTTGCATGTACTCACAGCCAATGCTCGCCAGGTAAACGGCCTGCTCCTGCGTTTCCACACCCTCAGCCGTGGCGGGCAAATCCAAGAGGCGCGCCATGCGTACGACCGAAGCCAAAATGATGCCGCCACGCGTACGGTCCCGTGCGTCCAAAAAGCCCATGTCAATCTTGAGCGCATCAACGGGCACATCTTTCAGCGTGTTGAGCGACGAATAACCGCTACCGAAATCGTCCATTTCCACCACGAAACCGGCGGCACGAAGCTTCGTCACCGCATCCACCAGCTGTTCGGGCGCCTCCATGTAGGCGGTCTCGGTAATTTCCAAATGCAGTAAATCAGTGGGCAGATTGTAACGACGCAGCAGGTCATTCAAGTAGGAACACAAATCGGCGCGATAGATATCCGCGCGCGACAGGTTCACCGACAGCCGCGGCACCCGGTCGGCGCCCAAGCGGTCAATCCAGTCGCGCAAGCAGCTACACGCCTGCTCCCATAAATAGTAGTCGAGCCGCGCAATCAGCCCATTGCGCTCAAGCACCGGAATGAACTCGGCGGGCGACACCAGCCCACGCTCCGGATGATTCCAACGCGCCAGTACCTCAGCGCCCGTCATGCGGCCAGCAGCGTAGCGGTACTGCGGCTGGAAATAGGGCACGAACTGGCCCTCCTCCAGCGCCTTTACCATTTCTCCCGCCAGCTGCTGCTCCTTGAGCACCGAGGCGCGCAGCGTCTCGTCATACAGGGCATACTTGCTGCCCGCATGCCCGTCCTTCGCGGCCTTCAGCGCCAACAGCGCGCGGTCGCACATGAGGCTGACGTCAAGCTCAGGCTCGTCAATGACGTAGATACCCAGGCGCACGAAGAAGGTAAAGTCTTCTCGATAGTTCGCGAACCAGTCGTCGAGCAGGGATAGCAAACGATCAGGATAAAGCAGGGAATGAGGACAGCAGCACACGAAGTGGTCGGCGCGCAGGCGAGCGACAGCCGTGTTCGGAGGAAGCAGGTCGCGCAGCATGGCACCGATTGCGGCCAGCAACTGGTCGCCCGCGTGGGTGCCGAAGAGGTCGTTGTAGACCTTGAAACGGTCGATATCGCCGTACACAATGACGAACGACTCGCCGGGATTTTCGCTGATAAGCGCTCTAACTCGAGAGTTAAATCCGCTGCGGCTCAGCAGCCCTGTAAGGGAGTCTTGCCCAAAAGAGTGACGTGAGCGCCCCCCCCCCGTCTGCCTTTTTCGACGTCGAGCCTTCTGCGCCTCCAGTTTGCCATACAGGACGCATCGCCCCCCTCGCCTCCGTTTGATCGTGTGGTTATCTGCATCGCCTGTCCACCATACTTCATGTATAGGGTTCTAGTTTACCCTTTAGCAGGGGGATAGTGCCATCGGAAGGAGCTACAACTTGTGATTAAAACAGAGGGAAGGGTTCGCCGCGTAAGACCTTTGTCCTACGAGCAACCTTGCGCTTCCTGAGTTTTTGCCTGGACCCACAACTCTTCCAATTCGTCGGACGACAGATCCTCAATGCGGCGGCCTTGCACCCATGCGGCGCCTTCCATAAACGACCAGCGGCGGCGGAACTTCGCGCAGGTGGCGCGCAGCGCGCCCTCGGCGTCCAAGCCCATGCGGCGCGCGACGTTCACCAGCGAGAACAGCACGTCGCCCAGCTCTAGTTCCACGGCCGCTGCATCCGCACCTTCCACTTTGCCGTTGGGTTCCTTCGCAGCGGCGGCGTAGGCATGCTTGAGTTCGGCCTCTTCCTCGCGCACCTTGTCCCATACGTCATCAACCGTGTCCCACTCGAAGCCTACCGCTGCGGCTTTGCGCGACACCTTCTGCGCTTGCATGAGCGCGGGAAAGCTGGTGGGTACGCCATTAAGCAGGCCTTCGGGCGCGTCGGCGGCCGCGGTGGTGGCGGCGTCGGCCTCCCCCTTCTCGGCCAGCTTCACCTGGTCCCACAGATCCAGCACCTCGCCAGCACTTGCGGCCTTAGCCTCGCCAAACACGTGCGGATGGCGGCGGATCATCTTCGCGTTCACGTCGGCGCACACGTCATCAATGGTGAACTCGCCCGCGTCGGCGGCAATCTGACTTTGCAGCACCACCTGCAAAAGCACATCGCCCAACTCCTCGCGCAGATGTGCCACGTCACCAGCCTCGATAGCATCCACCGCTTCGTACGCTTCCTCAATCATGTTGTGCGCAATGCTTGCGTGCGTCTGCTCGCGATCCCACGGGCACCCGTCCGGCGCGCGCAACGCCGCAATGGTGGCCACAAAGTCGTCGAAGGCGGGATGCGCCGAGGCCGCCGAGGCGGGCGCGGTACGTTCGGATTCGTTCATCGCGGATTCCTTTCAAGCTAATAGTCTGCAAGCAGTATACCCCTCGTTAACCCGGGGCGTGCCGAATGCGCTATGATCGGCGAAAGCGCCAAGCGAAAGGATTGACACCATGAACGAGCGCACGGAAACACGAGGTCAGAAGGCCGCCGCGTTCGCCGCGCGTGTGGCCGTAGCGCTGGTGTTCGTCATCAACGTGCAGTGCGCCGTACTGTACGTAGTGCACCCCGAGGCGTACGTCGCCGGCTTCGAGCTGCCCGGAGAAGAAGGCGTCATCGCCGTGCGCGGCCTGGGCGTGGCCTTTCTCATGTGGAACGCCACCTACCCCGCCGTCATCGCGAACCCGCAGCGCTTTCGTGCGCTCTACGTGGTGGTGCTGGTGCAGCAAGTTATCGGTGTTGTCGGCGAGTCGTGGATCCGCCTCACGCTACCCGCGAACCACGCAGCTCTCGCCGCCACCATCAACCGCTTCATCACCTTCGACGCCGCCGGCCTCATTCTCATGACCGCCACGTTTATAATTTTGAAAAGGATGTCGCGCAGTAAAAAGGAAGACCGGTAGCGGCAACTACCGGTCCAACTATCTAAGCGTCGCCCGATCACTTTAACCACTCGGGCACCGCCAGCAAGGCGAGTATATCACATTTCTCCCTTGCCTTAAAACCCGCTTCTGCCGAGCGTATACAAAATCGGCTATACTGGGCAGTTGTTCAAAAACGACCCACGACAAGGAGTTTTCTCATGGCAGCAGACACGGACGCGCGCGGAAAGAACCTGTCGCCCGCGGTGCTCGCGCAAATTCGCGCCTTCCAGCAAAACGAGGTTACCGAAGCCGAAGTGTATCGACGCATCGCAGCGCGCACGAAGGACGAAGGCAACCGGCAAACGCTGCTGCGCATTTCCGAGGAAGAAGCAAAGCACGCCGCCATCTGGCAGCGCTACACGGGCGAGGAACTGCGACCGCAAGGCGGCAGAGTGCGCCGGTACGCGCTGCTTGCGCTCATATTCGGCTTCACCTTCGCCGTTAAGCTGATGGAGAAAGGCGAGGCCAAAGCCCAAATTTCCTACGAAGAACTGGCGAAGGAAGCGCCCGAAGCCCTGAGCATTCGCGATGACGAAGAAGCGCACGAAGCAGCGCTCTTGGACATGCTGGACGAGGAACGCCTGTCGTATGTGGGCAGCATGGTGCTGGGCATGAACGACGCCATGGTGGAGATGACCGGCACGCTAGCGGGCCTCACGCTAGCCATGCAGAACACGCGCCTCATTGCGCTATCGGGCCTGATCACCGGCATTGCCGCCACGCTGTCGATGGCGTCGAGCGAATACCTGTCGGCCAAAAGCGAGGACCGCGAGGACGCCTTCAAGTCCGCCACCTACACAGGCATCGCGTACCTTATTACGGTGGCGCTGCTCATTTTGCCGTACCTCTTGTTCGACGCGGAGCACTACCTGTGGGCCATGGGCACCATGATTGTGATTGTGCTGCTCATCCTTGTGGTGTTCAATTACTACATCTCCGTGGCGCAAGACCTGCCGTTCAAAAAACGCTTCGGTCAAATGGCCGGCATCAGCCTGGGTGTGGCCGCCCTCTCCTTCGTCATAGGCATCCTGGTCAAACAATTCCTGGGCGTAGATATTTAGAAAGCAGGTCCTGAACAGGCAAGCGTCTCATCAGGTAATTCGGGAAAATACACCCTTTTCATTTCGGATTTTACACCCTAACCGTTACGGCTTTTACACCCTGGTGTGACGTGCTTCGCGCTGGCGTACTAGTTAGCGCTGTAGCGCGTCACACTTTTACGCGCCCAGGGCGGTAAGTGGGATTACGTAGACGTCTGATGCGGCATCGTAGCGGGCGAATTCCCCTGCTCCTACGATCACCGCCATGAACTCGGGCTGGGGGTTGCGGGCAGCGGGATTCGCGGCCACCTTCGCGCGCAAGCGGTTGAGCGCTGCGGCACCCTCTTCCACCTTGCTGTCGCCTAGCTTTATCTCGAAGCCGGCCCATCTTCCGTCGCGCAACTCGATGATGGCATCCACTTCCAGCCCGTCGGAGTCGCGATAATAGTGGAGGGGATCTGCGGGAGCGTGCGGCAAGGCAGAAGCGTACACTGCCAAGTCGTGCATGCAAAGCGATTCGAACAGCATACCGAAAAGCTGCCCGTCCAGCACCAACCTCTGCGGATCTACTTGCAGCAGATTAGCCGCCAACGATGCATCGGCGAAGTAGCGCTTTGGCTTGGTACGCAGCCGGCTCTTTGACCGGACAGGCGCATCCCACCCTGCAACGTTTTCAATTACGTACAACGCTTCAAGCGCAGCAATATGCTCTGCCGTTTTTTTCTCGATGGTATCCGCAGATAATTTGTCAGAAAAAGCATCGGCCCCAATGGTTGCCAGCTTCGCAGAAGTTCCCAGATTACGCGCGAGCGACCGAGCAACCCTTCGCGAATCGCCACCATCAAGGCCTCGACGCGGAATGCTGGTTTCAAAAATGGCGTCGAAGTACGAATCGAGATAACGGGAAGCTTTGTTGGAATCCGCGTTGCGCAAGGCAGGCCAGCCACCTCGACAGATGGTTTCCGCAAGCGGGGCAAGTCGCTGTTGCACAAGCGCTGGCTTGAACTGCCCATCGAACAGTCCCGCAAGAGAAACCGCTGCGGAAGATTCTCCCGTTTCAGCAAGCGACATCGTGCGCATGCGAAGCTTCGCAATGCGCCCCGCACCACTGTGGCTCACCAGGTGCTTGTTGGGCGATGAAGATCCCGTGAGAATGAAACTCCCGGTCTCGCCCTCCGAGCTATCAACAGCATCACGCACGGCATCCCAGATGGGAGGCACGTTCTGCCACTCATCAATGACGTGAAGCTTGGCACCAATAAGCGCAACCGCAGGGTCGGTCTCAACCGCCTGCCTAACGTTAGCGCGCCCCACCCGGGTCACGCTTTCCCCAAACGAGAGGGATGTCCACGTCTTCCCGCACCACATGGTACCCGCCACTTCAACAGCCGCGAACGTTTCCAGCAGTTCGGACAACACGCTGTCGCACACCCTGGGCAGATATCCTTCTGGCTTAAGCGATCCCTGCTGCATGACCAGCCCTTTCGTATAGCGATCCGCTTTTAGAGGCATTTGGAATCCGGTTTTAGAGTATAAATGAATCCGCTTTTAGAGGCAAATTGTATCCGGTTTTAGAGGATAGATGGTTACCTTCGAAGGTGGAGTGTGCTGTTGCGAGTCAAAAGAAGGTATCATGACTTCCAGGAAATTTGCCATCCTGAGCACTGCGAGGTTGTCATCCTGAGCGGAGGCGCAGAGCGCCGAAGTCGAAGGATCCCGTGCGGCAATAGCCGGGAGACTTCCAGCTAACGCCACACGGGATCCTTCGACTTCGCGCCTTACGGCGCTCCGCTCAGGATGACAAACCTTATAGTTTTGCTAATGTGCGATAAAGAAGTAATAGAAGTGTAAAAAATTTTGCCGTTCCTATCCGGCACTTAGGGCTGTGTCGGATAGGTCAGGCGTTAGGCTTCCGGCAAGTCTATCTTGCCGACAAAGCTGTAAT